>NZ_JABX01000061.1 GCF_001469165.1 Thiohalocapsa sp. ML1 | reverse complement strand
CCGGAGCCGGAGCCGGGCCGGGCCCGGCCGGAGAGCCGACCTCCAGGTCGGCTCCCGTCGCGACAGCAGTGCATCCCGCTCTGTGGTTGTGTTGACCTGGAGGTCAACACTCCAGTCAACGCCCGTCAACATTGCGAACGTTCGATTACGACCACGATTACGACGACGACGAAACCACGGTCTCCGAGGTCGCCCCGTTCGAAACTTGACTCATCTGCAAACATTCGGCGCCGAAGTGGAAGGGCCAAGGGCCAAGGAGGCGCCCCTCTGCCCTCTGCCCTTAGGGCGCCGCCGCCCCCTCGAACACCCAGCGCAGCAGCACGTGATGCACGGCGTGGCCGTGCCAGGCCTGCAGGGTCTGGCCGGGCCGGGCGTTGACGAGGGCGACGACGACCCAGCGGCGGCCGTGCTTGTCGAGCACATAGCCGGCGATGCAGCTCGCGTCGCGCACGGTGCCGGTCTTGAGATGCGCGCGGCCCTCGATGGGCTCTTTGCGCATGCGCTTTGCGAGCGTGCCGTCGACGCCGAGGATGGCCATGGAGGCGATCAGCTCCGGCATCCAGGGCTGGTGCCAGCTCCAGGCGAGCAGCTCGCCCATGCTGGCGGCGGCGATGCGGGTGTCCCGCGACAGCCCGGAGCCGTTGTCGATGAGGAGCTCCGGGAAGCCGAAGCCGCGCTCGTCGAGCCAGAGGTCCAGCGCCGCGCGGGACTTGTCGTTGTCACCCGGCGGCCCCGCGTGCTCGCTGCCGAGGGCGAGGAAGACCATGCGTGCCACGAGATTGTCGGACCACTTGTTCACGGGCCGCAGCACCTCGTGCAGCGGCTGCGAGTAGACGACGTGGAAGACCTCGGCGCCGCTCGGCGTCGTCGCCGCCAGCACGCGCCCGTCGATGGTGCCGCCCGCCTCGCGCCAGAGGGCGTCGAAGGCGGCCGCGGCATGGCGCTCCGGGCTCAGGATCAGCCGCGGGATGCGCTCGTCCGGGCACTCGCTCGCAAAGGTGCCGGTGATGGTGAGCTTCGGCGTGCCGGGGACGGTCGCTGCCGTGGCGTCGGCCTCGGGTGTGGCGTTGTCGGGGGTTCCGAGGGCGGGTGCCGGCTCGGCGGGACCGACATCGCCGGCGCCCGGGGCCGCGGCCATCTCGGCAGGCGCGGGGGAGGGCGGCGCCGCCGCGGGCTCGCTGAAACCGACGCTGAGGCGGTGGTAGCGCCCCTGGCAGGGCGCCTTCACAATCGTCGCGTTGTTGACGATGTCGAGGTGGCTGAGCGGCGGCTCGGTGTAGACGCCGACACCGCCGCGCTCGCGGTCGTTGTACAGGTGCACGTAGGTCACCTGCCGGTTGAGGCTGAGCGCCGCGGGCAGGGCGTTGTAGCTGCGCTGCGCGGCGCCGTCGAAGTCGCCGCGGCTCGCGGTGGGTGCGACCAGGTGGCTGTTGTCGAAGATGAGGTCGCCGGCGATGTGCCGAATGCCCTTCTGGCGCAGGCTACGGATCAGGCCGGCATAGGCCTCGGTGCTGAGGAAGGGGTCGCCGTAGCCCTTGATGGCGAGATCGCCCTCCAGCGTGCCGGCAATCACCTCGCCGTCGATGAGGGCCTCCGTACGCCACTGGTAGCCGGGGCCGAGCAGGTCCAGCGCCGCGATGCTGGTGACGAGCTTGATGGTGGAGGCAGGGATGCGCGGGACCTCGGCGTTGACGGCGAGCCGTGGCGCATCGCTGTCGACCGCTCGCACATAGGCGCCGATCTGGCTCGCATCGAGGGTCAGCTCCGGCAGCAGGGCGGCCACCGGAGCCGGCAGGCTGGTCAGGGTGTCCGGCGCGGCATCTGAGACGGCCTCAGCGCTTGGCGGCTCGGGGTCGGGGGCTGCGTCCGCGGCTGCGGCCCCGGCGGCCGGCTGGCCCGCGGCCGGCGACAGCAGGCACCAGAGCAGTGCGAGCCCGAGCAACGCGGGCGCCGCAGGCTGGTCCGCGCGCCGACGCCGCCTCGCCGTGTGCGGGTTCCGTCGCGTGAGCATGTGCCGAGCCAGCCCCCGCGGCGGAGCGGGTCAGTCTGCGGCCGCCGCGGGCGTCGCGCCCGCGCCGTCGTCGGCCACGCCCGCCGCAGACCCGCTGTCCTCGGCACTCGCCGCTGCCGTCGGCGTCGGGCTCGCAACCAGGAGCTTGGGCTTGACCGCGCCCGCGGTGTCGGTATCCGTGTCGACGCTCTCGTCGGGCTCGTAGACCATGACGACACCCGCGAGCGGCGGCAGCGCCATGGGGATGGAGTTGGGCCGGCCCATCCAACTGATGGGCTCCGCCACCACGCCGCCGCGGTTGCCGACGTTGCTGCCGCCGTAGAGCTCGGCGTCGGAGTTCATCGCCTCGCGGTAGTAGCCCGGGAAGGGCACGCCGATGCGGTAGTTCTCGCGCGGCACCGGCGTGAAGTTGAAGGCGCAGGCGACGATCTGCTTGCCGTTCTTGGACTTGCGCAGATAGCTCAGCACGGACTGGCTGGAGTCGTGGCAGTCGATCCACTCGAAGCCGGCGCTGTCGAAGTCCACCTCGTGCAGCGCCGGCAGGTTGCGGTACAGGCGGTTCAGGTCGGCGACGATCTGCTTGATGCCCTGATGCTGCGGGCGATCGAGCAGGTACCAATCCACCGCGGCGTCGAAGTCCCATTCCTGCCCCTGCGCAAACTCGCAGCCCTGGAACAGGAGCTTCTTGCCGGGGTAGGTGAACATGAAGGTGTAGAGGAGCCGCAGGGACGCGAACTTCTGCCACGCATCGCCCGGCATCTTGTCCAGCATGGAGCGCTTGCCGTGCACCACCTCGTCGTGGCTGAAGGGCAGCACGAAGTTCTCGGTGAAGGCGTAGAGCAGCCCGAAGGTCAGGAGATCATGGTGGTAATGCCGGTAGATCGGGTCCTTCTCCATGTAGGCCAGCGTGTCGTGCATCCAGCCCATGTTCCATTTCATGCTGAAGCCCAAGCCCCCGAGATAGGTCGGGCGCGACACCTGCGGCCAGGCGGTGGACTCCTCGGCCACCATCAGGGAGCCCGGGTGCTGCTCGTGCGAGACGGTGTTGAGCTGGCGCAGGAAGTCCACGGCATCCAGGTTCTCGTTGCCGCCGTACTTGTTCGGTATCCACTCGCCGTCCTCGCGCGAGTAGTCCAGGTAGAGCATGGAGGCCACGGCATCCACGCGCAGGCCGTCGATGTGATACTCCGCGAGCCAGTACAGCGCGCTGGAGAGCAGGAAGTTCTTCACCTCGTGGCGGCCGAAGTTGAAGATCAGCGTGCCCCAGTCCTTGTGCTCGCCCTGGCGCGGGTCCGCGTGCTCGTACAGCGCCGAGCCGTCGAAGCGGGCGAGCGCCGTGGTGTCGCGCGGGAAGTGCGCCGGCACCCAGTCCAGCAGCACGCCGATGTTGCGCTTGTGCAGCGTGTCCACGAAGCTGCGGAAGTCGTCCGGCGCGCCGAAGCGGGCGGTGGGCGCGAAGTAGCCCGTGGCCTGATAGCCCCAGGAGGCGTCCAGCGGGTGCTCGGTGATGGGCAGCAGCTCGATGTGGGTAAAGCCCATCTCGACGCAGTAGTCCGCGAGCCGGGTGGCGAGCTCGCGATAGTTGAGAAAATTGCCGTCCTCGTCGCGCTGCCAGGAGCCCAGATGCACCTCGTAGACCGACAGCGGGCTGTGCTGCCAGTTGTAGCCGGCGCGGCGCGCGAGCCACTGCTCGTCGCCCCAGCGGTAGGTGCTGGGGGCAGTCAGGATGCAGGCGTTCTCGGGGCGCTCCTGGTAGGCGTTGGCGTAGGGGTCGATCTTGACGTGAACATTGCCGCCGCCGTCGCGCAGCTCGAACTTGTACAGCCCGCCGGGTGCCAGGTCCGGGATGAACAGCTCCCAGACGCCGGAGCCGCCGCGCACGCGCATCGGGTGCGCACGCCCGTCCCAATTGTTGAATTCCCCGATCACGCTGACCCGTTTCGCCCCGGGCGCCCACACCGCGAACTGGAAGCCCTCGACGCCGTCGATGGTGCGATGGTGCGCGCCGAGGAACCGATAGGCGTGCCAGTGGCGGCCCTCGCCAAACAGGTGCAGGTCGAAGTCGCCGAGCAGCGGTCCGAAGGTGTAGGGATCGTGCCGCGTCTCGACGCGGCCCTGGCGGTCGTACCAGGTGACTTGGTAGTGCTGCCGGCCCTGGAGCTGGTCCGCCGGGCCTTCCCAGGTGAACAGATCCGTGCCGGGGACGCGCGTCAGATCGATGCCGGCCTCGTTGATGCGGGCGCGCTCGGCCTGCGGGAGGTAGGCGCGGACAACGACGGTGTCCGCATCGACCGCGTGGCGGCCGAGCACCTCGAAGGGGTCGTGGTGACGGGCCTCGATGACGCGAAGCAGGGGCTCGGGCAGTGATGATGGCGAGGAAGGACCGATGGGCATGAGGCGTTCCGTAGGCTTCAGGTTCCGCAGGCTCGGGAAGGGCCGAAGGGAGTGTAATTCTGCCCCCTGACTCAGCGGCCGGCGCCGGTTCGGTGGCGCGCTGGGGCCTGAGTGCGGGAACCGGCGCGGCGGTCGGTGCCGGTTTCGTGCCGGGGGTCTCGGCGAGCGGCGATGTTACCATGCCGCCCGAGCGGGCTGCCGCAGCGCCGCGGCGGCGCGGCAGGCCCGCCGCTGCCCGACGCCGGGCCCCGGCAGGTCTGGACGGGCGGCGCGGCCGGGCAGGCCGGGCAGTCGCCCCCCATTTGAGCCTACGAGGTGATCCCAATGCCGGACGTGAGTCCGCGTTTCGTCAGCCGCCTGACCCGCAACACGCTGGCGCTGATCCTGGCCGGCGGGCGCGGCTCGCGGCTCAAGGACCTGACCCGCTGGCGCGCGAAGCCGGCGGTGCCCTTTGGCGGCAAGTTCCGCATCGTGGACTTTCCGCTGTCCAACTGCATCAACTCCGGCATCCGCCGCATCGGCGTGCTGACGCAGTACAAAGCGCATTCGCTGATCCGCCACATCCAGAAGGGCTGGGGCTTCCTACGCGGCGAATTCGGCGAGTTCGTGGAGTTGTGGCCGGCGCAGCAGCGCATTGCCGAGACCGCTTGGTATGCCGGCACCGCCGATGCGGTGTTCCAGAACCTGGACATCATCCGCAACCACGACCCTGAATACGTCCTGATCCTCGCCGGCGACCACGTCTACAAAATGGACTACGGCACGATGATCGCCTACCACGTCGAGAGCGGTGCGGACCTCACGGTCGGCTGCATCGAGGTGCCGCTGGCGTTGGCCAGGGGCTTCGGCGTTATGGACGTGGACGCCGAGGGTCGCGTGCGCGGCTTCCTGGAAAAGCCGCCGGACCCGCCGCCGCTGCCGGAGCGCCCCGACCACACGCTGGCGTCCATGGGCATCTACGTGTTCAATCGGGATTTTCTCTACGAGCAATTGATTCGCGACGCCGATCAGCCGGGCTCCAGCCGCGACTTCGGCAAGGACCTGATCCCGCACGTGATCAACCGCTACCGGGTTATGGCCTATCCGTTCCGCGACCCGAAGAGCGGCGATCAGGCCTACTGGCGCGACGTGGGTACCGTAGACGCCTTTTGGGAGTCCAATCTGGAGCTGATCGGCGTGACGCCGCCGCTCAGCCTGTACGACGACCATTGGCCTATCTGGACCTACCAGGAGCAACTGCCGCCGGCGAAGTTCGTTTTCGATAACGACGAGCGCCGCGGCATGGCCGTGGACTCCATGGTCTCCGGCGGCTGCATCATCTCCGGCGCCACGGTGCGGCATTCGCTGCTGTTCTCCAGCGTGCGGGTGAACTCCTACTCCACGGTACAGGACTCCGTGGTGCTGCCGAACGTCGAGATCGGCCGCAATTGTCACGTCCGCCGAGCGGTGATCGACCGCTGGTGCCGGGTCGCGCCGGGCACCCGGATCGGCTTCGACCGCGCCGCGGACGAGGCCGCCGGTTTCCACGTGAGCGAAGGCGGCATCACGCTGGTGACGGCAGACATGCTCGGGCAGGCGATCAACCGCGTGCGTTAGCCGAGTGGCACGGCGAGCGCGTGCGGCAGCGCGCGCGGGCGCTCGACGCCATGCAGTCGACCGGCCACGTAACTTGGCGGCAGCTCGGCCCCGGCGCGAGCCTGTTCGCGCCGCGGCAAGGACACGCGGCACGCTCAAGCCCGGGGGCTTGCGAGATCGTGACCTGCGTCTGCCCTGGCCCCGCCCGTCGGTTGCAGACGCAGCCCGCGCGGCACCACCCAACGCTCGGCAAACTCGAACAAGCCTTGGAGCCCGAGTGCGAGCAGCGCGGCCGGGACGGCGCCCTGCATGATGAGTGCGGTGTCGTCCAGGCGGATGCCGGTGAGGATCGGCTGGCCGTAACCGCCGGCGCCGATAAGCGCCGCGACGGTGGCGGTGCCGACATTGAGCACGGCCGAGGTCTTGATCCCGGCCAGAATGGTGTTGGCGGCCAGCGGCAGCTCGATCAGGCGCAGGCGTGCCCCGCGGGTCAACCCGAGGACGTCGGCCGATTCGCGGATCGGCACCGGGATGTCCATCAACCCGGCATGGGTGTTGCGCACGATCGGCAGCAGGCTGTACAGAAAGAGCGCGACCACCGTCGGCAGCCAACCGATCCCGAGCCAGGGAATGAGAAAGACGAAGAGTGCGAGCGAGGGGATGGTCTGGATCATCCCGGTGATGCCGAGGATCAGTTGGCCGAGCCGCGCGTTTTGTGCAGCCAGCACCCCGAGCGGCACGGCGAAGAGGATGGCCGCACCGAGCGAGACCCCGACTAGACCCAGATGCTCCAGCGTGCGCTGGCCCAGTTGGCTCCAGAAGCCTTGGCCCGAGACCCTGACCGCGAGCCCGAGGCCCTCCGATAAGAAGCGGGCGGCGACCGCCTGCTCGGAGTCGCCCTCGAGCTTCACCGCCCCGTTCATGCCCGCCATGGTGGGCGCGTCGATCGCGCCTTCGAGACGGCGAAAGGCGGCGACGGCGGCCGGCGCCGCCGCGGCCAGCTCCGCGCGGTAGAGCAGGATCGCTTGGTAGTCCTCGAAATAGCCCAGATCGTCTTCGAGCATGCGCAACCCGTAGCGCGCGATCTCGGCATCCGTGGTGTAGACCACCGTCACGTCGAGATGCCCGGCGGCGATGCCGCGATAGACCAGGTCGTGATCCAGGCCCTGCACGCGGGTCTGGGGGAGTCGGTAGCGCTGCCTCAAGCCCGGCCAGCCGTCGGCGCGCTCCAGGAACTCGCTGCTGAAGCCGAGTCGCAGGTCCGGATGCGCGCGCAGGTCGGAGATGCGTTGCAGGCCGAGCTGCTCGGCCAATGGCTCGGGCACCGCGATCGCGTAGGTGTTCTCGAAGCCCAGCGACGCCGATGCGCGGACCCCGCGAGCCGCGAGCGCTGCTGCGAGCAATTCGGGGGAGGACACGTCCTCGCCGGCCAGGATCTCACGGACCAGCGTGCCGCTGTATTCCGGATAGATGTCGATCTCGCCGCTCAGCAGCGCGCCCCAGAGGATGCGCGTCCCGCCCAGCTCGGCGCGATGACGCGCCGGGTGGCCGGCGTCGAGTGCGAGCAGGCGCAGGGTCTCGCCGAGGATGACCGACTCGGTGAACTTCTTCGACCCGACGGTGACGGGTCGGGGTGTGGATTCTTCGGCGGACGGCTCGGGGGACCAAGCGGCCAGTCCAATCGCGAGCAATGACGCGACGAGCGTCGCGAGTGCAAGGCCGGTGGCCGGAAGCCGGCGGCTGGAGGCCCTTCGCAAGCGGTCGCGCCTCATCCCCCGGCCCCCAGCAACACCCGCTGCGGCTCGCGTTGCGCCGCCACGAACTGCGCGACGAAGGGCTCGGCAGGACTGTCGAGGAGCACCCGCGGCTCGGCCTGTTGGACGCTACGCCCGGCCCGCAGCAAGACGATGCGATGCCCGAAAAAGACCGCCTCGGCCAGGTCATGCGTCACCATCAGCACCGTCTTGCCGAGTCGGGCGAAGATCGCCTTCAGCTCGCGTTGCAGCTCGAAGCGGATCATGGGGTCCAGCGCCCCGAGCGGCTCGTCGAGCAGCAGCAGATCCGGGTCAAGCATGAGCGCGCGCATCAGTGCGACGCGCTGACGCTGGCCGCCGGAAAGCTCGATCGGGTAACGCCCCAGCATCGCAGCCGGGAGCTGTACCAGATCCGCAAGCTCGGCGAGACGCTGCTCGCACCGCGCGCGCGTCCAGTCCAGCCGGCGCGCCATCAGGCTGACGTTGCTGCGGATAGTCAGATGCGGGAACAGACCGCCGTCCTGGATCATGTAGCCCATGCGCAGTCGGGCCGGGCGGAGATTGGCCGCATCCAGCCGAGCGCCCTCGAACCACACCTGGCCGCGATCGGGCCGGATCAGGCCGGCGGCGAGCCGCAGCAGCGTCGATTTGCCGCAGCCGCTCGGGCCGATCAGGACGGTGGTTTGCGCCTCGGCCACGTCGAGGTCAACGCCGGCCAGCGCCGGTGTCCCGCCGTAATCCTTGAAAACTCCTTCGAATCGCAGCATCGGTCGCTCCCCTCGGGTCATGCATGAGCGGCTTGAATTCGTATCCGCTGGCTTTAATTCCAGGCCGTCGCGGATAGATGTTTTGGGATGATCGTCGTATGACGTGGGCAACCAGTACCTGTTACGAGTGCGATGCCAACTGCGGGATTCAGGTCGAGCTCGACGACGACGGCGAGCCGATCCGCGTCCAAGGCCCCGATTGTCCGCGCTGTTATGTGCAGTTGGACCGACGCAACCATCCCGAGCGCATCCTCTATCCGCTCAAGCGCGTCGGGCCGCGCGGGAGCGGCGTGTTCGAGCGCGTCTCCTGGGACGCGGCGCTCGACACCATCGCCGATCGCCTGCGCGCCGCGAAGGCCGAGCATGGCGCACCCGCCGTCGGCTTCTTCGCCGGCTACACCAAAGAGGCGCGGCCCCAGTTGCAGCGTCTGGCGCACGCCTTCGGCTCGCCGAATTACCTGACCGAGAGCGGCTGCTGCTTCTCCGCGACCATGGTGGCCGAGAAGGTGACCTTCGGCTACAAGATCAAGACGACATCCACGGTCGTCTCGCCGAAGACGCGCTGTCATCTTATCTGGTCCACCAACCCGCGCGGCTCGATCCCGCCCTTCGATACGCATCCGCTGGTGCTGCGCCGGCCGGGCAAGACCCTCATCGTCGTCGATCCGCGCCGCACGCCGCTCGCCGAGGAGGCAGATGTTCATCTGGCGATCCGCCCCGGCACCGACGGCGCCTTGGCTCTGGGCTTTCATCATCTGATCTTCGAGAACGGCTGGCAGGATCAGGCCTTCCTAGACGAATGGGCCAACGGCGTCGAGGGCTTCCGCGACCATGTCCGCGACTTCACGCCCGCGCGTGTCGCCGAGATCTGCGGCGTTCCGGAGCAGGATCTGCGTACCGCTGCCGAGCTGTTCGCGACCACCCCGCCGGCCCAGATCACGCTCTCGCCCACCGCGACGGTGCAGCACAGCAACGGCTTCCAGAACCATCGGGCGGTGATCCTGCTGTCGGCGGTGACCGGCAACCTGGACCGAGAAGGCGGCAACCGCTTCTACAACGACAAGGCCGCGCCCAAGCCGATCGAGTTGTTCGACTATTGCCGCAATCATCTGCCGCCGCGCGTCGGCGACGAGGTCTATCCGGTCTGGACCCGCTACTGGCCGGCCGCGCAGAGCATGCTGTTGCCCGACTGCATCCTGGACGGGCGCCCGCAGCGCATCCGCGCCCTGCTGGCGATGGGCATCAACACCGCCATGTGGCCCAACTCCAAGCGGATGGAACAAGCGCTCGGCGCGCTCGATTTCTTCGTCGCGACCGACTTCTTCCATAACCCGGCCACGCGCATGGCCGACTTCGTGCTCCCGGCGGCGACCAGCCTGGAGCGCCCCGCGCTCATCGCCTATCCCGGCTGCGCCTATCAGGGCGAGCTGCGCTACCGCCGGCCGATCGTCGCACCCAAGGGCGAGGCGCGGCCGGACGGCGAGATCTTCCTACAGCTCGGTGTACGACTCGGCATGGCCGACCAATTCTGGCACGGCGACCTCGCGGCCTCCTGGGCCGAGGCAGCCGAGGGCATCCCGGAGGAGATCCGCCGCGAGGTCTACGCCAATCCGGACGGCGTGGTGGTTTATGCGCAGGCGATCGAGGATCTGGTCGAGAGCGGCTACATGGACGCCGATCGACTCTATCGGCTGCGCGGTTTCCCCACCCGCACCGGCAAGGTCGAGCTCGACTCCGTGGAGCTGCGCGAGGCCGGTCACGATGGACTGCCGATCTATCGCGAGCCGGCCGAGAGCCCGATCTCCACACCCGCGCTCGCGGTCGATTACCCGCTGGTCCTGACCAGCGGTGCGCGCAGCAAGTTCGACACCCATTCGCAGCACAACCACATCGAGCGGATGCGCCGCGCATTCCCGCACCCGTTGGCCGAGATCCACCCCGACGATGCCGCGCCGCGCGGCATTGCGGACGGTGATCCCGTCATGATCAGCTCACCGCGCGGAGCGGTGCGCTTCGTCGCCAAGCTGACCGATCGGATCAAGCCGGGCGTCGTGCATTGCACCCATGGCCGGAACGACGCCAACATCAACGAGCTGACCGACGACCGCCACCTGGACCCGATCAGCGGATTTCCGCCGTTCAAGTCGCTGCTGTGTCAGGTGGAGCGGGCGGTTTAGCGCCCCGAGCCGGCATCCTGCCGGGCTGGGGCGTGAGCCGTTGAGCCATGAGGATGCCTTGATGTCGCTTCCCTGTCGGCCGGTCGCAGGCGGCTGACCCGAACCCCCCCAAACCGAGGTTGCCGAGCCGTGCCCTTCATCGGCGTACTCCCCGAACGCGAGCACCTGTTTCAGCCCCGCCCCCGGCGCGATGTCGGGGTGAACGACGCTGCCGCTTGGCGCCTCAACCCCGCGCATCGACGGGTCTACGACAAGCTCTCGCTTGCGCTCGACGCGGGGCTGCGGGCGGCCCCCTGCGGAGTCGACCCGCGCGCCTGCGGGATCGCGCCCGATGCGCAGGTCTTCGTCAAGCCCATCGTCAACCTCGCCGGTATGGCGGTGCAGGCGCGAGCGGTGCCGGCGGACGCTGTGCCGAGCGAGCCCGGCAGCTTCTGGAGCGAGCGGCTCGAAGGTCCACACACCAGCAGCGATTGTCTGGTGCAAGACGGGCGGGCGGTTTGGTTTGCCCATACGCGCGGCTCGGACGCGAAGGACCGAGAGCGCCCGATCTACTGGGAGGTCGGCGCCGCGCTCCCGGACTTGGAGCCGCGCATCGCCGCTTGGGTTGCCCGCCACCTGCAAGGCTACCGCGGGCTGTGCAACCTGGAGATGATCGGCGGGCGCCCCATCGAGGCGCACCTGCGGGGCTCGAACGGCTTCTTCGACTTCTACGGTCCCGACTTCATCCCGGCCTGGGTCGCGTTGGTCGACGCCGCCGCCTTCACGCCGCCGCCGCCGATCCCGGGCGGCTTCGTCATCTCGGTCTTCGGCGAGGTCGTGATCGACGAGGCACAGCGCAGCGCCGCGTCGGGGCAGGGCGTGCAGATCGATCTCGACACCCGCACGGCCGATCGCTCGGCGATCCTGCGCTGCACGGACAAGGCCGCCGGACTGGACGTGCTGCGGCAACTCACCGGGCGCAGCATCGCGTGAGCCCGCGACAACGGCTGTCGCGTCATGGACTGCGCCCGCTTCACACCGGTGCAGCCGCGGGCCCTAACCATGCCCGAGACCGCGCAGGACTTGGCTGACCCGTCGCGCACCCCGGACGAACGGCACCCCGAGGCCGCTGCGAAGGCTGCTGCCGGCCGTTAGCGCGGACCCCTGGTACGACGCACGCTCACCGCTGCACGGCTGGACCCGCATCGACGCACCACCCGGCGCTGGACAGGGGCGCCGGCCGGCGCGACCATCGCCGTGCCCAGGCCCTTGCCCCCAGCCACCGCTCAGGGATCACCCGATGGCCAACGACGATGACACCGACCCGTGGCAGCAGGCGGAGGCCCACTTCGCCGACGCCCGGACTGCCTACGAGCGCGGCGACCCGCACTCGCTGCAAGAGGCCATCCGCGCCGCCGACGCCGGCATCGCGCTCGCGCGCCGGGTGGATCTGTCCGCGCCGCAGCGCCGCCACGCCCTCGCCTGGGCCTACAACACCAAGGGCTTTGCGCTCCGGGACATCGGCACCGCGGACGCCATCGCCGCCGCGGTCCAGGCCCACGACGCCGCCATCGACCTGCTGCAGCGGCTCGATCGCGATAACCCAGCCTTTCTCACGGACCTCGCCGGCAGCCATGTCAACAAGGGCAACGCACTGGCGGCAAGTGAGCGCCGCGCCGACCTCGCCGCCGCCATCGCCGAGTACGACGAGGCCATCCGGCTGCTCTCGCCCGCCAGCGCCGAGCCGAATGCCGAGGCCCGAACCCTGGTGCTCCTCAGCAACGCACACGGCAACAAGGGTCAGACACTCCAGATCATCGGCACCCCGGCCGCCCTCGCCGACGCCGTCCGCGCCTACGATGGCATGGCCCGCTACGCCGGGCTGGAGCTGGGGCTGGCGCTGGAGACGGCGCTGCGCGAGCGCTGCATCGACCCGCTGCGGGAGCAGCCGGCCGCGGTGCTGTCCCAGCTCGCGGCCGACGCGCCGCGGCTCGATCCGCAGCAGGCGGCGCTGATCGGCTATCTGCAAGGCAAGCGCCGGCCGCCGGTGCTCGGCGTCATGGTCGAGCTCTACCACCGCGTGCTCGCGCACTGGGACGCCCCGCCGCCCGGCCTGGCCGCGCACCTGCGCGCGCTGCTCCAGCGCTGGCCGCAGCCGGAGGCGCTGCGCGGCGCGGACGGCGCCCAACAGCGCCGCCGGCGCGATGGCCTGTACGCGCTGCTCAAGGTCCGCAACGCCTGCGCGCACGCAGAGCAGCCGCCGGACGACACCGCCGTCGAGCAGGCCTGGCAGCACGCGGCCGGCGACCCGCGCGACGGCTTCTTCCCGGTGCTCGGGCGGGCGCATGGCATCGGGCCGGTCGCGACGCGCAACGCCGGCGGTTGAGCTGCCATCCGCGCCACGGCCCGCAGGTGTCTGCCCCCCGCCGAGCCGAAGCGCACTGGCGGCGCCGGCACCGGCGGCGGCGCGATACGGTACCATCGCGCGCTTTCATCTCCGCCAGGCGTGTCTTGTCCCCGATGTCCTCCGATTCGGTGTCTGCCCCCCCGCTGTCGTCTCCAGATAACCTCGATCGGCGCCGCGCCGGTCTGCTGCTCCACCTCACCTCGCTGCCCGGGGCCGGCCCCAATGGGGATCTCGGCTGGGAGGCGCACAACTTCGTCAACTTCGCGGCCGACTGCGGCTTTACGCTGTGGCAAATGCTGCCGGTGGGTCCGCCGCAGGGGAGCCTGTCGCCGTACCAGACGAGCTCGGCGCACGCCGGCTGGTCGCACCTGATCGGCCTGGAGCCTTTGGTGCAGGACGGCTGGCTAGAGGCGCTGCCGGAGGCCCCCTACGACGCGGCGGCCAAGACCCGCGCGCTGCACCAGGCGCACGCGGGTTTTCTGGCGCGGGCCGGCGGCGACGAGCGCCGCGCGCTGGACGAGCTGCATGCCCGCCACGCCTATTGGCTCGACGACTATGCGCTGTATCGCGCCATCCACGAGGAGCGCAATGCGCCCTGGTGGCAGTGGCCGAAGGCGCTGCGCGAGCGCGAATCGCGCGCGCTCGCGCAGGCCCGAAAGCGCCTTGCCGCGCAGATCGAGTATCTGGTTTGGGAGCAGTTCGTGTTCTTCCGCCAGTGGGATGCGCTGCACGCCCACGCCGCCGAGCGCGGCGTGCTGCTGTTCGGCGATATGCCCATCTTCGTTGCCCACGACAGCGCCGAGGTCTGGGCGCGGCCCGAGGACTTCGACCTGACGGACACCGGCGAGACCCGCACCGTCGCCGGCGTGCCGCCGGACTATTTCTCCGCCACCGGCCAGCGCTGGGGCAACCCGCTGTATCGCTGGGACCGGCTCGCGGCCAGCGACTATCGTTTCTGGGTCGACCGCATGCGCACGCAGCTCACGCTGTTCGATGTCGTTCGCATCGACCACTTCCGCGGTTTCGAGGCCTTTTGGGAGGTGCCCGCCAGCGAGCCGACGGCCATGCACGGCCGCTGGGTGCCCGCCGACGGCGATGCGCTGTTCGCGCGCCTGGAGCGGGAATTCGGCCGGCTGCCGCTGGTGGCCGAGGACCTCGGGGTCATCACGGAGGCGGTGACGGCGCTGCGGCGCAAGTACGGCATGCCGGGCATGACCATCCTGCAGTTCGCCTTCGACGGCGGGCCGAAGAATCCGTACCTGCCCTTCCACCACGATCGCGACGCCGTCGTCTACACGGGTACCCACGACAACGATACGACGCTGGGCTGGTACGAGTCCCTGTCCGACGCGGAGCGAGCCGGCGTGGACGACTACCTGGGCCTGCCCGGGGAGCCCATGCCCTGGCCGCTGAACCGCGCCGCGCTGGCCTCGACGGCGAACCTCGCCGTGTTGCCGATGCAGGACGTGCTCGGGCTCGACACGACGCATCGCATGAACATCCCCGGCACCCCCGAGGGGAACTGGGCCTGGCGATTCACCTGGGATCAGGTGACGCCGGAGCTGCCGGCGCGCCTCACGCACCTGGTCCAGCTCTACGGCCGCGCGCCAACGGACTGAGCCAACTTCGCTGGAAGCGACCGCGATCGCGCTCGATCGTGGCGCGTTCGGTCCATTTCTCCGCCGTTTCACGTCCTGCCATGGCCGCAGGCCGGTACTCGGCGCCAGCGCCGGCTCGGTGCTTTCCTGCGCCCCGTCGCGGAGTCCGCGTCCGCCATGACATAATGCGGACACCCACGTTGCCATCAGACTGTCATGTAGTTCAGGTAGTCTAGGGCGATTTATCCCCACCACCAAAGAGACGCACGAGGCATGGCAGCGATGACGAAGGCCACGCTGGCGGACAAGTTCGACCAAAAGGTCTTCGACGCCATCTATTCCCGCGCCCTGGTCTACAACACCTGCTGGGAAGACCCCGCGGTGGACCGGCAGGTACTGAACATCGGCGCCGACGACCGCATGCTGGTCATCACCAGCGCGGGCTGCAACGTGTTGGACTATGTCCTGCTCGGCCCGGAGCATATCCACGCGGTAGACGCCAATCCGCGCCAGAACGCGCTCCTGGAGCTCAAGCTCGCGGGCATCCGGCGCTTGGAGTTCGAGGATTATTTTGCCGCCTTTGGTCGCGGCTATCACCCGCGCTTCGAGCAGCTCTATCGCAGCGAGCTGCGCGGGGAGTTAACCCCCTTCGCGCAGGGCTTCTGGGACAAGCGCGCGCGCTGGTTCGGCAACCCGCGCGGCAGCTTCTATTTTCATGGGCTGTCCGGCATCGTCGCCAAGACCTTCCATGCCTACCTGAATTTCCGCCCGCGCTTGGCGGCGAGCATCCGGGAGCTGTTCGACACCCGCTCGCTCGACGATCAGCGCCGGATCTACGACGACCAAGTACAGCCGCTGTTCTGGACCCCGGGCGTCAACTGGACGCTGTCGCGCCAGCTCACGATGAGCATGCTCGGCGTCCCGCACCCGCAGCGCAAAGAGGTGCAGCAGCAGCACGAGCGCGGCGTCGCGGGCTTCGTGCGCGAGTCCGTCGAGTACGTCTTCCGCCAGCTCCCGGTCTGGACCAACTATTTCTGGATGGTTTACCTGCGCGGCAGCTACACCGAGAGCTGCTGTCCGGAGTACCTGAAACCGGACAACTTCACGGCGCTGAAGGCCGGGCTCGTGGACCGCATCTCGCTGCACACCTCCACCGTTGCCGAGCTGCTCACCGAGAGCGATCGGGAATACTCCAAGTACGTGCTGCTCGATCACATGGACTGGATGAGCTCCTATCATCCGCGCGCCCTGGCCGAGGAATGGGCGCTGATCCTGGAGCGCGCCCGTGCCGATGCGCGCATCATCTTCCGCAGTGCGCACGCCTCGCCGAGCTACCTGGAGCGCCTCGAGGTCGGCCCGGAGCGCACGCTGCTGCCGGAGCGCCTGCGCTTCCACCGCGACTTGGCCGCCGCGCTGCAGCCGCTGGACCGCGTGCACACCTACGCCGGCTTCCATATCGCGGATGTGCTGGCCTGAGCCGCGCCACCCCGACACCCGTACCGACCCAGAAGAGCCCCCTGATGATGTCCATTGCCGGCGACGCCCGCGTCCTGCTGTCCATGCTGCGCGGCCAGCCGCGCGCCGGCTCCCATGCGGAGCGGCTCGCCGCCTTCTACGGCCCCCAGGCGGGCCAGTACGACGCGTTCCGGGAGCGGCTGCTGCACGGCCGCGGTGAGATGCTCGCGGATCTGCTCCGCGCGCTGACCGAGACCCGCGGCGCCACCACCGGCGCCCGTGTCGTGGAGCTCGGCGGCGGCACCGGCCGCAACCTCCTCTTTTTCGGCACCGCGCTCGATACCTTCGGCCAGGTCGATGTTGTGGATCTGTGCACGCCGCTGCTCGCCGAGGCACGGCGGCGCTTCGCGACGCGGGCGAATGTCCGGGTCACCGAAGCCGACGCCTGTGCCTGGCTGCCGGACGAACCGGTTGATGCAGTGTACTTCTCCTACGCCCTCACGATGATCCCCGACTGGCGGGCGGCGCTCGACAACGCCCTGGCCATGCTCCGCCCCGGCGGCGTGCTCGGCGTCGTGGACTTCTACGTGTCGGCCGCCAAGCCGGCGCCGGGGCTCGTGCGCCACGGCGCTTTTGCCCGGGCCTTCTGGCCGCGCTGGTTCAGCCACGACGGCGTGAAGCCCTGCGCCGACCATCTGATCACGCTGTGCGAGCAGCTCCCGGCCCATCAGCTCACGGAGGCGATGGCGCCGGTGCCGTACCTGCCGCTGCTGCGCGTGCCCTACTACCGCTTCGTCGGTCGAAAGCCTGTCTGAGCGTCGGGGGCCTTGGCCGAGGCCCCCGACGGGTTGATATTCCGCCGATACGCGCCATGCTTCGGGGCCAAGCACAGGCCAGCACCCGCTCAGCATGCGCGTTCCGTCCCCGCCATCGATCACCGCCGCCGCGAACAGCGGCGCCTGGACGTCGGGCTGTTCCCGGTGGCCATTGATTCGCCTTGACGCCGGCGACGCCGCGCCGCGGCCTGCCGGCCGACACCGCAGCCTGAGCGCAACGCGACAGCGCAGCGCGCGGTCCTGACCAGACACCAAACCAAACCAACGGCGCGGCGCCAAGGCTTCGCCGGCGGTGCCCGCAGGCGATGGGTGCTGTCGGTCGGTCCGGACCCGCGGGGGCAGTACGGGGGCAAGTCAAGTATGGAGCAGACCATACCGGCCGCGAGCCATGCCAACACCGGGACGGGCAATACCGGGACGGGTAACAGCGGGACGGGTAACAGCGGGACGGGCAACAGCGGGACGGGCAACAGCGGCGAGCGCGCCGCGTTGCTGGACGGCTACCGGCGCGTGCGTGCGCTGAGCGAGCGGCTCTGCGAGCCGCTGGCCATCGAAGACTACGTGCTCCAGACCGCCGTCTGGACCAGCCCGCCGCGATGGCATCTGGCGCACGTGTCCTGGTTCTTCGAGACCTTCCTGCTGCGGCCCTTCCTGCCCGGCTACCGGGTCTTCCATCCGCGCTTCGAGTATTTGTTCAATTCCTACTACGAGCAGACCGAGACCGGCTTCTGGCCGCGGCCGGAGCGTGGGCTCCTGTCCCGGCCCACGGTGGCGGAGGTCTATGACTATCGCCGTCACGTGGACGAGGGCATGGCACGGCTCATCGCCGACTGCGCGGACCGCGACTGGCCGGCGGTGGCGGCGCGCATCGCCATCGGCCTTAATCACGAGCAGCAGCACCAGGAGCTGCTCGTCACCGACATCAAGTACAGCCTCGCCTACAACCCGCTGCGGCCTGCCTACCGCGCCGACCTACCGAGCAGCGAGCCCGGCGTGCCCGACGCGCTGGACTATGTCGCCTGCGACGGCGGCATTGTCGAGATCGGTGCCGCGGCCGACGCCGGCTTTGCGTACGACAACGAGACGCCTCGGCATCCGGTCCTGCTGCGGCCCTACCGGCTCGGCGACCGCCTGATCACGAATGCCGAATACCTCGCCTTCATCAATGACGGCGGCTATCGGAACCCGGCGCTGTGGCTCGCCGACGGCTGGGCCGCCGTGCAGGCCCAGCATTGGCAGGCGCCGTTGTACTGGGAACCAGACGACGACGGCTGGCAGGTGATGACCCTGGGCGGGCTGCGACCGCTGCACCCGGCCGAGCCCGTCTGCCATGTCAGCTACTTCGAGGCGGACGCCTTCGCGCGTTGGGCCGGCAAGCGGCTGCCGACGGAGGCCGAATGGGAGGCGGCGGCCGCGGGGCTGGCGGTCGCCGGCAATTTCCTGGATCAGGGCCGCCTGCAGCCGGCGCCGGCCGCCGCGCGGGGCACCGACGCGCCGGCGCCGCGGCAACTCTTCGGCGATTGCTGGGAGTGGACCGCGAGCGCCTACCTCGCCTACCCCGGCTATCGGCCGCCGGCAGGGGCGCTCGGCGAATACAACGGCAAGTTCATGTGCGGGCAGATGGTGCTGCGCGGAGGGTCCTGCGCGACGCCCGCGGACCATGCCCGCGCGAGCTACCGCAATTTCTTCTATCCCGCTGAGCGCTGGCAGCTCATGGGGATTCGACTGGCGGAGGACGAACAATGAGCGACGGTGCCATGCGCGCCGAGGCCCACACGGCCACGGTACACTTCCACGACCTGCATCCGACACCCGCGGACATGCGCGCCGAGGTGCTGGCCGGGCTCGCGCTGCCGCGCAAGCGCCTCTCGCCCAAGTTCTTCTACGACGCCGAGGGCTCGCGGCTGTTCGACGCCATCTGCGAGCTGCCCGAGTATTACCCCACCCGCACCGAGATCGGCATCCTGCGCCACCACGGCGCCGAGATGGCGGCGCGGCTCGGCCGCGAAGCGCTTTTGGTGGAGCTCGGCAGCGGCTCCAGCCTCAAGATCCGCACCCTGCTGACGGCGCTTCGCCCGGCCGTCTACATGCCGGTGGATATCTCGAAGGAGCACCTGCTCGCCTCGGCACAGGCGCTCGCCGCGGCCTTCCCGGGGCTTGTGGTGCACGCCGTCTGCGCGGACTATTCGAGCGCCTTCGCGCTGCCGGTGGATGATCATGAGCATCCGCGGGCGGCGTTCTTTCCCGGCTCATCGGTGGGCAATTTCGAGCCGGAGGCGGCCGTGCGCTTTCTGGCAAGGGTCGGCGAGCTGCTCGGCCCCGGCGGCCGGCTGCTGATCGGCGTCGACCTCATCAAGGACAAGCGCCGCTTGGAGGCCGCCTACAACGACGCCGACGGCGTGACGGCGGCCTTCAATCTGAACCTGCTCGCACGCATCAATCGCGAGCTCGGTGCCGACTTCGACCTGGACGCCTTCCGCCACGAGGCCTTCTTCAACGAGACCTTGAGCCGCATCGAGATGCACTTGGTGAGCACCCGTGCGCAGCGCGTCGAGCTGGCCGGGCAGGGCTTCGACTTCGCCGAGGGCGAGTCGATTCATACCGAATGCTCCTACAAGTACCGCATCGATGGCTTCCACGCCCTGGCCGCCGAGGCGGGCTTCCGCGCCGAGCAGGTCTGGATCGACCCGGAGGCGTTATTCAGCGTGCACTGTCTGGTCTGGGGCTGACCCCTGCGTTCCGCCGACGACAGGCAGGGGCCGCCCGGAGCGCGCGAGCGGCTGTGGCGACTGCACGACCGCCCGACTTGGCGCGGTCGCGGCGCTAACAGGCGCGCCGTCGCCGCGTCCATCCGAGGCTCGCCAGCCCGATGGCAACCAGCGCCGCCGGTAGCGGTGCCGACACCCCCTGCGGGACGTTCAGGTCCGGCGGCGAGATGCCCGGTGCAAAGGTCGCGCCGCCGTAGGTGAGGTAGCTGTCGTACCATTCCCCGCCCCCCAGCATGAGCAGAAAGGGGCTTGCCGCGCTCATCGTGAACAGGCCGATGGGCAGATCCACCAGGCCGCGGCTGAACGCCGTACCGCCGATACCGGTGAAGCTCGACGTATTCACCGGGTTGCCGTCGAGCAGCAGCGACAGCAGATCAAGGGTCTCGATGACGATGGCGGCGTAGTTGTTCGTGAATGCCTGCGCCCCTGCCGGCGTCGCCAGCCGGTAGTCGTCGAGCCAGGTGTCGGTTCCCGGCACCAGCGACATCGCCGGGTCCGTATTGATGCCGCCCAGGTAGTCCTGGCCGGTCAGATACTGCGCGACCATGACCGGCGCCGAGGCGTCGATGGCGGCGCCGAGGCCGTCGGTTTGGCTGAGCTCGAACTGGTGCACATCGCCGGCGTTCAGCGTGGCGACAGTGACGCCGTTGACGCTGACGCTGGTGTTGTCCGTGGTGGCGATGACGCGTACCAGATCGCCGTTGACGGGTGTCTCGGAGCGTACGGCCGGGTCCGACGCCGCCACGAGGTAGCTGGACGAGAGCCGGTTGGTGGGGATCATCTGCTCGATGAGGGTGTCGCAGGCCGCGAAACTGTCCGGAATGTTCGTGCACTCGTGGCCGCCGAACACGGCGACGGGGTTGGTCGCCGTCACCGAGGAACCCGTGAGATCCGCGTTGCCGCCGGCGTACTTGTAGGTCTCGCCGGCCCGCAGCACGACATTGATCGGCGCACTGCCCTTGGGCGTGAAGGTGACCGCCGTGTTGTCCGCGGTTGCGTGGATCATCACCTGGCTGCCTTCGCCGTAGCGGCCGCCGTCGCTTGCAATGAAATACTCGGTGCCGAGCGACGCCTTGTCCAGCAAGTAGGTCATGTCCGTGGTGTTGGGGGCGCGGTTCACGAAATAGCCGGCGATGGGGTCCGGCGACACGACGCGAAAGCCCGTGTTGCGGACGCCGGTGCCGCTCTGCTGGAAGCTGCGGTCAATCGGAAGATTGAAGAAGCCCTCGGCGGACAGCACGAGGTCCTGGTTGAATCCCGATCGGGTCGACACCGTGGCGGTCTGCCCCGCGTTGCCGAACAAGAACACCGATGCGTCCGGCGGATTGATATTGTGGTTGAAGTCGAAATACAGCTCGCCGGCCTGACCGGCGGTGCTGCCGAGCCCGAACAGCGCGAGCAGCGCGGCGAGCTCGAGTCTTTGCGAGGCGGAATGAGGCTTCATCGATCGGCTCCTTCATACAAGGGTCATCTGGGCTGGATGGCCGAATCCTCTGGCGCAGCGGAAGCGCCGCTGCGGCTCCGGGGAGCACCGTTGCCGACCTAGGGCAGCCGGCCGTGGTGCTCGGTCAGGCGCTGCCCGAGGAGTCCTGCCGGGGGTGCATGCTCCAGGCTTCGGGGTGACCGCGGTATAGGAGGCTTTGCGTGTACATTCATGGGGATAACCAGGTGCCCGCGGGTCAGGCCATTGCCGCTATCCGTTGAATCGTTTCCTCGGCAGCGATGCCGAGTAGGTTCTGGCGCTGGTCTGGTGCCCGGAGCTATGTGGGCGAGGAGGGTTCATCGCAGGAGCAGGTCTTGCAATCATGCACCCCCCATGTCTCCTGAAATCGTCGCACAGCGCGGCTCACTGTCGCGTAATGCACGCCGAAGAACGCTGCGATCCCCTGCATCGTATAAACGCCGGTCGCGAAGGCCCGAGCCATGGCCTCGCCGTGGTCCGGGTAATCGCGCGCGAGCTCGGCAAGTGGCTGCGCCAACGGCCGGCGCTGCGCGCGCGGGACCTCACGCAGAAGCTTCACAGGCTTGGTTGCGGCGCAATGGCGCTCGGCGAAGCCATCGCTGCCGAGAAAGATCTGATGACGCAGACCATCCTAGAATGCTTGCACCGCCAATCCCTTGGCGAACGAAATCCGCATACGCTGCCTGTGCCCCGGCGCGTTCCTCGCCGAACTGTCCGAGCAGACAATCCGTCTCCAGCCACGCCGGCGCCGACATCACATTGCCGTGCGGGCGCTCGCCTTCAAATGGCTGCGGATCCTTCACCGCTGTTGGATGGACCGCAAACCCTATGACGAGGCGACTTACCTGAAGGCGCTGCAAAAGAGCGGCTCACCGCTGCTTGCACTGATTGCGGCGCCGACTGCACCGGCGCGGTAATCCTGCGCGCGCCAAGGATGGTCGGAGTGAAGAGGCGTATTGCGCGCCTGTGGATAACCTGTGGGCAACCTGTTGGTGGCCTGTGGAGAGATTTTGCCGAAAAGCTTGACAGACCAACTCAGGGCGTATGTTAGCCGATGATCTTCTCGTATTGGTCGTGCCTTCCGATCCAGAACCAAACGTAACCGTCATGTGCTTCAACTGCGAGAGCACGGTAGTCCAAGTTCACTCTGGCTGACCAAAAATCACCGACCTTCTTGAAGTGAAGCGAGCGATGGCGTGGATTCTCCCGCAACAGCGCGTACGCAGCATCCGCCCGCCTTCTGATATCGGCTGGAAGTTTGTGGTAGCAAGCCCAGAAATCGGGGTTCGTAAAGTGGCTCAAATCGGGCTGGTCCGTCCGGCCGCATGATCGGCCAATGCCTTCTCCGCAAGCGCTTTCAACTTGCCCGACTTTGAGTCCTGCTCAATCTGGCGATCCCATTGCTCCCATTCTTGTTCCCGGAACCACGTCCGGAACTCTGCGAATTCGCTCGGGCTGAGCTTGCGAACGCGGTCCTCGATTTGTTCTACCTCGGTCATCGTCTTGCCTGTCAGTTGTGGATTGGGATGTGCTCCGGTCTGAGTCTTTTCGGCTAACGTTTAGCGCACCCCGCCGCGGGCTGGCTGGCCGGAGCGATAGCGACGGCCAGCCAGCCCGCGGTCGGAGGTGGCGCGCTTGTTGGGCGTTCCAGGATTCCAAACGGGATGCCCGGACACCGACTGACGAGCAGCAGCATCTGCTGCAATAGCTGCAATGTCCCCGTGGAATCGCTCGGAGATTGCGCGGCGAGTTTGATGTATTTCTTCAATTATAGGGTCAGCCATCTTCGGTATCCTCTCCTAGTAGTTGTTCAGGTGTGCAGATGGTTGGTATATACACGCCTAGCTCGGCGAAAAGGTCGTATATGCGGGGAAGAATCTTTGCGTTTGCGATGTGCTTGCAGTTCCAGGTCAACAGATACTCAATTTCGTGATGAGCAACAGACGCGATGTGGAGGGCGTCAACCTGTGCCTTGTCCGGCAGCACACGAAGCGACATGATTCTTTTGGCCAGTTCTTCGATCTCGGAAGCGTTCGGCAGCAGCGGAATACCTTCCAGGACAGCCATCCGTTGTGCTGCAAGCGCGGGATTTCCGGCGGAGGCTTCGTCTAGTACGTATTGCGAAATCACAAGCTCGTAGTGCTTCCGCTCAAGATTCCACCAACGATGCGTCAGCACTTGCCGAGCGGCGGTCACAATCTGACTGCTTGGCTGCTGCCGCAGATAGCTGACTATCGATGTTTCAATGTAGACCGTCGGCACCAGATTGTCCTGTGGCGCCCAACGTCAACTGCAGCCCGCGCCAAACTGCGGGCACGCGCGAAGCGCCGGCCGCAGTTTGGCGTCGGGCTGGCGGGTTCTATAGTCACTCTGAGCCGACCAGTAATGGTGTTTCATTAATAGTAATTGGCGCCGTGGATAACTTAATCATTCGGTGCCGAGCAAAGGGTCGCGCCCTGTGCTATGCATAGCGTGGGCAAACGCCGCCGGGCGACGAATAGCTGAGCTGATGCATTCGATGCTTACTAACATACTTTCGCGCCCGGCGGTGTCCGTTGTTTCGAAACGAACACTCAGGGGTCGTTGCACGATGACTCGCTATAATGCCTTCGCTGAAACAACCCGACACCGGCTATACGGCGTCTGCCCTCGGCTTTGGAGTCTATCACAGGCGAGGTCATGCAGATGAGCACAGACAACCGGTTCGCCGCCATCGTCGGTCTGGATTGGGCGGACAAGAAGCATGACGTTTGCGTGCAGAGCGTGCCGGATGGTGCGCGCGAGTTTGCGGTGATCGAGCAGCGCCGGGAGGCGCTCGATGAGTGGGCCAGCGCCTTGCGCGTGCGCTTCGGGAACCGGCCCGTGGCGGTCTGCGTGGAGCTGCGCAAGGGGCCGGTGATCGACGCGTTGTCGAAGTACGAGCACCTGGTGCTGTTCATGGTCAGCCCCGGACTGGTGGCGAAGATCCGCCGGGCGTTGCGCCCGAGCGGGGCGAAGGATGATCCGAGCGATGCGGCGCTGATCCTGGACATTCTGGAGAAGCATCCAGAGCAGGTCAGGCGCATCGATCCGGATGATCCACGCACGCGTCAACTCACCGTGCTGGTGGAGGCGCGCCGAGATCTCGTGGATCAGCGTGTGCGCTTGACCAACGCCCTGACATCGAACCTCAAGGGCTACTTCCCGCAAGCGTTGCACTGCTTTGACGAGCTGGGCAGCACGCTGGCCTGCGATTTCCTGCGCAACTGGCCCTCGCTGGGCGAGGCGAAGCGGGCGCGCGAGACGACGCTGCGGACCTTCTTCCACCGCCATGGCGTGCGCGGCGAGGCGCGCATCGACGAGCGCATCGGACTGCTGCAGAGGGCGCTCGCGCTGACCAGCGACGCCGGCGTACTGCTGCCTGCACTGATGGCGACCAAGATTCTTGTTGAGCAACTGCGCGTGGTGCTGGCAGGCATCGCGCGTTTCGAGCGGGCCATCGAGAAGGCCTTCAAGGCGCACCCGGACGCGGCGATCCTCGCCAGCCTGCCGGGCGCCGGCCCCACTTTCGCGCCGCGTCTGCTCGCCGTCTTCGGCAGCAACCGCGAGCGCTGGCCCGATGCGGCGAGCCTACAGCAGTACCTCGGCGTCGCACCGGTGACCGAGCGCAGCGGCAACCGCCGGTGGGTGCATTGGCGCTGGGCCTGTCCGAAATTTCTGCGCCAAAGCGTCGTGGAATGGGCCGGCATGAGTGTGCGCTACTCCGTCTGGGCCGCGGCCTACTATCAGGACCAGCGCAATCGCGGCAAAAGCCATCACATTGCCGTGCGGGCGCTCGCCTTCAAATGGCTGCGCATCCTTCACCGCTGTTGGATGGACCGCAAACCCTATGACGAGGCGACCTACCTGAAGGCGCTGCAAAAAAGCGGTTCACCGCTGCTTGCACTGATTGCGGCGCCGACTGCACCGGCGCGGTAATCCTGCGCGCGCCAGGGATAGTCGGACTGAATAGGCGTATTGCGCGTCTGTGGATAACCTGTGGGCAACCTGTTGGTAGCCTGTGGAGAGATTTTGCCGAAAAGCTTGACAGACCGACTCAGGGCGTATGCTGGCCGGCCGGAGCGTAGCGACGACCGGCCAGCAAGCGCTCGGGCTGGTGCTCTAGTTGGGCGGTTCGCTGCTTCTCACTCTCTAGCATCATTATCGCTTTAGGCTTGTGGAGAGAACGGCATGGGTGCGTCCATGTTCGGGATGCATAAGATAAACAAACCACACTACATCAGTATGGGCGAGTTTCATTCGGTGAAACCATAAAAGTGATGCGATGCGATGCATCCAGTCATCAACGGACATGCGAAGATCGATCTTCTGGGCTTCTTTGTATGGATTAGGCGAGTGTATTACGCGAGAACAGCAGTCGTACAGGAATCCAAACTCATCTTTCGTCAAAAAGCCACTACGAACATTCTCGAATACATGGGCGTGCTTCAGTTCTGGCGGATCACCAACTGGTCGTTCGTTCGACGATTTCAGCGGAAGTGGATAGAAGTGCTTGTTGATACGCTCAAGTTTCTTAAGGATGTCTTTCGCGCTCCAATGAGCTGCATATTTGTCGTATGTGGTTCGATACAGTTCTATGTTTGAGCACATCGAACCAAACGCGACGATCTCCAAAATTTTACGGATCTGAAGAAAAACGAAATCGTCTGCGAAATACGGGTGTCCAAACGCGGCGATAGAGACTTTGCCGTTCACTATATCTTGGACCGCCTTCACGCGCAGTTTGAGTTCCTCCAATAGATTGCAGTATTGCGTTATTCCTTCGAGGTTAGTATCGTTTACGCTCATATCCTTCAGGGCTTTATGATGTACCGTGCCAACGTTAACCGCACCCCGGCGACAAACGACGGCCCTCGCTGCACTCAGGCAGCAGTTTGTCGTTGGGCCAGCGGACCCGGCGGGCGTCTACTTCGTCTCGTAGGTGGAGTAGTCGGTTATGACACCGTCCTGCGTTCTAATTGTATGGATCGTGTCCCCACGGTGGTAAGAGCGCGTCTCATACCCCCCACTTTGATAATGAGTGTCAGGATCGCCCCACTTATCCAACACGCCTTGACTTCGGTTTACCTCAGCTTCAGCTTGGACCCGCGATCTATTCAGCCGAGACCTCCCGGCTTCTTCTTGATACTGTTGACGCAGCGCTTCTTGGCGGGCCGCTTCCCTTGCGGGCTCTCCGAATTTTGGCACCCGGTTGAAGAAGGCTTCCATTTGGTCCGGAGGGACCTGCGCAAACACAGCAGGGGCGGCTAC
Organism: Thiohalocapsa sp. ML1; assembly: GCF_001469165.1. Classification (GTDB taxonomy): domain Bacteria; phylum Pseudomonadota; class Gammaproteobacteria; order Chromatiales; family Chromatiaceae; genus Thiohalocapsa. The sequence goes on along the minus strand of NZ_JABX01000061.1, from coordinate 947 downwards.
CATGGCGGCGGAAACAAGAGTGAGGATATGTCGCATAAAGTACTCCTTTCGTTTTGCTTGTCGACTGCGGAATCAAGTCGACGTTGTTACGCCCAACGTCAGGGCTGGCCCGCCGCCCGTTGCCGCGCCGGGAGCGAAGCGACGGCGCGGCATCGGGCGGTCGGGCCGAGCCGCTAGTTGGGCGATTTAAGCGACTTCACGCATTGGTCTGACTCGCGGCGAAGGTAGAGGCTTGCCTTCTGCACCGAAGTGGCGAATGACATCCTGCACAACTGCACAAAGCTCGCCATAGAGAACCACTGGATCTTCACCATGTATCCCCGTAATTAGGTCTGGGCATTTGCCGACATATACCTGATCTTCATCGCTCCACTCAACCCACTTGTGGTACTTATCGTGGTCTTTCATTTGCTCACCAGTTCAATCGCTTGTGCGACTTCCTTTTCTTGATACTTCTTGGCGTCATCGCCTGAGCCGCCACTCAGCGTAACCGCGCCTGGGTATTTCGGATGAACGAGTTTCCGATGCGCCCCTTTTCCTGCGCCTCGTATTTCCATAAAACCGGCGGTCTTGAGAGCTTTGAGCAGTTCTCGTACTTTCTGAGGCACAGATTAAGCCGTTGCTGTTTTTGCCCAACGTTAGGCACAGGGCGCGCCTCGGAGCAGCCTGAGCGAAGCGAAGGCTGCTCCAAGGCGTCGCAGCTTGTGCATTTGTTGGACGGAGCCGCTACGCGGAGAACAGCGACGCGGCGGCCCCGCAGTGACTAAGATGCAACCTCACGCCCTCGCCGTGCGAGGGGACATTCCGCTGAGAATCATGAGGTTGCGCCGTCATGTCACCATCTTTCGAGGCCGATTTCAAGCGCCGCTACACCGCCCTGGACAAGCATCTGCATCTCAAGGGCTTCCGACCGAAGACGATCGAGGCGTACGCGCGGGGCGTACGGC
>NZ_JABX01000060.1 GCF_001469165.1 Thiohalocapsa sp. ML1 | reverse complement strand
CACGAACTACACCGACAGAATCGTCATCGAGCCGGGTAAGCGCGCTGGTCGTCCGGTCATTCGTGGTCTGCGCATCACTGTCTACGACGTGCTTGGCTGGCTCTCCGACGGCATGAGTGCAGAGGAGATCATCGAGGACTTTCCCGAGCTCGAACGAGAAGACATCCAGGCCTGCCTCGCCTACGCGGCAGATCGCGAACGCATGGCTGTGACGGTTGCCGGCGACTGAGCGGCGCAGCCATGAAGGTGTTGTTCGATGAATCGAGCTGGAGTGACGGCCGTTCCGTACCGGGGCGCCATCACCGGCCGGCACAAGCTCCGTGCCCTCGCGCCAACGCTCGACAACTGCGCGACGCTCCGCCGACTGGGACCGCCGGCTTTCAGCCGGCTCGCCGCGTGCCCGGCTCGATGCCGGGCACGCGGCATCAAGGCGTTCTCGCATTGCCACAAGGCGGGGTAAGCCGTGATGCCAGAAGATCGAGATCGACCGATGGTGACACGCAGCATCGTACTAACCGACCAAGAGGAAGCCTTCGTTAGAGAATTGGTCCGCTCCGGGAGGTACGGCAGTGCCAGCGAGGTGTTGCACGAGGGGTTGCGCCTCATGGAGCGCAGGCAATCGCTGGAGGCGGCAAAGCTCAAAGAACTGCGTGCAAGACTCGATCAAGCCGAGCGCGACATCGCGGCCGGGCGCGTGGTGGCCTACGAACCGGGCTTACTCGACCGACTGGACGAAGAGATCGACGAAGGGCCCGCCGAGGCTGCCGGTGACCTATGATGTGCTGGCCGGGCGCGCCGGCTCGCCGAGCGCGGTGGCGCGGGAGGAGGCGGGGGTGGCGCCTGTCTACGGCGGTGCCGTGAGAACGCACAAGCGTTGTGGCATGGGTGTATCCGTCCTCGATCCTGCAAGGGGTGCCGCGGTATGTCGATATGCAGAGGTGCCCGCAGTCTCCAACACGCTCGGAGGGTGGCCAGATGGTCGATGAAGCGCAAGTCAAGAGTGAATTCAACAAGCAATCGGGTGCGCAGGAGGAGAACGACGCGGCGGCGACCGCGGCGGAGTGGGAGCCGCGCAAGTTCGAGGACGGCGACGTTACGCGCGAGTTCAACGCGGAGGTGGACAAGGAAGCAACGGCCTCGGACGCGTCGGACGACGGCGATTCCAGCCAGACCGACGGATCATCCGACTCCGCGGCCGCGGGCTCGGCGGACGATGCCTCGGCGGGCGCGCAATGGGAGCCGCCGGATTACATGAAGGACGCCTACCGCACCGAGGAAGACAACGACAACGATGCCGCCCATCGTGGCGGGCACGGATTCACGCCTGGGCCTTGATGCCCTGTGATGTTGGATTCGGGTTGCCGGCAGACACTGCTCGGCGTGCCGGCGGATCTGGTGAACGAGCGCGCCTTGCGCCCCCCGTTTCCGGGACCGCGTGTTGCGTGAAGCCAGGCGGCTGTAGGCGCTGCCGAGGATGCGCCCCGACGGCCACCGGGTTCTGGATTGGCTCGATGCCATTGCCGCCATCGAACGCGGCAAGCCGCCGAACAAGCCTCGGGGTCTCGCCGGGTTGGATCATCAAGAAGCCACATACTCGTGCAGTACCGCATATGCGTCTGCCAGCCAGTGCCGCCGGCCTTGAAATAGGCGACCACTTCGGGCGAGAGCCGAATGGAGACGGCCTGCTTGGTGGATTCGGCTTTCGGGCGACCGGGCGAGCGCGCAAGCGGGCGCAGCGCGGCCATTTCTACGTCGATCAGCTCATGGGTGTCCTGGTCCGCCGCGATGCCTTCGCGGATGCGGGCGTCTTCTTCCTCGCTGTTGAGGAGAAAGGCGCGGCCGGATTTAGATGTGATGGCCTTGATCATCATTCCGGCCAAGCGGCGGACATGGCAGGGGGCCGAAGGAATGCGTCTGCTGTCCCGCACCATCAAAGCAGCCACTGGCGCGACTGGCTCTCTCTCTGGTGACACCGCTCCCGCGGTGTCACCGCCTCCCGGCGCTCCGCGCCCACCGGCCGCGCTCGCTGTCCCAAGGCCGTTGCCGACCTCGTCGCCCCGTCACACCCCGCGGGGCGCAGAGCGCCGAAGAGCGCGTGACACCGCCGGAGCGGTGTCACGAGCAGGATCTCGGGTCATGGCGGGCGGAAGGATGATCAAGGGCCCGTAGGGCTTCGATCATCGGACCGGCCACGATTGCGCCCCGGTCCCGTCGCCGTCAAGCTGGCGCTTCGGCGACCTCGACCAGCTCGGCGAGCAAGGTCTCCGGGGCGATGTCCTGCTCGTGCGGCCAGGTCACGGCACCGAAGAGCACGTGCACCTGATTGAAGTAGCCGATGTCCTTCAGCTCGCGGAACACGCCGAGGTCCAGATAGGGCTCGAGGTCGAATATGCCTTTGCGTCCGTCCTTCAACTCGACGTCAATCCGCTAGTCCGCCAGCGGCTTGACCGTGGTCACGTCCCAATACATAGACGCCTCACAGGGGTGGAATCCGATACGGGTTTCCGCCTCGCTCGCCTCGCTCCCACGCGTAAGCCGGGGAGTGTGTGGCCGGCGCTCCAGCGCCGCGTGTCTGCGGTGCCGCCGCCGATGCAGGGCGCTCGGGACGCTGGAGCGTCTGCCAGTGCTCCCACGGCGGAGCGTGGGAGCCAGTCGAAGATTGTCAGGGTTAGCTCTCGCTCAGCCCAACCGGCGCTGGGACGCCGTCTGGACGTTCGTGGTCCAGGATCTGTCGTCATTGGAAGCACAGCTTCGCTGTAGTTGGCTGCCTCGTGCAGCGTCACCAGCGCAGACGGCCCGCGAAGGGCACCCTCCCATACCCCCCGCGGTACACGTTATGCGATGATCTCAGCTCTAACTCAACGTTGCGTAGCTTGCTGCGGATGCCGGACGCTTCGCTTTCAATGTCCTCGCATTCCTTTTTTATTTGTGCATAGCGTTCCCAAAAACGTTCGCCGTGCCGAGCTTCGAGCCTCTTCCTTTCCTTCCTGCAAATCGACTCAAAGATGAAGCCTGCAATCATGACACCAATCAGGGGAGCGAATACGATAAAGAGAGCCGAAAAACATAGCAAGATAAACCAACACGTGGACAGAGATCCAAAGTGCTGTATGCATGAGTCGGGAAACAAGTGCATCCAAATACCCAGTATCAAAGGTATCGCCAATAGTTGGTGCGCTTCACTATCCATCCAGTAGTTGCGGTAAACTCGTAAAGGTCGGCGCCGCAATTCCTCTAGGTCCTTTTCGACACCTGGGTCGCATAGGCCGCTATGCCCTGGAGCATAATCTCCATCCCAGCCGCGACCACTGGCGTCTCTCAGAGTGAACATGGCGGTCTTGATCGCCCGCATCTCGCGCTCGGCTTCACCGTGACGCTTTTCGATGCGTTGAAGGAGCTCACGTAGGTGTTGCGCCTGTACCTCAAGGCACCGAACTTCATAGCGAAATCTCCGCGTTCGTGCTTTAAGTTCCGAACTCGCACGGTCGGTAACATCCTCCCAAAAACCCCGGTCGATACTAGAGCGATCAACCGGCGACAGCGGCGCATCGGCCCGCAGGAGCATAATACTGTGGCCCCCGGTTTGGCCACGTCGCCAGGTTCGGGACGTGATCTTGAACGATCTTGGAGCAGCGACTTTCTCAGGCGGTTCCGTCAACCAGGCAGCCGGATCGTCCGGCTCCACCGCGATGACAGGCTGGCCAGCCTCGATCCGATCCCCCGGTTTCCAGTCCTGCGCCAGGTCCAGGACCACCGGACAGCGACGGTGGGTCAGCGGGGAGTACAGAATTACTATTCGGTCGCCTACCTCTCTCTCAGTGGAATCAACCCTCAGCTCATAGAAGAACTCCGGCGTGATCTGCCACCCGAACAACGGCTGCTCCTCCAACGGCACGAAGCGAAAGGCCGGGTTGGGACTGAATTTGCGGACGAAGAAGGGGTCCTGGTCGTGGTTGGCCTTGCGCACGAAGAAGGGGTCGGGCTCGCCGGCGAGGCGGATCAGGGCGAGGCCGGGGTAGGCGGGGTGCTCGCGGATGGCTTCCTGGACCGCGATGGGGTCGTTGGGGTTGTCCTCCATCGGGCGCAGGTAGCGGCGCGCCTCGTCGGCCAGGAGCAGCGGGCGGACGTGGAACTGCTCGCGGAGGTCGGCGCTCTGGCCTTCCGTGGTCTGCTGGGTGCGGGAGGTGCCGCCGCCCGTCATGTCGGCGTCGCTGGTGGTCTCGGCGCGGTTTTCCGTGTTGGTCTCGCTGCTGCCCTGCTGGCTGCTCCACTGCTCGCCGTCGGCGGTGTTGCGCTGGGTGCCACTGGTGCGGCTGTAGGTCGTGCCGCGCTGAAACGGCTCGAAGAACAGGTGCGGGCCGTAGTTGCGGCCGGCGCTGGTGCCGTCGCTGCTGCCGTAGCTGCTGGTTTTGCTACCGCCCGTGGTTTGACCCTGGGTGGTCCCCTTGGACGTGGCGCTGCCTTGGGTCTTGGAGAGGCTGTGGGTGTGGCTGTAGCTCTCGGTCAGGGTCTCGGCGGTGGACGTGCCGCGGTTGGTACTGACGCCGCGGGCGTAGAGGGTGACCTGGGCCTGGCCGAGGGCGGATTCCAGGTATTTGGCGGTCTCGTCGGCGGATGCGCCGAACCAGATCTGGGTGCCGGCGGCGGCGATGAACTTCTCCCAGGCCTCGCCGTAGAGCTGCTTGAGGTCACCTAAGCGCTGCACGGCGAGCATCAGCTTGACGCCGGCCCCGGCGATAGCGTTCGCGGCCTTGGCGATGCTGTCCATCTCGCCGAGGTTGGCGAACTCGTCGATGCAGAAGAGCACGCGCTGGCCGCTCTTGCCGAGGCCCTGGCGCTCGGTCATGGCGTCGATGAGCAGCTCGGTCATGGCCCGCAGCCAGGGGCGCATGGCCTCGTAGTCGCGCTCTTGTACGCAGAGGAAGACGCTGATGCGCGAGTCCTTCAGGTCTTCGACGCGGAAGGTGCGGCGGTAGCTCGGCTGGCCGGTGCTGGCGGCGTTGCTGTCGGCGGCTGCTACCGTGGCGCGGATACCCTGGCCTTCCAGAAAGTTAAGCTGGGTGCTGGCGGCCGTGCGGACGCTCTGGAAGCCCTCCGGGTGGCCGCTGCGGTATTCGAGCAGGTCGTTGGCCGCGAGCGCGATCTCGCCGTGGCAGGCGTTGTTGGTGCCCATTTGGTGCAGCAACCCGCTGATCGCCAGGGCGTGGACAGGCACGTTGCCGGCGGGCTCACCCTTCTGCATCCGGTCTTCCATGGTGCGCTGGGCAAGTCCTCGTTGGCCCTCTCCGATCAGACGGCGCACCGTGAGCAGATCGCGCGTCAGGCCGCGGTCCTCGATATCTGTTCGGGGCGCGGTGATCACATGACGGATGACGGCGGTGACCAGCTGACGGCCGCGCTTGTCCCAGACGGCAGAGTCGCCCTGGTTGATCTCGCAGATGGCGTCGGCGACACGACTGGTCTTCTCTACCAGCCTGGGATCATCCGGGCGCAGCGCGGCGAGTGGATTGAAGTGCGCGCGGAACCGGTCCAGCTCCGGCGGCAGGTCGATGCCGCTGGGGTCGAGGATGTAGACCTCCTGGCCCAACCCGTCGCAATGGGCGTTGCCGGGTCCGCGGCGGGCGGCGGCGGTGACCACGGCCTCGCCCTTGGGATCGATGGCGATCAGGGACCCGGGCCAGAGCACCTGGTTGTTGACCAGAAAGGCGCGGCCCTTGCCGGAGCGAGTCTCGGCGCAGAGGAAGACGTGGCGGTTGTCCTCGAAGCCGATGGCGCGCGCGGGGTCGTGCGGGCAGCGGCCGAGCCAGATCGCGCCCTCGCGGTAGGCGTAGCGCTCGGCGATGTATTCCGGATCGGCCCAGCGGGCGCGGCCGAGGGGGCCGCCGCTGGTGCCGTCGTTGGGTGGCATGGTGTCGTCGGCGTGCATGGGGGTTCAGCTTGGTGTGGGCTGGTGGAATTTTGACATAAGGCGAAAGACCCCGAGGGCGCTGCGTACGCCCCAAGTGGATAGCGCGGTTGCGCTCCGGCAGACGCGGCGACGGTCCTCGAAGCGTTAACGACGACTCTCCAGGGGACCGGCCAGGTCAGAACGGCGTCCCCGAACTCGGAAATCGCGTAGCGTGGCTTATCGGCCAGGGCCTGGCCGAGGAAGTAGGCATAGAACGGGCGCCCGTCGCTGTCGATGTGCCGGAGCTGCTCGGAGATGCTGTCGTCGGACTGCGTGAGCTGCGCTCCGCCGAGCTCGGCGATGCGCGCACGATGGCGACGAGGTCGGCATCGGAGAGCCGCGTCAGCTCCAGCACGCCGTCCTCGAAGCGAGTGGTCTCCAGGCGCGGGTCGTTGCCGTCCGGGCCGCAAGCTCCTCCAGCCACCGAAGCCAATCCAGTACGGCGTCCACCGCGATATCCGCGCGTGCGGGAGTCGATCTTGTTCTGTACGGCTAGGCTGGTGCACCACCGCGGAAGCTGCGAGGCCGTTCCCGGGTACGCCGACTTTAGTCGGGGCCGTCTGAGGCCGTTGCCGGCGGTCACTCTCGCGACACCGCTCCAGCGGTGTCGCGCGTCCGCGGGCGCTCCGCGCCCAGGTGCGCTCAGGCGCGGGAACGGCGCGCGGCGCGGGGCGGCAGAGCCGCGAAGAGGCGTGCCGAGGCAGAGCCTCGGCACGAGAGCCAACGAATCTGACACGGCTCGTCTCGATCGCATGGCAACGCGAGACAAAGGCCGCAGCCTGGAGACCTACGCGCAGCGTGCACGCTCCGGCCTGTACCGCAACCCGAGCAGCCCGCAGCCCATGCGGACGCTGGAGGCCCTCGCCGAGGCGCAGAAGCTGAGTCCGAGTGCGGGCGGCTACTGGCTGCAACGTCTGGCGGCAATGCCAGCGGATGCCTGCCAGACCATCACTCGGGCGTGCCGGACAGCATGATCTCGGAGTCTGCACGGGACTTTGCGTTGCGACTCATGCTGGTCAACCGACAACGACTACTGGCCCTGACGTAAAGCCAGCATCTCCTCGACCTCGGCGCGGACGGCCTCGTCGCGGCTGGCGGCAAGGAGGGCCAGCGCCAGGGGGCGGCGCTCGAACAGTGCGCGACGCATGTTCCAGAACCGCTGCTCATGCTCGTTCATCGCGGCAAAGGCGAGCAGCATGTTGAGCAGGCTCTGGTCCTGCTCGGCCTCGACCCAGGTCCAAGCGTCCTCGGTCAGGGTGATGCCGTGCTCGCGGCAGATGCGCTCGATGTTGTTCTTCACCTCCGTCGGGGTCCAGTCGATACTGAGCGGCACCTCGACGGCCATCGTGCTCAGCAGCCTCCACGCCGTGTAGGCGAACCATTTGAACGGGGTGCGCTGGCTCTCGTCCAAGTCATCGGCCGTCTCGAAGAACAGAAACGAGCGCCCGTCACCGGCGTCGCGCTGTTCGTGGCTGCGCCGGTCGAGATCCTGTACCGGTGTGCGGACCGTCTCCAGGTTGGCGGTGATCTTGGCGTCACTCTGCTCGAGGGTCTCGCGGATGCGCTCGGCCTGCTCCGGAAAGAGGCGCGCCAGCAGGGCTAGGACCTCGGCACGTGGGATGCAGCGGCGAGTGCGCCGGCCGCTGAGCCCGCGCATGTCCAGCAGCGCCATGCCGAGCTGCGTGGCGACCGTGTCCTGAGCGCCCGCCGGCCGCTGAAACGGCGACAGCGCCGCGCGCGCCTCCTCGGGTACGGTCACCCAAGTGGATGCGAGCATCTCGGCCAGCCCGACCGGATCGAAGCGCGGCCCGGCTGCGTCGAGACAGGCGACCCGGCAGAGGGTCTCCAGGTCTTGGTCGGCATTCAGCCAGTCGATCGCGAGCCGGGTCACGCCGAGCTGACTTGGCGTCTGGTACCGGCCGAGCTCCGCGGCGAGCCAGGCCTGAAGGTCCTGCGGCGGGGCGACGCGGAACAGCTCGGAGCGCTCGCCGCGGAAGATCAGGTCGAAGCGTTCCAGCACCGCTTGCCCTTGAACGTAGTGGCCGATGCGCTCCAGCAGCCTGCCGCTCTCGACACAGAGCGGCAGCGCGACATCCACGCCGAGGGTTTCCCGCAGCATCTCCCGGGCCGCCTCGGCCTGCGCGCGGTCGATATCCCCGCTGGTGAAAGCGTAGAGCGGAAAACGGTCCTCGATCAGCATGGCCACGGCGAGCATCGCGAAGTGGTAAGGGTGCCCCTGGGTCTTGTCGTTGAAGACGTTTCCGGAGCTGCCCGCGTCGACCAGTACCGCTTGCAGCACATCCTCCGGCGCCGCGGCTGCCTCGCCGCGACGGTAATGCCCGATGTCCGCATACAGCAGGAAGGACTCGCCGGTCTCGAAGCTCTCGAAATCACCGACCACATGCCAATGCCTGCGCGCCGGTTCATCGGCGTGCTGCTCGATTGCGCGGGTATAGACCCGCCGGTCTCCGGTGCGACCCTTGACCCGCCCCAGACCCATCAGGTCCAGCGAACAGCGATTAAGGAAGTCGAGCGTTTGTGCATAGAGCGCCTGCCAGGCCTCGGGCTCAATGCGCTCGGCAATGATGCGGGATTGGACATAGACACCCATGCGCGGAACCTCCCGGGCTGGTGCAAACGAGGTGCGCAACAGGCACCCCGGCAGCGGAGCCGGCGCGAGCGAATACCGCCGGCCATGTACCGCAATGATCAGCCAGCCTGCGCCCCGCCGCAAGCCACGTCCTTCGATCCGGGGGCCGCGATGCTCCCTCGCGTCGGCCGTCGGCCTGTGCCCCGACGGTGTACGCCGGTGAGGCCGGCAGCCGTCGCGGGCATTGAGTCGGCTCGGCGCGCACGGCTGGCCTGTCGGTCAGAGTAGGATGCAGGCTCGATTCCGGTGCGCGCGCATGAGGGGGTGGAGGTGCAGGTGAGAGAGGGCGTTGGCGGATCGGCCGGGTGGCGTACCTCAACCCGGCATGAATTTTGTGGCTCAAGCCGCCCTGCGTCCTGTTCCTCAACGCCAGCCCGCGGGCGTGGCCTGCGGCAACGGGGCGCCGGCTCGGCTCGGGCCGGCCGCGCTGCCGGACGGCGGACGGGCCGCAACCCCTTGCCCGTGCTTGCGAGCATCCTGCTCGCGGCCTTGTGGCCTGCGCTCGCCGCTGCAAGGGCCGCGCCGCCGACCCCGGTCGAGCCTGCTCCTGCATCCGGGTCCGCCGAGTCGGCTGCACCCGCGCCCGCCGGCGATGGCGTCGCCGCTGGCCCGGGCGCGCAAGCCCCGCGGCAGGGTCCCGTCAGCAAGCGGGTATTGCTGCTGTTTCCGTACCAGGCCGACCTGCCGCACACCATGCTCGCGACCGAGTCCATCCGGGAGGTCTTCACCGGCGCAACGGACCTGACCATCGAGCTCTACACCGAATATATGGATCTGAATCGGTTTCAGGGCGCCGGTTACGAGCAGAACCTCGCCGATCTCTACGCGCTCAAGTATCACGATGCGGGAGTCGACTTGGTCCTCCTCACCAGCACGACCTCCCTGGACTTCTGGTTGGGCAGGCGCGATCACATCCTGCCGGATGCGCCGGCCGTGTTCTACGATATTGTCGAAAAGGACATTGCGGCGAGGCGGATTCCGCCGGGGATCTTCGGCATCAGCACGGCCGTGCGTTACGAGGTCGCCGCGGACTGGATTCTGAAGACCCTGCCCGAAATCAAGGAGATCATGCTCGTGTATGGTACCGGCGAGGCGGACCGGGCCTTTTCCGCGCCCGTCGATAACTTCAAGCGCAATCTGCCGGCACGGCTCGCGCTGACGGACTGGTCCCGGCTGTCGCTGCCCGAGATCAAGCAGCGCGCAGCAGAGTTGTCCGGGGACAAGGTGATCTTCTACCACCTCATGTTCGAGGATGCGGCCGGGAGCAAATACCGCCCCATTGATGCACTGCGCGAGCTGGCGGCGGTCTCCGCCGTGCCCATCATCAGCGGCTATGATCATTTCATTGGCACCGGCACCATCGGCGGCTTCGTGTACAGCGTCGAGGCCAACTCGAAGGCTGCCGCCGCGCTCGCGCTGCGCATCCTCCGCGGGCAGGAGCCTCGGGTATTGAAGGTCGCCGACACCCATCAGCGCTTCATCTTCGACTATGCGAGTCTGGAGCGCCATGGCATTCCGGGGTCCGCACTGCCGCCACAGAGCATTGTCAAGAATCGCGTGGTGCCTTTGTGGCAAGCCTATCGGAGCCAAATCATTGCGGTCATCGCAGGCTTTGCCTCATTGTTGATCGTGACCGCCGTGCTGGTTGCGCTGAACAGAAAACTGGGATGCGCGCGGCGGGAGCTGCTGCGGCTCAATGCCGAGCTGGAGGACTATGCACACGATCTCGAACGCAGAGTGCACGAGCGCACGCTCCACCTGGAGGAGGCCAATCGCAAGCTCCAATCGCTGAGCCAACTGGACGGGCTCACCGGCGTCTATAACCGCAGGCATTTCGACAAGCGCGGGCAGGAGCTCTGGCAGGAACAGGCCGCCGGCAACCGGCCCCTGTCGGTGGTTCTGCTCGATGTCGATTACTTCAAGGCGTACAACGACGCCTACGGGCATCAAGCTGGTGATCAGTGTCTTCAGCTCGTCGCGTCGGCACTCAAGAGCCAAGCAGAGGGAGCAGAGGGGAGCGACGACGTATTTGCCCGCTACGGCGGCGAGGAATTCGCGGTGGTTGCGCGCACTGATTGCCTCGGCGCGCAGCGGCTTGCCGAGAACCTGCGGGTCGCCGTGCGCGCGCTCGACATCGAGCACGGCCATTCGAGATATCGCAGGGTCTCGGTCAGTGTCGGTGTCGCTTCAGTGGACGGCGCGGCGACGGTAAGCCTCGTGGAGCTCATCCGGCGCGCAGATCAAGCCCTGTATGAGAGCAAGGCCAGCGGTCGCAACCGGGTCACGGTGTGGGCAGCGCGCAGCGAGGTTGCGATGGGGTGAGGGCGCCTTTTCGGTGTCGGCCCGAGGCTTCGCCGCCCCCGGCCCCTTCCTACCGTCCGTGCGCCTTCGGTGTTTCGATGCGCCGCCAGAGCCGCCCGTCGCGCTTGGTGAGCTCGCCGGCGGCGGGTGGGCCCCAGGTGCCGGCGGCGTAGTTGGGGAAGTCGCGCGGGGGCAGGGCGGCCCAGACGTCGAGCACGGATTGGACGATCTCCCAGCCCTTCTCGACGGTGTCGGCGTGCTTGTAGAGCGTGGCGTCGCCCTTCATGCAGTCGTAGATGAGCGTCTCATAGCCGGTGGCGGGCTTGTTGCCGAAGTAGTCCTCGTAGCAGAAGTCCATGTTGACCGTGCCGATGCGCATGGTCGGCCCCGGGATCTTGGCGCCCAGGCTCATCTGGATGCCCTCGTTCGGCTGGATGCGCAGCACCACCATGTCGGGCTCGAGGTCGTCCACCTCGGTGTTCTGGAACATGATGGTCGGCGCCTTTCTGAACTGGATGGCGACCTCGGTGTATTGCGCGGTGAGCCGCTTGCCGGTGCGCAGATAGAACGGCACGCCGGCCCAGCGCCAGTTGTCCATGCCGAGCTTGATGGCGGCAAAGGTCTCGGTGTGCGAGTTGGGCGCAACGCCCGGTGACGAGCGATACGCGGAGACCTGCTCGCCGCTCGGCATAACGCCTGGGCCGTATTGGCCGCGCACGGCGTGCGTCAGCACCTGCTCCGGGGTCAGCGGCGTGATGGCGTCGAGCACCTTGTTGACCTCGTCGCGCAGCGCGGTGGCTTCGAAGGAGTTGGGCGGTTCCATGGCCAGAAAGCCGAGCAGCACCAGCAGGTGATTCGGGATCATGTCGCGCATGGCGCCGGCTTCTTCGTAATAGCCGCCGCGGTGCTCGACGCCGACGGATTCGGCGACGGTGATCTGCACGTGGTCGATGTGCTGGCGGTTCCACAGCGGCTCAATGAAGCCGTTGGCAAAGCGGAACACCATGATGTTCTGGACCGTTTCCTTGCCCAGGTAATGATCGATACGGTAGATCTGGTCTTCGTCCAGGTTCTTGTGCAGATGATTGTTCAGCTCGATGGCGGAATCGAGGTCGTGGCCGAAGGGCTTTTCGATGATGATCCGACGCCAGTCGTCCTCGGTCTCGTGCAGCAGGCCGGCGTCGCCGAGATAATCCGCCACCTTGGAGAACAGGCTCGGCGGGATGGCCATGTAGAAGAGGTAATTGCCGTCGGTGGCGCGCTCGGCGTCGATGCGGCTCAGTTGCTCGCACAGCCGGTCATAGTCGGCGCCGTTCAGCATGTCGATCTTCATGTAATGGAGCCGCTCGCAGAGCCCGGTCCAGACGCTCTCGTCGAAGGCCGCGCCGACGTGATCGCGGATCTGCTCGCCCATCAGGTTGCGGAAGGCGTCGTCGTCCATGTCGAGCCGGTCGAGGCCGAGCATTGCGAAGCTGTCCGGCAGGAGCTTTGCACTGCACAGGTGGTAGAGCGCGGGCACCAGCTTGCGCTTGGTGAGGTCGCCGCCGGCGCCGAAGATGATCATGACGTTCGGCGGCGCCGGCTGGGCCTCGGTGAAGTCGGTTTCGATGAGTGACATGGTGGGGCTCCTAGTTTTGCAATAAGAGTACGAAGTACGGAGTACGGAGTACGACGTGCCCGCAACGGCGTGCGGACTGCCGAGCCTCCGGCGCACAGGACAGATTCCCGAACAAGACGTAGTGCGGCAGTGCGCCCCCGTACTCCGTACTCCGTACTCCGTACTCCGTACTTGTTACTCCGTACTCCGTACTCCGTACTTGTTACTCCGTACTTCCTACTTCTTACTCCGCCTTCTCGTGATGCCCGCCGAACTGATAGCGCATCGCGGACAAGATCTTATTCGCGAAGTCGGCCTCGCCGCGGGAGCTGAAGCGCTCGTACAGTGCAGCGGTCAGGAGCGGTGCCGGCGTGCCGGTCTCGATCGCCGCCTGGCAGGTCCAGCGGCCCTCGCCGGAGTCCGAGACGCGCCCGCCGAAGCTGGCCAACTCGCCGTCTTCGTGCAGTGCGATGGCGGTCAGGTCCAGGAGCCAGGAGGCGACGACGCTGCCGCGGCGCCAGACCTCGGCGACGTCGGCCAGGTTGAAGTCGTACTGGTAGTGCTCGGGGTTCGCGAGCGGGGCGGTCTCGGCGTCGGCGACCTGGTCCTCGCGACCGATGCCGGCGTGCTTGAGGAGGTTGAGCCCCTCGGCGTAGGACGCCATCAGCGCGTACTCGATGCCGTTGTGCACCATCTTCACGAAGTGCCCGGCGCCGCTCGGGCCGCAGTGCAGGTAGCCCTGCTCGGCGGTACCGGGCTCGCCGCTGCGCCCGTGGGTGCGCTCGATGTCGCCCATGCCGGGGGCGAGCGCCTTAAAGATCGGGTCCAGGCGCTGCACCGCGTCGGTGTCGCCCCCGATCATCAGGCAGTAGCCGCGCTCGCGGCCCCAGACGCCGCCGGAGGTGCCGCAGTCCAGAAAGTGAATGCCGGCGTCGCGCAGCGCCTTCTGGTGCCGAATGTCCTCCTGATAGTTGGAGTTGCCGCCGTCGATGATGGTGTCGTCCGCTTGCAGGTGCGGGCGCAGATCTGCGATGACCCGGTCCACCACCGCCGCCGGCACCATGATCCACACGGCGCGCGGGGCGCTCAGCTTGGCGCAGAGGTCGGCCACGCTGTCGGCGCCGGTGGCCCCGTCCTGCACCAGCGCCTGCACGGCATCCGGGTTCATGTCGAAGACGACGCAGTCGTGCCCGGCGGCCATGAGCCGCTGGACCATGTTGGCGCCCATGCGCCCGAGGCCGATCATGCCGAGTTGCATCTGGTTGCTCCTCTTTCCGGGTGGATTGGTCGGGTTTGGGGTCGAGTTGGGACCCATGCGCGTGGGTCGCTGGTGAGCGGCCGGCCCGGCGCGCACCAGCGCGAGAGGCGCGGCGGCCCGCCGCCGTCAGCGCCCCTCCAGCACGACGACGCTGCGCGCGCCGACCCGGCAGCGGGCGGTGCTCAGCGCATGTTGCTGCTCCGGGCACCACACGGAGGGGGGCTCGTCCGTGTCGACGGCGCGCTGCCAGCGGCGCCCGTCCAGCGGCGGCAGCGCGAAGTCGAGCGCGTCTTCCGACATGTTGAGCATGACGTGCAGGTGGGGCTCGCCGTCATTCAAGCCCGCGAGCATGAAGGCCAGCGTGCGGCAGTCGCCGTCGTCCCAGCCCGGCTCGTCGAGCTCCACGCCGTGCCAACTGATGTCCGGTGGGGCGCCGGGGCGCTCCGGCTTGCCCGTCAGAAACCGCCGACGACGCAGCGTTGGATGCCGCTTGCGAAACGCGATCATGGCGCGGGTGAAGTCGAGCATGTCGCGGTTGTCGTCCACCAGGCGCCAATCAATCCACGACAACTCGTTGTTCTGGCAGTAGGTGTTGTTGTTGCCCTGCTTGCTGCGCAGGATCTCATCCCCGGCCAAGAGCATCGGCACGCCCTGGCTCAGCAGCAGCATGGCGACGAGGTTCTTGGCTTGGCGGCGGCGCAGGGCGTTGATCTCGTGGTCATCCGTCGGACCCTCGACGCCGCAGTTCCAGCTCAGGTTGTGGTTGTGGCCGTCGCGGTTGTCCTCGCCGTTGGCCTCGTTGTGCTTCTCGTTGTAGGCGACGAGATCGTGCAGCGTGAAGCCGTCGTGGCAGGTAATGAAGTTGATGGAGTTGGCCGGCAGCCGCCCGCGCGCCTCGTAGAGGTCGCTGGAGCCGGCGAGGCGGGTTGCCACGTGCTGGATCAGCCCGGGGTCGCCGCGCACGAAGGCGCGCATCACGTCGCGGTAGTGGCCGTTCCACTCCGCCCAGCGGAACCCCGGGAAGTCGCCCACCTGGTAGAGCCCGGCGGCGTCCCAGGCCTCGGCGATGATGTGCGCGCGGCCGAGCTCCGGCGACAGCTCGATGGACCAGAGCACCGGCGCGTGGTGCTCCGGCTCGCCGTCCTCGCCGCGGGCCATCGCGCTTGCGAGGTCGAAGCGGAAGCCGTCCACGTGCATGTCGTGCGCCCAGTAGTGCAGGCTCGCAATGAGGTAGCGGGTCACCATCGGGTGGTTGCAGTTGACCGTGTTGCCGCAGCCGGTGTAGTCGCGATAGCGGCTCTTGTCCGCGAAGTCCAGGTGGTAGAAGACCTCGTTGCCCATGCCTTTGAACGAGATTACGGGGCCGTCCGCGCCGCCCTCGGCGGTGTGGTTGTAGACCACGTCCAGGATCACGCCGATGCCGGCCCGGTGCAGGGCCTTGACCATATCGCGGAATTCATCCCGCGCCCCTGCGGGCTCGCAGGCGTAGTGCGGGTGCGGCGCAAAGAAGCTATGGGTGCTGTAGCCCCAGAAGTTCTCGAGCCCGAGCGCAGCCGTGTTCGGCGGTACGTCCTGCACGTCGAAGGCCATCACCGGCAGCAGCTCCACGTGCGTGATGCCGAGGTCCTGCAGGTACGGGATCTTCTCGATGACGGCGCGGAAGGTGCCCGGGTGCGGCGTATCCGCGGACGGATGTCGCGTGAAGCCGCCGACGTGCATCTCGTAGATCACGGCCTCGGTGAGCGGCACGTGCAGGTGCAGATCGCCCTCCCAGTCGTAGCTGTCGCGCACCAGTTGCGAGCGCATCGCCTGCGCCAGGTTGCTCCCCGGCCGGCACGCGGCGGCGCGGTCCCAGAGCCGGTCGTCGACGCTCCTGCACCAGGGGTCGAGCAAGAGCTTGTCGCGGTCGAAGCGGGTGCCGGTCTCGGCCGTGGCGTTCGGCCCGTCCATGCGCCAGCCGTAGCAGATGCCGTCCGGCAGGTCCTCGACCAGCACGTGCCAGAAGAAAAAGGTCTTGTGCGCGCGCGGGTCGAGCTGAATGAGCTGGAAGGGCTCGGCGCTCGCCGGCCCATCGAACAGCAGCAGCTCCACCGCCGTTGCACTACGCGAAAAACAGCAGAAATTGACGCCGCCGTCGACGAAATGGGCGCCCGTCGTGTCCCAAGTACCGGGTTGAGTGCTGTAGCTGCGAGCGGCCATCGGTCTCCCCGGGGTGATGCAGTGGGATGGTGCGCCGGGCGGGCGGCAGTGACCGCGGGCGGCGCTGCGCACACGCTTGCGGCCCCGGTACTGGCCGCTCCGGCCGTCGGCCCCCATGTTACGGCCGTGTGCAGCGCGCTGCATGTCCATTCGATGACGTATCTGCGACCATCGTCGATCGCGGGAACCAGCCGGAGACGACAACATCATGAACTTCTGCAGCCACTGCGGCGAGGCCGTGAGCCTGCGGGTGCCGGAGGGCGACAACCTGCCGCGGCATGTCTGCGACGCCTGCGGGGTGGTGCACTACCAGAACCCGAAGATCGTCGTCGGCTGCATCCCCGAGTGGGAAGACCGCATCCTGCTCTGCCGCCGGGCCATCGAGCCGCGCTATGGGCTCTGGACCCTGCCCGCGGGCTTCATGGAGAACGGCGAGACCGTCCAGCAGGGCGCCGCCCGGGAGACCCTGGAGGAGGCGAGCGCCCGCGTGCGCATCGGCGCCCTCTATGCGCTGTTCAACCTGCCGCACATCAGCCAGGTATACATGCTGTTTCGCGCCGAGCTGCAAGACCTGGACGTCGGCCCCGGCACGGAGAGCCTGGAGGTGGCGCTGCTGCGCGAGCACGAGATCCCCTGGGACGAGATCGCCTTCCCGGTGATCGGCGAATCCCTGCGGCTGTACTGGGCCGACCGCGCCGCCGACCGCTTTCCGCTGCGCAGCGGCGCCATCGAGCGGCTGCCGGGGCCGGAGCGGCGGTTTCGGACGGAGATGTACTGATTTGAGGGCTGAGGGCTGAGGGCCGAGGGCTGAGGGGGCCGAGGGCCACGAGCTGCATAGGCCGGAAGTCGCGACTGCGCCGCCTGTGACCAGCGACGACAGCCCGGCGACCCCGCTCCGTCAGCGACGGTTGGCCGGCTCAGATCTCCAGCAACGACGCCATCGTGTTGTAGAAGGCGTCGAGCCACTGCTCCCTGTCCGTGTAAGAGGCCACATGCGGGCGACCGCCCAGGGTCTCGCGCACGCCGACATAGGTCAGCGTGCCATCGGGCAGCTCCTCGACCTCGAAGCGCCGGTGCCCGCCCGGCACGTGCAGGCGCACGCCGCAGGGCGCCGCCGGGTCGCCGACATAGGCCTCCAGCAGCACCCGGGCCTTGTCGTCGCGATTGTGGAAGTCCTCCGGCCAGATTTGCCGCAGCACGGTCACCTTCACCAGCTCGCCTTCCACGTCCTTGAGTGCCGAGAACAGCGGTGCCGCAGCCTCCGCGCGTCGCCGCACGGACTCGGCACGTCGCTCCGCCTCGGTTTGCTTCGTCGCCAGGGCGGCGTCTTTGCGGGCTTTGATGCGTTGCAGGGTGTCGCTCATCGTTTGGTTCCCTATGCCGTGAATCTCTGAGGAGCAGCGGTCCGCGCGTTGGCGTTCCGAAGTGCTGTGTGTACACTAAGGCCTGATGCCCCGTCGGGCAAGCCGTCGGGATCAATCAAGTCGCGGCGCTGGGCCTTCGGGGGGCGCCGGCCCACCAAGGCAGGATAAGCTGTCCGCTTTGCGTCGAAACGCAACGCGGACTAGCATGCCGGCCTGATCGCCCCTGCCGAGTCCCCCGCATGCCGGCGCCCGGCCTCGTCGGGGGCTGCGGGGTGTCGATCCGCATTTGATCGCCGGGTGCGCGCAGCGCATCGACCCACTTTGGCTGTCCTGATCCAGGATCTCCCATGACCCTGAAAGATACCCTCGACGGCCTGACCGTCAACGAATTGAAGCAGCGACTCGCACGGCTCCCGGTCGCCAGCCGTCCTACCCGCAAGGACCAGATCGTGGCCGCCATCGGCGGTTGCCTGCTGTCCGATGCGCTCCGCCCCCTGGTGGGGCAGCTCTCGGAGCTGGACCGCCACGCCGTGGCCGAGTCCGTGCACAACTGGGCCGGCGTTTTCCGCGCCGCCGCCTTCAAGGCCAAATACGGGACGGTGCCGGACTTCTTCATCCGCTCGCCCTTCGACTACTACTCCGGCAGGTCGAAGCCGGCGCCCAGCGCGCTGAGCGTGCTCTTCTACAACGGTTCGATCCCGCACGACCTTGCCGCCCGACTGGCGTCGTTGCTGCCGGCGCCGGCGCCGATGACCATCGCCACCCTCGACGACGATGAGCTGCCGGACACCGTCATCAACGCCGAGGACGACGAGCCCGAGCCGCTGCGGCGCGTCGCCACCGAGGATAGCGTGCGGCAGGAGCTGCCCGCGCTGCTGCGGCTGGTGGCGCAGGGCGGTGTTGCCGTGGGGGCCAAGACCGGCATCGTCAGCACCGCCGGGGCGCGCCGTATCGAGGCGCTGCTGCTGGATGGCGACTGGTACGCCACGGCGGACGACGAGGACGTGCCCCGTTGGGGCGGCGGGTCGATCCGCCCCATCCGCCCCTTCGCCTGGCCGCTGCTGCTGCAGGCCGGTGGGCTCGCCAAGATCGACGGCAGCCGGCTCGCGCTGACGCCCAAGGGCAAGAAGGCCTTGGCGCAGCCCGTGCACGAGGTGGTCGGCGATCTGCACGAACGCTGGCTGGTCAAGGGGCAACCGGACGAGCTGCGCCGCGTGGACCTGATCAAGGGGCAGACCAGCAAGGGCGTGGGCCTCTCCGCGCCGGAGAACCGCCGCCTGGTCATCGATGCCGCGCTGAAGGCCTGTTGCCCGGTGGGCAAATGGCTGTCCGTCGACGACCTGTTCCGGCAGATGAAGGTCGAAGGGTTCCGCTTCGACGTGGCCGGGAACCCGTGGAAGCTCTATCTCGTCGACGCCAACTACGGCAGCCTGGGCTACGACGGCGGTTCCGACTTCGAGCTGCTGGAGGCGCGCTATACGCTGGCCTACCTGTTCGAATACCTGGCCACACTCGGCATGATCGACGTCGCCTACACCCTGCCGTACGGGGCGCGGCCGGACTACGCCGGGCGCTGGGGCGCCGACGAGCTCGAGTTTCTGAGCCGCTACGACGGCCTGCGCTACCTGCGTCTCAACGCGCTGGGCGCCTATTGTCTGGGCCTCTGCGCGACCTACACGCCGCAGCGGGTCGAGCGGCCGCCGCTGTTCCGGGCCGGGGCCGATCTGAGCCTGGTGCTGCTGCGCCCTGCCATGCCCGCCGAGCAGTTGCAGTTGGAGCAAATCGCCACGCCGCTCGCCGCCGATCGATGGGGCCTGAACGCCGACGCGATCCTCGCCCGCGGTGCCGACGCCGACGAGCGCGGCCGCATCCGCGAATTTCTGGCGTCTTCCGCGGAGGGCGATCTGCCGGCCGAGCTGAGCGAGCTGCTCGACGGCGTCGAGCAGCGCGCCACGGCGGTGACCGACGCCGGCGCGGCGCGGCTGATCCAGTGCCGCGACGCCGGCCTGGCGATTTTGTTGAGCACCGACCCGGCCACCGCCGCGCATTGCATCCGCGCCGGCGAACGCCAGTTGTGCGTGCCGGACAAGAAGCTTGCGGCCTTCCGCAAGGGACTGGGCAAGCTCGGCTTCGTGCTGCCGGAGCTGACGCCATGACCCCGGCCGACGCCGTGGAGCGCGCGCTGCAGGACGATCCGGATGCCGCGCTGGAGCTGCTGGCGCTGGACGACGCGGCGCTTGCGGCGCTGCTTGCCGAGCGCGATGGCATCGAGGCGCTGGTGCTTGCGGGCTGGCTGTGCTTCCTGCGCGGCGACTACGCCGGCGCCATCGCCCGCTACGATGAGGCGATGGCGCTCCTGCGCAAGCGCACCCGTAAGCGCAACATCTACCTCCCGGGCCTCCCGGGTGCGCTCTACCTGCTGGCGCTGCTGCGCCGCGGCGAGCCGGACGATTTCACGCGGGTGCAGCAGCAGGTGAAGGTCTGCCTGCGCGCCCCGGTCACCGACCGTGTCGAGTTCGTGTTTCGCATCATCGGCGATTTGGCCGGCATCATGGCCAGCCAGCGCAAGCGCGAGGAATGCTATTCCCTGCATTACCCACTCGGCCCGCGCAAGCCGATGTCGGTGCTGTTCCAGGCGCTGACGCTGCACTGGCTCGGTGAGCCCCAGGACGCAGACACGCTGCCGGCCCTGGCCAGACACGTGCGCGACGCTGCCGCGAACGGCGAGCGTTGGTACGTCGCCGAGGCGCTTGCCCTGCTCGACGCCCAGGGCTACAAGGGCAAGCTGCCGAGCATGGAGCCGGCAGCACCCGGCCTCGGGACGCTGACCGGTCTGCTGAGCCCGAAATCGACCTGGGAGCTGGCGCTGGAGGCGCTCGCGCGCCTCGCCCCGGACACCGGCAAGGACGACCGGCCGGAGGGCAGTGTGCGCCTGGCCTGGCTGTTGGTCATGCACGGCAACTTCGCCACCCTGGAGCCGCGCGAGCAGAAGCGCACCAAGGGCGGCGGCTGGACCCGTGGCCGTCCGGTGGCGTTGCAGCGCCTGGCTACGGAGGCCGAGCAGATGCCCCACCTGACCCCGCAGGACCGGGCCATTTGCGCCTGCATCGTCCGCGAGCGGGAGGCGCACTATTTCCACAGTAGCTCGGGCTGGGTCTACCTGCTGGACCCCGACTGTGCCCTGCTCGCCGCGAGCGGCCATCCGCTGCTGCTCGGCGACCTGGACGACGCCGCCCCGCTGGAGCTGATCCCGGGCGAGCCGACGCTGACGGTGGTGAAGCGCAGCCGGGACATCCTGGTGCGCATCGAGCCCTTTCCTGCCGAGGGCCGCAACCTGGTGCCGGTGCAGGAGACGGCGCAGCGCGTGCGCTTGGTCCGGTTCGACGCCGCGCACCGGCAGATCGGCACCATCCTGGGTCACGACGGCCTCGTCGTGCCCAAGGGCGGCGAGCAGCGGCTGCTGGCGGCGCTGGCCGCGGTGGCGCCGATGCTGACCGTGCATTCCGACATCGGCGGCGGTGACTTCGACGCGGCCGAGGAGGTGGCCGCCGACCCCCGCCCGCACCTGCATCTGACCCC
Organism: Thiohalocapsa sp. ML1; assembly: GCF_001469165.1. GTDB lineage: Bacteria > Pseudomonadota > Gammaproteobacteria > Chromatiales > Chromatiaceae > Thiohalocapsa. The sequence goes on along the minus strand of NZ_JABX01000060.1, from coordinate 7,038 downwards.
GATCGGCCAGGGCCCAGGGCTGAGCCTGGAGCTGTTCGTGCACCCGTTCGGCGACGCCGGCCCGCAACTGCGCCCGGGGGAGGGCAGTGCGACGCTGTTGACCGAGCTCAACGGCCGCCCGGTGCGCTGCACGCGCAAGCTCAAGGCCGAGCGCAAGGCGGTGCAGGACCTGCTCGCGGGCTGTCCGGCCTTGGCCGGCGCCGAGTCCATGGTCGCCGACCAGCACGGCACCTGGAGCAGTTGGCAGCTCGACGACCCGGAGGCAGCCCTGGCCGCGCTGGAGCAGCTCCACGCGCAGGGCGATGCCGTGGTGCTGGACTGGCCCCGGGGCAAGCGCGTGGCGCTAAGCAGCGAGGCCGGGGTTGGCCAACTGCGCGCCGGCGTGCAGCGCAAGCAGGATTGGCTGGAGCTCGGCGGCGCCCTGCACCTGGACGACGGCCGCGTGCTGGCGCTGCGCGAGCTGCTGGCCCTGGCGGCCGAGTCCAAGGGCCGCTTCGTGCGCCTGGGCGAGCGCGAGTACTTGAGCCTGAGCAATGCACTGCGCCGGCGCCTGGACGGGCTGCAGGCCCTCACCGATCGCGGCCGCTTCCATCCGCTCGCCGCGCCCGCCATCGCCGAGCTCATCGACGGCATGGAGCTCGCCGAGTCGCCGGACTGGGACGCGCTGCTGGCGCGCTTGGCCGAGGTGCGCGAGCTGGAGCCGCGGGTGCCGTCCACGCTGCAAGTGGAGCTGCGCGACTATCAGCTCGAAGGCTATCGCTGGCTCGCGCGCCTCGCGCATTGGGGGGCCGGCGCCTGCCTGGCCGACGACATGGGTCTCGGCAAGACCGTGCAGGCGCTGGCGCTGATCCTGTCCCGCGCCCCGGACGGACCGACCTTGGTGCTGGCGCCGACCTCCGTCTGCGGCAACTGGCTGGAGGAGGCCGCGCGCTTCGCACCGACCCTTCGCCCGCTGCGCTTCGGCCCCGGCGACCGCGCCGCGCTGCTGGAGCAGGCCGGCCCCTTTGATCTGATTGTCGCCAGCTACGGCCTGCTGCAAAGCGAGGCCGAGCGCCTGGCCGGCGTGCACTGGCAGACCATCGTCGCCGACGAGGCGCAGGCTTTCAAGAACGCCCTCACCAAGCGCTCCCGGGCCATCATGCAACTGCAAGGGGCGTTTCGGCTGATCACCACCGGCACGCCCATCGAGAACCACTTGGGCGAGCTGTGGAACCTGTTCCGCTTCATCAACCCCGGCCTGCTCGGCTCGCTGGAGGCCTTCAACGCCCGCTTCGCCAACCCCATCGAGCTGCATCAGGACCAGGGCGCCCGGGCGCGCCTGCGCCAACTGCTGCGCCCGTTTATTCTGCGGCGCCTCAAGAGCGAGGTGCTGAGCGAGCTGCCGCCGCGCACCGAGATCACGCTGTCGCTGGAGCTGAGCGACGGCGAGACGGCCCTGTACGAGGCCGTGCGCCGCGACGCCGTCGCGCGCCTCGAAGACGCCCGGGCCACCGCCAACCCGGGCCAGCAGCGCATGCAGTTGCTCGCCGAGATCATGCGCCTGCGCCGCGCCTGCTGCCATCCGCGCCTCGCGCTGCCGGACAGCCCCTTGCCGAGCAGCAAGCTCGACGCCTTTGCGGACATCGTCGATGAGCTCATCGACAACCGCCACAAAGCCCTGGTGTTCAGCCAGTTCGTGGACCATTTGAAGCTCATCCGCGAGCACCTGGACGCCCGCGGCATCGCCTACCAATACCTCGACGGCAGCACCCCGGAGCCGCAGCGGCGCGCCGCCATCAACGCCTTCCAGGCCGGCAGCGGCGAGCTGTTCCTGATCAGCCTGCGCGCCGGCGGCGCCGGGCTCAACCTCACCGCCGCGGACTACGTGATCCACATGGACCCCTGGTGGAACCCCGCCGTGGAAGATCAGGCCTCCGGCCGCGCCCATCGCATCGGCCAGGAGCGGCCGGTGACCGTGTATCGCCTGGTGGCCAAGGACACCATCGAAGAGCGCATCCTGAGGCTGCACGCCAGCAAGCGCGACCTCGCCGACGCCCTGCTGGAAGGCACCGACGACAGCAGCCGCCTGAGCTATGCCGACATGCTGGCGCTGGTGCAGGGAGCCGACGGCAGCGCGGCCGGCAGCGCTTAGAGAAGCAAGCGACCAGAGTCGCTTGGCCGACCGTCAACGCCTTCAGCGCAATGCGGACCCCAAAGCCCCCACTGCCGCCGGACCACAACGGACCACATCACTGACCGCTCCGCTCGCGCCGCCGCCCGCCGCGCGTGGCTTGTGCGGCGACACAGGCTGGGCGAGGAGTCCGGCGAAGACCTCAGTGCCAGCACAACGGCGGCGGAACGCATCGCGATGCTCTGGCGGCTGACCTTGGACGCTTGGGCGCTCACCGGTCGGCCCTGGCCGGACTATCCGCGCACGGCGGCACCCGGACGGGTAGTCCGGCCGACGCCTGCCGCCGGGATCAAGCAACGGCCCGCAGAGGATGACGATGACTGAAGCGCCCGGATTCAACGTCGATTTCCGGGACATGATCGAGGCCCTGCATACTGCGTGGCCGACTTCATCGTCGTTGGTGCCCACGCGCTGGCGGCGCACGGCATTCCGCGTGCCACGGGTGACTGCGACATCCTGGTCGAGCCGACGCCCGAGAACGCGATGCGCGTGCTCGCCGCGCTCCGCTGGTTCGGTGCCCCCATCGAAACCCATCGCCTGAGCGAGGCTGATCTCTCTGCGCCGGGACTGGTTAATGAGATCGGCCTCCCCCGCGGCGCATCGACGTCCTCACGTCCGTCGACGGCATGGACGACGCAGCCGCCGGTGCGGGCCGCCTGGACGTGCAGCTCGGTGACCTGACCATCCCGGTGCTCGGGCGCGCGGAGCTCATTGCCAACAAACGCGCGACCGGCCGACCGAAAGATCGGCTCGATCCCGGGCTCCTTGGCGAGGCCGATTGACGTAGGCCCGCCGTCCATGCTCGCGGCCGGCCGGGAGTGTCGGCCTCCCGGCCGACGCGGGGCAACACGGTGAGTGAACGCGGGCAGCGATCCCGACATCTCCGCGGCAGTGCACCAGCCGATGGTGCCTTGCCTTGGGAATGACGGGACCGGGTTTTTCACGCGCGCTCGCGACACCGCTCCAGCGGTGTCGCGCCTCGAAGGGCGCTCTGCGCCCCGGTGCGCTGAGGCGAGGACGGCGCCCAGGGCTTGCGACGCCGAGGGTGCAACCAGACGCCGTGCCGATCGCGGCTCGGCCGCAGGCGGCCTAGGGTGCCGGGCCGAGCAGCTCTTCGACGCCGTCGACGTCGAGGACCGCGTCCAGCCAAGCGTCGAGCTGTGACAGCTTGGCGGCGGCGATACGCGCCGACGCCCAGTCGGGCAAGGGGCCGAAGCGGTGGCGCAGGAGGCGCTCCAGAGAGTCGGCCTTGCCCTCGGCCTTGCCGTCGGCCGTGCCGTCGGCCCTGCCCTTGCTCTCGCCTCGGCCAAAGATGATCTTCGCAATCCGGTCGTCGCGTAGGTGAACCAAGGGCCAAGGGCCAAGGGCCGAGGATGGCTCCCTTGGCCCTCGGCCCAGATGCTTGCGGGGTAGGAAACTCTAGCGGCAGGCCGCCCCCGGCAGGGGTTCCGCCCGATTCCGCTCCCTGAGCGTCCTGCAATTTCGCGATTTCGCGACGCAGGAGGACTATAAGTTACTGAGTCTTAATAGTCGGCTCTTAAATTAGCGCCATTCGGCTCTGACCCCTTTCTCGGTGTCGGAGGGTTGGCGACAACTCGGGCTGGTCCCACTGCACGAACTGCCAGGGCCTAAGCCCGGTGTTGCGGCCCTGCGCGGCGAGGTAGCCGTCGGGGTCCGCGGGCGTCAGCTCCGACATCTACGGCGGCTGCGTCGAATCTCTTGGTACTACGACGCAAATTCAGCCGCGCGCGGTATGAGTGTCGGCTGGATTTGCCTTGTTAGCCGCGGCGTCGTACAAACTACCGGAAGCGAATTTATGAAGTATGCTGACCACCAATGTTTCGTATGGTATTCCAGCTTCTAGCGCCTTTCTTTGCAGCGCATAAAAGTCACGCTCTGAAATGCTGACATTTACTTCTTTTTGCTGTTGAAATGCAGTGGCCGCCGCGTCCTCAAGAAGCTTCTTGCGCGCTGGGCTCATGTCTGAGCGAAATTGACCCGATTCATACGCAGCCAGCAATTCTTCCTCTTCTTTGTCGAGCTGGGGGGATATCATTTGTTACCTCCAAGATACTGCTTGGTTGCTTTTCGGCTCGGGATCACCGTTTTCAGGAAAATCTCTTGGTCATCCTCTACATACGGAACAAGGTAGACATACTCTTCTATGGCGACAACCAGCACGCGCTGATGCGGGTATTTCTCCGTATTTGGGTGCATCGCGTCGTCCAAAAGACCGCCAGAATGCAAGCAATACACGACATCCTCAAAAGAAATGCCTCGCTCCTCAATCAATTTGCGATTCTTGTCGGGATCCCAGTTTATACGCTTCATGTCAGCGTAAGACTCGCTTTTTTCCGGGGCCTCGGTCGATTCAGAAGCACGTGGGGGCGATCCGGCCCTGCCGGCTATGTAACTTGTCCCGGACGGATAGGCGTTGTCAAAAGGGCGGGCCGAACTTGCGCTCGATCTGGCGCAGCAGGGCGGTGGTCTCGCCGAGGCGTTGGCCCTGGTTGATGCCTTGCTCGATGTAGCGGTCGATGAAGGTTTGCATGATCGCTTCTCCGGTGGAGGTCTGTTGCAGCGAGGTCTGTTGCAGCAGTTTGCGGACGGTGGGCTCGTCGACGCGCTGCGTACTTTGGACGAAGTAGCGCAGCAGGGATTCCAGCACTTCAACTGCGGTGTCGCGCTCTTCGATCTGCTCGATCAGCGCCGGCAGCTTGCGCAGACGTGCGAGACGCGCGCGGGTGACGCTGCTCAGCACGCCAAGTGCCGCGCCGCCGTCAGTGCAGCACCGCCTCCACCGACTCCGCGACGAGGATGCGGTCGAGCCACTCCAGCAGGGTGTCGCTGTCGGCGGCGAGCACGCGCTCGCGCACGCTGTCGCTCGGCGGGCCGAACTTGCGCTCGATCTGGCGCAGCAGGGCGGTTGCCTCGCCTAAGCGTTGGCCCTGATTGATGCCTTGCTCGATGTAGCGGTCGATGAAGGTCTGCATGATCGGTTCTCCGGTGGAGGTCTGTTGCAGCAAGATCCGCACGGTCGGCTCGTCGACCCGCTCTGTACCTTGGACGAAGTAGCGCAGCAGGGATTCCAACACTTCCACGGCGGTGTCGCGGTCTTCGATCTGATCGATCAGCGCCAGCAGCTCGCGCAGCCGCTCCACCGGCTGGGCGTCCAAGACCCAGCGCATGGCCAACTGCACCAGCCGCGTCAGTACCCGGCCCTTGATCTCGGCGTTGGTGGGGCCGGACAGATCCACCAACTGGTAGCCGAAGCTCGGCACGAAGGGCACCAGGCTGTCCGGCAGCGGCTTGACTAGGTCTTGGAAGGCTGTCGGTGCCTGCCAGGGCCGCTCGCCGTGGTAGATGACCGGCGGCAGATGGCGGCTCTTGGGATGCTGTTTTCGGTACTGCTCGCCCTCGGCGGCGATGTAGCGCAGGAGCTGGAGCGCCGTCCAGTGCTCCGCCCAGCTTTTGTGCTCGAACAGCAGGTAGACGTTGAGGGCCTCGCCGCGGTAGGCGACGCGATAGGCTAGGTCCGAGTAGGCCGTGCGCAGGTCGCTTGCGACGTAGCTGTCCTTGCCGATCGTCAGCGTCGTCAGGTCCAACTCGGCGAGCAGCGCCGCCGGGAGCTGGCAGCACAGGAAGTCGCGGGCGACCTCACTGCGGGTGAAGCTCTCGCGGAAGAAGGTGTCGTGGGGCGAGGCGATGCTGTCCATGGCGTCGAAGCATAGCGCCGTGTCGGAGGGTTGGCGACAACTCGGGCTGGTCCCATCCGCGTGCGCTCGCACTCGGCGGGCGCGAGCCCGTCTCGGTGTGGCGGTGGATGTTCTCGCGTTACCTGTGAGATTTGACTGCCCTGATTCCTTGCGCGGCGGGGTATCCGTCGATGTCCGCGGGCGTCCGCTCCGCCAGCCGTCGCGGCTGCATCGCCTTCGCAAACCCCTCCGCGCACGGCACACACCAGCGCTGCGCCTTCTCCCGTGCGCGCCGTTTCTTGATCGGCGTCAAAAACCATGTCCAGAAGGCGTCGATGCTCTGCCGGGCGGTTGTCGCGGGCTCCGCAATGGACTAGTTTCGTGCTCGTAGGACAGGGTCAGGGAACGGAGGATGCCGGCAGACCTCCGTGCTTTCTAGATCACGCGGCCTTGCCAGGCCGCACTGTCCCCGGAATTCGGAATACTTTATTCGGAATACTTTATTCGGAATACTTTATTCGGAATACTTTGGCGTTTCCCTAGGCGTTGTCCTCAGCCTTGTCCTCACGGAGCGCGTTCTGCGCGCCGTGGACCACGGCGAGGACGTCGATCTGATCGGATCTGATGTGGTAGATCAACCGGTACGGGCCGCAGAACACTTCCCGTATCTGGTCGATATCGTATTCGGGCACGCGCCGCCCTGACAGAGGGAACGCCGCGATCTGTTGTGATCGCTGGGTGATGCGGTCCACCATCCGCAGGGCATAGGTTTGGGAATTTTGCGCAATGTAGGCGTAGATCGCGTCGAGATGCGCCTCTGCCGACTCCGTCCAATGGACCTTCATTCGGGCAGATCATATTTCCTTCTGATTTCCGCAACGTCTTTGGTTCGCCCAAACCGGCTGTCCTCAAGCCCCTTCTCGATGGCGGCACGCACGTAAATCTCCCGCATCAGGTCTTCCCAGGTTGCACCGGCGGGAAGCTGCTCGACCAGTTGGTGCGCATCTTCTTTGCTGAAGACGGTAGACATGTGCTTCTCCGGAATCGAAAGAGATCAGCGAGCAGGTTGCACAGCCGCGGCGAGAGGTTCCGCCGGTCCGGCAAAGAGCCTCACGAAGGCGGCACGATCACCAGTCGGCGGTCGAGGGTCAGGGATCAGGTCAGGTCTTGCAA
>NZ_JABX01000059.1 GCF_001469165.1 Thiohalocapsa sp. ML1 | reverse complement strand
GCCCGTCAACACCGCGCACGTTCGATTACGATCACGACAACGATAACGACAACGATGAAACCACGGTCTCGGGATTTTGGCAGCGAAGCACTAGCCACTAGCCACTTTCCCCTTCCCGAGCCAATCCGTCAAAGCCGCCAGCACCCGCCTGCCCTTCTCTGCGTCGCTCGCGAAGGGCGCGCGGCTGAGCTCGATCATGACCCAGGGCAGCTCGGCCGCGTGGGCGCGGACGATGTGGCCGCCGGAAAACGGCTGGTTCAGCAGCACCGGGCCGCTGAAATGCCGCTGAAAACAGGCCAGGAGCCCGTCGGCCCAGTCCCGCGGACAGGTGCCGTCGCCGTCGCCGATGCAGACCTCCGGGCGCGGCTTGCCGACATCCGGCCCGATCGGCGGCCCCGTCGCGGCCATGGTGTGGCAGTCCACGCCGAGCACGACGTCGCTGCCGGCGAGCGCGCTCAGCTTCTCGTGATACGGCCGGTGCCAGCGCGCAAGCAGCGCCTCGATGGTCTCCGCGGGCAAGGGCGCGCGATACACGGGCTCGTTGCAGCAGGTGTGGGTCTTCACGACGCCGTCCTTGCCGAGGTCGTCCTCGGCGCGGTTCATGTCCACGAAGGCGCGGCCGACCTCGGCGCTGACATAGTGGGCGACATGCGGGGCCAGCGCCGCGTAGATGGCCGCGGCGCCCTCGTCGCCGTCGCGGGCGATCTGCGCGGGTGTCAGCAGGTTCAGCGCGGCGACCTCCTGCGGCAGCGCGAGCCCCGCATGCGGCACCGAGATCAACAGCGGCAACGGCCCCGGGCGAGCGTCGGTCGTCAATCCGCCGGCCCCCTGGCGGAGCCGTCGCGACGCGGGTCGGCGACGCCGATGAAGTCGTCGTTCTCGCGCAGCACGAGCTGCACGCAGCCGAGGTAGAAGGAGTACGGATCGCGCGGGTCGATGTCGAACCCGTGCCGGGCCAGCAGCAGCGGGATGTCGTCGCGCATGCGCGCGGCCTCCAGCGCCACCTTGCCGTCGACGCTGCAATGCAGCCGCGGCGCCTCCACGGCATCGAGCGGCGCGGCGCCGCGCTCCAGGCGCAGCAGCACCTGAAGAATCGCCGAGACGATGCGCTCGGACCCCGGCGAGCCGATGGCGAGCCAGGGCCGATTCCCGCGAAACACGATGGTCGGCGCCACCGAGGCCCAGGGCACCGCGTTCGGCCGCAGGTAGTACGGATGGGCCATGTCCTCGTACTCGAAGGCGCTCATGTAGTTGTTGTAGATGAAGCCGAGCGTCGGGCAGACGGTGAAGGAGCCGAACACCCGCTCGATGGACTGGGTCAGGGCGACGACGTTGCCGGCGGCGTCCATGACCGACAGATGGGTCGTCTCGCCGCGCATGGCATCGGCGGCGGCGGCGCGGGCCTCGCCGCGCAGGAGCCGCGCCTTGATGCGCCGGGCGACGCGCTTGGCGTAGTCCAGATGCGTGATGTCCTCGCCGAGCTCCAGCTCTTGGGCGAACAGCGCCGGGTCCTCCGGGCGGTCGGCACGGTCGAGGTTGGCCCGGCGGATGACGTGCGCAAGCAGCAGCGCCCCGCGCGGGTTGTCCGGGTCGCGCGCGGCCTCCGGAAACTGCGCAAGCAGGTTCAAGGCCTCGACCAGCGTGCGCCCGGCACCCGGCGGCGGGCAGGTGAACACCCGCTTGTGCGCGAAGTGGGTCGCGAGCGGTCGACGCTCCGTCGGCCAGGGGATGCGGGCGAGGTCGTCGTCGCGCAGCAGGCCGTCGTTGGCGACCATGTCCGCGTGGATGGCGCGGGCGATGTCGCCTTGGTAGAAGTCCTCGACGCCCGCCTCGGCCATGCGCGCGAGGGTGCGCGCCAGCGCCGGCTGGCGGAAGCGCGCGCCGATGGGATAAGGCGCCTTGCCGTCCTTCAGCAGGATCGCGCCGGCGGAGTGCTTCTTCAGGTACTTGAGCTCGCGGCGCGCCAGGTGGTGCTGCAGCGGCGAGATGCGATAGCCGTGCTCGGCGAGGCGAATCGCCGGCGCCAGCACCTCGGCCAGCGAGCGCGTGCCATAGTGCTTCAGCGCGTGGGCGAGCACGGCGGGCGTGCTCGGCACCGTTGTCGCGCGGTGGCCGCGCAGCCGCGCCCCGCGGCCGAGCTCGCCGGGCGGCGTGCGGTTGGGCGCGCGGCTGGCGCCGTCCAGGCAGAACTTGCGGCCATCGGCGGCGAGGTGCAGCAACAGCATGGTCTGGCCGCCGATGCCGCAGGCGGCGGGCTCGACGACGCAGAGCGCAAAGGCCGCGGCGACGGCCGCGTCCACGGCATTGCCGCCGGCGGTCAACAGCTCCGCGCCCGCGTTGGTCGCATGGTAGTGCTGGGTCGAGACCATGCCCCGCCGCGACACACCGACCCGCTGCGGATGCACGACGCGGTGGTCGCCGGGGTCTTGGCGTAAGTGCCCGCCCTGCTCGCTCGCGCCCGTATCGCTGCCGGCCATTGCTCCGTGCACGCGCCCGTCAGCCGTCCAGCAGGCACTGCATCAGGAGCAGCGTGCGCTGCACCAGACTCATGCGCGAGACGGCCTCGTCGGAGGTATACAGATCCGCCGCCACCGGCCCCAGACCGCAGACCACCGGCACGTTCTCGGGCACCAGCCCGGCCACGGAGGGCCACAGCGAGGAGTCGGTCTCGAGCGGGATCTCCCACTCCGTCGCGATGTCCTTGAGCCGCTGCACCAACGGCGCGTTGACCTTGCGCTCCGGCATCGGCGGGCGATCCGACACCTGCACCAAGTCCCAGTGCACGCCACCGCCGCGCAGCACGCCGCGCATGGCGCGGTCGAGCGCATCCGCCTCGGCCTGGTCCGGGTAGGACACCGTGAGCCCGACGCGCACCCGGTGCGGCAGGCGCATGGGGTAGGCGTCGGTGGCGATGTCGGACACCGAGACGGCGACCCGGGCCTTGCGGTCGGACAGCGCCGTCACCTCGTCGAGCTTGCCGTACAGCACCCGCAGCACCTCGGTGCTGCGCCCGACCTGCCCGAGCCGCAGCGCCTTGCCCTCCACCCGCAGCCGATAGCGGCGCTGGCCGCGGCGCGACGTGACGATGCGCTCGCCCGCATTGCCCGGGTTCAGCACCAGCACGCGGCCGGCCTCGGCGCAGGCGCGCTTGAGCACGTCCGCGCTCTCCTCGCAGTCGCGGCCCTCGTCGGCGTAGATGGCGACACCGAGCCGTGTGCGACTCAGCCGGCGCACGTGCTTCACGGCCCGCAGCGCCGTCTCCAGCATCGCCAGCGACGCCCGCGAGGAGCCGATGCCCTCGCCGTAGAGCCACTCCGGGTCGCGATGGAAGTGCTCCATGCCGAGCTGCGGGTTCACCGGCACGTCCAGATGGCCGATGACGAGCGTGCCGCCGGCGAGCCCGGCCGGGCTCTCCCAGGTCCAGATGTCGCGCTCGTCGGTGAGCTCGCGCACGGGCCGCAGCCCGATCTCGGTGAGCTGCGCCGAGAGGTGCTGCGCCGCGAGTCGGATGCCCACCGGATCATCGGAGCGGCTGCCGATGCCGGTCCACTCCTCCAGGAGCTTCTCCAGCCGGTCGCGCCGCTCGGTCAGGAAGGCGAAGGCCGCGTGCTTGGGCTCCGCGCGCCGGCGGGTCAGGTCGGGCGGGTTCGGCGTGCCGAAATAGCGCGCGGCGGCCACCTCCACCAGGCGCACCACCAGCGCATCGAAGTCGAGCCCGACGGCCTCGGCGCCCGACACGTAGGAGCCGTGCTCGCCCAGGCTCGGCAGGCTGTTGATCTCCAGCACGTAGAGGTTGCCGGCGGCGTCCATGCGCATGTCCACGCGCGCGCAGTCGTAGCAGCCGAGCACGTGGAAGGCCTTCATCGCGATGCCGCGCGCCTTCTCGGCCAGCGCCGGGTCGATGTCCGCCGGGCAGCGCACCTCCACCTCGCGGCCCGAGGTGCGCTTCTTGTCCTCCATGGTGTAGATGTTCGGCCCGCCGACGCCGAAGATCAGCTCCGCCGGCGGAAAGGTCGCCAGATTGGCGCCGTTGCCGAGCAGGCCGACGTTGATCTCGCGCCCGTCGATGTAGCGCTCCACCAGTACCGATTGGCTGAACTGCTCGAAAATGACCGCCGCCGCCTCCCGCAGCTCCTGCTCGTTGTCGACGATGCGAAGACCAAAGGACACGGCCTCGTTCTTCGGCTTCACGATGAGCGGAAAGGCCAGGTCCGGCAGCTCGAAGCCCGGGGCGTCGAGCACCGCAAACTCCGGCGTCGGTACGCCGCGCTGCGCGAACAGCATCTTCGCGACCACCTTGTCGAGCGCGAGCGAATGCGCCAAAGGGCCGGAGCCGACGTAGGGCACGCCGACCATCTCCAGGATGCCCGGCACGTGCGTATAGCGCGCCTGCCCCTGGATGCCGTAGGACAGGTTGAAGGCCATGCCGGGGCGCTCGCCCTTCAGCGCGCGGGGCATGAACTCCTCCAGGTTGTCGATGAGGTCCTTGTCGCCCTCCAGCGCGATGGCCTGGTGGCCGCCCTTCTTCAGCGCATTGACGATGCGGGTGATGGCCTTGAGGCCGTACTTCTCGCGGTTCGGCTGGCCGAACAGGTTGATGACCTTCTGCGACTCTCGGTTGTAGATGACGGCGACCTTCATGGGGCCTCGCGGTGGGCTGCATGATCCCGGCATCCGCCGGGCTCCGTGGGCGGCAGGATACACCTTGACGAGGGCCGAGGGCCGAGGGCCGAGGGCCGAAGGCCGAGGGGAGCCCGCCTTCGCCCTTGGACCTTAGCCCTTGGTTCCAGGTCATGACAGCGGCGCGGCGCCTCGCGGCGGCCTCCTTGCGGATGCCGGCCGCCTGCGGCCCGACCCAGGCGGAGGCCGACGGACCCGCGGCGCTTGTCAGAGTTTGACGGCCTGCGCTGCGACGGCGAGAAGCGGCAGTCCGAAGAAGGCCGCCGCGAGCCAAAGTTTCGCCGGGTGCGCCCGCAGGACGCGGCGCGGGATCGCATACAGGCCCCAGAGAAGGATCGGCACGGCGGCGACCATCAGGATCGTGATATCGACCAGCTCAACCCGCCAGCCGAAGCCGATCGACACGAGATCGCGGGCGCGCGTGTTCTCGACCCCGACAGCCCGCATCGCCGCCTCGATCAGCCGGCCCGTGGCCGGCAGCGAGAGAAAGATCATGGCAAAGACTAGCGCGTCGAGATGCCGTCCGATTCGGCTTTTTCTCGCTTCCCACAGCGCCTGCGCGAAAAACAGGATCACCAACAGCGCAACCAGGAACATGAAGACTATGGACGTGACGCTGTCCGAGTTGGCGGCAAATCGGTAGGTGATGAAAAAGCCGAGGACGGACAGCAGGACGGCGCCGAGCGCAACGAACCGGCCATGCCATCGATGCGCCAGCCGAACGGTCGCTGAGGTTTCTCGTCCCATCAACATCGCCCCCAGGACGGGCTGAAAAAAGAAGAGCGGGATCAGCGCCATCCCGAACAATGCATGCACCTCGAGCGCGGTGGGGGCGTATTGAAAGGCCGGGGTGGCCGACTGGCTCCAGCGGCCCGTGGATAGATAATCGATGAAGCGCGGCGTGAAGGCCGCCACAGACAACGCGACACACGCGACGATCGTTGCCAGCGGCCAACGATGCGATGCAAAGAAGCTCGCCCGCTGTTCGCGTTCCGGCGCTGACTTTGGGTGTTCTATGAACATTGGCGGATACTCTCTCCCGTGGTGGGCGCGGGTCACGGCAACGCGCGCGAACCGCATCCGGGCGGCGTCGTTCATCCATCCCCGCCGCGCAGCGCGCGCCTCCACGCCCGTGCGTGCCTCCATGCCCGTGCCTCCATGCCTCGGCGCAAGTCCATGAAAGGTCGGCGGCTTGCACTTCAGATTCAAGGCGCATCCGCTGCACCCGCTTCCCCAGTATGCCCGGGAGATCAAGCGCTGGCTCGTCTCCGGACTGCTCCAGCGGGCGCAATGCCCCGGTGAGCGGTGGGCTTGCGCCTGCTCAAGCGACTTTGGGCGCCGTCGGCGGTTCGGCGGGGCATGGCCTCTGGTGGCGCCCTTTCTTGGTGAGCTGGGCGCCTTCTTCTCGGGGTCGGCAACCGTATCGAAGCTCACGTTCGGCCCGATCCACGACGCGGTGGCGTCCGATCTGGGGCTCGATCGGTTCGCCGTGCTGGCGCAGCAGGCCGCCGGCGCCGGCATGGGCAACATGGTAGAGCTCGGACCCGATCAAATCAGACCATGATCGGTGGAGGCGCCACTGGTGCGGGAGCGGGTCGTCATCGAGCGGGTCCCGGTCGAGCGCATCTTCGATCCCGACCGGCCTCCCGAAGTCCGCCAAGAGGGGGGTCGAAATCGGTATCGAAATCGCGTCTCTCATTCTCTGCGCGAGCGCTTTCTTATCGTCCTTCTGCACGAGCCTTTTCTTGCCGCATCGCAACGGGTTTGGACCTCATTTCGAGGCCGTGTCCCGTGTCGATTTCGATGGCGATTTCGATAGCGATTTCGATAGCGATTTCGACTTCGATGCCCTCGATACCTGGAGTGTAACCGGTCATTTCTAGACCGGCACTACCCCCCATCTGGGACCCGCCGCAACCGGTCCCGCTCATCGCCCCTGCTGACCGCCTGGCGACGCCGGAAGCCACGCCTTCTCCGCAGCTCGCGCTCGGGGCATGCACTCGCGGCGCTGTCGGATTTGTGCCGACACCTTGATTCCTGCTAGGGTCCGTCGCGGTGCCGCCCCGATGCCGCTCCGACACTGCCCCGATGCCCGCACGGCGGCTGCCCACCTCGGGCGGTCGCGCCGTCGGCGGGGCCGTGCTGCCGACCACCGCCGTTGCTGCTGCCCCGAGAGAACCCGATGCGCGTCTGTACCCTGTTCGTTCTGTTGAATGTACTGTTCACCGTCACCGCTGCCATGGCGCAAGCGCCGTCCGCCGACGACTTCCGCATTCGCGTGGCGATGCAGGAAAAGTCCGCGGCGACCTTCTATGTCGCCGGCGACATCATGGGCTTCGGCGCCGTCGAGCTGATGGTGGATACCGGCTCCGGCTACATGACCATCAACGAGCACACGCTGGCCGTGCTGAAGGAGCGCGACGCGGCCCGCTATGTGAAGGAACTGCGCGGTGTGCTCGCCGACGGGCGGGAGCTGACGGTGCCGGTCTACGCCATCGCGGAGCTTCGCATCGGCGACACCTGCGCGCTGCGCAATGTCGAGGCGGCGGTGTTTCCCGGCGCCTCACGGCAGATCTTGGGCCTCAGCGCGCTGCGGCGCGCGGCGCCGTTCGTGTTCTCGGTGGACCCGCCGGCACTGCTGTTGAGCCGCTGCGGCGACATCGATGCGGTGGCGGAGCAGGCGCCGCCGCCCGCGCCCGCCGAGCCGCGGAAGCCGCTGCGGCTCGCCGCTGAATAGCCGCGCTGACGCCGCCGCGCCGACGGGCGGCGAGACCGCCCGCGCCCGTCAGGGCAGGGTCGCCTGCTCGCCTAGGCGGTCTTCGACATACAGCATGCCGACCAGCACCATCAACACTACCAGGATCGGGGTTGCCAGCAGCACGCCGAGCACGCCCGCGAAGACGCCCATGACGAGCTGGAAAACCACCAGCAGCGCCGGCGGCACACGCACGGCGCGACGCTCGATGAAGGGCGTGATGCCGTAGCTCTCGACCATTTGGATGCCGAGGTACAGGAGCCCGACCCACAGCGCCTGTTCCAGCCCCGCCGACAGTCCCACCAGCACCGCGGGCACCGCGGACGCCACCGGGCCGAAGGTGGGCACGAAGGAGAACAGCCCCGCGATGAATGCCAGCAGGAAGGTGAGCGGCACGTCCATGACGTAGAGCCCGACCCAGGTGACGATGAACACCACGAGCATGGACAGGAAGCGGCCGACGAGCCACCAGCGCAGCGCATGGCCGAGCTCGCTCGCCACCTCCGCGCCGCGCTGGCGTGCCGCCGGCGGCAGGAGCCGGATGGCCCCGCCGACGTAGGTGTCCGGCTCGCTCGCGATGAACATGCCGAGCACCAGCACCACGAGGACGGCGCTGGTGGCGCCCACCACGCTGGAGAAGACACCCAGAAAGCGCCGCGCGGTGTCCTCAAGCGTGCTCGAGTCCCAGACGTCTGCAAGTTGTTCGACGAGCTCACGACCGACCTCCGTGTCCTGCAACGCGTGATCGATCTCCTCCATCGCGGCGGGCATACGCTCGGCGAGCAGATCCAGATCCGCCGCCGCGCGTGGGGCCAACAGCCAGGCGCCCCCCGTCAGCACGGCGGCGAGCAATAGCCACAGGGACAGGAGCACGAACCAGCGCGGTAGCCACAACGCGGTCCGCACCCCACGCACGCCGCCATCCAGCAGCACGGCGAACAGCACCGCCGACAGCGTAATGAGCAGAATGTCGCGGGCGCCGATGACCGCCCACACGAGCAAGACGACCCCGCCCAGCGTGGCCGCAAGCGCAACACCGCGGGCGAAGGTCCATTTGTCCGTGGCATCCGTGCCGGTAGAACGAGACATCGGGGACGCGGCTCAGCGCACCACCGGTCGTGCCAGCGGCACGCCCAAGAGCCGCGGGATCATCGTCACAGCGTGGTGCTGCGGCCACGGAAGTAGAAGATCGCCGCCAGGATCAGCCCCACAAGGAACAAGATCCAGGCGATGTTCGTAGCAGCGCCAGCAATGCCGGACAGGCCGAACAGGCCGGCGAGAATGGCGATGACGAGAAAGATGACTGCCCATTGCATCATGTCGGAATCCTCCGGTCGGTTGGTTGAGTCGTCCCCGCTGGACGCGGCGGGATAAGCGCGCTGCGCGCCTTTGTCCCCCAGCGCCGCTGCGAGGCCGCTTGCCCCCGGCTCTGCACGGAGCGCGCCAACACCGACGGCGACCTTGGAGGGCCAAGGGCCGAGGGCCAAGGACCCCGGCCTCCGGCCCTCGGACCTGCGTTGCTTGCGCCAACGCACCGGTTGCAGGGCAACGATTGCCCTCGATACCGGTCCATCTCAACCGTTCACTGGCGGAAAAGGTCCGCCGGCGTGCCGACGCAGCTGCTCGGCGACGGCACGGCGGGCGAAGCAAAGCCGTTGTCGGCTGCGCGGCCGAAGCCGGCGCTGACACATGCTCTGCCACGGCATCGACCGGCGATCTCACCGGCGCGGCGTTGTCGTTGACCATCGCCGTCGTCGCGCTGATGTTGGCGCTGCTGCGCCGGATCGTCTCCGCCCTCTGCGGCCCCGCGCCACCCGGCACGGCAGAGCCCGGATGCGGCGCCACAGACAGACCCGGCCAGCCGACTTGGCCGGCCATTTGCATTGAGGTTGGCACAGTCAACCAACCAGGAGGGACGCCAGCATGCCGTCCAGATACCCGATTGTGTTCCCTGCCCTGTTGAGCGCCCTGCTTGCGCTGCCGCTTATCACCGGCTGCGAAGTCGACGTGGAGGAAGAAGGCAAGATGCCGTCTGTCGACGTGGACGCGGACCCGGGGCGCATGCCCGAGTACGAGGTGGAAAAGACCCAGGAGGGCGAGATGCCCAGTGTCGACATGGACGCCGAGCCCGGCCGCCTGCCGGAGGTGGACGTGCGCGGCCCGGACGTCGACGTCGGCACCCAGCCGCTTACCATCCCGGTGCCGGATGTGGACATCGAGCTGCCGCAGGAGGAAGAGGACGAGACGACGACGGATCGCCCGGGCACGAACTGATCGCGAGGGCCGCGAGCCGCGAGCCGCGA
This sequence comes from Thiohalocapsa sp. ML1, assembly GCF_001469165.1. Lineage (GTDB taxonomy): Bacteria > Pseudomonadota > Gammaproteobacteria > Chromatiales > Chromatiaceae > Thiohalocapsa. Next base: position 18,384 of record NZ_JABX01000059.1, on the reverse strand, counting down.
GCCGCGAGCCGCGAGCCAGGCGACTCGGCCCTCGCCCGGGCGTTCTCGCCCACTATTGAAGGGTCCACAGAGGCAAGTTGCGGTCGCGTCTGCACCCCGCAAACGGGGCTGCTGCTCCAAGACCGTAAGACAACCCAAACAATCAGGAGAAGCGCCGATGAAGACCATGAGACCCCTCCTCGCCATCACCGTCACCGCCGCCGCACTGCTGCTCTTCGGCTGCGACAACGAGCCCGAGGTCACGGACCAAGGCGTCCGCGGCGAGATGGGCGAGGCTGGTGGCCTTCTCGAAGAACTGGGCTGAGGCCACGGGTGAGCTCCTGGTCGGCGACGGCATCACGCCCTATACCGACGCACCGCCGCCCGAGGCGCCCCAGGCAGCAGGCGTCATGGCCTGCTCCCCTTCGCTCGGCACCACCAAGGCCGAGCGTTTCTTCTTCCTCGCCATCACGTCGGCGCGCGAGCGCATCCACATCACCAACGCCTACTTCGCGCCGACCCGCGACATGCGCTGGCTGTTGATGAACGCCGTGGACCGCGGCGTCGACGTGCGCATCCTGATTCCCGGTGCCAACACCGACCAGCCGCTGGTCTGGCACGCGGGCCGGGCCGTCTACGGCCGGCTCATGGCCGCCGGCGTGCGCATCTACGTCTACCAGCCGGCGATGATCCACGCGAAGACCTTCGTCGCCGACAGTTGCTGGGCGACAGTGGGCACCTTTAACCTGGACAACCGCTCCATGAAGCTGAACGACGAGGTGGCGCTGATCATCCGCGACGAGTCCATCGCCCGCTGCCTGGACGCACAGTTCGCAGACGATCTGCGTTATGCGACGGAGCTCCACGCGAACGACCTCGCGCCAGGCTCATGGCTCGACTGGGTCAAGATCCGCACCGGGCGGCTGCTGACGCCGGTGCTGTAGGATGGCGACGTGAGCGGTTGCTCACAACAGCCAGCGCTCGATGAACCCGAGCACCACGACGATGACGACGGCGAAGCCCGTCACCAGCCCTGCCAGCACGAAGTCGCCGAAGCCGCAGGCGAGCCCGACGGCCCCGGCGATCCAGATGCCGGCGCCGGTGGTGAGGCCATGGACGCTGCCGCGGCTCTGGATGATGCTACCGGCGCCGAGGAAGCCGACGCCGCCGATGACGCCTTGAATCACGCGGCTAGGGTCGACGGACGTACCGAGGTCGCCGGATTCGGCATGGACGATGTGCAGCGCCACGAGCAGGAAGGCCGCCGAGCCCAAGCACACCAGCATGTGTGTGCGCAGCCCCGCGGCCTTGCCGCGCAGCTCCCGCTCCAGCCCGAGCAGCAGCCCGAGGCCCGCCGCCGCGCCGAGCCGCAGCGCAAGCTCCGCCGGCGGTTGGTGCGAGGCAATCAGCAGACTATCCATCCATCAACACCTCCGCGCGTGCTGCCGCTGTGGGAGCGGCTTCAGCCGCGACAAGCGGCAATCCATGACTCGTGCCGGTCCCTGCCCCTGCGCTCGGCCTCCTCGGGCCTCGGCCCTCGGCCCTCTCTTCGTCGCCCCTAAGTCACCACGTTCTTCGGCTCCCCCGCCGCACACGCGCGCAGGTTCTCCACCGTGGTGTCCAGAATGCGCGCCACCGCCTCGCGGGTATTAAACGCGCTGTGCGGCGTAATGATGACGTTGCGCAGGTGTGCCAGCACCTCGTTGGCGAGCAGGTGCTCCAGATGATGGTGCTGCTCGTAGACCGAGCGCAGCAGCTCCGCTTCCTCGCGGATGGTCGGCTCCTCCGGCAGCACGTCGAGCCCGGCGGCGGCGATCTGCTGCTCGGCCAGCGCTCGGGCCAGCGCTTGCGTGTTGACGAGGCTGCCGCGGGCCGTGTTGATCAGCACCGCGCCAGGCTTCATGCGCTCGAACTGCCGTCGATCGATCATGTGGCGGGTGGCCGGCGTATCCGGTACGTGCAAGCTGATGACGTCCGCCCGTGCCAGCAGCTCGTCGAGCGAGACGTACTCGAAACCCAGGCGCTGAGCGGCGTCGGCGTTCGGCGCCACGTCGAAGGCCAGCACATCCATGCCGAAGCCGCGGGCGATGCGGATGGTCTCAAGCCCGATGTCGCCGGTGCCGACGACGCCCATGCGCTTGCCCTTGAGGTCGAAGCCCTGCAGCCCGTGGCTGTCGAAGCGCCCGCTGCGGGTGCGCTGCACCGCCTCCTCGAGCCGATGGCTGATCATCAAGAGCAGCCCGAACACGTGCTCGGCGACGGTGTTGGAGCCGTAGGTGGGCACGTTGCACACCGTGATGCCGCGCTCGCGGCAGCGCTCAAGGTCAATGTGGTCCACGCCCGTTGAGCGCGACGCCACCGCGCGTAGCGCCGGCAACGCGTCCAGCACGTCGGCACCGAGGGACGAGTAGATGAAGGTCGTGATGGCCTCGGCGTCGGTGTGCTCCGCGGCATTGGCGGGCGTCAGGGGCGTGTGGAAGAAGCTGAGCTCATGCTCGTCGGCGAGGGCCGCGAAGGGCTCGCGCTCCCAGCCCTCGGTCTCGAAGACATGGATCTTCATGCGGGGCGCTCTCCGGTGTGCTGCTGCGCCCACCGAAGCTGCGATGGTCCGGGCGGCGGACGCGGTTTGACGAAGCAGTTTGACGAAGCAGTTTGACGAAGCAGTTTGACGAAGCAGTTTGACGACGCAGGCTGATCTGGTGCCGAGTCGGCATGCTGCGGAGATGACCTGGCGGCGGGCACCCGAACCCGGCCCTCGGGTGTCCGCCGCGCGACCGGCACGCCGGCGGCCATCACTGCAATGGCTCGCAGGGTGCGTGCCAGGAATGGCGCGCCGTCTGCCCGACCGGAACGACGATGCCGCGCCGCGGACAGGCCCGCAGAATCGGTGCATAGGGACCGCCGGCGCGGCATTTGGCCCCGTGCCTCAACCGCTGCCGGCACCGGCGATGCAATCGAGCAGCGCAACCTGGCCGAAGCGCCGGCCTAGGGCGTCGCCAGGCCTCGGAGGTGCTGGGGTCCACGCAGATCCGCGGCAGCGCTCCGCCGACGTGGAGCCGCAGCGGACCCGTCCACGAGACGACTTGCGGCAGATCCAAGGGCATGAGGCAACCCCCGATGCTCGTGCTCACCACAGCGCGGGCAAGGGTCGGGGCAGGGCCGGCGCCCCCGCAGTTCGGCGCGCCAAGTGGCCGTTCGGTGGAGTTCAGGTACCGATCTTGCGACGTTTTTGCTGAGCATGGCCCCGTTGCTGCCGCGGCGCCGAAGCCTGTCCTGAGGCGCCGCCGACGCGGGATGCATGATCTAACCGGAAGCCAGCATGATCGATCTTCCTTCACGCGAGCCGCAGACCGTCGCCGTGCCCGTCGACGGCATCCTGAGCGGCTTTCTGCTGCTGCCCCAGGGTGCCTGCGGCTTGGTGCTGTTCGCCCACGGCCGGCGCAGCAACAAGTACAGCCGCCGCAACCGGATACTCGCGGACACGCTGAGCCGCGGTCGCATCGCGACCTTGCTCCTGGACCTGCTAACACCCGAGGAGCAGGAGGCCGACGGCAAGGCGGCTGACGCGCGCAGCGGCGATGCCGGTGCCGGCCCCGGCGGCGACGTCGCGCTCCTGACCGCGCGACTGATCCAGGCCGTGGATTGGGCGCGCGACGATGCGCGCCTCGCCCGGCTGCCGCTCGGCCTGTTCGGCTCCGGCACCGGTGCCGCCGCGGCATTGGGCGCCGCCGCGGAGCGCCGAGACGCCGTGCAGGCGCTGGTCTGCCGCGGCGCGCGCACGGACCTCGCCGAGGGTGCGCTGTCGCAGGTGCTGGCGCCGACGCTCCTCATCGTCGCCGGGCTTGATCCGGAGGCGATCCGCGTCAACCGCGCGGCCGTCCAGGTACTGCCCGGCGAGGCGCGGCTGGAGATCCTCGCCCACGCGACGCGGCTCTTCGAGGAGGCCGGCAAGCTGGAAAGCGTGGGTCTCCTCGCCCGGGACTGGTTCCTGACCCACTTCGAGGCCAAGGACGACGCGACCACGCACAACCCCTGGCGTTGAGGCGCCGCCTTCGCCGCCATGCCTGCCCGCGCCATCTACAAGGCCAGCATCCGCTTCAACGGCTGCGCCGTGCCGGTCAAGCTCTACACCGCGGTCGGCGACATCCGCGTGCACTTTCGGTTGTTGCACAGCGAGGACGGCGTGCCGCTGAAGCGCGAGATGGTCTGCCCCGTGCACGCCGAGCGGGTGCCGAGCGAGCACCAGTTGAAAGGCTATGCCGTCGCCCCGGACGAATACGTGGTGCTGACGCCGCAGGAGCTCGACGCCATCACGCCCGAGTCCGACCGCACCATTGAGGTCACGGCCAGCGTGCCCGCCGACGCCCTCGACCCGCGCTGGCTGGAGCGCACCTATTACCTCGGCCCGGACGGCAAGGACGACGCCTACGCCGCGCTGGCGCAGGCGCTCGCAAACGCACGCGCGGGTCTCTGCCGCTGGCGCATGCGCCGGCGCGATTACGTCGGCGCGCTGACCACGGGCGTCGAGCTGCCACGCGTGCTGCTCCTGATCACGCTCCGCCACGCCGGCGAGGTGGTGCCCACGGACCGCCTGGAGCTCGCCGGCGGCTCCGAGCTGCGGGAGAAGGAGCGCAAGACCGCCCGCTGGCTGGTCGAGGAGCTCGCCGCCGACTTCCGCCCCGACCACTACCGCGACCAGCGCGGCGAGCGCCTCCTGGCGCTGTTGCGGCGCAAGGCCCAGGGCGAGACCATCGAGATCGTCCCGCCCGTGGAGAAGCCCGCCACACCGGAGGACCGCCTGCTGGAACAGCTCGAGGCCAGCCTCGCGGCGGTGCGCCATGGTTGAGAACATCGAGCACGCCGCCTTCGGACCCATGCCCGACGGCAGCCAAGGCCAGCCGGCGCAGACCGACCATGCCGACGCCGCCTGCCCGTTCTGCGGCACGCTCTACCACTTCGACGAGGGCCGGCGCTGCTGGACCTGCGGCAGCCCCGCTTGCGAGCACTGCGCGACGCCCGGCCCCGAGCCGCTGTGCCCGGAGTGCGTCGCGGCGGCGCCGGACGCCGATGCCGACCCGCCGTCCTCGGGATCGGAATCGGGAGCGGGATCGGGATTGGATTCGGGCAACGATGGCCGTCCAAGCGACGGCTCGCCGCCATCGCAAGACCCGGACGCGGACCCCCTGCCCCCGACTGGCCTCGCGCCGATGCTCGCCACCCCGGCGGAGCTGCCGCCCGACCCGTCCGGCTGGGCCTTCGAGCTCAAGTGGGACGGCTTGCGCTGCTTGGCCTATTGGGATGGTGCCCGGCTCAAGCTCATGAGCCGCAACGGCAATGCCATGACCGAGCGCTGGCCGGAGGTCGCCGACCTCGCCCGCGTGCTCGCCGGCACCCCGCCCGTGGTCTTCGACGGCGAGATCGTCGCGCTGGATCAGCGCGGACACCCGAGCTTCGAGCGGCTCGCGCGGCGTATGCAGCTCGGCGCCGACGCCGCCGTCGGGGCCGCCGAGCGCCGGCCCGTGCACTACTTCGTCTTCGATCTGCTCTACGCGGACGGCCGCTCCCTGCTGGCCCGCCCGTACCGTGAGCGGCGCATGGCGCTGGCTCACCACCTGCCGGCACACCCGCACCTGCACCTGCCGCCGAGCGAGGCCGGCGCCGGCGAGGCCATGTTGGCGACGGCCCGCAAGCAGAAGCTCGAAGGCATCGTCGCGAAGCGCCTGGACAGCCCCTACGAGCCCGGCCGGCGCTCCCCGGCCTGGCGCAAGATCAAGCTGGTGCGCATGCAGGAGATGGTCATCGGCGGCTGGATGCCCGGCGGCGGCGCGCCGGACCTAGTGGGCAGCCTGCTGCTTGGCGTCTATGACGACACCGGCGTGCTGCGCTATGCGGGCCGCGCCGGCACGGGCTTCACACAGGCGGATCGGAGCTACCTGCATGAGGTCTTCGGCAACCTTGCGCGCGACACGAGCCCCTTCGATCAGCCCCGCCCCGTCACCGGCGCGCGCTTCGTTGAGCCCCGGCTGGTCGCGCAGATCGCCTACCGGCGTTGGCCCGCGGACGGCCACATCCAGCAGGCCTCGTTCAAGGGCCTGCGCAGCGATGTCCCGGCCGCCGAGGTGGTCCGGGAGCAGCCGGGTGGAGAAGTGTGAGGGGCTAGGGGCTAGGAGCTAGGTGCTAGGAGCTAGGAGCTAGGAGCTAGGAGCGCATCAACGAATGAGCACGCCAACATGCCAAGACCCTTCTGGAACGGCACGCTGAGCTTCGGTCTGGTCACCATCCCGGTGCGGCTCGTGAGCGCCGTGCGGAGCACAGGCAGCCCCTTCCACCTGCTGCACGACGCCGACCACGCGCGCCTCACGCAGGTCATGGTCTGCCCCGAGCACGACCAGCCCGTGCCGGTGGAGCAGCGCACCCGCGGCTGGGAGATCGAGCCCGGCCGCTTCGTGCCTGTGACCGATGAGGAGCTAGACTCCGTGGCGCCGGAGGCGAGCCGCAGCATCGAGATCGAGGACTTCGTCACCGCCGAGGCCATCGACCCGGTCTACTACGACCGGCCCTATTACCTCGCCCCCAACGCCGACGCCGGCAAGCCCTACCGGCTGCTGGTGCAGACGCTCGCCGACACCGGCCGCGTCGGCATCGGCCGGCTGGTTATGCGCGGGCGCGAGCACCTGGCTGCCATCCGCGCCCTGGATGGCGCGCTCTGTCTGTTTACGCTGCATTGGGCGGAGGCAGTGCGCCCGCGCGACGAGCTGGCGCCGACGGCGAGCGCCGACCCGGACACCGTGCAGGCCATGACCCGGGCGCTGGAGGCCATCGCCGCGGACTTCGACCCGGCCGCGCAGCTCCGCGACCCGATGCGCGAGCGCCTGGACGCCCTGGTGGCAAAGAAGCGCGCCGAGGCCGGCACCGTCGCCGCGCCCCACCCGGAGCCCGCCGAGGCCGAGGAGCCCGCCGGCGAGCCCGATGCGTTGCTCGCGGCATTGAAGCAGAGCCTGGCGCAGGCCCGCGGGCGCGGTCCGGAGCCCGCCGAGGCGGCCCAATCGGAAACGGAGGTGCGCTGATGCCCCGGGTGCAGGTCGGCGAGCGCAATCTCGATCTCGGCAACCTGGACAAGGTCCTGTATCCCGAGACCGGCTTCACCAAGGCCGGCGTCATCGACTACTACACCCGCATCGCACCGGTGATGCTGCCGCATCTGGCAGGGCGCCCGCTGTCGCTGCGCCGCTGCCCGGATGGCGTGGATGCGGACTGCTTCTTCGAGAAGCGCTGCCCCGGCCACCACCCGGACTGGCTGCCCGTGCACCGCATGCGCTCGGAGCGCTCCGGCCATATCGGCTTTTGCGGCGCCGACGACCCGCCCGCGCTGGTGTGGCTAGCCAACCAGGCGGTGCTGGAGATCCATCCCTACCTGCACTTGGCCAGCGCCCCGGAGTGCCCCACCGCGCTGGTGTTCGATCTCGACCCCGGCCCGCCCGCCGGCCTCGCCGAGGCCTGCCGCGTCGGGCTCTTGCTGCGCGGGCTGCTCGCCGAGATGGGCCTCGACTGCCTGCCCAAGACCAGCGGCGGCAAGGGTCTCCATCTGGTCGCCCCGCTCAACACCGAAGTCACCCACGCCCGCACCAAGCGCTTCGCCCGCGCCGTCGCGGAAACGCTGACCCGCGACGACCCCGCCCGCGTCACCGCCACCATGGCCAAGGCCGAGCGCGCTGGCAAGGTCTTCATCGACTGGAGCCAAAACGACGCCCACAAGACCACCGTCGCCGTCTACAGCCTGCGCATCGGGCCAGTGCCGCGCGTCTCCGCCCCGGTCACCTGGGACGAGCTCGAGTCTGCGCTCGCCGATGGCGACATCGACCGGCTCCGCCTGGGCCCCGACGCCGTGCTGGCGCGGGCGGACGCCCGTGGGGATCTCTTCCAGCCGGTGCTGACGCGGCGGCAACGCTTGCAGGACTGAGTCCGTCCGGTCGTCGGTTTCCAGGCAGTTTCCCGACCTCACGGAGGAGGCGCGGGTCTTCGTGGGAGCGGCTTTAGCCGCGACGGTGCAGCGCCGGCCGTGCGGTGCCAATCGCGGCTAACGGCCATGGCGACCAGCGCCACCCCGGAGGATGAAAGGCGCTGCTCGCCATGGCCGTTTCCCTCACCCCGGCCCTATCCCAGAGGGAGACTAAGGAGCGCGTTGCGCACGACTTTCATGGTAAAGCCGCTCCCACGGCGGCCTCGCGCTCAGTGCTCGTTAAGGACGTCGCGTGCGTGGCCGCGGCGCTCCCTCCGCCCTGATGCCCTCAAGCGCCTTGTCGCCATGAAACTTGACTCATCTGCACGCGTGACTCGGCTGCACGCTTTTGGCGCCGTCAAGCAATCTCGTCGGCCCGCGCCGGGGCCGCGACCTTGCCCGATGGCCTGCTGCCGATGAGCGCGCCGACGCGGTTGTCGATCCACTGGAACATCACGTTCAACCCCGCCGGACCCGCCAAAGCAGCGCACCGAGCACGACCAGCGCCGCGACGGCGGCGGCATCGATGGCCAGCAGGAACGGGATCGGATCGGACCACTTGTCCATGTTGGTTGTCCGCCCGTAATGCGGCGGCCCCGGCCCGAAGGCCTCCGCCAGGTTGACGTAGTTCACGTAGGCCGCGGCGGCCAGGATGGCCAGGCCGAGCCCGAGCAGTGCCCATGTCAAGAACCGCTCGTTCACGGATAGTCAACCGTGACGTGTATCTGGCAGGCACGCGTGCCCGCCTCGCGGACCAGGTCGGGATCGACATCATCGTGCGCAACGGCGAGCTGATCCTCTGCGAGCTGGAGTCGTGCATGTCGAAAGCCGACATCTACACCTTCGAGCGCAAGGTGCAGTTCTACCAGCGCCGCCACGGCCGCAGCGCGAGCCGCAAGATCGTCGTCTCGCCGATGGTCCGACCGGAGGCGCGGCCGGTGGCGGAGCGACTCGGGATCGAGGTGTTCGGCTCGACGGACGAGGTGCCGGAGCGTTAGGAACGGTTCAAGAACTACTAATGCACATTCATCTCCGCACCTCAGGTTCAGCTTTAGATTCATCGAGGGTGCAAATGCTCGCAGACGAGCGGTCATGGCTGGGGCCGAAGGGATGCGCCTGCTGTCCCGCAACATCAACGGACCCACTGGCGCGACTGGCTCTCTCTCTGGTGACACCGCTCCCGCGGTGTCACCGCCTCCCGGCGTCCGCGCCCAGCCGCCGCGATCGCTGTCCCAGATGCCGACATCCTCGCCGCGGGGCGCAGAGCGCGAAGAGCGCGTGACACCGCAGGAGCGGTGTCACGAGCAGGACCTAGGGTCATCGCGACCGGTACGATGATCGGCCCGACGGGGCCTTGATCATCTTGCCGGCCGCAATCCCGGGTCCCGGCGCCCGCCTCGCAAAACAAGTTACACATCCTCTTGAAGCTACGAAACTCGCGAAAAGCGCGAAAATTGCGGCGAACCCCGACTGTCCGGCTTGTTATTTCGCGTATTTCGCGTGTTTCGTCGTTGAAAAAACTGCATTGCTTGTTCTTGAACTGTTACCAAGTCGTTTAACTTGTTGCCGAAGCGTCCCTTATCCACCCTCCCATACGCGGAGCGGTTAAGCCGCTCTCGGCGTCAATCCATGAGGATGACCACAGGTTATGCAGGCATTTGGTGTGCCGCCATGATCCGGCGCAAGTGGTTGGTCAAGTCCCCGGCCGGGTGCTCAGAGCCGCAGCACCCGGATCAGCCGGCCGCCGGGGCTGGTCGCGCTGGTCTCGGTCAGGCGCTCGTCCAGGGGCGGGATGCCGGTGCGGCGGTCGAAGATGATCAGCCAGCCGGTGTCGAGGTGCAGGCCGGCGAGGTAGCCGTCGAGCTGGGCCAGGCCCTTGGCCTTGGGGTCGGGCTCGCCGTCGCGCCACACCTTCAGCTCCAGACCCAGGGTGATGCCGCCGTAGCGCAGGCACAGGTCCATGCGCCCGCGGCGGATGGCGTATTCGCGCTCCAGCGTGCCGTTACCGTTGACCACCCGATGCAGGAAGGCCATCAGCACCAGATGCGGGGCGATCTCGTGGTAGGGGGCGCTGCCGAGCAAGGCCTCGCCGTGCTGGCGCCAGAAGTCGAGGAAGGCGGCGAGCAGGCGCTCGGGGTCGAGGCTGCCGTCGGCGTTCAGCCAGGTGGGGCTGATCTGCGGCAGCGACGCCTCGGGGGTGAAGGTGAGCGCCCGGGGCAGGACCTCGCGATAGATCGGGTTGGCGATGGTCAGCCCCCCGCCCTGCGCCTTGCGGCAGAGGCCGAGGTCGAGCAGGTACTCGATATCGTGCTCGGGCACGTCGCCGAGGGCGGTGCCGGCCAGCATGGGCTCGATGATGCGGCGCACCCGCGGTTCTTCGAGCTTGTGGGCGAGCTGGTCGAGGTGGGTGACCCGGCGCAGGATCAGGTTCTCCTTGGCCTGATCGATCAGTGCCGCATCGATGGGGCGGGTGCGGTCGCGGCCCGCCCGATTCTCGAAGCAGCTCTCGTAGGCGAGCGCATTGACCAGCCAGGGCTGGCCGAGGGTCAGCTCCCAGACCCGCGCGAGGGCCTCGGGGGTGAAGACCTGACCGGTCTCGGCGGTGTGCTCGCCGAGCAGCGTCGTCACCTCGGCGGCGTCGAAGTCGCCTAGGCGCAGGGACTTGGCCTTGATGTTGAACGCGCTGCCGCCGGTGATCGGCGCCGCCTCGGAGCTGGCGTGGATGCGGTAGTCGCGGAGATCCCGCACGCCGCAGAGGACCACGGTGTTCGGGAAGTGCTCGGGGCGCTGGGTGTAGCCGGCGCGCAATTGTCGCAGCACCGAGATCAGGGTGTCGCCGATCAGGGCGTCCACCTCGTCGAGCAGCAGCACCACGGGTTGGGGGCTCTCCTGGCTCCAGCGCTTCAGCAGGCCGTTGAGCACCCCGTGGTCGCCGTAGTGCGGCCAGACCGCGTCGGTCCAGTCGAACAGACGTCGCTCGCCGAGATAGATCTCGGCCGCGGAGGCGATCGCCCCGCAGATGGCCCGCATGGCGCTCGGCACGTCCTCGCGGGCGGTCTGGGCGATCTCCAGATTGGCGTAGACGGCGCGGTAGCGGCCCTCGGCGTTGAGCCGCTCCATGAGCGCGAGCAGGCAGGAGGTCTTGCCGGTCTGGCGCGGGGCGTGGAGCAGAAAGTACTTCTTCCGCTCGATGAGCATCCGGACCGCATCCAGGTCCCAGCGCGTCAGCGGCGGCAGGCAGTAGTGGTCGTCGGGCCGCACCGGACCCTCGGTATTGAAGAATCGCATGGCAAGACTCTCCGGGGCGTTCAGGAACGCGGCACCGACCGGCATCGCATCCCTCGGCATGATGCGCCGATGATGCGCCGCCTGCCAGCCGGGTTGCCGGCTGCGTTGATCGCGACGACGCTCCGGCGTCCTCGCGCATCTTGGGGCCCTCCGGCGCCCCGTCACGTCGGTCGCCTGGCGCGGACGCGGGATACGCGCCGCTGGAGCGCGAGGGATGCGTCACGGCGCTGGAGCGCCGTGACGATCAGTGGTGGTGGGGGGTGGATAAGATCGGAAGCCGCTGCCTAGGGTGCCGCCGAGATCAGCGCGGTGGGGCGGATGCCCGCTAGGGCGATCCGCCATCCCCGCCTGTGGAAGCGTCGTCCCCGGTTTCCAGATAGGTCGGGATGCGAGGCCACGGTCGAGGTTGTCCGCGGGTGGCGGAACCGCTATCGCGTTCCGCCCTACGCCCTAGTCGGCCCGCGCCGCCTCCGCGGCCTTGCCCGATGGCCGGCTGCCGATGAGCGCGCCGACGCGGTTGCCGATCCACTGGAACATCACGTACAGCCCCGGAATCAGCAGGATGCCGATGAGCGTGGCGGCGAGCATGCCGCCGAGCACCGTGAAGCCCAAGTGCACGCGGGAGTTGGCGCCGGCGCCGGTGGCGAGCACGAGCGGCAGCAGGCCGACGATGAACGCGAGCGCGGTCATGAGCACGGCGCGAAAGCGCATGCGCGCGCCTTCCACCGCGGCCTCATAGAGGCTGAGACCCGCCTCGTGGCGCTCCTTCGCGAACTCGACGATGAGGATCGCGTTCTTGGCGGCGAGGCCGATCAGCAGCACGAGCCCGATCTGCGTGTAGAGGTCGTTGTCGAGCCCCACCAGCCAGAGCGTGACGGCGGCGCCGAGCAGCGCGACCGTCACCGAGGTCAGCACCGCGAACGGAATCGCCCAGCTCTCGTACAGGCCCACCAGGAACAGGTAACCGAACAGCACCGCGAGCCCGAAGATGGCCACGGTGCCGCCCGCGCTCTGCTGCGCCTCTTGATACGACATGCCGGTCCATTCCACGCTGTAGCCGTCCGGCAGGGTCGCCTTGGCGGCGGCCTCCATGGCCTGCATGGCCTCGCCGGTGGAAAAGCCCGGCGCCGCGCTGCCGTTGATCTGCGCGGTGAGGAACTTGTTGTAGCGGAAGATCAGGTCGGCGCCGAGCTCCTCGCGCACGTTCGCGAGCACGGCCACGGGCACCATGTCGCCGTTGTTCGTGCGCACGTAAGTGGCGCCGATGTCGTCCTGCGTGCGCCGGGCGCCCTCCTCCGCCTGCACGTTGACCTGGTAGGTGCGCCCGAGATACGTGAAGTTGTTGACGTAGGCGCTGCCGAAGGTGGCCTGCAGGGTCGAGAAGAGGCTCGACACCGGCACGTCCAGGTACTCCGCTTGGGTGCGGTCGACGTCCAGGAACACGCGCGGCACGTCCGCCGAGAAGGTGGAGCGCGCCATGGCGATGCTCGGCGCCTGGTTGGCCTCGGCGATGAGCCCGCGCAGCACCTCGGTCAGCTCCTGCGGCGACTGCCCGCCTAAGGCTTCGAGCTGCATCGTAAAGCCGCCCGCGGTGCCGAGCCCGGGGATGGGCGGCGGCGGGAACAGCAGGATGTCGGCGTCCGGGATGGCGGCCAGCTCGCCGGTCATCTTTTGGTACAGGCCGCGCAGCTCGGTGTCGGGCGTTTTGCGCTCGTCCCAGGGGTCGAGCACGATGACGGCGAGCGCGGCGTTGGACGACGGCGCACCGGTGAGCATGCTGTAGCCGGACACGGTGAGCACGTCCGCGACCCCTTCGGTGCCGGCGGCGATGCCCCGGAGCTTGTCCGCCACCTCCATGGTGCGCGGCAGCGACGCGGCGCTCGGCAGGCTCAGGTCCGCGAACAGCACGCCCTGGTCCTCGTTCGGCAGGAAGCCGCCGGGCAACTTGCCGAGCACGAACACGGCCGCCGCACCCACCACGAGCACCAGCACGCCGGCCAGCGCCGCGCGCCGCGCGAGCAGCCCGGCGACGGACACGTAGCCGCTACGGGCCTTGTCGAGCCCGGCGTTGAACCACGCGAAGGGGCCGCGCTTGGCCGCCTTCGGCGTGCCCAGGAAGAGCGCCGTCAGCACCGGCGAGAGCGTCAGCGCGTTGATGGCGGAGATGGCCACGGCCGTGGAGATGGTCACCGCGAACTGCCGGAACAGCTCGCCGGAGATGCCGGGCAGGAAGGCCACCGGCGCGAAGATTGCAAACAGCACCAGCGTGGTGGAGACGATGGGCCCCGTCACCTGCTCCATGGCCTTGAGCGTGGCGGCGCGCCGGTCGAGCCCCTCCTCCAGCATGATGCGCTGCACGTTCTCCACCACGACGATGGCGTCGTCCACCACCAGCCCGATAGCCAGCACCACCGCGAACAGGCTGATGGTGTTGGCGGAGAACCCCGCCGCGAGCAGCACGATGAAGACGCCGATGAGCGACACCGGGATGGTCACCGCCGGCACGATGGTCGCGCGCAGATCCTGCAGGAAGATGTACACCACCAGCAGCACGATGACCGCGGTGATGGCGAGCGTGACGACGATCTCCTCGATGGACGCCTCGACGAACAGCGTCGAGTCGTACATGACCTTGGCCTCGACGCCGCTCGGGAAGCGTGCGGCCAGGCGCGCCAGCTCCGCGCGCGCGCCGTCGGCCACGTCCAGCGCGTTCGCGCCCGGGGCCTGGTAGATGGCGATGGCCGCCGCGGGCTTGCCGTTGAAGCGGGTTTCGCTGCTGTAGGACTCGGCGCCCAGCTCCACGCGGCCGACATCGCCGATGCGCACGACGGCGCCGTCGGCGCCGGTGCGCACGACGATGTCCGCGAACTCGTCCGGGTCCTGGAGCTGCCCCTTGGCGACGATGGTGTACTGAAAGGCCTGGTCATCCGGGATCGGCGGGCCGCCCACCTGCCCCAGCGCGGCCTGGATGTTCTGCTGCGCGATGGCGTCGATGACGTCCGCCGGCGCAATGCCGAGGGCAGACAGCTTGGCCGGCTCCAGCCAGATGCGCATGGAGTAGTTCTCGGGGCCGAACTGCGTCGCCTCGCCGACGCCCGGCAGCCGCGCGAGCTCGTCCTGAACATTGATGGTCGCGAAGTTCGACAAATACAGCCCGTCCCGGGAGCCGTCCGGCGAATGCACCGCGATGACCAGGAGCAGGTTGGTGGACTCGGCCTGCACCGTCACGCCGAGCTGCTGCACCTGCTGCGGCAAGAGCGCCAGGGCCTGCGACACGCGGTTCTGGGTGTTGACCTGGGCGATGTCCGGGTCGGTGCCGACCGCAAAGGTGACGGTCAGCGTATAGGTGCCGGCGCTGGAGGCGGTGGAGGACATGTAGAGCATGTCCGGCACGCCGTTGACCTGATCCTCGATGGGGCCGCCGACGGTGTCGGCGATGGTCTGGGCATCGGCACCGGGATAGGTGGCCGTCACCACCACAACCGGGGGCGTGATGGGCGGGTACTGCGCCACCGGGATGGCCTTGAGCGCCAGCACGCCGGCGACGACGAGCACGATGGACACCACCGCGGCAAGCCGCGGGCGGTCGACGAAGACCTTGGAGATCATGTCAGCCCCCGCTGGCGTCGGTGCCGGTGGCGGAGCCGGAATCCTCGGCAGGCGCAGCGCCGTCGGCGGCGGCCGCCGGCGGCTTGGCCGCGGGCGCGCTCTCGGCGCCGGCGCCGGGCGACCCGCTCGCGCCCGTCGGCTTGACGATCATGCCAGGCTCCACCTTCTGCAGCCCGGACACGATCACCAGCTCACCGGCCGCAAGCCCGGACTTCACCGCATAGCCGGCGCCGACCGTGGTGCCGAGCTCGACCGTGCGCACCTGCACCCGGTCGTCCCCGTCCACCACGTACACCTCCACGCCGTCACGGCTGCGCTGAATAGCCGCTGCCGGCACCACCGGCAGCTCCTCCTGCTTGGCCTGGTGCACGACAACGCTGACGAACTGCCCCGGCAGCAGGACTTGGTTCGGATTCGGGAAGTCCGCGTAGATGGCCACGGTGCCGGTGGTGGCGCTCACCTGGTTGTCGGCGAAGGCGATGCTGCCGGGGTGGTCGTAGTCGGTACCGTCCGGCAGCACCAACTTCGGCACGTAGGTCGCGCGGGTCTCTGCGCGGGTGCCGCTGCCGAGGCGCTTTTGCAACTGCACCAGATCGGCGCTCGGCACCGAGAACACGGCGCGGATGGGATCGAGCTGCGCGACGGTGGCGAGCGTGCCGGAGGTGGCGCTCACCAGGTTGCCCGCGGTGACCGCGGTGGCGCCGATGCGCCCGGCAATCGGGCTCGCAATGGTCGTATAGCCCAGGTTGATCTTGGCGTTGTCGACGGTGGCCTGCGCCTGCTGCTCGCTGGCCTTGGCCTTCTCGACGTTGGCCTTCGCCTCGTCGCGGGCGGCCTTGGCCTGGTCGAAGGCCGTCTGCGAGGTGTCGCCCTTCTTGATCAGCGTCGCCTGGCGCTGAAAGTCCGTCTCCTTGTCCTCCAGCGCCGCGGCGGCGGCGTCGGAGTCCGCCTTGGCGGCGGCGAGCTGGCCCTCGGCCTGGTCCAGATCGGCCTGGTACTGGTCCTGCTCGATGCGATAGAGCACTTGGCCCTGCTCCACCATCGAGCCTTCCTCGAAGGCGACATCTTGCAGAAAACCCTCCACCCGCGCCGTCAGCGCCACCGACTGGATGGCCTTGATGTTGCCGATGAACCGCGAGCTGTTATCCACGGCCTTCGTCTCCACCGCGGCGACGACGACGGCGGGCGGCGGCGTGTCGCCAGCTTTGCCGGCCTGCTGCGCCGCGGCCGGCGCGGCAAGGCATACGGCCAGCGCCAGCAGCGCGGCGGGCGGGCTCGGGACCAGATGACGGAACAGCGGGACGCTGCGCTGGGCGCTCAAAACCATGGGGTCGGACTCCAATAGTCGATGTCGTGCGCGAGGTGCCGCATGCAGCGGCCGAGCCGCGGCGAGCACGCAGCGCCGCCGCAGCGTCGGGGAACCACCTAAGAACAGGCGGGCGAAGTGTGCCACAACCAGGGCGGTCGGGCGCCGATAGGCTCTGATGCGCTCTGTCAGCGGGCCGGCTGACGCAGGCGTGCCGCGAGGCCGCCAAACGCGAGAGCCCGCCGACGCCTTGACGCCGAGCGCTCTGGGTCGGAGCATTCGACGGGCCACCACCCAGCCAAGGGACCGGAAAATCTCCGATGGACGCCAGCTTCGACTGCTTCCTCGCCCACAACAGCAGGGACAAGCCGGCCATCCGCGCGCTGCACGCGGCCCTCGCCGCGCAGGGCCTGGACTGCTGGCTCGACGAGCTGCAGGTCCGCCCCGGCCTGCGCCACCTGCCGCTGTTGGAGGAAGGCATCCGCGGCTCCCGCGCCGTGGCCGTCTGCGTCGGCGCCGACGGGCTCGGCCCGTGGCAGGCTCAGGAGATGGAGGCGGCGCTGACCCTCGCCACCAAGGACCCGACCCTGCCCGTGATGCCAGTGCTGCTGCCCGACGCACCGGCGGCACCGGAGCTGCCGCTGTTCCTGGCCGGCCGCGGCTGGGTGGACCTGCGCGACGGCCTCGACGGCGCCGGCTGGGAGGTGCTGCTCTTCGGCATCACCGGCGAGTCGACGCGGTCGCGGCCTGCCGCGCCCGCGGGCTCGGGCGTCGGGACCGGACCGGCGGAGGCGCCCATCCCGAGCGAGCGCCGCTTCGCCGACTCGGTGTTCGAGCAGCTCCACGCCGAGCCCGGGCTGGTGCTGCTCGCGCAGGCGGACCGCCCCCTGCACGAGGGGCCGCACGCCGCGCTGAAGCTGCTGCGGGAGCGCGCCGAGGCGCGCTTCGGCGCCGAGCGGGTGCTGCACCTGGTGCCGCCCGGCGACCCGCACGCCGACGAGGCCCACTTCTTCGGCACCCTGGCGCAGTGCGCCGGCGCGGGGCAGGCCATCGTCCGCGGCGCCGAATTCGAGGCTTGGCTCGCCCGGCGCCTCGCCGAAGAGCCCCTGTTCCTGCTCATCAGCGACTTAGGCCACGCCCCGGCAGACGCCCGCCACCGGCTCGCGTCGATCCTACGCAGCCGCGCCCACGCCCAGCCGGACCGACTCAAGGTGCTGCTGGTGGGCGGCGAGGAGCTGGCCGCGCTGATGGCGTCCTCGGAGGCCGGCCTGTCGCCGCTGAACCACCTTCAGGCGCTCTGCTGGCCGGAGCTGAATGCGGGTGACGTTCTGGCCATGGCCGCGCGGGCAGGGCTGCGGCCGGCGCTGACGCCGGACGCCGCGGCACGGCTGCTGAGCGCGGCCGGCGGTCATCCGCGGCTGATCATCGACGCGCTGCGGGAGATCGGCGACGGCGACGGCCCGGGGCAGGCCGCCGCCCGCTTCCCCGCGTCCCAGACCCTGGCCAGGCACTTCCGCAAGCTCGCGGCGACACCCGAGCGCGAAGGCGCGCTGCGCGGGCTGCTGGACGCCGACGACCACGGCCCGTTCCGGGACTGGATCAAGAACGACCTGATCCGCGGCCTCTACTGGCGCAACCTGCTGCGGGTAGAGCCCACCCACCGCGGCGAACGGCTCGTCTGGCGTTGCGAGGCGGTGCGCGCGGCCGGGCGGCAGGCGCTGTCGTGAGCGCCTGGCGCGGCATTGCGGTTGCCCTTTGCGCGGCCCTCTTCCTGCCCCTGCCGGGCTGGGCCCAGGCACCGCCCGCCCACCCGCCCGCCCTATTCACCGCACCCCAGCCGGTGCCGGACCTGCCGGCGCGGGTCGATGACTTCGCCGGCCAATCCGATGCGCACTCGGCACAGTTCAGCCCGGATGGGTTGCTCGTCGCGAGCGGCTATTGGGACGGCTCCATCCGAATCCATGACACGCTGACCGGCACGGAGCAGGCGCGCCTGAGCGGCCATCGCGGCCCGGTCCAGTCGGTGGCCTGGGACCCGGCGGGGGCGCGGCTCGCGAGCGCCGGGGCCGACGGCACGCTGCGGCTGTGGGATGCGGCGGCGGGCACCGAGCTGAAGCGCCTGAGCGGCCATGACGGCTCGGTCTTCTCGGTGGCCTGGGACCCGACGGGCACGCGGCTCGCGAGCGCCGGGCTCGACGGCACG
>NZ_JABX01000058.1 GCF_001469165.1 Thiohalocapsa sp. ML1 | reverse complement strand
GACGCGCCGCCGGGCGGACGACCGCGCATGTGCTCTCTGATCAGCCCAGACGCCGCCGACGCGGCATCGAGCCGCGTCGGCGCCGAGCCGGCTGGAAAGCCGGCGATCCCAGTCAGCCGCATCGGCGCCGAGCCGGCTGGAAAGCCGGCGATCCCGGTGCGGCCCCCAAGGTTCCCTCAGCGGCTAGGTTCATAGCCAGCGCACGAGGTAGTAGAGCCTTTGTCCCTCCGGGGAGCTGGACGGGCCGTACACTACGGCCGGGTGCAGCTTGCGTGCCTCGTCGCGCCCGGCGCGGGCGGCGTCTTCCGACTCCACCACTGTGATACAGCCCTCCGGAAAGCGTCCGCGGCGGCGGTTGGCGGCCTTGACCAGGGCATAGCGCTCGGCCAGCGATGTGGACTCCGGGTCTACGATGATGCGTTGCATGGGCGGTGCGCATTGCGGTGCGCGCGGCAGTTTGCGGCCGCTCAGGGTGCTTGAGCCGCCGCGCCGGTGCAAGCGCCTGCGCGCTCGCCGCCGGCCTGCGGAACAACGGCGCTGATCCGCTATCATGACCGCTTCGTAGCCCCTGTCCGGCCCAGCCGCAAACCGACCGGAGACCGCCCGCCCATGCCCGTTCATCACGCCCTGGTGCTGAACCTGCACCAGCCCCCCGGCAATCTGGAGCACCTGCTGGAGCACGCCACCTGGGAGGCGAAGGAGATCCTGTTCGCGCTGGACCGCATCCCGCGCACCCTCTGGGGGCACGAGGATCTGGCACGGGTGCATCTGTCCTTGTCCGGCACGCTGCTCGAGACCTTGTCGAGCCCGGGCTTTCAGGATCGCGTCTACGGCGTCGTGGACTGCGGCAAGCTGCTCTGGCACTTTCAGAATACCGAGCTGTTCGAGATCCTGGGCACCGGCTATTACCACCCGGTGCTGCCGCTGATCCCGCCCACGGACCGCGAGCTGCACCTGGAGCGCTGGCAGAACCTTGCCCGGCATCTGTTCTGGCGGCCCGGCTTCAACGGCTTCTGGCCGCCGGAGATGGGCTTCTCGATGGAGCTGATCCCGCTGCTCAAGCGCTTCGGTTATCGCTATGTCTTGGTGGACAGCGAGCACGTGGAGCCGGTGGGGCAGATGACCTGGCCGGAGCTGCGCTATCGGCCGCACATCGCCCGCCATGGCGATGATGAGATCATCGTCGTGGTGCGCGACCGCGAGCTGTCCGACGCGCAGGAGTCCGGCATGGAGCTGGACTGGTTCCTGTCGGAGGTCGCCGATCGCACCCGCTGGTGCGACTTCGAGCCGCTCGTGACCACGGCCACCGATGGCGAGAACGGCGGCTGGTTCCGCAACGTCACCGAGGGCGCCAACTACTGGAGCGCCTTCTACCTGCCGCTCCTCACGCGCGTGCGCGACGGCGCCTCGCAGGTGCGCCCGAGCTTCATCAGCGAGTATCTCGACAAATACGGCGCCCACGGCGAGGTCAAGGTCTGTACCGCCGCCTGGAACACCGGCTGGCACCACGGGCGCGGCTTCACGCAGTGGACTGGCTCCGACGCACAGCGACGCGGCATCGCCCGCTGCGCGCACGTGAGCGCGCGGCTGCACGCGCTCGCCGCGCGCGCCGCCGCGGAGCGCGCCGACGACACCGCGCTCGCCGCGACGCTGGAGGAGGCGCGCTGGCGCCTGCTGCGCGCGGAGACGAGCTGCAACGTGTTCTGGGGCGAGGCCTGGGTAGACCGTGCCGTGACCGACCTGGATGCCGCCGAGGCCACGCTTGCCGATGCGGAACGTTGTTTGCTTCACAGTCGCGACGAATAGCGGCGGCGCGGCGGCGCGGCGGCTTCGGCGGACGCCGTCCCCGGCAACCCCAACCCGCGCCGCCGGTCCGCAAGAACCCCTCTGCAAAGACTTCACAACCGAATCAGGAGCCATGCCATGCCTCAGCTTCCGGAACAGATCGACGGCCTGCCCAACATCGCCGGCCACGAGGACGACGTCGCCGCCGCCATGGCGCGCGGCGCGGACAAGCCACTGTCCGCCTCCGGCGGCGCCGTGGATTTCGGCAGCATCCGCGCCGCCTGCGCCATCGCGCTGCATCAGCACCAGCCGCTGATCCCGGCCGGCGGCCATGATCTCAAGACCGCGGCCATCATCAGCAACCTGCAATACATGATGGAGCACCAGGACATCGGCGATAACTACAACGCGCCGGCCTTCGTCTGGTGCTACAAGCGCATGGGGGAATTCATTCCGCAGCTCATTCACGAGGGCAAGTCGCCGCGCGTGATGCTGGAGTACTCCGGCACGCTGCTGCACGGCCTGCGGCAGATGGGCGAGGGACACGTGGTGGATGCGTTGAAGGGCATCACCATGAACCCGGACTACAACTGGGCCGTGGAATGGCTCGGCATGCCCTGGGGCCACGCCGTGGCGCCGTCCACGCCGGTGCAGGACTATCGGCTGCACGTCAAGGCCTTCCAGCACCACTTCGCGGCAATCTTCGGCTTCGAGGCGCTGGAGCGCCTGCGCGGCTTCTCGCCGTCCGAGATGGCGCTGCCGAACCACCCCGACGTGGCCTATGAATTCGTGAAGACGCTGAAGGACGCCGGTTATCAATGGGTGCTGGTGCAGGAGCACAGCGTCGAGCAGGTGGACAACGGCTGGCATCCGCAGCGCCCGCACCTGCCGCATCTGCTGACCTGCACCAACTCCGAGGGCGAGACGGCGAGCATCATCGCGCTGGTGAAGACCCAGGGGTCGGACACCAAGCTCGTCGCGCAGATGCAGCCCTGGTACGAGGCCCAAGGCCTGCAGCGCTGGGAGCTCGCCGGCAAGAGCGTGCCGCCGCTGGTCACGCAGATCGCCGACGGCGAGAACGGCGGCGTGATGATGAACGAGTTCCCGGGCAAGTTCTTCGAGTCGGTGAACGGCGCCTCCGGCTCCGACGTGCCGCTGATGAACGGCAGCGAATACCTGGAGCAGCTCTTCGCACTCGGCATCAAGGCGTCCGACCTCACCGAGATCCGCCCCGTGCAGCAGGGCAAGATCTGGGCGCGCATGCAGCCCGGCGACGGTCCCGAGAAGCTGCACAAGGTCATCGAGGAAATCCAGAAGGAAGACCACCAGTTCCACATGGATGGCGGGAGCTGGACCAATGACCTCTCGTGGGTCAAGGGCTACGAGAACGTGCTGGGTCCCATGGAAGAGGCCAGCTCGCTGTTCAACGAGAAGGTGCTCAAGGCCGACACGCCGACCGACGACCCGCGCTACCGCAATGCGCTGTTCCATCTCATGGCCAGCCAGACGAGCTGCTACCGCTACTGGGGCCAGGGCCTCTGGACCGACTACGGCCGCGAGATCTGCCGGCGCGTGAGCGACATCGTCAACTACGACTTCGGCTGAGCGCGAGGAAGAAGGGCCGAGGGCCGAGGGCCGAGGGCCAAGGGAGCCTGCCTCGGCCCTCGGCCCTTGGCCCTTGGCCCTTGGCCCAATGCGCCGACGGAGCGGGCTGCGCAAGACGAGGCGCCGTGCCCTGGTCGGTCTGAGGCTTTGCCTCGCTAGGATCTTGACGGCTGATCTGACACATCAGCTCACCCGCTGGACCCTGCGGGCACTTGCCCGAGGCCTGGACCGACTCGCCGCGGAAAGATCCGCGACCGTCGGCCGGTCCGAGCAATATGCAGGCCCCAGCGGCCACCGACTTCGTGCAGAGGGCCTAGGCCATGAACTGCCTCTCCTTTCGTCGCCAACTCATGGTTGACCCGCAGCAGTGGGACGACGCGCTCGCGGCCCATGCCGAGCAATGCCCGGCGTGCGCGCGGGCGCGGGAGCGGGCGCTCGGGTTCGAGGCGGCGCTGTACGCGGCCTTGCTGCTGGAGGGCGACGTCGCCGGCGCCGACGACGCTGCCGCAGCCGACGCGGGCGGCGACGACGACGACCAGGCGCCGCCGGCGAGGACGGTGCATCCGTTCGGCCGACGCTGACCGAGCCCGCCGCCGCGTCTTTCCGGCCGTTTCGCCGCTCAGCCAGCGCGGCGGCGCCTCGGACCGACAAGTCGGCAGGCGCCTGACCACCGCCAACGCGCGCCGGCGCTCGCGCCGCGACGGGCGCGCGGCTCGGCTGTCCGATGGCAGCCCCGGCCCGGCGCGCCGGTCGTCCGGATTCCTATACTCAAACCAGAAAACCGAAACAGATTGGGTGCCGCGCTTGCCGCCAGATCCGCGCATCGCCGGACGTGCGGTGTGCAGAGGGCAAGCAATGCGCGCGCACCGCGGAGGAGCCATGCCACCCCGGACCGAGCGACAACAAGCAGACCGTGCACCGCCGGCAGCGCGAGCGGCGAAGGACGCGCCGCCCATCACGGCCGACACTGCGCGCACGCTGGCGGGGCTCTTCGCCGAGCGCGTCGCGCGCACGCCGGACGCACTGGCCTACCGGCAGTTCGAGCAGGGACATTGGCAGGACTACCGCTGGCGCGACATGGCCGAGATCGTCGCGCGCTGGCGGTGCGCGCTGGCCGGCGAAGGCCTGGCCCCCGGCGAGCGGGTGGCGCTCAGCCTGCCGAACGGCGTCGACTGGGTGGCCTTCGATCAGGCCGCGCTGGCGCTCGGGCTCGTCACCGTGCCGCTCTACACCACCGACAGCCCGGGCAACGTCGCCCACATCGTCACCGATTCCGGCGCGCGGCTGCTGCTGTTGGACAGCGATGCCGAATGGGCCGCGCTGCGGAACCACGGCGGCGCGCTGGAGCGCTTGCAGACGGTCATCTGCCGGCACCGCAGCAGCGCCGCCTCCGTCGATGCCGGGCTCACCGACTTAGGCGCTTGGCTGTACGGTGCCGACGCCGCGCGCACGGCGGACCGTGCGGTGGACCAAGCCGAGCCCGTACCGACGGACCCGGACGCCCTCGCGACCCTGATCTACACCTCCGGCACCACCGGGGCGCCGAAGGGCGTGATGCTGTCGCACCGCAACATCCTCGCCGACGTCGAGGCGACGATGCAGCGGGTGCCGGCGCTGCCGGAGGACATGTTCCTGTCCTTCCTGCCGCTGGCGCACGCCTTCGAGCGCAGCGTGGGCTATTACCTGCCGATGCTGGCGGGGGCCGCGGTGGCCTATGCCCGCGGCATTGCGGAGCTGCGCGAGGACCTGCTCCACATCCGCCCGACCACGCTGCTCTCGGTGCCGCGGGTGTACGACAAGATCTACCGCGCCCTGCAGGACAAGCTCGGCGAGCGGGGCATCAAGCGCCGGCTGTTCGACGCCGCGGTGGCGCACGGCTGGCGGCGGTTCGAGGCCGCCCAGGGGCGGGCGCCGGCGCCCGGTGTCATGGCGCGGCTGGTGGGGGCGCTGCTGCATCGGCTCGTCGGCCGGCCGGTGCTTGCGCGCCTCGGCGGGCGGCTGCGGGTCGCCGTCAGCGGCGGCGCGCCGTTGTCGCCGACAGTGGGGCGCTGCTTCGTCGCCCTGGGCCTGCCGCTGACGGAGGGCTATGGCCTGACGGAGGCGGCGCCGGTGGTCACCAACATCGCGCCCGCGGGCTTCCGGCCCGGCTTCGTCGGGTTGCCGCTGCCGGGGATTGAGGTCAAGCTCGGTCCGGCGCGGGAGATCCTGGTGCGCGGCGCGAGCGTCATGGCCGGCTATTGGCAGCAGCCGGAGGCGACGGCCGCCGCCATCGACGCCGAAGGCTGGCTGCACACCGGCGATATCGGCGAGATCGGCGCGGACGGCCAAGTGGGCATCCGCGGCCGGCTGAAGGAGATCATCGTCACCTCCACCGGCGAGAAGATCGCGCCGACGGACCTGGAGGCCGCGCTCGCCATGGAGTCGCTGTTCGACCAGGCCATGGTCGTCGGCGAGGGGCAGCCGTTTCCGGCCGCGGTGCTGGTGCTGGCCGACGCCCCCTGGCGGGCGCTCGCCGCCAAGCTCGGCCGCGACCCGGACGATGCGGCGGCGCTGACGCAACCGGACGTCGTCGCGGCGGTGCAGGCCTTTGTCGACGCCCGGCTCGCGGATTTTCCGCGCTATGCGCAGGTGCGGGCCGTGCACCTGACCCGCGCGCCCTGGACGGTGGAGAACGGCCTCATCACGCCGACCATGAAGCTCAAGCGCGACGCGCTGACGGCGCGCTTCGCGGGCGCCCTGGAGCACCTGTACGCCCGGCCGCGTCCGCGAGCGTCGCGCTGATGAACGCGGCCCGGCCCGGTCCGGCAGCCGATCCTGCACCAAGCCCGGCACGGGACGATGCCGAGACGCGGGCGCTCGCAGCGCTGCGCGGCCTGGTGCAGGACACCGGCCTCGACCTGCCGGCGGCGCAGGTCACGCTCGACAGCCGGCTGGAGGCGGATCTGGGCCTCGACAGCCTCGGCCGCGGCGAGCTCATCGCCCGAATCGAGCGCGCCCTCGACGTGCGGCTGCCGGACGACGCTCTGCTCGCGCCCACCGCGCGGGACCTGCTGGCGCTGGTGCGCCCGGCGTCGGCGGAGCAAGCGGGCGCGCCGCGGGCAGCGCCCGCCGGCAGCGTGGCGGCATCGGCGCCGGCGGGCTCTGCCCATGCCGAGCCGGTTGCCGCCGGCAGCCTCATCGACGTGCTGGAGTGGCACGTCCAGCGCGCGTCGGATCAGACCCACATCCTGCTCTACGAGGACGCCACGGACCCGCGGCCCATCAGCCACGCGGTGCTTTGGGAACAGGCCCTGCGCGTGGCCGGCGGGCTGCGCGGTGCGGGCCTCGCGCCCGGCGGGACCGTCGCGCTGATGCTGCCGACCGGCCTCGACTACTTCGCGAGCTTCTTCGGCGCGCTGCTCGCCGGCGGCGTCCCGGTGCCCATCTATCCGCCGGCGCGCCCGGAGCAGCTCGAAGATCATCTGCGCCGCCACGCCGGCATCCTCGCCAACGCCGAGGTTACCGTCTTGATCACGATGCCGGCGGCGCTGACCGTGGCGCGGCTGCTGCGCGCCCGGGTGCCGTCGCTGCGGGCGGTGCTGACGCCGGCGGCGCTCGCCGAGGCCGCGCCACTGGCCAGCGTCGCCGCCCCGGCGCCGGACGCCATCGCGCTGCTGCAATACACCTCCGGCAGCACCGGCGCGCCCAAGGGCGTGGTGCTGACCCATGCGGACCTGCTCGCGAACATCCGCGCCATGGGCAAGGCCATCGCCGCGCGCCCGGACGATGTCTTCGTGAGCTGGCTGCCGCTCTATCACGACATGGGGCTCATCGGCGCCTGGCTCGGCAGCCTGTACTTCGGCGTGCCGCTGGTGTCCATGTCGCCGCTGGCCTTTCTGGCCCGGCCGCTGCGCTGGCTTGAGGCCATCCATCGGCATCGCGGCACCCTGTCCGCGGCGCCGAACTTCGCCTACGAGCTGTGCCTCAAGCGCATTGGCGACGAGGAGCTGGCCGCACTGGATCTCGGCTGCTGGCGCCGCGCGCTGAACGGCGCCGAGCCCGTCAGCGCCGCGACGCTGGCGCGCTTCGCGGAGCGCTTCGCACCCGCGGGGCTGCGGCCCGAGGCGCTGGCGCCGGTGTACGGACTCGCCGAGGCCGCGGTGGGCCTGACCTTTCCGCCGCCCGAGCGCGGCCCCGCGGTGGACTGCATCGACCGCGAGCGCTTCGCGACCTCCGGCCGCGCGCTGCCGATCCCGTGCACCGACCCGGCGGCGCTGCAGGTGCCGAGCTGCGGGCGGCCGTTGCCGGGCTATCGCGTGCGCATCAGCGACGAGCGGGCCGGCGCGGCGCTGCCGGAGCGCCACGAGGGCCGGGTGTGGTTCCAGGGGCCGTCCGCGACCAGCGGCTACTTCCGCAACCCGGAGGCCACCGCCGCGCTGATTCACACCCAAGACGGCGCGCGCTGGCACGACACCGGCGACCGCGGCTACGTCGCCGACGGCGAGCTGCACCTCACCGGCCGGGTCAAGGACATGATCATCCGCGGCGGGCGCAATCTGTATCCGTACGAGCTGGAGCAGGCCATCGGCGATCTGCCCGGCGTGCGCAAGGGCTGCGTCGTCGCCTTCGCGGCGCCGGACCCCGCGCGCGGCAGCGAGCGGCTGGTGCTGGTGGCCGAGACCCGCGAGCGCGACCCGGACCGGCGCGCGGCGCTGGCCAAGCGCATCCGCGCGCGCGCCGCGGAGGTGCTGGGCCAGCCGCCGGAAGAGATCCTGCTCGCACCGCCGCGGGCCATCCCGAAGACCTCTAGCGGCAAGCTCCGCCGCGGCAGCACGCGGGAGCGCTGGCTCGAAGGCTCGCTCACGGCAGGCGCCCCGCCGCCGGTGTGGCAACTGCTGCGGGTCGGGCTCGGCGGCCTCGGGCTGTCCGCCCGGCGCTTCGTCGCGCGGCTGCCGGCGCGGCTCTATGCCGGTTATGCCTGGCTGCTGTTCGGGCTCCTGGCGCCGCCGGTCTGGCTCGGCATTGTCGCGGCGCCGCGGCTCGCCTGGCGCTGGTGGTGCGCGCGCGCGGGCGTCGCGCTGCTGCGGCGGCTCGCCTTGCTGCCCCTGGACGTGACGGGTCGGGAACGGCTGCCGCCCGCCGGCAAGCCCTTCGTGCTGGTCTGCAACCACCAGAGCTATCTGGACGTGGGCCTGCTGATCCAGGTGATCCGCCGGCCCATGGTCTTCGTCGCCGCGGAGGGGCTGGCCGGTAATCCCTTCATCCGCTGGCCTTTGACGCGCCTCGACACGCTGTTCGTGGACCGCTTCGACCTGCTGCGCGGACCCGCGGAGATGCGCCGGTTCCAGGCGATCCTCGCGGACGGTCGGCCGCTTGGCTTCTTCCCGGAGGGCACCTTCCGCACCGAGCCCGGCCTGCTGCCGTTTCGCATGGGCGCCTTCATCGCCGCCGCCGGCGCCGCCGTGCCGGTGCTGCCGGTGGCCATCCGCGGCAGCCGACAGGTCTTTCCCGGCACCACCTTCTTCCCGCACCGCGGGCGCGTGCGCCTTCGCATCGGCGAGCCGCTGCTGCCGACGGCCGACGACTGGCAGGCGGCGGTGGCCCTGCGCGACGGCGCGCGGGAGCACATCGCGGCGCACTGCGGCGAGCCCGCGACGCCGCCCGGCGGTGCCTGAGCTGCAGCTCGCGACCATCGAGCCGGCGTGATCGCCCAACGCCGCAGAGCCGGAACCAGACAGCTTGATGACAGCCGCTCCGCCGGGGTCGCAGCCCGGCGCTCGGCGCCCCCTTTGGCGCAGGGATTGCTTAAAGCATTGTTCAAAGCATTGCTCAGGGCATTGCTCAGAGCATTGCCAATGCAACGCACTCGGCGCCCACGCCGGGCGCCACAACAGGGGAGACCGCCATGTTCCTCAAGCAGTTCTACCTGGAAAGCCTCGGCCACGCGTCCTACCTGGTCGGCTCGGAGGAGACCGGCGAGGCCCTGGTGCTCGACGTGCGTCGGGACGTCGACATCTATTTCGAGGCGGCGCGTCACCAGGGCATGCGCATCCGCTACGCCTGCGACACCCACCAGCACAACGATTACGTCACCGGCATCTGCGAGCTTCCGCCCCGGGGCGAGGTCCAACTCCTTGCCGGGGCACGGGCAGCGCTCAACTACCCCGTGCGCCCCATGGACGACGGGGCAAGGCTGCGGTTGGGCGAGGTGGAGCTCGAGTTCATGCACACCCCCGGCCATACCCCCGAGCACATCAGCCTGCTGCTGACGGACCACTCCCGGGGCAACGAGCCCGCGGCGCTCTTCTCCGGCGGTGCCCTGCTGGTGGGGGATTTGGCGCGGCCGGACCTGCTCGGCGGCGCGGAGGAGACGCGCCGCAACGCCTCGCACTTCTGCGAGACCCTGCAGCGGCGCATCCTCACGCTGCCCGACTTTGTCGAGGTCTACCCCACCCACGTGGCCGGCTCCCTGTGCGGCGGCAACATCGGCAGCCGGTTGTCCACCACCGTGGGCTATGAGCGGCGCATGAACCGGCTGCTGGCCGACCTGAACGACCGCGAGGGCTTTGTCGAGCAGTGCCTGGACCTGAAGAACCTGCCGGCGGTCCCGCCCTACTGGCCACGGATGCGCCGTATGAACACCGAGGGCCCGCCGGCCCTGCCGGTGCTCGCGGACCCGCCGCCGCTGGCGGTGGAGCGCTTCGAGGCCATGCGTCGGGACGGCGCGGTGGTGCTCGACTGCCGCTCCCCGGAGGCCTTCAGCGCGCACGTTCCGGGGGCGCTGAACGCGGGGCTCGGGACATCCTTTCCCACCTGGGCGGGCAGCGTGCTGCCCTACGACGCCCCGGTGCTCCTGGTGCTGGAGCAGCCCGGGGACCTGTGGGAGGTCTGCTGGCACCTGCTGCGCATCGGCCACGATCTGCCGCAGGGCTGGCTCGCCGGCGGCATGCTCGCCTGGCGCACCGCGGGGATGCCCCTCGACGTCCTGCCCCAGTGGACCATCTGGCAGCTCCAGGGCGCCCGCGAGCAGCAAGGGAACCTGCTGGTGCTCGACGTGCGCCAGCCCGCCGAGTGGGCCGCGGCCCGCATCCCCGGCGCGCTGCACCTGACCGGCGCCGAGCTGACCCGCCGAGCCGACGAGCTGCCGCAGGACCGCCCCATCGCCGTCATCTGCGGCAGCGGCTACCGCTCCTCGGTGGCGGCCAGCGTGCTCCAGCGCCGCGGGCATCGGGAGGTGTTCAACGTCCTCGGCGGCATGACCGGCTGGCAGGCGGAGGGGCTGCCGGTGGAGGGGCCGCGCTAGTGCGGCGGTGTGCAGTGCCGAGACCGTCTCATGCCGTGTAGCCGAGCCGGAGCCGGGCCGGAGAGCCGACCTCCAGGTTGGCTTGGCCTCGGTGTGACACCGTCGCGGCTAAAGCCGCTCCCACGGCGCCGCGTGCGGCCCGTGGGAGCGGCTTTAGCCGCGATCCGCCCTCGGCCCTCGCCCCTGCCGCTAATAGTCCCGGTTGTAGAAGATCCCCGCTCGGGAGTCCCCGCGGGTGTCGATGCCGCCCTGCACGGTGATGTTGTCGGTCACGTCCAGGTTGATGGTGGTCCGGGTGCCGCCGGCGGTGCCGGTCTGCACGTCGAGGTAGATGTTCTCATCGAGGTAGCGGCCCGCGCGCACCCCGGCACCGCCGGTCTCGTCGGTGACGACGTCGAGGTCATCGAACCCGAAGGCGCCGCGCAGCGGGTCGAGCAGCCCGTTGCCGGTGTGGGCGCCGGTCAGCTCGGCGGCGGCCAGCGCGAGCTGCGCGATCTGAAACGGCGAGAGCTGCTGGGTGGTGCGGTTGAACAGGATTAGCGCGAGCACCTCGTCGTCCGGCAGCGGCGGCTGTGAGGAGAAGCTGATGACGGGGTTGGAGGCGCGACCGCTGACGTTCACCGTCGCGGTGGCGTCGCGGGTCACGGTGCTGGCCGTCAGGTTGATCCGCGGATCGAGGTCGCCGAGCAGCCGCACGCTGGCCTCGTCGAAATCGATGCGTTGGGCGAGGATGTCGAGCCGGCCCCGGCGCAGCGTGAATTCGCCCACCGGCGCCAAGTCGTTGGTGGTGCCCTGTAGGCGGAGCTGGCCGCCGACCTCCACGTCCAGCCCGCGACCGCGGATGAAGATCCGGTTCGGTGCGCGCAGCAGCACGTCCAGGTCGAAAGCCGGTGCATCGCCGTCGCCATCCACCGCGGGCGCGGCCCGACGCGCACGCTCCAGGGTCCGGGCCACCTCCGGCGGCGTGTTGCGGTGGCTGACTGCCTCCAGCGCAGCACCGCCCGCGGCGCCGAGCCCCTCCGTCACCGAGATCTCGGTGAGCCCGAGGTCGATCGTGCCCTCGATGCGGCCGCCCGGCGCCGCAAGCGGGCCGACCAGCTCGACCGCCCCGTCGAGCGTCGTCGCCAGCAGGGTGCCGTCGGTGTAGGCAAGCTCGTCGAGGCGGAGCCCGAGCCTGGCCGGCAGGTCCGGCTCCAGCACGCCGATGCGGCCAGAGACGCTCAGCGTGCCGCCCAAGGCGCTCCGGCCGGTCAGGCGCTCGATGACGATACCGGTGCCGTCGAACCGGCTTGCCAACTGCA
This sequence comes from Thiohalocapsa sp. ML1, assembly GCF_001469165.1. GTDB lineage: Bacteria > Pseudomonadota > Gammaproteobacteria > Chromatiales > Chromatiaceae > Thiohalocapsa. Next base: position 17,502 of record NZ_JABX01000058.1, on the reverse strand, counting down.
CGGCGTCGATGCGGAGGTTGGTCTGCGGATCGATGAAGGTGGCGTCCGCAATCGTGACGGCACCGGTCAGCGTCGGCGCCGCCAGGCTGCCGCCCGCGGCGAGGTCCAGCGCCGCCCGCCCCGCCAGCCGCGCGCCGCGCTCGGCAAGGGCGACGTCGGCGAGCGCGAGCGGGAGGTTGCCGGTGACCGAGAGCGCGAGCCCCGAGCCCGCCAGCGGCAGCCTGCCCGAGGCGTCGAGCGCGATGTCGCCGGGGCCGCTGACGTCGGCGCGCGTGAGGGTCAGCACGCCGTCGGCGAAGCGGCCGTCGGCGGCGAGCTCAAGCGGCGGCAGGACGCCCTCCCGCGGTACGGATGCGCCGAGGCCGCTGCCGGCGATGTTGAACGCGGCAGCGGGCGCATCGAGCGTGCCGGTCACTTGCGCGCTGCCGGTCAGCCTGCCGGTGAGGCCGATGTCGCCCGCGAGCGGGTCGAGCAGCGGCAGGCGGAATTCATCCAGGTCGATGGCGAGGTCCAGATTGCCGGCGCCGATGGGCACACTGCCGGTGGCGCGGGCGGCGACGCCCGCGGGCGAGGACAAGCGGGCGTCGAGCGCCAGCCGGTCGCCCGCGGTGCTGCCGGTTGCGGTGAGGTCGACGCGCGGCAGGCCCGCCGCCTGCACCGGCGCGGCGCCGATGTCCGCCGCGCTCAGGTCGAAGCCGATGCGGGGCGCCGCGCGCGGACCGGTGACCCGGGCGGTGCCGTCGATGCTGCCCGTGAGCCCAAGCTCGGGTTGCAGCGTGTCGACGATGTCGAGCGGCACGCGCTCGATGTCGACATCAATGCTGATGGTCTCGGCGACGCGCCCCTGGGCCTCGATCCTGCCGCCGGCCACGTCGAGCGCCAGCGGCGACAGCGTCACGGCATCATCCACCAGCGTGATGGTCGCCGGCGCGAGCAGGCGGGCCGTTACCCCGTCTTGCGCGAGCAGGAGCCGATCAAGCCGCAGCGCGAGACCCTCCGCGAGCCGTGCCAGCCCGCCCGCGAGCCGCACGTCGGTGCCGGCGGCGAGCTGCGCCTCCGAGAAGACGACCATGGCGGTGGGACCGGTCTGCTCGGCGCGCGCCGCCAGCCGCTCGATCTCGATGCCGGCAGCGGCGATGCCGCCGGCGTTCAGGGTCGCGTCTGCCAGCGGCACGCCGAAGGCGTCCACGATGTCCGCCTGCAGGTCGAGCCTGTCGACGCGGTTGTCCTCGATGACGAGGTCCTGCACATCGGCGCGCAGGCGCACGCCCTGGCCGACCCGGGCTGGGCCGAGCGCGATTTCAGCCGAGGCCGCGCCCTCGGCCTCGGTCAGCGCGAGGGCGGCGAGCGGCGCGAGGTCCGGCGCCGTGATGGTCAGGTTCCCCTCGACGGGCGCCTCGCCGCGCTGCGCCAGATCGCCGACGATGGCGTTCGGACCCACCTCCAAGCGGAAGTCGGTCAGCGCGCGGGTGTCCTCGGTCAAGTCCAGCTCGCCCGCGAGCAGGATGGTCTCGCCGCCGATGCGACCCTCGCCGTCGAGCCGCCCGCTGAGGTCGCCGTCGTGCCTGGCGCCGTCGAAGGCCAGGGCGACCCCCGCCAAGCGCCGACCCACCAGGCTGCCCTCGGCAATGCCCGCCGTGAGCCGCAGGTCCATCGGCTCCCCGGCCCGACCCGCGGCGCGTCCCCGCGCGGTGAGCGCGCCACTCGCCTGCTCGGTCAGGAGCGCGAGGTCGGCGAGGCGGGCGTCGAAGCCGATATCGGTCGCCTCGGCGGCGACACGTCCTGTGGAGGCAAAGGCGAGCTGCGGGTTCTCGATCCGCAGAGCATCGGTGTGGAGGCCGGTCTCGTCGCGGCGCACCCGCCCGGACAAGCTGGTCTCGCCGGCCAAGAGCGGGTCGAGCGTCGGCTCCCCGACCCGCAGCCCGGTGGCGCCGCCCGCGAGCCGCAGATCGAAACCGCCGCTCGCCAGCAGCACCTCGCCGGTGGCGCGCAGGTCGATCTGGCCCGCGAGATCGCGTCCGGCGAGGCCCGAGAAGGGCGCCAGGTCGGCCAGCTCCGCGGTCAGCTCGCCGGCGTAGACCAGGTCGTCAAGCGTGCCCGATGTGGCGACGGAGAAGCCGGCCCCGCCGAGGCGGACCGACCGGACCGCGATGGGCGCGTCGGGCGGCAGCGCGATGTCGGCGTTGAGGTCGATACGCTCGCCCAGCGCCGCGCGCAGGGCCGGGTCTTCGGCACGGATGCCGGCGGCGGTGCCGGCGAGCACCACCGTCACGTTGCGCCGCGCCGGCTCCTGCAGGTGCTCGGCGAGCCCGCCCATGTCGAGCGTCACGTCCGCGACCTCGATGTCGGCGCTGCGCAGATCCTCGAGCACCAGCCGCCCGTCCCAGCGGCTGCCCGCGCCGTAGCCGACGCGCAGCGTGCCGGCGCCCAGGCGGGTCTGCGCGCCGGGCACGGGCAGGGTCACCGGCTCGCCCTGCGGATCGGCCAGCTCGCCGGTGAGGCTTAAGGCCTCCAGGAAGCCGTCCGCGCCGAGGGCCAGCGCCCCTTCCAGGCTGAGCACGGCGCCCGCAACCCGAAGCGCGTCGATGCGCAGGCCGCCGGGGTCCAGGTTCACGCCGGCGACGTAAACGGCGGTGCGGCCGGCGAAGAAGTCGCGGTAGTCGGCGGGTACCAGCGGCGCCAGCTCGCCCGCGAAGTCGGCGACGAAACCGAGTCCCGCGGGCGCCTCGCGCAGCGCAAGGGTGCCGGTGGCCAGCCGCGTGCCGTCGGCGTCCAGCGTGAAATCGATGTCCACCTGCTCCAGCGGGCCTTGGCCCGCGAGCCGCAGATCGATAGCGGGCCGGCCCTCGATGTCGAGCGCGGTGGCGACGAGGCCGCCGGGCGGCTCGGCGAGCGCAAGGTCGAGGTCGAGCCGGCGCGTCGCGTTGGCAAAGGCGGCGTGCAGGCTGAGCTCGCCGCCGGGGTCGTCCAGGCGCGTGACGCGCAGCTCGGCGTCGAGGGAGCCGTCGATCAGCGTGGCCGCGCCCGCGGCCCGCAGGCTCGCCGCCGCGCCGAGCACCGGCTCGCCCAGGCGCAGCTCCGCCACGCGCACCGCGTCCACGAGGACCTGCAGCGGCAGCTCCGGCAGGCTGAAGGGCTCCGCCTCGGCGCGGGGCTCCACCGGCAGCGGCGGCCGCGGCAGGTCGATGCTGCCGATGCTGAGCTCGTTGATGCTGAGCCGCCGCAGGAACAGCGCCCGCCGGCTCCAGTCGATACGCAGATCCCGGACCCTGAGCCAGACACCGTCCGCGTCGGCGACGCTGATCTCCCCGATGGTCGCCTGCGACGACAGGGCCCCGGAGACCTCGCGGATGCGGACCTCGCGCCCCGGTGCGGACAGCAGATCGTTGATGAACCGCAGCAGAAAGCCGTCGTCGGCGTCCGCCGCGGGCGCCGTCGCCGGGGCGTCGTCCGCCGGCGGGTCGGGCGGCTGCGCGCGGGTCAGCACGCCGCCGGCGAGGGCCAGCGCGCCGATGAGGCCGATGGCGATCAGGCTCCGCTGCAGGGCGCCTGGCCGTTGCCGACGGGGCCGCTGCAACCGATGCTGGCGAGGTGTCCGGTTCAAAACGCCTGTCCTATGCCGATGTAGAGCGCGACGGAGGGGTCCTGCGGGCGGCGGTCGATCGGCACAGCCAAATCGACGCGCAGCGGCCCGAAGTCGGTGAACCAGCGCACCCCGAGCCCGGCGCCGAGGCGGACGTCGCTGTCCCCGTCGAAGCCGGTGCCCTGCGCGACATAGCCGGCGTCCACGAAGGCGACGACGCCGAAGCGCTCGCCGAAGCGGGTGCGCAGCTCGGCGGAGGTCTCCATCAGGCTGCGGCCACCGACGCTGCCGGTTGTGCCGTCGGGCAGGGTCAGGTCCACGCCGATGGAACGATAGTCGTAGCCGCGCACCGAGCCGCCGCCGCCCGCGAAGAAGAGCTGATCGGGCGGACTCTCCTCGATCGGCGGCCCCGCGAAGCTGCCGAGCCGGACACGGCCGGCGAGCACGTTGTGCCCCCACAGGGCCTGGTAGATGCGGCCTTCCAGGACCCCGCGCAGCGCGACGTTGTCGTACTCGACCTCGTAGAAGGGCCGGGCGTTGGCGAGCAGGAAGTAGCCCGCGGTCGGGTTCAACGGGTCGTTGCGGCGGTCGTATTGCAGCGCCGCGTCGGGGCCGATGCTGAGGAAGCGGCGCACGCCGAAGATGTCCTCAACGCGCGAGCCGGTCACCGCCATCGCCACCTCGCCGGTCAACGCGCTGCCAAACTCGCGCGCCAGGCCCACGCGCGCGGTGACGGCGCGCTCCCGGTAGGTCTCCAGATCCTCGCGGCGCATCGACAGGGAGCTGACGAGGCTCGTGCTCGGATCGATGACGCCGGGCCGGACGAAGCTGACGCCGGCCTGGTAGGTGAGATCGTCCAGCTCGGTGGTCGCGCCTAGGCGTGCGATGCTCGCGTCGAAGCGCAGTTGCTCTGCACGGCCGAATAGGTTGCGATGCAGCCAGAAGCCCTCGAAGGTGAGCCCTTCGATGCTGCCGTAGCTGCCGCCGATGCCCAGCGACCGGGGCGGGCGGTCCTCGACGCGGATGCGGATGGGCAGGCTGCCGTCGGCGCCGATCGCCTCGCCCTCCTCGATGTGCACCAGATTGAACGCGCCGAGCCGGACCAGCCGCGCCTGCGCCTCGGCAAGCTCGTCGGGATCGAAGGCCGCGCCCGGCGCGAGGTCGGCGATGCGGGCGATGAAGTCCCGCTCGACGCGGCTGTCGCCCACCACCTGCACCGGCCCGTAGACCGTGGGCCGGCCGGGATCGATGCTGATCTGCACCTCCAGCAGGCCCGTTGCGTGGTCGGCCACCACCTCGCGACCGGTCTCCCGCGCCTTGGCGTGGCCGAGCCGGCGCCAGCGCGCCACCGCGAGCCGCGACGCCGCGGCGATGCGCGTCGCCTGCGCCGTCTCGCCGCGGGCGAAGCCCGCCGCGCCGGGGCGCTCCGCCGCGGTCCACCGCGGGGCGTTCCGGATGTCCGCGCGGCCGAAGCGGAAGCGCGGCCCCGGCCGAATCAGCACCGCCACCGGAACCTCTGCCGGCAGCGCATCGCCCGGGGTCATCTCGGCGGCCTCCCGGCCGGCGACGCGGATGCTGATCTCCGGGCCGTAATGGCCGGCGTTGTACAGCGCGGCCAGCAGGCGGCGGTAGTCACCGCGCGCCTTAGCGAGCAGGCCCGCGCGCCCCGCCGCCGGCTCCTCACGGCCGTTCCACAGCGCCGAGGCTTCGCGCAGGGCGGACTCGAGATCCTCCCGATCGGTGTCCACGCGAAAGGCGATGCTGAGGCGCACGGGGTCGATGACCTCCACCGTCTCGGTCGCCGGCTCGTCGCGGCCCCACAGGCGCAGGCCGAAGAGCTCGAAGGCGAGCGCGGGCGCGGCGACGGGAAGCGTGCCGCCGAGCAACGCGACAGCGAGCAGCGCCCGCCGTCCTCGGTTCCACATCGCCGCCTCCCAACGGACCTCGTTCAGGACAGCACAGCCTATCCGTTCTGCTCAGGTGCGCAATCCGTAAAAGCCCGTCCGCCCCTGCCTCGGCAGCGGCGTGCCGTGCGGGCAAGCTCGCCCCGCGCGCGGCTTGGTGCTTTGACCCATCGGGCCGAGTGCGCCGGTGCGTCGCGGACCGCGGGTTGCCCCGACGACCTCGACCGCGGTGCCGAGGCGATCGACCACCGCCTCCTCCAATGCTGCGTTGAGCTTGTGCTGACTGCCGTAGGAGCTGGCTGCGAACGCCGACAACCCGCTCAGCTCCAGAAACGTGCAGACCTGGCGGACGCCGGCGCCGGCCAGCATCGTGATGACCAGATGCGCCGCCAACACTTGGCGATGCAGCCAGGCCACGCCCTCCGCGGAGGCATAGAACTGCCGCAAGGCCGCCGGCACCTCATCGCTCGGCGCCTGGCCCAGCCAATCCTGCAAGGTCGAGCGCGCAACGCCCAGCGCCTCGGCAACCGCCCGCTGCGACTGCCCTTGCGCCAGGCGGTCCTGCACCGCAGCAAGCGTCCCGGCTTGCTCCAGACGCGGGTACCGCCTGCTCAACGCGCGTCGCTTGGCTCGGGCGCCGTCGGCGCTGGCAACGCATGGGCATCTCGTCTACAGTCAAGCATGGCAGAACCCCGGATCTTCATACTCAAGGTTAGGTTGCACTTCCAAGAGTACGAGATTTAAGGGGTTCTGCCGACCTCCACAGGCCCATCCGCGGCTCAGATTTTACGTGCTGTTTGTGCGGTTTTGGCCGGCACGATGATCAAGGCCTCCTAGGCGTTGTCAACCAGCTCCTTCAGGGCCGCCTCGGAGGTGCGATAACCCTAGGCGACCAACCGAGCGAGCTGGGTATCGACTCGGGATTAGTGTCACGCGACATGGAGAAGGGCAGCGTCGAAATAGGCGTTCAGGAACGCGACTTCTTTTGCCTTGCCGTGGAAGCTGGGTTTGGGCAGCGTTTCGAGCCGGAGGTGCTCGCTGGTAATGAAGGCACGGCCAGCGTCTCCGAGCACGGCCAGGGCGGCTTCGGTGGCGACGTGTTCGCCGCGGAACGCTGAAATCAGGACGTTGGCATCGACATAGGTCGCCCTAGTCACCGTCGACCGGCTCCTCTCGCCGCCGCCGCACCTCGGCCAAAACCTCGTCCTGTGTCATGACGGGCATGCCCTCGGCAAGGGCGGCATCGCGAATGGCGCGCAGGCGATGGCCCAACGGGCTCTCGCCGTTGCCCGACGATGCCGCCGGATGCGTGACCGGCTGGATCGTGACCCTGACCGGGCCGGCAGGAAAATCGTCCGGCAGGGTGAGCTGGAGCCTGTGGTCACCGCTGACCTGTGCGTCGACTGATATCGTGGTCATATTGCGCTCGTCGGAGTGGGGGCTTGTGCGGGAGCATAGAACAAGGGCCTTGTCGGGGCCATGTCCCTGTTCCTGCGAGGCCGTGAGCGGAGGTCTGCCCGATCCGCCCGGTCTGACGGACGCGCTGGCCCTTGCCCTCACCCCGCCAACTTCCCCACCACCGTCTCCACCTGCGCAATCCGCTTGGCCGGGTCCGTCATGTCCATGTTGAAGCGAAGCGCGCCGGCGGCTTGGTCGAGCTTGTAGTCCTTGGGCCGGGACTGAATAAGCTGAATGAGCTTCATGTGATCGATGTTGGGTTGCTCGCCGAATAGGATGCGCCCGCCTTTAGGGCCGGCTTCGAGCTTTCTGATGCCGAGCGGCTGCACCTTGAGCTTGAGGGCGGTGATGGCGAAGAGGTTCTTGGTGGGCTCGGGCAATAGACCGAAGCGGTCGATCATCTCGACCTGCAGGTCCTTGAGCTCGCCGGGGTCGGCGGCGCTGGCGATGCGCTTGTAGGTGACAAGCCGGGTGTGGACGTCGGGCAGGTAGTCGTCGGGCAGGAGCGCCGGCAGGCCTAGGTCGATCTCGGCGCCGTGGTCGAGCGGGCGGTCGAGCTCCGGGGTCTTGCCGGCCTTCAGCGCTTGGACGGCGCGCTCTAAGAGATCCATGTAGAGCGTGAAGCCGATCTCGTGGATCTGGCCGGATTGCTCCTCGCCCAAGAGTTCTCCGGCGCCGCGGATTTCCAAGTCATGCGTGGCGAGCGTGAAGCCGGCGCCCAAGTCCTCCAGCGACTCGATGGCCTCCAGGCGCTTCTTCGCGTCCTCGGTCATGGTCTTGGCGGGCGGCGTGATGAGATAGGCATAGGCGCGGTGGTGGGAGCGCCCGACCCGCCCGCGCAATTGATGCAATTGGGCCAAGCCGAGTTTGTCCGCGCGGTTGATGACGATGGTGTTGGCGCTCGGCACGTCGATGCCGGATTCCACGATGGTGGTGCACACCAGCACGTTGAAGCGGCGGTGGTAGAAGTCCCGCATCACGCGCTCCAGCTCCTTCTCGCGCATTTGGCCGTGGGCGAATTCCACCCGCGCGCTCGGCACCAGGGCCTCGACCTTTTGCGCCATGTTCTCGATGGTCTCGACCTGGTTGTGCAGGAAGTACACCTGGCCGCCGCGGGCGATCTCGCGCTGGCAGGTCTCCTGGATCAGCGCGTCGTTCCAGGGCGTGAAGTAAGGCCTGGATCTTTGCCGTGCGGAAATCGCGCTTTACCAATGCTTGTTAGGGCTCCGGGACGCAGGATCAGCTCGACGCTTGTTTTGGGTGCTGCCAGATCCGCAGCGCTGAATCTGGTGCTCAATAAGTGCATTCGCTGGTTGCTTGATCCGATCCAGGGATGTGTACTTGGCTTGTCGGCAATGTAGGGACCGTCGATCAACAAATCGGTATTACGCAGCAGCTTCATCCCGGCGATGCTGCAATCGAGCTCCCTTAGTGATCGGCCGGAGTAAAGAACGGTTGAAAGCCCGAGCGCTTGAACGCCCTGCAGCAAGGACGCCACTGCCGGTGCCTGCTCCGAGGGTTCGCCGCCGGAAATCGTGCAACCGTCGATCCGGCCGCGGCGTGCGCGAAAATGGGCCAAGAGGCGAGACACCGGCATACTCACGCGGGGCTCATGGGGCTGGTAGGCAGCATTAGCGCAGCCCGGGCAACCGATGCGGCAGCCTTGCACCCAGATCAGGTCGCGCACGCCGGGGCCGGCGAGGCGCGTACTCTTTACCAACGCGGCGAGATTCAGTTGCAGATCATTCATCGGACGGCCCCGCTGCACGGCCTGCCGCTTCGGCTCGCCTGCGAACGGCCTCGTCGGCATGGGCCTGCCGACGACGGCTGCGATACGGATCCGGGAGCAGATCGATGAAGCTTACTGCATCGATAGCGTGCTGCGTCATTTCTTCATAGTGCGCTCTCTGGCCCGGCGGAGGGGAGTAATCCTGCATCACCTGCTGAAACAAAGGCAGATCGAGCAGAATCTCGGCACTGTCGGTCGGCCTCGAGTGCGCCGCTCGATACAATGCCTCATTCACCAGCATCTCCAGTTCGGCGCCGCTGAAGCCATTTGTCTCCGCTGCTACGACGTTGCGCTCATCATTTGACAGCGCGACGACGAGCCCAGCGACCGACCGTTCCTGTCGCGCCAACAGCGTCGCGAGGATGTCGCTGCGGCTATGCTCATCAGGCAACAGGAATGGCAGCGCCAGGTCGAAACGGCCGGGGCGTTTCATAGCGCTGTCGATGGCGTGCGGTTGATTCGACGCCCCGACCCAGAGGATCTCACCGCGATGCCGGGTGTCGCTCATGAATTCGAGAAAGCGCCCGAAGATCCGCCGGTCCACCCCGCCGTCGCCCCCTGGGCCGGCGCGCATTCCCAAGGCCTGATCGATCTCGTCAATGAAGACAATCACCGGATGCAGGGACTCGATCAGGGCGAGAATGCGCGAGAGGTTGCGCTCGGACTGGCCGACATACATGCCGCGAAAGTCGCCGAGCTTGGCCATGCTGATGCCGGACTCGCCGGCGATCGCCTCCGCCATGATGCTCTTGCCGGTGCCCGGTGGCCCCAGAAAGAGGATGCCCATGGGACAGGTGCGCCGCAGCGCTGCGTCATCGGGCCGACTGAGGGCCTGGATGACCGTGCTCAAGCGCAGTTTGATGCGGTCATAACCGCCGATGTCCGCAAGCGTTCGGCGCGGATCGACAACCTCCAGCAACCCTTCGCTCTCTTGCCGCAGGCGCTCTCGCTTAAGCTCCATGACGCGTTTCCGATCCAGCGCTCGCGTGCTCCTCGATTGCGCCTGCTGCAGCATGTCCTCGATGCCGATCAGCGTCATGCCCGCGGTATCGCGTGCGAGCCGCTCGCGCTTGGCGGCAAACGCACCCGCGTAGCCCGTCAGATCGCCCACGGACCCGGCCCTGGCGCTGATGCGGGTATCGGGCATCGGCGCGGCGGGTCCCAGCATGGCGAGCAGGAACTTCATCCGCGCGTCTACGCTGCGCGGCCGCGCGATCTCGATTTGCTCGATACGTCCGCCGCGGGTGCGCAGCTCGTTGCCGATGTCTTCCAGGGACTCGGCCATCATCACCATGCAGTGCTGGCTATCGCCCAGTTCCGGGCTGCTGGACCAATGCAAGAGGGCATCGATCAGGTAGTTGCGGTCGATGTCGTTACCGTCGGCCGGGATCAGCAGGTTGAGATTCTCCAGCAGGATCGCGACCGGCGCTTGCGAGCCGACATCTTCGTCTACCCCCTGATCGCGATACCCGGACGTCAGGCACTCGCCGAGGACATCGATGCGTCGGCAGATATCGCTCAGCAGGGGTGCCTCCCGGCCTGGGTGGCCGTTTCTTGACAGCTCGTCCTTGATCGGTCCCGGGAGCCCCTGCACGACGGGGCTATCGATCGCTCGTGAGACCTGCCCATGGTCGTCCAGGGAATAGGCGGTGAGTCCTTGAGACAAGCGGAAGCTCAGTACACAATCCTTTCGCTCCAGCAGCCGCTCGATGAGCAATCGACTCGCCGGCCGATAGCCGTAGACGGGATCGAATGCGTAGTCCGCGATGTTGCCGGTCACCAGAAAGCTGCGTGCAACACGGTCCTTCTCCAGCGCCAGAAGGCGTTCCAGCCAAGCCGGGTCGTCTTGCAGGAAGCCCCGCTCCAGCCAGAGCCGCGCGCCATCGGGATCGGTTGAACCCAGATAGCGCGCAAGCCAATCGGGACGGGCTCGCGGTGCGCAGCACCACGCGGGCGGGTCGTCCTCGGGCGTGGCCATCAAGGCTTGCCCCAGCAGCGGCGGCAGATTGTCCCCGAAGCGTTGCCCAAGCCGGCGAATCAGCTCCGGTACCCATTCGGCAAGCCGATCGTTGTTGAGCCAGCGCGTTAGGCCGTCGTTGTCCCAGCCCGTCGGCTGGTCACCGGGCGCTCGCGCGGCCTTGGACTCGTTTTCAGGCGCTATCGGCGGCAAGCGTTTCATGATCATCGGTCTGCTCCGGTTTCTCGCGTGCGAACAGGGGCGACGGGGCGACGTTCGTGCGGCGCACTTTCGAGCGCTTCCTTGGTCTTGGCGATCGCATCCTCGGTCTCCCGCAACCCGGCGTCCAGGGCGTCCGCGAGGGTCGACATCTCGGCATCCATGGCCGCGAGGATCGCGGCGAAGGGGGACTCCCGGGCTACGGCCTCGACCGCCAAGTCGGGGCATTCTTTCAAGGTGTCCTCGCCAACCTCGGGAGCCGATTGCTGGGCGGTTGGCCATGAGGGTTCGATGGCCACGGGTAGTTCGATCTCTCGCGGGGTCTGGGTGGCAGCAGAGGTGATCTCGGCCAAGTCAGCCGCGCGCTGCTGCAAGGCCCTGCCTTGATCCTCGGCGTTGCACAGCGTCTCCCCATGCTCGCGCAACTGCAGGGCGATGTGCTTGGTCTCATCAAGCTCTTCCCGACAGTTCCCGACCGCCTGCTCCATCAGCCGTCGTTCTTCAACGATGTCGCGCGAGAGCCCTTCCGCTCGCGACAGCAGTCCCTCCGCCTGCCGCAGAAACGCCTCATCCGCCATGGTGTCAGGTCCTCAGCTTGCCCGGCGTTCGGGTGGTGTCCGAGTGCCGCATCGCAGCCTGCGGCGCCGGCAGCGTACCGGGCCGCTCCGGCTCGCCGGTGCGCTCCGCCTTGGGGTAGTTGCAGAGGGGGCCTTTGGAAATCAGCTCGCCCAGGTCGATTTCCTCCATGGCACTGTCGAAGTCGTCCAGCTCATCGACGCACTCTTGGCCTACCATGCCGAAGGTCTCAGCGAGGACTTCCCAGCGTTCGGTCTGCTCGCCGGGGCGGTGCTCGGGCACGACGCGCACGGCGATCTGGTGGTCGCCATCGGCCTTTGCGAAGTAGGCGGTCAGCTCACCGCGGGTGAGGGTCTCGCGCAGGCGGTAGCCGCTGGCGGTCATTCCCGCCAAGACCGCCATGGCCGCCGGCAGCGTCCGTTCATCGCAGTCGATGAAGGTTAGCTCCCGCTCCAGTTCGGCGATGCGCGAGGTGAAGTCGTCGGCGGCATCGGCCAGATCTCGGCCGGCAGCGTCGGCCTGCCCCAATGCCGCGGTGGCCGCTTCACCTGCGCCGACGAGCTCATCGCACCGCTCGATGCTGGCGTGCGCCTGGCCGATGGCAGCCTGGAGCAGTGAGCGTTCGCGGTCGGTCTCGACGTGCATCGCCCTGGCGGCAGCGATCTGCCGGTCGAGATCGGCGCGGATGCGTGCGATTTCGGTCTTGGTCTGCGCAAGCTGATGCTCGTGCTCCTTCAGGCCGGACCGCAGACGGCGCGTTTGGCCCTTCATCTCCCCCAGTTGCGAGCGCTGCCGGGAGGCGGCGCGCTGGGCACTGCCGAGCTGGCTTTGTGCTTTCGTTGCCGTGCGGGCGTTGTCGCGCGCAAGCCCGGACGCTGCGCGCTGCGCGGCGCGTGTCCGAGCCTGCACATGCATGGCCTGTTCAAGTCGTAGTCGCTGCAGCTCAATGCGGCGCTGCTGGGCCATGGCCTCCGCGTGGACACGCTGCTGGGCAGCCGCGCTGAATTGATAGCTGTGCTGGGCACTCATTGGCGACTCCGTTGCTTGGGGCGTGGGGCCGGGGCACGCGGGCTCGGCTCGGGTGGGGGGGGTGGATGATGCTCAATGGCACGCCCGAGGGCGTAGGTGTAGATGGCCAGTGCCTCGTGATCGGCCCTGATCCGCTGGTCGGTGGCGCGCTCGCGGCTGACACCCTCGGTGTCGGAGAGGGCACTCTGCGTCGCCGCCCGAGTGCCGGTCGCGTCGTACTCCCCGCGGCCGCTGTCGATCGCCTGAATTAGCTCCTGGCCGCGGGTACGTTGGCGCTGGAGGTTGTCGATCGTCGCCGTCATCTGGGTCGAGAGTCGATCCAAAGCATCTCCCATCGTGGCGAGACCTGCCTGTTCTTGCTGCTGCGCGCTCGTATTGCCTTGAACCTGCTCGCGCCCCGCTCGTCGCTCACGCGCCGTTTCGGCCTCCAGCGCCTGTACCCGGCGTTGCAGCGCGGCGATCTGCGACCGCAGCTCTTGCCAGGTCAGCTTGCGTAGTCTGAGCTCTTGCGAGAGGCCGTTCAGGCGGGCTTCGATTTCTGCGATCCTGCGGCGCTGCGTGTCGATCTCTCGCTGCAATTGGCGAATACGGTCTTCAAGTTGTCTGCGCCGACGGGTCTCCGCATTGATGGTGCTCTGACAGCTGCTGACCTGGGATGCGGCGCTGTTCAATGCGCGCTTCGCGCTGCTGACCTCCGAATCCCAGCGGCTGAGCTGCCTTTGGTATTGCTCCTGCGCTTCTTGTTTCTGCTCGGCACTACCGAAGCTCCAAGGCTTGCTCGGCTCATTGCTTAGGGCGCTGCTCAATCGCGACTCGGCGCGGCTCTGCGCGCTTTTTGCGCTGCTCAAGTCCCGCTCGGCACTGCGCAGCCGACTGAGGCAGGCGGTGAGGTCACTTTCGGCCCTGCGCTGCTGGCCAACCAGGTCACGCGCCTGCTCGTGGAAGCGATTGGCTTCTTGCAGCTGTGCCAGGATGCGCCGCTGCAGATCCTCGATCACGTGCAACTCGTCGCGCGCTCGGGCCAGCGCTTGCACTAGTTCCTCGCGCAGCTCGGCATTATCGACCTGCATCCGCGCGGTGGTGATATAGCCCTGGGTGACGATGACATCGCGCGCCTGCTGCAGGGCCTGGATCGCGAGCTGATGCTCCGCCTTGGCGAGTTGGGTCTCGTCGATTTGCCGGCCCAGCGCGTTGCGCTCGCGCTCCAGGGCATTGATCTGCCGGTGGCAGGCGGTGGACTCCTGCCGCAGGGCCTCCAGGCGGCGCCTCAGGCGCTCGCGGCTGAGCTCCAGGTCGAAGCCGGCCGCGACGATCGCCCGCGTGGCGTGCTGCCGGACCGCTTCATCCGGGGCATCGAGGGCGAGCAAGAGGATGTGTCCCAGGGTTTCGCCGTCGTTCTTGACGCCGTCGTAGATGCGGGTCCGGCTCCAGTAATCGACGATCAGGACGAGTCGCTCGCGGCGCGCTTCCTCTTCACCTTCGGCCGGCGCCGACAGCCAGCGCGGCCAGTCGCGGCGCAGCAGCTCCCAGGCGGTACGCTGCCCGACCTCGGCCGCCTCCTCCAGGGTGGCGCGGAACAAGCGTCCGCCGTCGGCATGCAGGCCCTGCCAATAGAGGCTGCGCCGGTTCGGCGGCTGGCTGCGCAGCAGGCTGCGCCAAGCACGCTCACGAATGCGCTGCTGCAACCCCTGTTCGCGGGGCAGGTTCAGCTCTCGCTCGCCACCGAAGGCGATCCTGCGCAAGAGCCGGCGCAGCGGTCGGTCCTGCTCGGTGAGCATGCGGCGCAGTCGGTTGCGCCTCTGACTGGCCGCGTCGAGCAGCGAGCCGGTCAGCTCGAAGTCTGCGAGCCCGGTGATGATGGCATCGATGAGATCGAAGCAGGCGGACCACGCCGACTCGGATCGTTGCATGGCGGCACCGCCGAGTACCACGCGTTCGATCTCGTCGATACGCGTGCGCACCAGCGGCAACCGCGACAGCGTTTGCAGGGTCGCGATGAACAGCTTCTCTGCCTCGGGGAAGTTGTAGCGCTCTGCAACCTGTACCAGAAGGTCGTCGTCGCGGCCGGCCCCGGGCAGCAGTGCCCGGTGCGCCTCAACGTGCAGTCGAAGATCCCAAGGCAACTCCGGCAGCGGCAGGCCCTTGGCAGCCTTGGAATAGGCCGCGTTGACCAGCTCATCGCGCTGCTGACCCTGGAGATCGATACATTGATCGAGCCAGTGGCACAGGTTGTCGAGGGCGGCCTCAATGGCTCGGGGGGCATGCTCCTTGGTTTGGACCTGCAGCAGGCGCGCATAGAGCTTAAGCAGCGAGGGTGGGATCTCGGCGGGCGAGATGTCACGGTCTTGATTCAAATAGCCCCGCAGGGTCGGCTCGGCCGTGATGCCCGAGGAATAGGCACGGTCACGGCGGGAGAGATGCAGCACCAACGTCGTGCGCTCGTCGCTGCGCTCATGCGTGCCGCCCGCATCGCGCTGATAGTCCAGAACCGCCTGGACGAAAGCGCCGCTGCCGCCATGCTGACGGATCGATCGAGCACGGGCGAGTATCCGCGCGCGATGGTGGTCCAGGCCCAGTGGCATCTGTTTCAGGTGACAGCAGACCGCGCGGAACAGCTTGGTCGCGGCCCGCTCCGTGCGTCCGGTAAGGGCCTGCCACTCTGCGTCCGTTGCTCGGTGCTGCGGTGAGAGGAAGAGAAAGCAGGTGTCGAGAATCGACTCGATGAAGCGGTCCTGCCATTCCGGCTCGGGATGAGCGGCCAGTCGTCGAACGCAGGCGTCTGCGGTGCTGTCGACAATTCGCTCGCTGGGGACGCGTATGCCGTCGAGCAGTTGCCGATCCACCTGCGTCTGCAGTGGCGCTGAGGCAAGAATTTGGATCGCCTCGTCGAGATCGTGCAGCTGGTCGGGCGCCGGGGACTTGGTTTGCGCCGCGGCGGCGCGCAGCAGCCGCCCCGCCGCTGCGCTGCGTCCCCCATCATCGGGCAACAACGATGCCATAGATCACCCACACCGCCACTACCGCGACGAGCAAAAGTTGCAAGCCTTGAATGATGTTGCCGAAGCTTTGCGCTCTGGCGCTCGGCAGCCGCTCTATGCTGTTGCGCAGGTCGGCCGCGGTGCGCTCAAGCAGGATCGACTGTTGATCCTGAACCCGTTGCATCCACTGGATCATCTCGTCGCGCTGACGTTCCATGGCCTTCAGGATGCCGTCGTGCTCCTTTCGAAAGTTCGCCATGCTTGCCGTCATACGATCGATCTCCTCGGTAAAGCGTCGTACCTGTGCCTCGCGCGCCTGTTCGGAACGATGAACATCGTCGTGGAAGGCCCGCTGAACGCCTTGCAGCTTGCGTTGTTCCTCGATCAGGGCGTCGGCGTCCCGGCGGTGAGCATCGAAGAGCTCCCGCGTACGGTCTTGAAGACTAACCATGCCATCCATCGCTTCCTGCACCACCTCCTGGACCTTGACATTAGCGGAGGCCAGGTTTGCATTTGCCGTATGGAGCGGGGCGATGGATTCACTGACTTGAACGATCGCGTCTTCGAGTTTCTCCAGGCGTCGCCCGACCTCTTCGCGCAGCGACTGGATGTTGGCCGCTTCGATGGCCTCCCAATGCTCGACGGCTTGGCTGATCCGTGTCAGGGCTTGTTCGGTCGCCTCCTGCACGGCAGCCGTGCTGAGCGACTGCTCCTCGCTTTTGCGCAGCAGCTCGCGGGCGACATCGAAATGGTCCTGGAGGCTTTCCGTCGCTGTTTGGAAAGGCGCGAGGGCCTCGCGAAAGCTCGCGGTCCACTCGCTGAGGCCGCCGCTGGAGTCCACGGTATGCAGGGCGTTGATAAGATGCCCGTGGGTGTCGCCGATTTGCGTGGTCAGCTCGGCGAGCTGCTCGCTGACTCGTGCAGTCAGCCTGTCAAGTGATTGCTGGACCGGGATCAGCCCCTGACCGACCTCGTTCGCGACGCGCGTGCTGAGTTGCTCGGGCAATGCCGTCGTTGCCGCGGTCTGTGCCGCTAGAGCCTGTCCGTGCGCCGTCAGCGAGCGGCGCAGGGCTTCGGTTGTCTGGGTGGCTCCCTCCAGGGTGGCCCGCGGGGGGATCTCACGGGACAGCCGATCGACGCTGCCGGTGATGCTATCGACCGGCTTCAGCAAGTGTCGGCGGAAGGCCATCAACTGGGCCAGGACGATCGTCAGGAGCACGACGACGATAAGCCCGAAAAGAGGCAGACCGATAGCCAGGGCGAGCTCAATATCCATAGGGTTCACTGTGGTCTTACGGGGACAGTCGATCGAGGATGGAGAGTGTCCGGGTCAAGTCGGCGCCATCGCGCAGTGCTCTGAGAAATTCGGCTTGGTCCGGGTGCGGTAGGGCCTGCCCGTCTTGGCTGGGAGCGAGGGCCCATTCGGCCGCGGCATGGGCGCGCCGTCGCAGCTGCAGCTCGACATCCTGATAGTCGGCCGAGTCCGCGATCTCCCGGCCCGTGGACGTCTCGCGCAGTGCCCGGTCCTTGTCCTTGAACTGTCTCAGCACGCCGACGAGCATGGAGTGTTCCAACGGCAGCGCGAGCAGTCGTTCCCAAGTCCTGAGCCACTCCGATACGGCATCGTCCGTTCGTGGCAGCAGGTCAGTTTTGGCCATCTCTTGGATGAAGCGCCGCTCGGTGAACTGGATGGAGGTTGCCAGCGCTCCTGCCTGCGGCGTGTCCAGATACGACCGGATCTTGTCCCAGCGTCCGAGCTGACCGAGCGCCCGCAGATAAGCCCGTGCGGCTTGGATCAATGCGGCGTCATCAAGCGTCCGATCCGCGAGATACCGTTCGAAGTCGGCCACGAGATCGCGCGGCTCGGGGTTGAGCTGCACCAGGTTCGCCGCTGCCAGTGAGTGGTAGCCTGGTACGCCCAGCAGGGCTTGCCAGCGGCTGCGAACGTCCTCGCGCAGCGGTTGGTCGGGGCTGTGACCGAGGGCTCGCGTTAGACCGATGAGCACCCG
>NZ_JABX01000057.1 GCF_001469165.1 Thiohalocapsa sp. ML1 | reverse complement strand
TGCTGATAAGCGGGCACATGCGCGCTCGCCTACCCCGGCGGCTCGGCACGGACAACCGCCCGGCTCCCGCGCCGCAGATCGCGCGCCGGGGCATCAAGCCCCCGGCACGCGAAGCCGGCTGAAAGCCGGCGCTCCCAGTTCGATGCCCGGAAACGCAGACGCCGGCCCTGAGGCCGGCGTCTGGGGGTTACGCCGAGCCCTGGGGGCTCGGCGCGCGGCGGACCGGGGTCAGCCGACCCGCAGCGTCCAGGAGGCGCACCAGCCGTTGGTGTTCACGGCCTTGCCGGGGAACAGGCTGCAGGGCACCCACTCGGCCTCGGACTTGGGCATCTGGAAGTTGCAGTTGCCGCAATGCTGCTCGGACGGGTCAAGACCAGGACGGGCAGCAGCGGCGCGATCGGCCGCCGTGGCGTCGTGTTGGTACTTCAGTGCTTGTGCCGTCGGATCCGTAGCCGGATCAACGTGGGGAAGATCCTGCGCATACGCGGCGGCGGTCGCAACCAGATTCATGACCGGCACGGCAGCGAGGCCGCCGACCAGGGTCTTAACGGCGTCGCGACGGCTCATTCGGAGTGGCTTATCGGACATTTTCTGACGTCTCCTTCTGACGTTGATGAGGAATCCGACCCCGCCCTGGGGCCAGTCAACCGGGGCCGCGCCCCGAACCGCGGAGCATTGTGCAACAAGCGCTGGCAAAAGGCGATGAAAGAAAGGACCAAGGACCAAGGACCAAGGACCAAGGCCGCCGTCCACCGCCCCTCAATCCTCAGCCCTCCCCCCTCAGCCCTCGACCCTCGGCCCTCCCCCCTCGGCCCTAGGCCCTTCTTCAGAGGTACGTCCCAGCCCCCAAGTAACGATGCCGCCAATAGTCCGCCGATAGGCTGGAGAGCCGCACCCGGCGCTTGGACGTCGATGCGTGCACGAAGCGCTCCCGGTCGACCATAAGCCCGACGTGATATTGCGACGGCCCGGTCTTGAAGAACACCAGGTCTCCGGGCGCCGGGCTGCGGCCAACCGGCCGCGCCGCGGCCTGCTGCTCGGTGGAGACGCGCGGGATGTTCACGCCCGCCGCCGAGTGTGCGAACTGCGTGAGCCCGCTGCAATCGAGCCCTTCACCCGGATCGGACCCCCCGTAGACGTAGGGCGTACCGACCTGGGACAGGGCCGCCATGACGACGCTCGCGCGCGACTCCTCCAACCCGGACAAGTCGAACACTTCGCCATCCGCGCTCGCGGTGCGCGGCGGTGACCCGGCGCACCCCCCAAGCAGCGCGGCCGCGAGCACGGCGGCGACGCCGGTTCGGCAAAAAAACCAGTTACAGCGCAACATTGATGTGATTCCCCCAGAAGTCTAGCTAAGCGATTGTACTTCTGAGGGATAGACGTTGGAAGCCGATCTGTCAAGGTCGTCGCGCTGTCGTCGACCGTCGCATGCTCAATCCTCGTTCCAGCCGAAGCGGATCACGAGGTCGTCCCAACTGCCCGGAAAGTCACCGCCGTCTTCGCAGCGAATGACGACGCGCCGCTCGCCCTCCGCGCTCTCGGCGCAGATGTTGAGATCGCTCACGACCCAATGATCGGTCTGCAGCGCAAGGCAGCCGATACTGAGCGGCGTGTGCTCGAAGGTCCGCGAACCGGCACCGATGGTGCGCTGCTCGCCACGCCCCTGCCATTCGAAGTGCATGCGGCCGGCGGCATCCCAGATGCGGCAAAGCTGCAGCTTCCTGGCGTTCACCTCGGCGTGCACCGTCACCGCTCGGTCCGTCGGCACCGCCACCTGCACCATGCGTGTGCCGATGGTCATGTCCGTCTGCGCGTGCAGGGTCTCGTCCACTTCGGTGATGCGAACGTCACTCATGTTGTTGATCCTCTGCTGTGTTGAGAGTCAATGGAGTTGAGAGTCAATGGAGTTGAGAGTCAATGGAGTTGAGAGTCAATGGAGTTGAGAGTCAATGGAACTGATGCGATTGGAAAGAACGTCGGCGAGAAACGTTGCGCGGCGGCGAGCCCTGCCCTATGTTCGGCAACGAGCCAGCACCCGAGAGGTCAGGCCATGCCCGTGCCCCTGAGGACCCGTCGTGTCGGCCTGGGCGGTGTCAGCTACCTGGAGCTGGCACCTGACCCGGATCTGCCGCGCCGCTACCTGGTGCGCTTCTGCGGCTTCCACCGCGACCGCGCCGCCCACGCCGCCACCGAGCGTGCCCGGGTCCGGCTGCTGCTGGCGAGCCAGCGCGGCCTGACCGCGCATCCCTACCCGCTGCCGGAGCGGGTGATCATCGGCAGCATCGACCGCGACGGCTGGCACTGCGGCCGCTCGCCCTACGCCGAGCCCCTCGCCGCCCTGCCCGCCGTGCGCACGCAGCTAGACCAACTGCTGGACGACCTGACGCTGCGCGTCGCCCTCGCCGCCGCCGGAGCGCGCTCCGGCATGCCCCGCGGCCCGGCGCCGACAGGGGACTGACCGAGCCTGGCCGGCGCGGAGCCGGCATAATACGCGGCCTATGTCTTGCCTCGCCCGTCCGTTGGCAGACAAACCCCGGAGCCGCCCATGGGACTGTTCGACATCATCGCCATTCTGATCACGCTGTCGGCGGTGTTCAGTTGGATCAACCACCGTCTGCTCAAGATGCCGACGGCCATCGGGCTCATGCTCATTGCGCTGCTGGTCTCTCTGGCCCTGTTGATGCCGATTCCGGGCAGCGATGGGCTGGAGGAGGACGCGCGGGCGATGCTGGAGAGCATCGATTTCGACGCCGCCGTGCTGCACGGGATGCTGGCCTTCCTGCTGTTTGCGGGCGCGCTGCACGTGAATCTGTTCGATCTGGCGAAGCAGAAGTGGGTCATCGCAACGCTGGCCACCGCGAGCGTGCTCGGCGCGACCTTCATCGTCGGCATCGGCATGTTCGGGATCTTCTGGCTCTTGGGCCTCGACGTGCCCTTCATCTGGTGCCTGCTGTTCGGCGCACTGATCGCACCGACGGACCCCATCGCCGTGCTCGGCATCTTGAAGAGCGCCGGCGCGCCGAAGAACCTGGAGGTGAAGATCACCGGCGAGTCGCTGTTCAACGACGGCGTGGCGGTGGTGACCTTCCTGGTGCTGACCGAGATCGCCTTCGGCGGCGAGCAGGTGACGGTACCGGGGGTGCTCGCGCTGTTCGGCACGGAGGCACTCGGCGGGCTCTTGTTCGGCCTCTTCGCCGGCGGCATCGCGTTCCTGATGCTGCGCCGCGTGGACAACTATCAGGTGGAGGTGCTGATCACGCTGGCGCTGGCGAGCGGTAGCTACGCCGCCGCCGAGGCGCTGCACCTCTCCGCGCCCATCACCGTCGTCGTCGCCGGCCTGCTCATCGGCAACCAGGGTCGCCATGGGGCGATGTCCGAGCTGACGCGGCTGCACCTGGACAACTTCTGGGAGCTGGTGGACGAGGTGCTGAACGCCGTGCTGTTCGTGCTGATCGGCCTGGAGCTGCTGGTGCTGACACTGACCAGTCAGTATCTGCTCGCCGGGCTGCTCGCGATCCCGATGGCGCTATTCGCCCGGGCCGTCAGCGTCGGCGTGCCGATCGGCATCATGCGTCGCTTCCGCAGCTATTCCCCCGGCGCCGTCAGCATCCTGACCTGGGGCGGGCTGCGCGGCGGCATCTCGGT
This sequence comes from Thiohalocapsa sp. ML1, assembly GCF_001469165.1. GTDB lineage: Bacteria > Pseudomonadota > Gammaproteobacteria > Chromatiales > Chromatiaceae > Thiohalocapsa. Next base: position 25,886 of record NZ_JABX01000057.1, on the reverse strand, counting down.
GGCGCTGGCGCTGTCGCTGCCGGACGGCGACACCCGCGACCTGCTGGTCACGGTGACTTACTGCGTCGTCGTCTTCTCGATCGTCGTGCAGGGGCTCACCCTCGGCCCGCTGGTGCGCGCCATGGCCGGCCGTGCCGATGTGGAGATGGAGCGCACCGAGCTCCCCGATCTGTTGCCTGGCGGCGATGACGAGGCGCCGTCCGTGGACAAGTCCGCCGCAGCCGTCCACACCGGTTCATGAAGCGAATCCTCGACATCTGGTTCGACGTCTACGCCCACGCCCTGTTCGGCGGGGCCGTGCGCGCCGGCCTCGTCTACGACCTGCTGTACAAGGCCATCGGCGCGGTGCTGCTCGCGCCCATCGCGGCCTGGGTGCTGCAACGGCTGATCCGGAGCAGCGGTGCCGTCAGCGTCACCAACGAGGCCATCGCGGAGTTCCTGCTCTCCGTGCCGGGGCTCGCCTTCGTGCTGCTGGCGGCGGCGCTGACGCTCACCGGCTTCTACGCAGAGCAGGCGGGGCTCATGCACATCGCCGCCAGCGTCAGCCGCGGCCAACGCGCAAGCTGGCGCGCCGCGCTGGCCACGGCGGTCACGGCGCTGCCGCGGCTGCTCGGCCTCGCGCTGTGGCAGGCGGGCATCCTGCTGGCTTGGTTGTTGCCGCTGGCGGCGGTGGCGGCGCTGACCTATTCAGGACTCCTCGGCGCCCATGACATCAACTGGTACCTGGCGCAACGCCCACCGGAGTTTCTGGCGGCGCTCGGCATCGGCGCCCTGGTCGCCGCCGCGGCGGCGCTCGTGATCGCGCATTACCTCGTCGCCTGGGGCGTGTCGATACCGCTCTGCCTGTACGAGGGCACCCGCGGCCGCGCGGCGCTGCGGCGCAGTGCCGAGCTGCTGCGCGGGCAACGCTGGCGGGCGTTCCGCCTGGTGGTGCTGAACCTGCTGCTCGCCGTCGCCTTGGCGGTGCTGGTCCTCTGGCTCGCGGATGCGGCGGTGGGCGCGCTGCTGCGCAGGGTGGTCGGCGTGCGCGCACTGGTATTTGCCACGGCACTGGCGGTGGTGCTGCTCGCGGCCTTGGCGGCGCTCGCGTCCTATTTCGTTCTGGCGGTGCTGGCGGTGTCGATCATGCACCTATATCTGTCCGTGATGGACGTAGACGGGCTCCCGAGCGACCGCTGGACGCGCGCCGCCCGTGACACCCGCATCCCGCGCTGGGCCATCGCCGGCGGCCTGATGCTCGCGATCTTCGCGGCCGGCGCCCTGGCCGCCAACACACTCGCGGACCTGCGCCTCGGGCGGGAGACGCTGGTCACCGCCCACCGCGGCAGCTCGGCGACGGCGCCTGAGAACACGCTGGCGGCCCTGTACCAGGCGCGCACCGACGGCGCCGATATGGCCGAGATCGACGTGCAGGAGACCGCCGACGGCGCGCTGGTGCTGCTGCACGACAAGGACCTCATGCGCATCGCCGGCCTGCCGGTGCCCATCTGGGAAGCGCAGCTCGCGGATCTCCGCCAGGTGGATGCCGGCCGCTGGTTCGGCCCCGAGTTCGCCGGCGAGCGCATCCCGACCCTCGCCGAAGCCCTCACCGTCGCCGGCCGCCGGATCATGCTAAACATCGAGCTCAAGTACAACGGCCACGACCGGGCACTGGCCGAGCGCGTCGTCGAGGTGGTCCGCGCCGCCCGTTGCGGGGAGATGTGCATCATCACATCACTGAGCCAGGCCGGCCTCGCGCGCGTGCGCGAGCTGGCACCGGAGCTGCGCACCGGCCAGATCGTCACCGCCGCCATGGGCGACACGCGGGAGCTGGACGTGGATATCCTCAGCATGAACCAAGCGCACGTCACGCCCGCCGTGGTGCGCGCCAACCGCCGCGCCGGCATCGAGACCCACGTCTGGACCGTGAACCGAGAGGAAGACATGGCCCGGATGCTGGACTATGGCGTCGATGCCATCATCACCGACCGGCCCAGGGCGCTGCGCGACATAATCGATGAGCGCGACAAACTCTCGGACCCGCAGCTACTGCTGCTCGCCCTGGGACGGCAACTAAGGAGCTGACCCCAATGACCGACGCCGACCCGACCCCCTACGCCACGCTGACCCCGGACCGGGTGCTGGACGCCGTCGAGTCCGCCGGCTTCGCGGTGGACGGGCGGCTGCTTGCGCTGAACAGCTACGAGAACCGCGTCTACCAAGTGGGGCTCGACGACGGTCCGCCCGTCATCGCCAAGTTCTACCGTGCTGCGCGCTGGAGCGACGCGCAGATCCTGGAGGAGCACGCCTTCGCCGCCGAGCTGGCGGACGCCGACGTGCCGCTGGTGCCGCCGCTCGCGCGCGACGGGGCAACGTTGCTGCGCCACCAGGACCTGCGCTTTACGCTGACGCCACGCCGCGGCGGCCGGGCGCCGGAGCTCGATGACCCGGACGTGCTGCGTCGGCTCGGACGGCTGCTGGCCCGGCTCCACAACGTCGGCGCGACACATGCCTTCACGCACCGCCCGGCGCTCACGGTCGAGAGCTTCGGCGAGCTCCCCGGCGCCTACGTGCTGGCGGCGGGCTGGCTGCCGCCGGAGCTGGAGCCCGCCTATCGCAGCGTGCTGGAGCAGGCGCTGGTCGAGGTCCGCGCCTGCTTCGAGCGCGCCGGGGCCGTCCGCGGGCTGCGCCTGCACGGCGACTGCCACCGCGGCAACATCCTCTGGACCGACGCCGGCGCCCACTTTGTGGACCTCGATGACGCCCGCATGGGACCGGCGATCCAGGACCTCTGGATGCTGCTCTCGGGCGAGCGCGAGGAGATGATCGTACAGCTCGGCGCCGTGCTCGCCGGCTACCGCGAGTTTCGCGACTTCGACCCGCGCGAGCTGCACCTGCCGGAGGCGCTGCGGGCGCTGCGGCAGATCCACTACGCCGCCTGGATCGCGCAGCGCTGGCAGGACCCGGCCTTTCCCGCCGCCTTTCCGTGGTTCGACTCGCCGCGGTTCTGGCAGGACCAGATCCTGTGGCTGCGCGAGCAGGTCGCGGCCATGCAGGAGGGTCCGCTGCCGCTGCCTTTGCCGTACTGAATCGCTATCAAAACCGCTATCGGGATCGGGATCGGGGTGGGGATCGGGATCGGGATCGGGATCGACATGGGTGCGGCGATGAGATGCGCGATATTCGATTTCGATTCCGATTCCGATGAAGACGGCAAGGAGCCCTAAGCGTTCCCTATCGACCCACCCACGATGGCCAAGCCCGACCCCCGCGACCCGAACCCGAGCCTGGCGCCCTGCCCCTGCGGCAGCGGCCGCCGGCTCGCCGCCTGCTGCGCTCCCGTGCTCGCCGGCGCGCCGGCACCGAGCGCGGAGGCGCTGATGCGCTCGCGCTACAGCGCGCACGTCCTGGGCGACGCGGCCTATCTCGCCCGCAGCCGCTGCCCGCAGAGCCAGGCAGCCGGCGGCGATGCGGCCGCTGACGCTGCCCTCGACGCCAGCATCCGCTGGCTGGATCTGCGCATCCTGCGCACCGAAGGCGGCGGCGCGAGCGACACCGAGGGCGTTGTCGAGTTTATCGCGCGCTACAAGCAGCACGGCCGAGCCGAGCGGCTGCACGAGGTGAGCCGCTTCCGACGCAGTGGCGAGGGCTGGTGCTACCTCGACGGCGTGCCCGGCGGCGCGGAGCCCGACCGGGACGCGGGCACACGCCGGCGCCGCTGACCCACGCAGCAGGGCAATGACGCGATGGCGACAGGATCGGGACGGCAGGTGCTGAGCAGCCTGCTCGGGATGCTGGCGGCGCTCGCCGCGGGGCTCGTGCTGCTCGGCCTGCTGGTGTGGTTCATGCAACCGAAGCTCCTGTTCCGCCCTTTCACGGAGCTCATCGGCGTGCCGTCGGACTGGGGGCTGGCCTACGAAGACGTCTGGCTCACCGCGGACGATGGCGTGCGCTTGCACGGCTGGTTCCTGCCGGCCGAGCGGCGCCGCGCGCCCCCGCATACGCTCCTGTTTCTCCACGGCAACGCCGGCAATGTGTCGCATCGCGGCGCGACGCTCGCGATCTTCGCGGCGCTCGGGCTCGACGTGCTCATCATCGACTACCGCGGCTATGGGCTGAGCCAGGGGCGACCAACGGAGGCCGGCCTCAATCTGGACGCGGACGCCGCATGGCGCTGGCTGGTCGAGGAGCGCGGCGCGGCACCGGCGGACATCGTGCTGTTCGGCCGCTCGCTGGGCGGCGCGGTGGCGACGGCGCTCGCCGCACGGGTGCAGCCCGGTGCGCTCATCGTCGAATCCAGCTTCACGGACCTGGAGGCCATGGCGCGGCTGCATCATCCGCTGCTCGCGCTGTTCGTGCCGCTGCGCTATCGCTTCATGTCCGTGGACGCGCTGGCGCAGGTGCACTGCCCGGTGCTGATCCTGCACAGCCGCGACGACGGCGTCGTGCCCTTCGCGCAGGGTGAGGCGCTGCTCGCCGCGGCGACGGCGCCGAAGCGCTTCGTGGAGCTGGTGGGCGGCCACAACGAGGGCTTTCTGGACTCGCAGCCACGGTATCAGCAAGCGCTGGCGGCATTTCTGGACTGGCGGCCGGCGGCGCCATGACGCGACTCGCGCAAGCTGCCGCATCGGCGCCGTCGCCCCGGCGGCGGCTGCGCGCGCTGCTGCCGGCGCTGCTGCCGGTGCTGCTCGCCGCCGTCGTCGGCGGCTGCGCGACGCCGCGGCTTGCACCCGGCGGTCCGCCGGTGCTTGCGCCCAAGCTCATCGCCGCCGATCAGGCGCGGATGCCGGACGGCTTTCGCCTGCCGCTGCGCGCCTGGGGGCCGGCGGAGGCGGACACGGTCGTGCTCGGGCTACACGGCTTCAACGACTACGCCGGCGCCTTTCGCCCCCTCGCGGAGCGGCTCGCCGCCGACGGCCATCGCGTCTACGCGGTGGACCAGCGCGGCTTTGGCTCCGGGCTGCTCGCCGGGCGCTGGCACGGCAGCGCGCGGCTCATGGCGGACCTGCGGGCGCTGACCGCGGCGCTGCGCGATCGGCACCCGCGCGCGCGGCTGGTGCTAATCGGCGAGAGCATGGGCGGTGCCGTCATCCTCGCGGCGCTCGCCGATGCGCCGCTGCCGGTGGACGGGCTCGTGCTCATCGGCCCGGCGGTCTGGAGCCGCGACAGCATGCCCTGGTACCAGCGGGCGGCGCTGGCGCTGTCCGTGCGAGTGGCGCCGGGCAAGGTGCTCACCGGCGAGGGCGTGCCCATCTACCCGTCCGACAACCTCGACATGCTCCGGACCATGGGCGCGGACCCGCTGGTGCTGAAGGGCGCACGCGTGGATGCGCTGTGGGGCGTGACCAACCTGATGGACCGGGCCGCCGTCGGCGTCGAACGGCTCGATGGCCCGGTGCTGGTGCTCTACGGCGAGCGCGACCGCATCATCCCGCCCGCCGCCTTCTGCCGCATGCTCAAGCGACTGCCGGCGGATGCGCCGGGGCTGCGCATCGTGCTGTACGCGCACGGCTGGCACATGCTGCCGCGGGACCGCCAGGGCGCGCGGGTGCGCCACGACATCGCCGAATGGCTCCGCCGGCCCACCGCACCGCTGCCGTCCGGCGAGGAGGCGCCCGCGGGCGGCGCGCGGCTCAGGGCATTTTGCGCAGATGCGCACTGAGTGCCCGGGTCATCACGCCGCTGTCGCCGCGGCTGGCCGGCGTCGGGTATAGTTGCCCGCTTTCCGCGGGTCGCAGGTCGCCGTGCCGAGGTCCGACAACATGTCCAAGCGCAAGAACACAATTACCGAGCGATTCAGCGTCGCGGGCAACGAGCTTGTGGAGTTCGTCAAGAAGCTCATCGCCGACGGCAACGTGCGTCGGCTGATCATTCGCCGCCCGAGCGGTGAGGCACTCATTGAGGTGCCGCTGACGGCGGGCGTGATCGCCGGCGGCGCGCTGACGCTGCTCGCCCCGGTCATCGCGGCCATCGGCGCCATCGCCGCGCTGATTGCGAAGTTCGAGGTGGACGTGGAGCGCGTGGACGACCCGCCCAAGTACCTCGAAGAAGATGAAGACCGCCGCTGGGACCGGATCGGGGACGACAGGGACCGCTGAGCCGCGCCCGGTGCCGACGCTGTTTTCCATCGTCGAGTCGCCGAGCCGTCCGCGCCGCACCGATCTGCATCGCCACGCAGGCCGCACCGAGCACAACCCCGGGACAACACGCCCGTCAATCCACCCAGACACCCGAGTAACGAGACCGACGACCGATGGAACAAGTCAAGAAAACCGAGACCCACCGCATCTACAAGAAGCGCTCCGGCCGCCACGCGGTGCAGAACCTCAAGTCCAAGAAGTGGATCAACGGTGACGACAAGGCCGCCGTGCTGCTGGCCGAGGGCCTGATCGAGCCGCCGAAGCAGAAGGCGCCGGCGCCGGAAGCCGCCGACCAAGCCGCCGACCAAGCCACCGAGACCGAGACCCCCGCCGAGTAGCCGCGGCTGCTGCGCGAAGGGCCGAGGGCCGAGGGCCGAGGGAGCCCACCTCGATCCTCAGCCCTCGGCCCTCGGCCCTACCCCTCAACGCCTCTATACTCCGGGTTTCGATTCGCCGAGCCTCGGGTAAGCAGCGATGACCACCGCCGCGAGCACCATCCGCCAGCAAGACCTGATCCAGAGCGTCGCCGACGCGCTGCAGTACATCAGCTACTACCACCCGCCGGACTACATCCGCGCCCTCGCCCGCGCCTACGCGGCCGAGGAATCCCCCGCCGCAAAGGACGCGATGGCGCAGATCCTGGTCAACTCGCGCATGTGCGCCGAGGGCCATCGGCCCATCTGCCAGGACACGGGCATGGTGGTGGCATTCTTCAAGGTCGGCATGGACGTCCGCTGGGACGCGGACATGAGCTTGCAGCAGATGGTCGACGCGGGCGTGCGCCGTGCCTACACCCATCCGGACAACGTGCTGCGCGCGTCCATGGTGGACCCGCCCATGGGTGCGCGGCAGAACACCGGTGACAACACGCCGGCCATCGTGCACGTGGAGCTGGTGCCCGGCCACACCCTGGACGTGCGCATCGCGGCCAAGGGCGGCGGCTCCGAGAACAAGGCGCGCTTCGCCGTGCTGAACCCGAGCGACAGCATCCAGGACTGGGTGCTCAAGACCGTGCCGACCCTGGGCGCCGGCTGGTGCCCGCCCGGCATGCTCGGCATCGGCATCGGCGGCTCCGCCGAGAAGGCCATGCTGCTGGCCAAGGAGGCGCTGATGGAGGACATCGACCTGCACGAGCTCAAGGCCCGCGGACCCGCCGACGCCATTGACGAGCTGCGCCTCGCGCTCTACGAGCAGGTCAACGCGCTCGGCATCGGCGCGCAGGGCTTGGGCGGGCTCACGACGGTGCTGGACGTGAAGATCAAGGCCTTCCCGACCCACGCCGCGTCCTTGCCGGTGGCCATCATCCCGAACTGCGCCGCGACCCGGCACATCCATTTCACGCTGGACGGCTCCGGCCCCGCCGTGCTGACGCCACCGAAGCTCGCCGACTGGCCGGCGCTGGACTACGACCCCACCGTCGGCGCCCGCCGCATCCGCCTGAACGGCCTTACCCGCGAGGACATCGCGGCCTGGCAGCCCGGCGAGCGGCTGCTGCTGTCCGGCAAGCTGCTCACCGGCCGCGACGCCGCGCACAAGCGCATCAAGGATCTCCTCGACCGCGGCGCGCCGCTGCCGGAGGGCGTCGACCTCACCAACCGCTTCATCTACTACGTCGGCCCCGTGGACCCGGTGCGCGATGAGGTCGTCGGCCCCGCCGGCCCCACCACGGCGACGCGCATGGACAAGTTCACGGATCAACTGCTGGGGCAAACCGGCCTCATCGGCATGATCGGCAAGGCCGAGCGCGGACCGGCCGCGGTGGCAGCCATCAAGCGCCATGGCGCCGTGTACCTCATGGCCGTCGGCGGCGCCGCCTATTTGGTCGCCAAGGCCATCAAGGCCTCGCGCCTCGTCGCCTTCGAGGATCTCGGCATGGAAGCCATCCGCGAGCTGGACATTGAGGACATGCCCGTCACCGTCGCCGTGGACAGCCGCGGCAGCTCGGTGCACGAGACCGGCCCGGCCGAGTGGCGCTCGCGGATCGGCAAGATCCCGGTGGTGGTCGCCTAGGGAAACGCCGAAGTATTTGGCGTTTTCCGCGGGGTGGGATGCCCGGCCATTGTCAGTGCCGTTAAGGCACTGAACATGGAGGAGCCGGGAGACCACGTCTTCCGGCTCCGTCCGATTCTTGGGCAGGATGTCCAATCAATCGGTGTCTCCCTCGTAGAGCCGGTTCCGCAGCTCGAAGGAGTAGGTGATGAAGTCCATGTCGTCGAAGCGCAGCCGCTGGCCCGCGTTCGGCTCGGCCTCGCTCAGCAGCCGGTAGGTGACGGAGCCTTCGCGATACCAGGTGACGCCGTTGCGCGAGAGCCTTGCCCAGTCGTCTTTGCTGTGCGGGATGGGCGCCGGGCCCGGTGCGGCGCCCGTGTTGGTGAAGACGACGCCCAAGTAGTCGCCCTGGCGGAGGCGGAAGCCGGCGTCGTCCGGCTGGATCGGCAGCCAGGTGTCGCCGCCCGCCGCGGGCTGCGGGGCGCCGACGAAGCGCACGTCGTACTCGATGCGGCTGCCGTCCCCGGGCACCCTGCGATAGACCACCGGCGCGGCGGTGATGCTGTCGGCGCCGGGCTTGGCGAAGAAGCGCCACTGGTGCAGCTCGCCGTCGGTGTTGGCGCGCATGCGGCTGTCCAGGATCCACAGCGCATGGCCCGGCGGTACGTCGTCTTGCTCCGGCCGGTCCACGACGATGGTCTGGTGCTGCTTAGGCGGCCTCGGCACGTCCGCGACCTCGCCGCGCGCGATGGCCGCGCGCCAGGTGGCGTCGGTGAGCATGAGCCGGTTGACCTCTGCGGCGGACGCGCCGAAGGCCTGCTCCCAGTTCGGAGCGAAGGCCGCCTGCCCGGCGTAGAAGTCGACATAGGGCGCGGCGAGGGGCGGCATCCAGTGCAGCTCTCGGTAGTCCGGCGTCTGGTTTACGTCGGAATCCACTGACCAGCAGTTGCGCTGCTCCGGCGCAAGGCCGGCATAGCGCGACGCGTTTTGGTTGAGCCCGAGCAGGTCCGGCGCCACGCGGTGGCATTGGGTGCAGGCGTTGTCGGTGGACGGGCTCAGGTGCCCGCCGCCGGCGCTCGTCACCAGCGCGTCGTTCCAGTCGGCAAAGAGCTGGCCCGGCTCGGCGCTCAAGAAATAGAACGGGCCCAGCGGGGCCGACGGCACCATGGCCTCGGCATCGGGCGCGTCGCTGATGCGTACCTGGTTGACCCAGGCGGTGTGGATGAACGGACCCGCGGCATGACAGCGCTGGCACTTGAACGCGCCGGCGATGGTGTCGAGAGGGGAATAAAACTCGCGCCCGCCGGCGCTGAACGGCGACACCAGGACGCGACTGTCCTTCGGGTGCTCAGGGTCGTAGAACTGGAGGTAGACGCTGGCGCCGGTGCGCGGATGATGGCCGATGACGGCCATGTCCGGCGAAGTCGGAAAGTCGTCGTCGGTGGGCGACTTGATCCAGTATTGGCGCACGGCAAAGGTCCACTGCACCTCGGGGTTGCTGCCGGGCATGCGCCCCACCACGGAGTACGGCGTCGACTGCCCGTCGCCGCCGTCGAAGCCCTCGACGTGCGTCGGCAGCATCATCGGCCGGTCGGAGCGCATGTCCTTCGCGTAGTGCGCCGGGGTCTTGCCGTTGACCGTCACCGGCACGAAGGCGCGCAGCACATCCTTTGGCGCTGCGAGCCGCCAGGTCTTGCCGTCGCGCTCAAAGACCTCGATGTCCGCGAAGACCCCGAGCGCGGCACGCACCTCGTCGGTGAATTGCTTGAACTCGGCATCGAGCTGGGTCTCGGTCTTGGTCTGGGGCTGCGCGCTGCTCGCCGGTGTATCGGCCGCGGGTGCGTCGTCGCGAGCACAGACGATCGCGGACGCGCCCGCGCCGGTGGCGCCCGGCATGGGCAGACCCGCATCGCCGTGCGCCGCGGCCGCCAGCAAGCACGCCGGGAAGAGCCAGAGCCACCGCATCATCGCAAACCTCCTGCCGCGGCCGGTGTGCCCGGCCGGTTGGATCGCCAGAACGGCGCCGCGGGCCAGCGCGACTCCGCCGCATAGAAAGCGCGTCGCCGGGAGCGATGCGCGCGGAACGCCTGGAGCTGCGCGTGCCGATGCGCCCGCAGCGCATCCTGATCGCCTTGGCGGGCGCGGAGCAGGGCCTCGGCGCCAGCATGGCCGTCGCACAGGGCCTTCGTGATGCCCCAGGACAACAGCGGGTCGTAGGCCGCCGCCGCATCCCCCACCGCGAGCAGGCCCGGCCCCGGCGCGTAGTCGAGCCACTGCCCCGCGGCGTCGACGACCTGCACGCGCCGCGGCTCCTCACCGCCCTGCACCAGCGGGGCGAGCAGCCGGCTCGCCGCGAGCCGCGCCCGCCACAGCGCTTGCGCGCCGCCGGCGTGGCGCTGCACGCAGGCCGCATCGGTGCAGAGCGCCGCAATCACGGCGCCGTTGGAGAACGGCACCGCGTACCACCAGCCGTCCGCGACGGACTCGACGTGCACGCGGCCCGTCTCGCCGACGGGCGCGCAGCCCTCGACCTTGCCGATGATGGCGACCATCCGGTCCAGCCGCCGGCGCTTGGCGCCGAGCCGCCGCGCCGCGCTCGCCTGGCGACCGCTCGCATCCACGACCAAGTCCACCGGCAAGCTCCACCGGCCCTCGGCCGAGCGCAGGGACGCGGCGCAGCCGGTGCCCGCGCGCGCAAGCCCGTCGAGCCGCGTGGCGAACAGCAGCGACGCGCCGCAGCCCTCGGCGTGCCGCGCCAGCGCCGCATCGAAGACCTCCCGGCGCAGGTTGAGCCCGTAGCCCGGCAGGCCCGAGAAATACTCTTTGTCAGTGACGCCGCCGTCGCCCCAGGCGGAGCGCACCCCGGGGCTCGGCTCGTGGCGCGGGTCGTCGATGAGCGCGGCGAGACCGAGCGCCGCCAGCGCCGTCAGGCCGGCCGGCGGCAGGTGCTCGCCGACCCGGCAGCGGCGCTCGCGCGGCGCCGCGTCGACCACCGTGACGCTGTCGCAGTCTGTGGCGAGCCGAGCCGCCGCGGCGAGCCCGGCGGGGCCGGCACCGACGACCAGCGCGCGCAGGCTCATGCGTCGCCGTCCGTGCCGAGATCGCCTTCGACCTCGACATAGCGGGCGCCGTTGTCCACGGCCACGACGAAGCCGAGCTGCCACCAATGGCGCACCATGGCGTTGTAGTCGGCGTCGTCGGCGCCGGCGCGCCAGGCCTCGGGCACCCATGGCGCGAGCGGCGTGCCGTCGCGGGTGACCTGATTGGGCCGCTGCACCGGCCACCAGGCGTCGTTGCAGTCCAGAAAGTCCGCCTGCCACGGCAGCGCGTTGCCGATGGTGAGATCGCCGGGCCGCGTGGAGGCGGCAAAGCGCAGCGGCGCGTCCGCGTACAGGGCCGGTGCGCGCAGGATGCGCCAGGACTCGATGCCCGGATAGAACGGCGTCCCGGCCGTGCCCGCCACCGCCGCCTGATCCAGCGCGGCGGGCTGCCGGGCGATGTCGAGCTGTTCCAGCGGCACGTAGGACGGCACGCCGTCCGCGCAGAAGTCGCCGTCGCGCCATTGCTTGAACGTCGCGTACTGCCGGCGCGTGAGCACGGCGATGTCGTAGTCGGCGTCGGCATCGCGGGTGATGTCGCCCGAGACCTCCGGCATGAAGTACTGGACGCTCGCCCGGTCGATGGGCTGCCGGTTGGGATCGCGGAGGCGCTGGAAGACGTTGTCGCGGAGCTTGTAGGCATCCGAGCTCGGCGCGGGGTCGGTGTCCATCAAGAGCTTCAGCTCCGCGGCCGACAGGTAGTCGCCGGGTCCGCCGTTGCCATGGCCGGCCGCGGCCCTGACGCTCACCCACGGCAACAGCGAGGCGACGCGCAGCACCGGGTAGATATCGCGCGCGAACGAGGGCCGCGGCGGCAGCGGCGCGCCGACCACATCGACCGCCACATCCAGCAGCGTCGTGATCCAGTCCATCGCGGGGCTGTAGCGCGGCGCCGCACAGATGACCCAGGCGCGCTCCGCGGGCTGATCCAGCGTCACCGCGGTGCCGTCCGCAAACCGAATGCGCGCCGTCACCCAGCCGTCGGCGGTGTTGTCGTACCAGGCGTTGTTGTTACCCCAGTCCGTGAGCTTGGGCAGCGGCGAGAAGTGCCCGTGCCGGTCGAGCCCCTCGGAGGTGCCGTCGCCGGCAAACACCAGGAGCCGCCCGCTCGCCGGCTCCACCCGCAGCGACCCGAGCACGACACCCTTGCGGACGCCGCAAAAGCCGATGCTGCCGTCGAGCTCCGCCGCCGGCACCGCGGCGCCGACGCTGCGCGGGCCGGGGTCGATGCAGAGCCCGTCGCGCGCCGCGGTATCCGCATTGCGGGTGGTCGCGGGCCAGTAGCTCGGGTCGGCGCCGTCGGGCGGTGACGCGTCGAGCCCCCAGGGCGCGGGCGGGATCGCCGCGGGCCGCGCCACGGACCCGGGCGCAGCGGCGGTGTCGAGCGCCGCCTTGCGATTCGCGACATGGACGGTCCAGTCGATGGCCGCGACATCCGCGCACGCCAGCGTGATTTCGCGCACGGCGACGCCGTCGCGGTACTCGTAGATTCGAAACCGCTGCGCCTGCTTCTTAATCCTGCCGCCACGCTTATACGGCTTGCCCGCGTTGGGCACCTCGCACGGGGCCTCGGCGCCGAAGTAAAAGGTCTCGGGGTCCGACAGGTCGGGCGTCAGGTTGCCAAGGCGGGCGATGCCCAGGGCAGGATGAATGGCGTAGGCCGTGCCAGCAGCAGCGCGCATGCGGATCTCCGTCGGTGGTGTTGATCGGCAGGGTCGGGCTTCGCCCATCGGGGCAGCGCCGCCGAGCCCCGCCCAAAATCGCGGCCGGAGACCGGACACGGCCCGACGCGTGACGGGGAATCATGGACAGAAAGTCGATGACTCAGAGCGCGAGTCAGGTATTCTCACGCCGCGAGCCATGAGGTCAACTGTTTCCGCCACGCAATAGTCGGCAATAATCCACACGCCATGGCGGTCATAATCCCTTTTCGTCAACAACCTCCTGATCCCGCGTCCGGGAGACAAGTGGCAGCCAACCACCACACCGACAATGGGGATCCGGACAACGCACAGGACGGGCTCACAAAGGACCTCTGCGCCATCCTGGCCGCGGACGCCGCCGGCTACACTCGGCTTATGGCGGCGGATGAGCTGGCCACCATCGCCGCCCTGGAGCGCGCGCGGGCGCTATTCCGTCGCGAGATCGAGGCGCGCGGCGGCCGCGTCATCGACATGGCGGGCGACTCCGTGCTGGCCGTGTTCGGCGCCGCCACCCCGGCCGTCGAGGCGGCCGTCGGCGTGCAACAGTTGGTGCTTGAGCAAGCCGCCGTCGAGCCCGCGGAGCGCCGGCTCCTGTTCCGCATCGGCGTGCACTTAGGCGACATCATCCTCAAGTCCGACGGAACGGTATACGGCGACGGCGTGAACGTCGCCGCGCGCCTGCAGAGCATCGCACCGCCCGGCGGCGTTGCCGTCTCGCACCTGATACCGGCCACGATCGGCTCCACCTATGCCGGGCGCTTCCGCGACCTGGGCGAGCGGGCGCTGAAGGGCTTCGCCCGCCCCATGCATGTGCTGCTGGTGCACGACGAGGGCATCGTCAGCGACATCCCGGCGCGCGACATCCCGGCGACGGCACCCGCCCCGCCCGGCAATCTCCCGCTCCAGTCCACCAGCATCCTCGGCCGCGAAGGCGCCGTCGCTGAGCTGACGGATCTGCTGCGCAAGGCCCGCCTGGTGACCCTGCTCGGCATGGGCGGCCTCGGCAAGACGCGACTCGCCATCGAGACGGCAGCGCGCGCCGCCGCCGGCTACCCGGACGGCGCCTGGTTCGTTGACCTCGCCGCGGTCACCGACGCCGAGGCGGTGGCGCCCGCGGTCGCCGGCGTCTTCGGCGTGGCGGGCCAGGCCGGCAAGTCCGTCACCGAGTCCGTGGTCGATGCGCTGCGCGCCCGACGCCTGCTCATCGTGCTCGACAACTGCGAGCACGTGACCCGCGCCGCCGCCGCCGTCGCGCACGCGATCCTCGGCGCCTGCCCGCGGGTGACGGTGTTGGCGACCTCGCGCGAGCTGCTGCGCATCGTCGGCGAGCAGGTCTGGCCCATCGCCCCGCTCGCCTTCGACGGCGACACGGCGCCGGCGGTGCAGCTCTTTGCCGAGCGCGCGCGGGCCGTTGCACCCGATTTCGTGCTCGGCGAGCAGGGCGATGTGGTGGCCCGGCTCTGCCAGGCGCTCGACGGCATTCCGCTCGCCATCGAGCTGGCCGCGGCGCGGGTGCGCGCCATGAGCCCGGCGCAGATCCTAGAGCGCATCAGCCATCGCTTTCGGCTCTTGACCGGCGGTGCGCGCGGCACGCCCAACGAGCGCCACCAGACGCTGCGCAACGCGGTGCAGTGGTCGTTCGACTTTCTCACCCCCGCGGAACAGGCGGTCGTGACCCGGGCGGCGCTGTTCGCGGGCGGCTTCAGCCTCGAGGCCGCCGAAGAGGTCTGCGCCGATGCGGATGTGGATGCCATTGATGTCTGCGACCTGCTGAGTGCGCTTGTCAACAAGTCGCTGCTGCACGTGGAGCGTCGGCACGGCGACGTGCGTTTCGCGATGCTCGAGACCATCCGCGGCTTCTGCCTGGGCAAGCTTGAGGCGGCCGGCGAGCTCGGCGCCCTCCGGCGGCGGCATGCCGCCTTCTTCGCCCGGCAGTCGGACCTGTACTTCGACCTCTGGCGCAGCCCGCGGGAGGGCGAGGCCTACGCGTGGCTCGACCTCGAAATCAATAACCTGCGCGACGCCTTCCGCTGGTGCTGCGAGAACGGCGACATCGACAGCGCCGCCCGCATCGCCTCGGATGTGGGCGACATGGGGCGCTTCCGGCTGCGCGAGGAGGCCGCGCACTGGGCCGAGCAGATCGTCGCGCAGGCCAGGCAGGTACGCCATCCGCGCCTGGCCGTCCTGCTCACCTGGTGCGCGAGCAGCGCCTGGGCCTTCGGGCGCTTCGACGAGGCCCGGCGCTTTGGCGAGGAGGCCCTCGCGCTGCGCGATGACCCGGCCTTCGATCCCTTCATCTGGGCCTACGGCGATCTCGCCTTCGTTGCCCTCTTCGACGGCGATGTGCAGGGCGCACTCGATCTGCTGCGCGCCGGCGCCGAGCACCCCACCGACCGTCGCGACCGCTTCATGCTGGCCTTCTACCTGTACATCCTGGCGACCGCCGGATTCGCCGAGCAGGCCGCGCGGCTTGCGGACGCGGCCGTGCCCAAGGTCGATGCCGCGGGCGTGCCCATGTCCATCGCCGTCGCCCACGGCGCCAAGGGCGCCGCGCTGGAGGCCACGGACCCCACCGCTGCCCTGGCCGCTTACGAGCACGCCATCGCGGTCGCCCGCCAGGCCGGCACGCGCTTCATGGAGGCCCTCATCGCCCCGCGCGTGGCGGCTCTGCATGCCCGCACCGGCGAGCCCATGGCGGCGCTGCGGGGCTTCGAGCGCATGTTGGCCTCGTTCGGCGAGGCAACGGACATCGCCTCCGTGTCCGCGTGGCGCGCGAGCCTGGTGGTACTGCTCGCGAAGCTCGGCCGCTACGAGGCCAGCGCCACGCTGAACGGCACCTTCGCCCATCGCATCGACGCCTCCGGCGTCGTCCCCGAGCTGCCGCACGCGGTGGCGCGCACGCGCGCGGCGCTCGGCGAGGACGCCTTTGCCGCGGCGACGGCCCGCGGCGCCGCGAAGTCGCTGCGCGAGGCGTCCGACTTCGCCATCGAGCAGATTCGGCTCGCGCTCGACGAGCTTGCCGCGGGGCCCGACGCCGGCGACGACGCAGCACCCGATCCGCAATGACCGACGCAGAGGACACGACGACATGACCAAGCTTGGGAGACCGAGCGGCGGGCGCCTGCGCAGCAGGCTCGCCTCCGTCCGACAGAGCGTTGCGCTCCAACAGCAGGACGCCCCGTCGCCGCTCGCGTCGGCCGCGCTCTCGGCGTCGCCGCCCTTTCTGCATGACCTCCCGGGTCCGGACCAGACCTACGCGCCCAAGCAGCCCATCACGCAACAGCTTAAGCAGCTCATCGACGACAACGGCTATGCGGAGGCCTTTCAGCGCGCCATTACTGCCGTCAGCGCGCAGCATGTGCCGGAGCTTGCGCGCATCCAGACGCTGTTTCAGTTCTACTTCTACGTGGACGCGCTGGTGACCTGGACGCCGGAGCTGCGGCTGTGGGAATGGGAAGGCGATGTCTACCACGAGCGCACCGACTACCTGCGCATCACGCAGTTCTACTACTACTTCAACCAGCCCACGCTGGAGGCGCTGCAGAGCCCCGTCGACCCCGTGAGCGGCGCCGAGCTGACACTGGTGTCGCGCTGGCTGCGCGACTGCGCCGTGTCCTGGGGCGCGTATCTCGACACGCCCGAGTCCGCCACGCGCCTGGCAAGCTATAAGTTCGGCCCGGAGTACGCGTGGCAGGACTATGCCGGCTGGCCCTACGCGACCTTCAATCATTGGTTCTCGCGGACCTTCAGAGACATCGACCGCCAGCGCCCGGTGGCGCAGCCGGACGACCCGCGCGTGATCGCCTACCCGGCCGAGTCCACCTTCGTCGGCCAGTGGGCCATCGGCACCCCCGTGCCCGAGGGCGAGCCGATGCCGGCCCCCGCGTCCATCACGGTCAAGCATGTGGAGTGGCCGATCCCGGAGTTGCTCAGCGACTCGCGCTATGCCGCCGACTTCGAGGGCGGCATCCTTGCCCATAGCTTTTTGAACGTCTACGACTACCACCGCCAGCACGCACCCGCCTCCGGCCGCATCCTGGAGGCGAAGTTCATTCCGGGCCAGGTCTACCTGGAGGTCGATCTCAAGCTCCTGGACCAGGAGCAGCGCCAGAGCGAGAGCAGCGCGCTGGCCAACGCCCTCATCCCGCCCCGCTACCTCGACGCCGCCGACAACACCGGCTACCAGTTTGTGCAGTGCCGCGGGCTCATGGTGCTGGAGACGGCCGTCGGCAAGATCGCCGTGCTGCCCATGGGCATGGCGCAGGTGTCATCGGTGGTGTTCGTGGAACCCGGCACCGAGGCGCTGATCCAGCTCTCCGAGGCGGACAAGCAACACCTCGACTACGACCAGCAGGTGCAGAAGATCAACGACATGCTCGCCGCAAAGCTGGTCGGGCGGACCATCAAGAAGGGCGACATGATCTCGACCTTCCTGTTCGGCGGCTCGGACATCGTCATGGTCTTCGAGCGCCGCTCCAACGTGAACATCACCTCCAGCATCGGCGTGCATTATCCGGTGCGCAGCCAGTACGCCTACGCGAACATCGCCGAGCTGTTGGCGTACTAGCTTGCTTGGCGGCGCCGAATGCTTGCCGATGAGTCAAGTTTCGCGGCGACGCGGCGCGCTTGCAGGCAAAAGGGCCGAGGGCCGAGGGCCAAGGGCCAAGGGAGCCCTCCTCGGCCCTTGGCCCTTTGTTCACCTGCGCCGACGACCGGGGAGCGCAAGAAAGTGCTCCGTGCCCTGGATGGTCTGAGGCTCTGCCTCCCTAGCTTGCTTGGCGGCGCCGCATGCGTGCAGATGAGTCAAGCTCCGACTGGGCGTCGGACTGGCGAGGCGCGTCGGGATCGATATCGAAATCGAAATCGAATGGAATGCCAACCGATCCCGATCCCGATCCCGATCCCGATAGCGATGAGCGCGACTCGTCGGTCTGAGGCTTTGCCTCCCTAGGTGCTCTAAGGACCCGTTCGATGCATGCTGTTCAGGATGGTCGTTGGACTTGGGCGCCGCTCGCTTCGGGCCTGCTCGGGCTGCTGCTGGGGCTCACCGCCTGCGGCCCGCAAATCGTCTACGACCTGACGCCGCCGGAGACGCCGGAGGGCCGCGTCTGCACGGTGCAGTGCCAATCGAGCGCCGCACTTTGCCGGCAGATGCAGCAGAACGCGGAGCAGCAATGCCAGAACAACTACGCGCTGATGCAGCAGAACTACCAGGCCTGTCGCGACAGCGGCTCGAAGCATTGCGTGATGCCGCCCTACTGCACGAGCCTGTCCACGAGCGTCTGTGACCAGAGCTTCCGCGAGTGCTTTGCGGCCTGCGGCGGCACCGTGACGACGCGCGTCATCGAGCGGAAGTAACCCGCCCCACCGACCCGGAGCAGCCGTGATCGCCATCGACGACCTTCAGCCCGAAGACGCCCCGGCCCTCGCCCCGCTCTTGCTCGCCGCCTTCGGCCCTGCCGAAGGACCGGAGATCGTGGTGCTGACCGACGCGCTGATGAGCGACCCCAGCGCCGAGCCCCGGCACGCCCTCGCGGCACGCGACGGCGGGCAGCTCGTCGGCATGGTGATCCTCAGCCATGCGCGCCTCGAAGGCGCCGGCGCACCGGCCACGGCCAGCCTACTCGCGCCCCTGGCCGTCACGCCCGAGCGGCACGCCCAAGGCATCGGCAGCCGGCTGGTGCGGGCCGGGTTGCAGCGCCTTACGGACGCCGGCGTGCCGCTGGTGTTTACCTTCGGCGACCCGGCCTACTACGGCCGCTTCGGCTTCGAGCCGGCCATGCCGCGCGGCTTGCAGGCGCCCCACCCGATCCAGGACGAGCATCGGGATGCGTGGGTCGTGCACGCGCTCGCGCCGGACGCCCTGGCCAGCGCCGCCGGTAAGCTGGCCTGTGCCGAGTCGATCAGGGATCCGCGCTATTGGCGGGTCTGACCCGGCGACTTCTGCACGGCATTGCTGCCACGGCCGGCGTGGGCGCGGGAGCGCCCGAAGATGCGTGACACCGCTGGAGCGGTGTCACGAGACGTGGCAAGCCGCGCTGTCCCCGATCTGCTTGCGATTTTCTGGTTGGCATTATTTCGTTTGCTCGACCCAGTACGCACCTCTTCCTTCTGGATGCACGGCAATGAGCCATGATGTCGACTCTCTTGCGTAGGTCAGGAATTCGAACCCTTCATTTTGTTTTTGTCTTTGCGAGCTTCCGCTTTCTGGATTGATGTTGATCACCTCTGCGCCATTGGCGATAAAATAATCCCAATCGGCGGGAGAAAAACTGAATGAGCCTTCGCCAAGGTTGAGATCAAGATCATTCTTCTCGACAATATCTGTTGTGCTGGGCGGCAAGATAGGGGGCAACCAGCCACGCTCGAAGGCGCCGGCACTCTGCGCCTGCTGAAAGTCAGCAAACCTGGTCGTAACCGTATCGTTGCATCCGGCCAAGGCACAGGAGATCAATATGACGACAAAGAGACGCAACAGGTACGAGCTAATTAGGGCCATCGCGTTCAACTGCGTCGTTTTTTAATCAAGCTCATTGGCAGCCATGCGGAGTCTACCGCCCTCAATGCTGGGGTGCAATTGGGGGACGTAGCCGTGGGCGAGCATGCGGGTTAAGGACAGCGGCGTCAGCACGAGCACTCTGGTCTGAGGGTCCGCGTTGACTGGGCTGCCATAGCCGCCGGGCAGCCAGGGATGCAGATACCCGCGTCTGACCAGTAAGGGCTCAGCGTCCTGTGCCAACGCAACGACGACTCCGTCCGGCAGGCCTCCGAGCACCGCAGACCACGTCCGCTTTCGGCCATTGGCATCGACACGCTCGGCGTGCAACTGTCGGTCAATGGCATTGATCGACCCATCGGTTCGGCCTGCCAACTGCGGATTCGCAGCGGTCCATAGCTCCTTGAAGGTGCCGTAGGCCTCGCGCCTGCACGTCGCGCACGGACGATGTCCGGCAGCCAATGCAGTGGCCTCGTCAAGAAAGAATAGCTCCGTGTAATTCCCTGGCGCCATCAGCTCGCGTCGACGACCCTTGAAGTCGAGCAGACAAGTGACCCACGGAAGACGTGCCCAGGCTCGGACGACGTGACGCTGTTGATCATGAAGGCAGCCCCGATTGCCCATGAAGAGCCCGCGTTCCGGCACGGCGACGAGCGCGCCCCAAGGGGTAACTCGATTCTGTAAAGGCATGTTGTAGGCACCAATATGTTGGCCTTAACCATCACTCCGACCAGCGTCAGGGTGGTCCGCGGAGCAGACCCTACGGACCTCGGGGGTTCGCCTCGGTGGAGGTGGCCGGCGGGAGTCGCCGGCGAGACGCCGACGCTCCCGGTCCTAGCCCCTAGCCCCTCACTTCCGCAACCAGGCGTCCACCGCTAATCTAGCGAGGCAGAGCCTCAGACCGACCAGGGCACGGCGCCTCGTCTTGCGCAGCCCGCTCGTCGGCGCATTGGGCCAAGGGCCAAGGGCCGAGGCGGGCTCCCTCGGCCCTTGGCCCTCGGCCCTTTTGCCTGCAAGCGCCGTGTTGTCGTGAAACTTGACACATCTGCAAGCATTCGGCGCCGTCAAGCAATCTAGTGGTATATGGATGCTCGCCGGCCGGCTCATCCGGTGGCGGATCGATATCGCCGGGGGTGTGCCCATGACGCGGAGCGGGTCAGCACAACCCCTTCGACGGGAAGACGTGTAGATACCACGCTGGCTGGCTAGACTGGAGCCTGTTACCCGCACGACCACCAACGAGCTATGCCATGGCCGACTGGCACGACCGCATCACCGTAGACCCCGACATCCTTGTCGGCAAGCCTATCATCCGCGGCACCCGCATCTCCGTGGAGTTGGTGATGGACCGCTTGGGCGACGGCTGGACGATGGAGCAGATCCTCGATTCGTACCCTCGGCTTACGCGCGACGACGCGCTGGCCGCCGTCCGCTTCGTCACCGAGATCTTCCGGGAGGAGGACTTCGTTGCGATCAGTAAGGCCAGCGCATGAGGCCGCGGTTGCTGCTGAAACCCCGGCCCGTGTCAAGGCGCAGTTTCGCAATGCGAGCATTCTCGGTAACCGTCGCGTCGTCTTCAGCATCAAGGGCAACAGTTACCGGCTGATTACGGCCATCGCGTACACACCGGCGTCGTTCTCATCAAATTCTTTGGCACGCACGCGGAGTACGACCGCGTCGACGCCGAGCACATCGAGTGGAGGTGAGCATCGTGGACATTCGGCCGATCCGAACCGAGACCGATTACGAGGCAGTCCTTGACGAAATCACCGCGCTGATGCGCGATGATCCGTTCCCCGGCACATCGGCCGGTGACCGCTTGGACTTGCTGGCAACGTTGGTCCAGGCCTATGAGGCGAAGCAGCACCCTATCCTCCCGCCGGACCCCATCGATGCGATCCGCTTCACGATGGAGCAACAGGGCCTCAGCGTCGCCGACATGCGGCCCTACATCGGCCCCCCACATCGCGTCTATGAGGTTCTGTCCGGCAAGCGCGGCCTGAGCCTGGCCATGATCCGCAGGCTGCACAAGGGCCTCGGCATTCCGGCCGAACGCCTCATTGGCGCCTGATGTCGTCGCGCGTGACGACGCTTCCCATCGCATGGGGCCAGATCTCACACGTAACGCCGGCAAACCGCCGGACCAAATGTGCATGTGTAATGGTAAACCCTACGCACCTTTGTGACGCCACGCACCTTTGCTCCAAGTCCGCAAAAAAGTCGGACGGCGCGCGCGCCGGCGAAGAGGTTCTCTCAGCCGACGCGCTTCGGTACCCCGGGATTCTCCATCCGCGAGGCGGCCGATCCGCCGTGGGCCAGCACAGCCCGCCGACGGCCCGCGCGGCCCAGTATTCCGTTGACGGCATATCCCTCGGGAGATACATTTCCCGCCATGATTTGGGATGTCGAGTACACCGATGAGCTAGGCGGCTGGTGGACTGCCCTGTCCGAAGAGGAGCAAGAGTCAGTGGCCGCATCCGTGCGCCTTCTGGAAGTGCGCGGACCGACGCTGGGATTCCCGCACAGCAGCAAGGTCTTCGGCTCAAAGCACACGCATATGCGCGAGTTGAGGGTCCAGCACGATGGGCGGCCATTGCGCGTACTCTATGCATTCGACCCTCGCCGGTGCGCCATATTGCTGATCGGCGGCGACAAGAGGGGCGATGACCGTTGGTATGACGTGAACGTCCCCGTCGCCGACCGACTCTACGACCAACACTTGGCACAACTTCGAGAGGAAGGGTTGATCGATGGCTAAGAAATTTGAGGCGTTACGAGCGCAGATGTCGCCGGAGTCGCAGGCACGCATCGAGGCCAAGGCGCAGACCATGCTCGCTGAGATGCCACTGAACGAGCTACGCCAAGCGCGAGGGTTGTCTCAAAAGATGTTGGCCGAGGTGCTGCATGTTCAGCAGCCTGCCATCGCCAAGATGGAGAAGCGCACCGATATGTACATCTCCACACTGCGCAGCCACATCGAGGCGATGGGTGGTCAGTTGGACGTGGTAGCGCGCTTCCCGGATGGCACCGTCAAGATCAGCAACTTTTCCGATCTTGGCGGCACGGTCGCCCCGTAACAAGCGCGCGCGGTAAAGCGGATTCTGGCAGAGCATCGTACGGGGCCGGGTCTCACACGCGACGCCGGAAAGCCGCCGGCCGCCCCCTGTGCGATGTGAGACCTGGCCCTAAGCCCTCCGTTTACTTATTTCCACGTCAACCGCTGAGAGCGACGCAAGTGAAGAACGATCTTGGATCTGCCGAGTCTACCATCTGGCTAGTCGGGGATTCGCAACCAGTTCGCTGGCGAGAGAAGCTTGATCAGCCACTGGATCCGCGACATCCTACTAGGCATTCCATATGGACCCCGATCGAAAACCATATCCAGGAATCGGTATTCGCAAGCAGCAAGAGCAGAGTAAACGTCGGTACGTTTTTTCTGACCAACGCAATTGACGACCCAGGCTTCAAACCGAAGCGACAAGAAGACTGGGACAAACTGAGCAGCAGAATCGACTTCTTCCGTGGTCTCATTGCTGATCATCGGCCTCGGATGATTCTCACTTTTGGCTCTTTTGCCTTTGAACTACTGCGCCGCGCAAGGACGGAAGCACCGAGAAGTGTTGCATACTGGACATGCGATAGATTAGGCGAGGATTTTCGGAGAGGCGCAGCGGCTTGGAAAAATGATTCTCCAAACCTATTGCCGCTTCTTCATGCAACAATCGCACGGGGGAGGTTTCTGGATGCCCATAGGTTATTCTGCGGATGCGGCCAGACCAATCCCAATTATTTCTCGTATGTAGGCCATGCGCTTGCGAACATCCTGTCCACTGAATTCCGTGACATGCCAATATGGTGCTAACGCCCACACGCGAAATCAGAAGTTCCGGAGTTCCGGCCACACGTTGCTGGTCTCCTCGGCAGCCGCGAGTAACGAATTAAGTCCACTGCCGCGAAAGGGCTCCTCGGTATCCCGCGGGGCTCTGAATCGCTGATCGGAAGCCTTTGTAATCAGCGCGCCTAAGCAACTTGACGCTCTTCAGAATAGGCAAGCATGCTTTCGATGCTTAGATGGCAATCCAAGTCCGGCCATTCGATTCCCGTGCCGCGGCAAATGAAAGAGTAATTACCGACTTGGCGGAGTGTGGCCGTCTGCAGATCGGGGTACCAATGAATCGGCGCGGAAATGACTCTGCCATCCATCAGCTCGACGTGGAGATGGCGATCATCGAAGTGGAGGGCCTTGCCTGTTGCACTGCCAATCATCCCAGCGTTCCCCAGAGTCGTTCCTGTGGTTTAACGATCGCCAATGCCTTCTTCTGGCTTCATGTGATGGACCGTGACGGCAAAGGCATGCAGCTCGCGTAGTCTTCCCATTTGGGAACGCTCACGTGTTTTCGCGCCGAATCCCCAAGGAGTTAGCCGGGGGCCATGGGGTCGCAGCGGAGTCGCTTGTTACATCCTGTCAGCCAAGATCTTCTTCGCCTCCTTTAGATCAATTCTAGCCTTGTGCCCGTGCTTCTCTAATAAGTGCAAGAGATTGGCGCCGTTCAGAAGGGGAAGGGTTAAGGGCTTTCCTTTAGCAAACTCGTATGCGTCAGGCCCGAAATTAGCGGTGGTCACGAGAATTCCCTTTGTTGCTCCCTCGTTGACGGTTGTACCAAACAAGTCTCTTACGGCGGACACTCCTACGACATTAGTGTAGCGCTTAGCTTGAATTACAATCTTGCCCCCTCTTATCGGATCAGGGTCAAAGGCTATTGCGTCGACACCGCCGTCTCTACTTGCTTGCGTGATCTTCACTTCTCCCCCAGAGCTGGCAAACTCCTTCTCGAACATCTCTCGAATAAAATTCTCGAAGTCCTGCCAGTCCATTGCTGCAAGATTATCCTCTTCCAGAATTGCATCCGCTACACCATATGCTGAAACAAATCGCTTATCTTCTTTCGACAGAGCAAGGATCGGCGCGACCGGAGAAAGCCCATGAAGCTTACTGCTGCCGACTCCCTTCAATTGCTTAAAGCAGGCTTTTGGATCAACGGCTGCCAGGTTGATTTTCAGAAACTCCGGCTTTGATACCTGCAGAGATAAAATGCATGCGTTGACTTCCTGCCCTGTTGCCTTCTCAACAGAATTAACCCATCCATTGAAGACTACCGAAGCAAGAGCATCAGTAACGTCTGCTTCGTACAGTTCGTGGATAGTTCTTATTGAAATCTGGTAGAGAAGGCTATCGTATAAAGCGGCGACTGCGGCGCCGGAAAGATGCGTTTCGGAATAGGAATCGCGCGCCGCAACGTACTTCACTGACTTTAGGGTCGGCAACTGGTCGATATTGGGCAGCGAATAGTCCAATATCAAGACTCTTGTGTCAGGTAGATATTCGAGATCCCATTCCCGGGGAAAAAACTCAGGATAAACGGAGTTGGATAGAACCATTTCGCAGTAGTCCGAAATGGCGTCCGGGCTTCCGTCAAGGTAAAGCTGTCTCTGTGCCAAAACTTTGTCGTTACTGAGTTTTTGCTTTTCTTCGTACTGTCGCCTAAGCGCGCGCCACGCCGAAAGAGCTTTTGCGTAAGCCTCTGCCTTGCGTTTGGTATCCCGCTCAATATCACGCTTTTGCTGCTCCCAATAGCTTCGGTCGCGTCTGAAAAGCCGCTCAGCTTCTTCCTCCTTTTTTCGTCGGATACTCGGCAAAAGTTTGCCTATCAGGCCAATAGGTACTTGATATGATTCATCACCTTGCTGAGGCTCACGAGGAATGGATGCGGCTTGGGGTTCGACTGGTCGGCGCGTGGGAAAGGGTGTTCTATCCAGCAAGGCGCTCCAATCGATTGCGTCATTGACGGTCAGCGTGCGGGCTAAGGTGTTTTCAAGACTTTGGCGAACCCCTTCTGCCTCCTCGGTTTTCTGGATTGCTAATTGTCTTTTTTCCTCCTTGGATTGCATTGCGCTCTCTCGCTCCTGGCGGTTTTTTTCAGCCTCCACTTTCTTTTCCCACATCTCATTCCAAGCACGCTCTTGAGCTGCGGCCTTTTGCTGGACAATATCTCGGTCCGTTCCTCGAATGTGGCGATATTTGTTGAGGCCAATGTGCTTGACTTCGATTTCGTAGACAGCTCGATCAGCCATGCTGGAAGTTCCGTTCTGCTTGGTGCTTGCAAGGATCTAACGCTTAACGGACACATACCGGAACATCAGACTTCCGCAACGTGCCGCCTCCGAGTCAGTCCGCGAACGACCGAGTTGCCTCGACACACCGGTCGATGCCCACCCTGCCCTTAGTACAGGAAGCTAGCCCATCTGTGCGCCCGCGACAACCGTCAGGCGGCGGATCGGCGCCTTTCGCCGCAGGTTGCTGACGCCGGTCAAGAATCCGCGTGTATGCGCCTGATAGGCCAGCTCATCCAAGGACATATTCCACGTCCTTCAGGGTATTCGGGCCGAGATAAGGGCTCAGGCTGTTCGGCGTGACGATCTC
>NZ_JABX01000056.1 GCF_001469165.1 Thiohalocapsa sp. ML1 | reverse complement strand
AGACCATCCCGACACGCTCACGACGCGCCACAACATCGCCTACTGGCACGCCCAAGCCGGCGAGATCCAGCCCGCCATCGCCGCCTTCGAGGACCTGCTCGCCGACCGGACCCGCGTGCTCGGCCCAGACCATCCCGACACGCTCGCGATGCGCCACAACATCGCCTCCTACCGCGCCCAAGCCGGCGAGATCCAACCCGCCATCGCCGCCTTCGAGGACCTCCTCGCCGCCCAGACCCGCGTGCTCGGCACGGATCATCCAGAGACGCTCGGGACACGCCAGAACATCGCCTCCTACCGCGCCCAAGTCGGGGAGATCGAGCCCGCCATCGCCGGCTTCGAGGACCTGCTCGCCGACCAGATCCGCCTGCTCGGCCCGGACCATCCCGAGACGCTCGGGACGCGCCACTGGATTGCACAATTGAAGGGCGACATCCGCGCGCACGACCAGGCGCTGGCGGGTTTCGAGCAACTCATCCGGGATGCGACCGATGCCCTCGGCGCGGACCATGCCCAGACCTTGCGCGCCCGCAGCCGCCGCGCCTACGTCCTCGCCCAAGCGGGGCGGACCTCAGAGGCGATCGCCGCCGCGGAGACCCTGCTGGCGGACCAGACCCGCGCCCTCGGCGCGGACCATGCCGACACGCGCACCACGGCCGAGCGGCTGGCGCAATGGCGCGGGGAGGCGGGCTAAGGTCGCGGCGCCTGGACCGTGGCGCCGGCAAGAACGCCTCCCGCGCCGACGCCGAGGCCTTCCAGGCGCATCGCAAATGGGTGCTGGGGATCGAAGGCGCCGGCCGCACCGGCTACTGTCGGCGCGCGAGCCGTTCGACGCCATCCAGGGCGGGCAGAAAGGAATTGAGGGACAGACCACGAATAGATGTGTCCCCGGAGCGGCCAGATCGCTTTAGGCCGATTGCTCGCTCCCACGCGCCGCGAGCCAGCTCTTGAGCGACTGCTGACTCTCCGGCGACGGCCTTGATCATCATTCCGGCCAAGCGGCGGGCATGGCAGGGGCCGAAGGAATGCGCCTGCTGTCCCGCACCATCAACGCAGCCACTGGCGCGACTGGATCTCTCTGGTGACCCCGCTCCCGGAGGAATTGAGGGACAGACCACGAATAGATGTGTCCCCGGAGCGGCCAGATCCCTTTAGGCCGATTGCTCGCTCCCACGCGCCGCGAGCCAGCTCTTGAGCGACTGCTGACTCTCCGGCGACGGCCTTGATCATCATTCCGGCCAAGCGGCGGGCATGGCAGGGGCCGAAGGAATGCGTCTGCTGTCCCGCACCATCAACGCAGCCACTGGCGCGACTGGATCTCTCTGGTGACCCCGCTCCCGCGGTGTCACCGCCTCCCGGCGCTCCGCGCCCACCCGCCGCGCTCGCTGTCCCAAGGCCGCTGCCGACCTCGTCGCCCCGTCACACCCCGCGGGGCGCAGAGCGCCGAAGAGCGCGTGACACCGCGGGAGCGGTGTCACGAGCAGGACCTCGGGTCATGGCGGCCGGAACGATGATCAAGGCCCCGGCGACGGAGTCCTGGCGAGAAGGCCCGCGACGCTGATGTCCTCGTCCAATGCCGGTCAGTGAATACCTCCGGGCTCATGCCAGCCTTCCACCCATGTTGCCTGATGGGACAAGCTCACCGGTGCGACGCCATATCCGCCGCGACATCCTGAATCACCTTCGGATTCCTGCGCGCGATTGCCAGGAGGGTGCGCGCGGCGCATGTCGCCTGCCGCGAAGACGCCCGGGATGCTGGTCTGATAGGCGGCGGGGCCTTCGGTGCTGCCTTGGACGTTGCCGCGGGGGTCCAGCGCCAGGCCCTTCTGCTCCTTCAGCTCGGCGAGCATGCCCTCGTGCACGGGGTGCACGAAGCCCATGGCAAGCAGCACCAGGTCGGCCTTGAAGCTGGCCTCGGAGCCCGGGACCTCGGACATCTGCCAGCGGCCTTGCTCGTCCTTGTCCCAGCGCACCAGCACATAATTGAGCGCGCTGACGTTGCCGTCGCCGTCGTGCTCGAAGGACTTGGTGAGCACGTTACAGTGGCGCTCGCAGCCTTCTTCTTGGGATGTCGAAGTGCGGAGCTTGTTCGGCCAGTTCGGCCAGTTCGGCCAGGTGAGGCCCTTGTCTTCCTTGGCCGGGGGCTTGTCGAGGATCTCGATCTGGGTGATGGACTTGGCGCCGTGGCGGTTGCTGGTGCCGATGCCGTCCGAGCCCGTGTCGCCGCCGCCGATGACCACGACGTGCTTGCCTTGGGCGCTGATGAAGTCCTCATCGGGCACGGCCACGCCCGGCACGCGCTTGGAGTTGGCGCGCAGGAAGTCCATCGCGAAGTGGATGCCGGCGTAGCTGCGCCCCGGCACGTCCAGATCGCGGGGCTTCTCGCTGCCGCCGGAGAGGACCACGGCGTCGTAGTCGGCCATGAGCTTGGCCACGGGCAGGTCCACGCCGATGTGGCAGTGGGTGTGGAACTCCACGCCCTCGGCGCGCATCTGCGCCATGCGCCGGTCGATGAGCGCCCTCGCCGGGCTTGCGCCGGGGACTGCACGCCGCGAGAATCCGGCAGAACCGCGTCGTTCAGTGGACTATACACCGGAGCCAAACCATGCCGGACCTCAACGACTTGATTGCCATCGACCCCGACATCCGCGGCGGCAAGCCCTGTATCCGGGGCACCCGCATCACCGTCTACGATCTGTTGGAATACCTCGCCGGCGGCATGTCCGAGGCGGAGATCTTGGC
Source organism: Thiohalocapsa sp. ML1 (assembly GCF_001469165.1). Lineage (GTDB taxonomy): Bacteria > Pseudomonadota > Gammaproteobacteria > Chromatiales > Chromatiaceae > Thiohalocapsa. The sequence goes on along the minus strand of NZ_JABX01000056.1, from coordinate 27,353 downwards.
GGACTTTCCGAGCCTGCGCCCGGAACACCTGCGCGCGGCGCTGATGTTCGCCGCCCAACGGGAGCGGCGCCTGGCCACGGCAGCCCCAGATGAAGCTGCTGCTTGACGAGAACCTCAGCCCCCGGCTCGCCACCTTGCTCGCCGCGCATTACCCCGGCACCACCCAGGTCGAGTTACTCGGCCTGCGCGGGGCCAGCGACACAACGGTATGGGAGCTGGCACGCACGCAAGGCTATGTCCTCGTCTCCAAGGACAACGACTTTCGTCAGCGCAGCTTTCAGTACGGCGCACCGCCCAAAGTCGTCTGGCTCAAGGTCGGCAACGCCGGCACCGCAGCAATCCACCGACTACTGACGCAGTCCCACTCAGCCATCGCACGTTTCGTCGCCGACCCCGAAGAGGCGCTACTGGTAATCGCGCAAGCGCGCCGGACGTGACTGCGGCAGGCCGGTGGAGAGCGAGCGTGTTGCCGTATACGCTATGGCGCTGCGCGGTCTCGTGACGCTTGAGCCCGACCCCGACAAGCGGCTGAAGTATGCCGATTTCGTGGACATCTATGCCAACCTGAGCGACACCGAGCGCGAGCAGTACGAACGCGACTATCCCGAGGAGAACAGAACCATGCAGTCGTTTTCCACCCGTATGCGCGAAGAAGGCGAGAAGATCGGCATCCAAGTCGGAGAAGCCAACGTCGTGCTGTTCCAGCTTGAGCAGAAATTCGGCCCCATGCCGGAAGCCGTCCGCCGACGGGTCCAACGAGCCGACCCCGCCACACTGCTGCGCTGGTCCGGGCGGGTTCTGACGGAAAACAGCAGCGACGAGGTGCTGCGGTAACCGACACCGCCAGCGAAGCCGCCGTTGCCGATCCCGACCCTGCACATCGCCGACGAGGCACTCGGGCGGCCACGGCAGCCCGTGCCGCGCCGACTCGTTCGTCTCGCCACTGGGCTCACCGGCATCGACTCCCGTGACCTGCTCGCCGTGCTACGAAACGGCGACGAGCCGTAGATGCCTGCTGCCGTGTAGCGCCGTTCCTCGGGCGATTAAACGTGGTCTGTCCCTGTTTTCCCGCCGTCCCTGTTTTCCCGCCATTAAACGTGGTCTGTCCCTGTTTTCCTGTTTTCCCGCAAGGTCGGCAACGCCGGCACCGCAGCAATCCACCGACTACTGACGCAGTCCCACTCAGCCATCGCACGTTTCGTCGCCGACCCCGAAGAGGCGCTACTGGTAATCGCGCAAGCGCGCCGGACGTGACTGCGGCAGGCCGGTGGAGAGCGAGCGTGTTGCCGTATACGCTATGGCGCTGCGCGGTCTTGTGACGCTTGAGCCCGACCCCGACAAGCGGCTGAAGTATGCCGATTTCGTGGACATCTATGCCAACCTGAGCGACACCGAGCGCGAGCAGTACGAACGCGACTATCCCGAGGAGAACAGAACCATGCAGTCGTTTTCCACCCGTATGCGCGAAGAAGGCGAGAAGATCGGCATCCAAGTCGGAGAAGCCAACGTCGTGCTGTTCCAGCTTGAGCAGAAATTCGGCCCCATGCCGGAAGCCGTCCGCCGACGGGTCCAACGAGCCGACCCCGCCACCCTGCTACGCTGGTCCGGGCGGGTTCTGACGGAAAACAGCAGCGACGAGGTGCTGCGGTAACCGACACCGCCAGCGAAGCCGCCGTTGCCGATCCCGAGCCTGCGCATCGACGACGAAGCACTCGGGCAGCCACGGCAGCCCGTGCCGCGCCGACTCGTTCGTCTCGCCACTGGGCTCACCGGCATCGACTCCCGTGACCTGCTCGCCGTGCTACGAAACGGCGACGAGCCGTAGATGCCTGCTGCCGTGTAGCGCCGTTCCTCGGGCGATTAGACGTGGTCTGTCCCTGTTTTCCCGCTGTTTTCCCGCTGTTTGTCCCTGTTTTCCCGCTGTTTTCCCATGTCCCTGTTTTCCCACCGCCGATCTGCTGAACCGCGTCGGCGCCACCCAAGAGCCCGTGTTCCTCTCCGCGCTGGAGACCGTGCTGGAGGTCCTGCCGCCCTCGCGCGCCTTCACCGGCATCGACCCACTGGACGCCGTCGCCCCCGCCGCCGGCGACTTCGAGGCCCTGGAGAACCTGCGCCGGCTCGCCTTCGCGGATCGGGTGGACCGGCCGACGCAGTTGGGGTTGTGGGAGGACAACGCCTGAGCACGCTTGGCTCGGCGGCCGCCGGGATACAATGTCGCTCATCCGCCGATACACCACCGGAGCATCTCATGCCAGGCACCACCCTGATCCACGTGCCCATCGACGAGGCGGTGGAGGCCCGGGCCAATGCGACATTGGCCGCCATGGGTCTGTCCGTCGCCGATGCCGTGCGGGTCTTCCTGACTCGCGTCGCCGCCGATCAGCGCCTTCCGTTTGCCCTGGACGTTCCGAACGCGGAAACCCGTGCGGCGATGATGGAGGCCGAAGACCTGGTGCGCGCCCGCAGCGCCCGCTTTGCAACGCCGGACGCATTGTTCGATGCCCTCGAAAAGACCGGCGGCGAGTAAACGCGCACCGCTGCCCCGCGCTGCAGACTACACCAAGGCCTTTCTCAAGGACTGGCGGCGCTTATCTCGCTCCGGCCGGTACGATATGCACCGGCTCAAGGAGGCCATGCTGCAGTTGATCGCCAACGACGGCCCGCTCGGGCCGGAATGGCTGGATCATGCCCTGGTGGGCAACTGGGAGGGACACCGGGAGTGCCACATCGGCGGTGACTTTCTGCTGGCCTATCGGGTGGACGATTCGCAGACACCGGGTTTGATGGTCTTCGTGCGTGCCGGTACCCATGCCGACCTCTTCGAATAGGCTGCGCCATGCGTTGAGCGGCACGTCGGCGTCTACGCCATCGTCAACAAAATAAAGGGGCAGGTGCGGGGCTTGGACGCCGCTTAGCGCAACCGCGCCGAGCTTATCCGCTTCTCCCTTTGGGACAGCGCCGGGGTGAGAGAAACGAAACGGCTATGGCGAGCAGCGCATACATGCTTCGGGGTGGCGCTGGCCGCCATAGCCGTTAGGATCAGGGCGAGACAGTCGGACGCGAGCATTGCATCGCACGCTCGACATCCCAGGCGCTAAGCCGGGGACGTCGAACCGACGCGGTGCCACTCGTCAGCCATTCGCTTGGCGAAAGGCCGGCCACACGTGCGCGGTGGCGAGCTCCTGTAGATCGAGCAGCTCGGCGAGGCCGCCGCGCAGTCCGCTGCTCGATCTGCGGGTGTCGGCGATGAGCCCGGGATGGACCGCCCAAGCCAGCCGTTTGCGCTGCTTGGGCGCGAAGTATTGGGTGCCGGTCCTGCAGCAGAACTGCCAGGCACCCTGCGGATTGGCCCGATATTCGCTCGCAGTCCAATAGAGCTCGTCCTGGAGGTTCGTGAACGTCCGTTTCAGGCGGCGACTGCGCGTGATGCGGAAGCCTTGTTGCGAGTTCCCGCCTCCGTAGTACAGCCGTCCGATCTCGCTGCAGTTGACGTGACGACCGGAGCGTGGCGAGCGCCCGGTGCAGCCGGCGGCCGAGCACAGACGCCAGCTCTTGCCACCCGCAAACCCGATGTGGTTGAGCCAAGTCGTCCAGGCCTGCGCGGCCCACCAGGTCATGGCGCCGCTCAGGGGGTCGAAATCCTCGGGCACGAGACAATGCGCGCCGACGGCATCGGTGACTACGGGGGTCAGGTTGATGATCCGAGTCACGATCGTATCGTCGAACCGGCACTGGGTTTGGAACAGGTCGGCGTCCGCGGTCCAGGTGAGGCCGTCCAGGCCGGCGTCGATGTCGTAGACAAGGTTGACCCTCTGTGAGCGACAACTCAGCATCGGGATTTCCTCACCCTCTTGGTAGGAGATTGGAGCGGCAAAGGGCAGCCCGTACGCAGGATTAGGTCTTGTCATGACGATGTCCCCAGCTCGATTCGTTGGTGTTCTCATCCGCGGTAAGCCTCGTGCGCGGTGCCGCGTCTTGAACCGGTTCCCAAATTCGCATCGACGCGCAACGACTTTCCGCAATGAAGCCTAGGACACCATGTGAGCTGCCGGGTAAAGATTTGTAATCCCACGTCAGACAAGGACTTCGCCGCCGCGGGGCTGCCCACCGCGCATCGCTCACCGGACTCGCCCGCAACAGCGGGAGCGCACAGTCGGCGCGGCACCGCCCCCGTGGGTTCCCTGTCCTGCACAGGCCTCCCTAAAGCTCGCCCCACATCCGCACCAGGTTGCTGTAGCTGCGGTCCACCAGCGCGGTGTGCTCGGCGGCGGGAGCGGACTTGAGCAGATGCTCCCGGGCCAGATTGAGCTCGTACAGAAGCTCGCGCCGCGCAGGGTCGCGCACATAGCTCTGAATCCAGGTCAGCGCCACCAGGCGCGCGCCGCGCGTCACCTCGGCGACCTGGTGCAGGCTGGAGGACGGGTAGACGACCGCGTCGCCGGCCGGCAGCTTGACGCGCTGCTCGCCGAAGCTGGTGCGGATCACGAGCTCGCCGCCGTCGTAGTCGGCGGCGCGTTCAGGAACACGGTCATCGACACGTCCGAGCGAAAGCGCGGCCCGCTGCTGCCCATGATCGGGTCATCCACGTGCTCGCCGTACGCCATGCCGGGCCGATAGCGGGCGAAGATCGGGTCCGCCACGCGATACGGCAGCACGCCGAAGCGGAAGGTCTCGTTATGGCCCAGGCTCGCCATCAGGACTCGGATCAGGCGCTGGATTCGCTCCGGCTCCTGCCCCAGCTTCTCGTTGCGCTTCACCCGTGCGGCCGCAAAGCCGGCACTGAGCTTGCCGTCGACGAAAGAACATCAAAAGAACTGGTAGCGCGAGATAACCCGAACGTCGATTCCCGGCTTCGTAAGACCTCCACCCGCCCGCGGCGACCCTGTGGGCGGTCCGCGGGCGGGCGAGATCGGCGGCGGACGCGGCGGCTCACCGATGGGGGTTCCGGGGACAGTGCGGCCTGGCAAGGCCGCGTGATCTAGCGGGTGGAAGTCCCGCCTGGGTAATCGTGAACCGCGAGCCCAGTATTCAGCCTTGCGGCGTGGACGGTAACGGACACGTCGATGCTTCGGCTGATGCGCAGGCGAGGTGCAAAGGTAACGGGTGAAGCCGCCCCTGAAGGTGTTGAGCCCCGAAAAGAACGGTCGGGAGTGCCGACGGGTTTGTCCCCCCGGCAGGCAACAACCCGTGTCGCGTCATCTCCCCGCGGATCGCCGAGAGCCAGTTAAGTAAACTATCCCCGGAATCGCGGATCGCCGAGAGTGGGTTAAGTAAACTGTCCCCGGAATCCAGGTTTGGTTCAGCGAGGTCAGCCCCCGCCCCCACGACACCGGCATGGTGACCATGGCCTCCCAGCGCCAGAACGAGTCTGCCGGTGGACACCCGCCGCGACGCCATCGCCGCCAGCGCCGTCATCTACGGCGGTATGGACGCGACGGCCATCGGCTACGACGGCGTCGCCGAAGCGCTAACCGTGCCCGAGTCGGATCTGCGGCTATTCGGCAAGCCCGAGGCCTTCGCGCGCCGACGCATGGGTGTCGCCTTGGCGCGCGGCGAAGACATCGACCAAGCGCGGGCGCGGGCGAAGCAGGTGGCGGCGGCGGTCGAGACGCGGCCGAGCTGATCCGCGGCGGCGTCGGGGCAGGTCACCGGGCGGGCCAGCGCAACAAACTTGTTGCGCAACAATTCCGTATTGTTCGTACTCCTGCCGAGGAAGAGCCCGCCACCAGGCGGACAAGGGAAGAACGGCTACAATCGGCGCAAGCCCTCGATCAGAGCACATTGCCATGCGTGCAGACGTCGAATCCGTCCTCGCCGAGGCCAAACAGTTGCCCGCTGCCGACCAAGCCAAACTGCTGTCGGCGCTCTACGACCTCGTCGCCCCCACGACGCCCGAGTGGGAGGCCGCCTGGGATCGGGAATGCGCCGACAGGCTCGCGGCCTATCGCCGTGGCGAGCTGAATGCAGTGGACTCCGAGCAGGCGATGGAGGCGCTGAGGCGCAAGCATGGCCTCGAATGAAGGTCCGCGAGCTCACCGTCGCGCTTGCCGAGCTCGACGCGGCTCTCGGCCACTATCGCGACATCGACCCGCGTCTCGCGGCGGCATTGCTCGCTGAGGTCGACGCGGCAAAGCAGGCCATCCGGCGATTCCCGAGCGCCTGGAAGCGGTTCCGCAGTGGCGTGCGCGGTTTCACGCTACGACGCTTCCCATACACCATCATCTACCAAGCAACCGACGACGAGATTCTGATCGTCGCCTACGCGCATCAGCGTCGGCAACCGCAATACTGGCTGAAACGGGTGTAGGGCGCCGACGGGGATCAGCTCAATGGTTGGGCGTTGCGACACTCGACTGGCAAATGCACCAACGAGAAAGCGGCCGTTGGGCCGCTTTCCGGTCTCGCCGCTAACCCGCGAGGCGGGTGCAGTCGGTTCGCGGACGCGGCACAGCCGCGCTCAAGACCTGCGCTGCCAGGCGCGCGGATCTCGGCTGCCGTGCATGATGGCGATAACGACAATCGCATCGTCCTCGACGCGGTAGAAAACCCCGAAGGGAAAGCGACGGAGGACTGCGCGACGAGTTTGCCGGTGCACGATTGGGTATGTTTCGGGGTTCTCGGCAATGCGGTCGAGCGCATCAAGCACCTGTTCGAGGAAATTGTCCCCGAGGCCCGGGCGTTGTCGCTCGTACCATGTGCTTGCCTGCTCGATGTCGTCCCGTGCCTCCGGGCGTACATAAACAGCAGCGCTCACAACCGCTTGCGGATGTCGGCGATCACCTCGGAGGCCGGCTGTCCGCGATCGGCGTCGGCGGCATAGGCATCCAGCCGGCGGTCGAGCTCATCGCGCTGTGCCGCGGTCAACGGCAGGTTGTGCTGGTCCGCGGCGATGCTGTCCCACAGGTCTTCCACCAAGCGTATTCGCTCGGCAATCGGCAATCGGCGAAGCTCGGCTTGCATCTCCATCATCTCCCGAAAGCAACTGTTTGTTCGGCGTGGTTCGGCAACGACGATGAGCCCGCCAACGACCGTTGACGCCTAACGCGAGATTAGGTGCTCGTATGAACCGCGTCAACGCAATTGGTCCGCGGGTTGCGTGGTGCAGAAGGCCGGTCGGCGCGGCGGTCAGGCGTCGCGCGGATGGCCGTGCTCAAGCCGCCAATCCCCGCCCACACAGCTCCTTGATCTGATGGCGAATCGCCGCCGCGCGCTCGAACCCCAGCTCCCTCGCGGCGCGGTACATGTCGCGCTCCAGCGCCTTGACCTTGGCGGCCATCTGCGCCGGGGTGAGGTCGGCGTACTCGGCGATCTGCTCGGCGACGCGTGCATACTCGCGGGCGCCGCGCGGGGCGCCAGAGGCGTGCGCCTCGAACGGATAACGGATAACGGATAACGGAACGGATAGGAAATCCAAGCCACCCTGAGCGTCCAGGTTGGCCCGCGGAATGAGGCTAGCGGGGGTGGGGTGCGGGGTCAATGCCCAACTGCGGGGCTGACGGGCGTCGGGGCGGTGCAGGCGCGCGCGTTCTGGGGGGCCGGCAGCGGCATCTTCGGGGCAGGGTGACACGGGCAGACGAGAGGGGCTGCACCTTTCCCTGCGAGAGAGACGGTGGCTACCAGGAGACGCGCTGATCGAACGCGAAGTCGGACTCGGGCTGTTTGAGGAGGTCCCAGTCCGGCATCGGCTCGGGTGCCTCGTCCCAGGCGGGCGGTCCGCGGGCGGGCGAGATCGGCGGCGGACGCGGCGCTCACCGATGTGAGTGAGGATCTGCTCGACGGGCGCGGCCTCGGTGAAGAAGGCGATGATGCGCATGTCCGCGCCGCAGTTGGGACAGACCAGCGGCAGCGACTCGAACAGCCGGGCCAGCAGCAGCTAAATGGTGACCCCCTTTCTCTTGCTCCCGGCGCCGAACCCGGGCAGCTCGCGCCCCGCGGCCGCACCAGCCGCCACGGCGGCGACGGGCCGCCCGCAGGGATCAGCCGCGTCCTCTGCAGCGGCTCAGCCGCAGCCCGGCGAGACCGACGGCGAACAGCAGGAGCGTCGCCGGCAGCGGGGTCTGGGCGACTGCCGAGGCCGCGTAATCCCCGAACAAGACAAAATTGCCCAGGGCATACCGGCCCACGGCGCTTGAAGGCCCAAACGTCAGGACTGTATAGATCGGGTTTGCAGGGTTTTGGAAGTCGATCGAGCCGAGGTAGGGTCCGTTGCCGTTACCGGTGAAGACGAGCGAGCGGGCGTCCAGCGTGGTGGAGATCTCCACCAACGTGCCGGCGCTCGTGACCAGATCCGCAAGCCCCCAGGTATCCGCACCGAAGGTGAAGCCGAGATCGCGGTTCGTGAGGCTGAAGAAGTCGAAGGTGCCGTCGCCGGGGTCGTCGAACGTGAGGAAGCCCGTGCCGACGATCGGCGGCTCCACGCTTCCGGTGTCGGTATTGTCGAACTCGAAATTGAAGGTGAAGGGCGCCGCGGCGGCGGGCAGCGCGGCCAGGGTGAGCGCGCCGGCCAGGGCCAGCGCCGACAAACGGATGGGTTTCAGTAGGGTCATGGTTCGGGTGCTCCTGGGAGTCGGTACATTCGCTTGGACGATAGGCAACGCCGAGCCATCCGGCGTGAGCGCATCAGTCATTCGAAAGCAATACTTGGGCCAAAAAAAAACAAATAAAGACAATCGGTTGAAAGCTCGCCGTCTATTTGCCGGCGATCCAGTGTAAAAAATCCTGACAGTTGTCAGTCCGTGTCTAGCACCGTGCGGCCTGTGCAGACGAAGGCAAGCGTCCGCTGCTCGCCGCGCCAAGACCCAGTTTTCTCAATCAATCCCTGATCTTGAGCTGCGCCAGGAGGCAGCGCCGGCTTGCATCCAGCCGTGTCGCCCTGCGCCACGATGCCCGTGGGGCGACAACCGACAGGCTGCGCTGACTGTAAAGTCGGCTTTACAGCAGTGACTCCGTTCCCGCTCGGCGGGACGAGGCGCTTGCAGGACGTAGGGGTCAAGGACGTAGGGGTCACCATTTAGCTGACCCCGCTCAATAGGCGGTGAAAAAGCACCGGCAGGGTCTACCATCGAATTTGCAGGTCCGGAATCGCCCCGGAATCCCCGACCTCGACCGGCACACCGGCTTTGCCTTTGTTGATCCACTCCGTGTGGGGCTGGAAGATGGAGAAGGCCTTCTCGTGGTGGGGGATGCGCTCGCCGCTCAGGAAGGTTGGTGTCCGTGGCGTGAATCCGATCGTAGTCGGCGTTCAGACCCAGTCGCAGCACGCCCAAGACCAAGATCTTCCATTGCTCCATGCCGGGCCGCCCCATGTCGGGGTTCGAGCCCCTTGGCCTTCAAGTGCTCGCCAGGCCGCCCTCGCCGGGGACTGCACGCCGCGAGAATCCACGAACACCGCGTCATTCAGTGGACTACACGCCGGAGCCAAACCATGCCGGATCTCAACGACCTGATTGTCATCGACCCCGACGTCCGCGGCGGCAAACCCTGTATCCGGGGCACCCGCATCACGGCCCACGATCTGTTGGAATACCTCGCCGCCGGCATGACCGAGGCGGAGATCTTGGCGGACATTCCGCGCCTGCGCCCGGAACACCTGCGAGCGGCGCTGATGTTCGCCGCCCAACGGGAGCGGCGCCTGGCCGCGGCAGCCCCCAGGAAGCTGCTGCTTAACGAGAACCTGAGCCCCCGGCTCGCCGTCTTGCTCGCCGAGCAGTACCCCGGCACCACCCAGGTCGCGTTACTGTCTCAGTCAGCTTGGCGAGACGGGAGCAGCAGTGAATGGGCATCAACGCCATCGTCATCACCGAGAATGCGCACGGGCACTCCGCGGAAGCGTTCGCAGAGCGGCTCGATGCCCACCCCTGGGGCCGCCGGGCGGCCCATCGCCGCGATGGCCGCTTCCTGTGGGAGCCCTTCGACTGGGAGTGCAGGCCGTACTTCACCTGGCTGAGCGCGCCGCGGTGGCGCTATCTCGGCTTGGGTTGGGCGGAAGATGAACAAGCCGTGGCTGCACAAGGGGACGGTGCACGGCCGGAGTCGCTCGGGCCGGATCCGAACAACTCGGTCCAGATCACCTTCCTGAAGATCATGCTGGCCGTCGAGCGCATCACCGGCGGGCCGATCTACCTAGGCCTGGATGCCGTCGGCTTCCGAATGCCGGAGGATGCGACCGGCCCGCGGGGCGAATTCTGGCTGCCGCCGCGACTCGACGACTGGCTGGAGGATTGGCGCTCCGTGGACAGCCTACAGCCGAAAGAGCCTGGGCTGATCTACTAGGCGGCAGCCCCTTGGTGAAGATTCAACAATTGCCGGCACACTCGTCGATCGGGTCAGCGTGGCGCTACCCGACGTTGGGCTATCGCAGCCGGGAGAAAGATATCTCGCGCCGAGACATAAAGGCGCAGAGAAAAGAAGAGGACAAGCGGAGAGGGATAGAGATTCAAGAAAAAGATTCAGCGGCAGAGACTTGTGGGGCATTGCGTTGGTGGAATTGACCAATTCTGTTTTCCGTTTTCTGTTTCTGCCCTTCGCGGCTCTCCGTCTCTGCGCGAACTTCTTCTTCTATTTCTCGTCCCGAAGTTCATGTCAGCCGGGCGCCCAGTCACAGAGCAGCCGGCGAAGAGCTTCAAGAAAGTTCAATCTCTAGCGAGGCTGCGCCCCAAGCCGACGGGCCATGATTTCGCTGCGGTGGGCCTTGATCAGTCCTCGTTTGCATTGGATATGCCCAGCGTCTTTGGTCCGTAGTCGATGACCCACTCTCCCTGCTTCCAGTATGCATAGGCGTCTTCATCGGTAATCTCGATTTCAAGGTCGAAGTGGGCAATCCGGTAATCGCGAAAGCTTCCGTCGGCGCGGTAGACGCGAAAAAACACCCCGCCGTGGATATCACGGCACAGCATGCCTTTCAGCTTCTCGATTTTCTCCGGCTTTGTCTTATAGCGCATCGCGGATCAACGTTCTCGTAGTCGTAATGTCGCGCCACTGGGTCAGGCCTCGTTGTCGGCGATATCGCGGTCAATTTCCGTGCGTCGTCTTCTGGCGTAGCTCCAGGCGTTGGCAAGGTTCTCGGCCGTCAACGTCGGGTAGCACCGAAGGATGTCCGCATCGCTGGTTCCCAATCGACGTGCTTGCTCCAGTATCCACACCGGAATACGTCTGCGCACAATGCGTGCTGCACCGCCGCAGACGCCGGTCGTTTTCTCGATCCCCGGCGCGGCCGCGCCCAGATCCTGGGCAAGCCATTTCAGAAGCTGCGCCTTGTCACCTGGGGAGAGTCCGGGGAGCAACGCTTTGATAGTCCGCAGTTCTGAGCTCATGGCGGGTTCTCTGGGAGATCGGTTCGATGCTGCCTTACTTTGTTCGGACCTTTCGCCACAAGATCTTCCCCAGGGTTGCCTGATCGGACAAGCTCACCGGTGCGACGCCATGTCCGCCGCGACCTCCTGAATCACCTTCGGATTCCTGCGTGCGATGGCCAGGAGGGTGCGCGCGGCGCCAGTCGGCTGCTCGCGCTCATGCTCCCATGCCTCGATGGTGTCGACAGACACGCCGAGCAGTTCGGCAAACTGCGCCTGGGACAGCCCGGTTTGCTGCCGGGCTGCAAAGGCGGGCGGCCAGACGACCCGACCCTCTCCAGCTTTCATTTCCCGGACTGCTTGCAGCACATCGGCGGCGAGGTCGCGGTCGGCCTCGTATTCCTCCAATGCGTCCTCGGTCAGCGGCTCAGTCTTCGAGTGCATCGCGGATCGCCTCAAGTCTTGGGCCTGTGAGGTTATCGGTCTTCGATTTGGCGTAGAGCGTCAGGAGGACGATTTCACCGGCGGCAGTTCGACTGTAGTAGACGACACGGACGCCACCGGACTTGCCCGAGCATGGCCGCCGCCAGCGAACCTTGCGCAGGCCGCCCGACTCCGGAACGACATCGCTCGCCTCTGGGCGCTGCGCGATGTAAGCGCAGAACGCGCCACGCTCTTCCTCGGTCCAGTACAGCGGCCACTGACGCTGGAACAGCGGCGTTTCGATGACCGTCAGCATGGCGCAAGCATAGGTCTTGACGACGCCTGCGTCCAAGTTTGCGGCGCCCGCAAGCGCCAGGCGCAGCGGTCTGGCTTGGGCGGACGGAGACTTCGCGCCACGATTGCCATCAGAAAAGCGGCCCGTAGGCCGCTTCTTCCCAAGTCCCCGGCCTCCCTGCCGCGCACCGCCCTCACCGCGGCAAGTCGGTGCTCCCCATCAACCACTCATCCACCGCCCGTGCGCACTGGCGCCCCTCCCGGATGGCCCAGACCACCAGCGATTGCCCGCGGCGCATGTCGCCGGCGGCGAAGACGCCGGGGATGTTGGTCTGGTAGGCGGCGGGGCCGTCGGTGGCGCCTTGGACGTTGCCGCGGGGGTCCAGCGCCAGGCCCTTCTGCTCCTTCAGCTCGGCGAGCATGCCTTCGTGCACCGGGTGGACGAAGCCCATGGCGAGCAGTACCAGGTCGGCCTTGAAGCTGGCCTCGGAGCCCGGGACCTCCGACATCTGCCAGCGGCCTTGCTCGTCCTTGTCCCAGCGCACCAGCACATAATTGAGCGCGCTGACGTTGCCGTCGCCGTCGTGCTCGAAGGACTTGGTGAGCAGGTTCCACAGCCGCTCGCACCTGCTTGATGGCCGAGCGCTCCGGATTGCGCGAGCCGTCCGCCAGCGGCCGGTAGCGCTCCGGCTCCTCGCCGCCCTCGCCGGTGTTGGACTTGCCGCCGATGGCGTTCATCGCGCGGGCCAGCGTCGAGCGCGCCTCGTAGCTGATGGAACCGAACGACATGGCCCCGGTGGCGAAACGCTTGACGATCTCCACCGCCGGCTTGACCTCATCGATGGGGACGGGCTCATCCGCCCATTTCAGCTCCATCAGGCCGCGGAAGGTCAGCAGGCGCTCGTTCTGCTCGTTGATGAGCTTGGAGTACTCCGCGAAGGTGGATGCAGAGTTGGCGCGGGTCGCGTGCTGGAGCTTCGCGATGCTGTCCGGCGACCAGACGTGATCCTCGCCGCGCAGCCGATAGGTGTAGTCGCCGCCGACGTCTAAGTGCTTGCGCAGGATCTGCTCGTTGCCGTAGCCACGATCAGCGACACCCTTTTGCCGCCGCATCGGCCGGCCAGTATGCTGCATGTCTGAGCGCGTCCACGCATTGCGCTGTCCCGCCGCAAGGCTGCGATTCGGCAAGCGAATCCGCAATTCCTGCTGACGGCATCGAGGTGTTTTTGAGCCACGACCAGAACTTCAAGAACCTGATCGTCGACTACCCGCACGACGCGGTGCAATTCTTCGCCGCCGCCGAGGCCGCGCATGTGGACAAGCGTGTGCGCATCATCCCGATCCGTGAGGAGCAACTGAAGGAACGGCTCGGCGATCGGTTTCGGGAGCTGGACGTGCCGCTGCTGGTCGAATGGCCCGACGGCCGCCGCGAGGCCGTGCTGCTGGTGCTGGAGGAAGAGTCGGACACCTCCAAGTTCTCGATCCACCGCTTGGCGCACTACTGCCTGGACTTAGCCGAGCTGTTCAAGACGGACCGAGTCGTGCCCGTGGCCATATTCCTGCGCGAAGGGCAGCGGCCAGAGGAACTGATCCTCGGCGGCGATCACCACCGCTATCTCGCCTTCCGCTACCTGGCCTGCGCGCTGCCCGACCTGCCCTGGCAAAAACTGGCGTGACAGCGACAACATCGTCGCTCGGCTCAACCTCCCCAACATGCGCTACGATCCGAGCGAGCGCGTCGCCGTCTACGCCTTGGCGCTCCGCGGTCTGGTGCAACTGGAGCCCGATCCCGAGAAGCGGCTGAAATATGCCGACTTTGTCGACATCTACGCCAACCTGAGCGACACCGAGCGCGCGCAATACGAACGCGAGTATCCCGAGGAGACCAAGACCATGCAGTCGTTTTCCACCCGTATGCGAGAAGAAGGCGAGCGAATCGGTGAGCGCAGAGGCATCCAGCTCGGCGAGGCGCACATGCTCCTGCGGCTCCTGGAAGAGAAATTCGGCCCAGTTTCGGATGAGGTCCGGACACAAGTTCAAAGCGCGGACCCGGATTCACTGCTGCGCTGGTTTCGGCAGAGTTTGAAAGCAGACAACATCGACGAAGTGCTGCGGTAACCGCCACCGCCAGCGAAGCCGCCGTTGCCGATCCCGACCCTGCACATCGCCGACGAGGCACTCGGGCAGCCACGGCAGCCCGTCGCGCTCCGCCTCGCCTGCCTCGTCACCGGCCTGACCTGCGCCGACTTCCGTTACCTGCTCGCCGTGCTACGAAACGACGACGAGCAGCATCTGCCTGCTTACGAATAGCGTTGTCCCCAGGGGCGATTAAATGTGGTCTGTCCCTGTATTCCGTCCCGGGAGCTGGACGTGCCGCTGCTGGTCGAATGGCCCGACGGCCGCCGCGAGGCCGTGCTGCTGGTGCTGGAGGAAGAGTCGGACACGTCCAAGTTCTCGATCCACCGCTTGGCGCAGTACTGCCTGGACTTAGCCGAGCTGTTCAAGACGGACCGAGTCGTGCCCGTGGCCATATTCCTGCGCGAAGGGCAGCGGCCAGAGGAACTGATCCTCGGCGGCGATCACCACCGCTATCTCGCCTTCCGCTACCTGGCCTGCGCGCTGCCCGACCTGCCCTGGCAAGACTGGCGCGACAGCGACAACATCGTCGCTCGGCTCAACCTGCCGAACATGCGCTACGATCCGAGCGAGCGCGTTGCCGTCTACGCCATGGCCCTGCGCGGCCTGATGCAGTTGGAGCCCGATCCCGACAAGCGGCTGAAATATGCCGATTTCGTGGACATCTACGCCAACCTGAGCGACACCGAGCGCGCGCAATACGAACGCGAGTATCCCGAGGAGACCAAGACCATGCAGTCGTTTTCCACCCGTATGCGAGAAGAAGGCGAGCGAATCGGTGAGCGCAGAGGCATCCAGCTCGGCGAGGCGCACATGCTCCTGCGGCTCCTGGAAGAGAAATTCGGCCCAGTTTCGGATGAGGTCCGGACACAAGTTCAAAGCGCGGACCCGGATTCACTGCTGCGCTGGTTTCGGCAGAGTTTGAAAGCAGACAACATCGACGAAGTGCTGCGGTAACCGACACCGCCGGCCAAGCCGCCGTTGCCGATCCCGACCCTGCACGTCGACGACGAGGCACTCGGGCAGCCGCGGCAGCCCGTCGCGCTCCGCCTCGCCTGCCTCGTCACCGGCCTGACCTGCGCCGACTTCCGTTACCTGCTCGCCGTGCTACGAAACGACGACGAGCAGCATCTGCCTGCTTACGAATAGCGTTGTCCCCAGGGGCGATTAAATGTGGTCTGTCCCTGTATTCCGTCCCTGTATTCCGTGTATTCCCCCAGAGGTACCAGGAGAGGGTTTCGGCGGCCTGCTCGGCGGTCTCCACCGGCAGGTTGGTCAGCAGCAGCCACTCCAAGGGGTCTTCGCCTGCGGGCGGGTGTGGCTCGGTGGCGAGCAGTGCGGTGACGGTGACCTCGGCCAAAGTGCGGTCGGGGCGTGGCGGTGGCTTGAGGGTGACGCGCACGGCCTTGATCTGTTGGTAGACGGTGCGCGCACGCCGGCCCTTGGCGGGGGGGCGCTCGAAGCTGATCTCGCTGAGCACGGGGGCGGCATCAAGGACTGCGCGCAGCTTGCGTCCATCGGCCAGCAGCCGCTCGGTATGCTGCACGCGCACCAGCCAGTCGGCGCTGCGCTCGGGACAGGGGGCTTCGACGAACAGGTCGTAGATGTCGCCTTCGCGGTCGGCGATGTAGGTGAGGTGGGTGTCGGTCAGTGTCTCGGCCAAGGCGTTGACGCGAGCAAAGCCATCGATCCAACGCACGCTCTCTTTCTCTTCGAGGGGGCGATTGCGATCCTTCTCCTGGCCGATGCTGCCGGGCTCACGCACCCAGGTGTAGGCATCGAGCAGTCCGAGCGGAACCCGCTCGGGGGTCACCACCAGGGTCGGATGCAGATACATCCCCCAACGGGTCTCGTAGTTGAGCGGGCCGAGTCCGGCCATGCTGGCCTTCTTGGTGGTGTAGTCCAGCTCAGTGGTGTCCTGAATGCACAACACCCGCCGATAGGCACGCAAACGCTCCTCGGTGCAGGCGATATGCGGGGCGAGCACGCGCTCGGGCGTTACCTCGGCGTGGTCGAACAGGCGGTAGGCGGCGCGGGTCTCGTCCCAGCCCCCGCAGGCGGCGGGAATGCTCAACGTCGGTTTCTCCCCCAGTTTCTGCAGCAGGCGGCGCGCGCGGCGATCGAGGCGGCGATCGCCAAGATCGATGGCGCCGAGCTCCTCGGCCAGCGCACTCATCGCACCACCCCCAGCGCGGCGCGAAACCCCGCCGTCAGCGGGTAGACGTAGACGCCCTTGCGCGGCAACGCCGCCTGATGGGTGCGATCGCATTTGCCGCGTCCGGTGGTCTCCCCCAGGTAGTGCCAGTTGGCGGCACGGTAGCAGGTGCCGGCAAAGCGCGGCCGCTCGACGAAGGTCTCCAACAGCACCACCCGCTCACCATAGCGCGCGGCAAAGTCCTTGGGGATCCGCGCCGCCGCCAGCGCCAGGACCTTCGAGGCGAGGTGCTTCACCCGCACCCAGGGCAGCAGCAAAAAGCGCGCGTTGTTGAGCACCCGGCCCAAGTGGGCCTCGCGACAGGCGGCATCCCAACCGATCCAGCGATCGCGCACCGCCACCTTCCAGGCCGCCGCGCCGAAGCCGATCGCGCCCAGCACGCCACCCTCGCAGTGGACCAGGTAGCGCAGCTGCGCCCCCGGCAACGGCGTGTAGCCAAGGTAGTGATAACGCGCGATCAACCCATTCCACAGCCTTGATGCGCTCGCATCAAGCACCGCTTCCAGCCGCAAGCCACCGAGATCCCCGACCGTGCCCACGACCGCGACCGGCTCGGGCCAGCGATCCGGACCCCGCAGCAGACCACGACCGTTGCCATTGCCTCGGCTCGGCGCCGGCAGCTCGATCAGCCCCGCCCGATGCAGCCGCAGCAGCCCCACCCGGGCGCTCATCAGCTTCGGCCGACCCAGCGCATCCGTCCACTCCAGCGCCCGACACACCCGCCGGGCAATCTCCGAGCGCTGCGGCGGCTCCGCCGCCACGATCTCAGCGCGGATCCGCTCCAGGTCCGCCGCATCGAACGGCCGACCGCACAACTTGTCAGGTATGCCCACGCCCATCTGCTCCAGCCCCATCAAACTTGATGGGGCCGGATTTCAACAGGTCCGGCTCAGCGTGTCCAGCCCCTCGGGCTCTCTGTCCCTACTGAGATGTGGGTAATGGCATGGGCTCACCGGGCTCGGGTATGAGTTCTCTCCTTTTCCCACATTATCGTGCGCTTGATGTGTTCGTCGCGTCTGTAGCTCCGGCGGAGGTAAACGACGCCAGCGGATTCGTCCACTGAATAACGTTCGCGAGTGTCAGCGCCAGCCCAAGCGCAAATCCGCCAATAGTGCTCCATATGACGCTTTTCCACCATGCCGTGCTGCTTTTGACTTCCGTCAAAATAGAGCCGGTATTCTGCAACAAATCTCGCTTGACCCGGTCTATGACATCCTTAAGATCCTCGACTCGCTCGTTGGTGTTGGCAAGTACGAGCTGGTGGGCTTCGTCCCATTGGACTCCTTCCCGCAGATTCTGCTCGATTACGCCCGCATAATCTGTCAGTTTGGCCTCGGCTGCAATACGCAAACCTTCAATTCGGGTTCCATTTAAGTCGTGATGATAGCCAACGACGCGCGGGTCGTCTCGCTCAAGATTGTGTGCCACTATGAACTCACGCTTTTCTTTCTTATAAATTGCATAGGCCAGCGAACCGATCAAATCATCATCATCCCTGATTATCTTGGCGAAGGCGTCGCTATAGTGCTTGGAACTCTGTTCGGTCATCGGTAATCAGCTCGAATTCTCGGCGTGAAAGCGGGAACGGCCAGGAGTGCCAGTTCGACCGTAGGATTACCGGTTGGAGCGCGCTCGTGGCTCGTTAGACTCGCCGCACCGAAACCCTTGCATCTCCGCCTTCGAGCCAACTATTCACTTCTGCGCAAGCAGATGTAGTTTATTGCGAACCTCTGGCGCCGGCCGTTGCCTTCACGGCCATCCTTACAACGTCCTTACTGACTCGCTGCTCCACTGTGCCATCCGGTAGTACGACGTTGTCGTAAAGATTGCGCCCCGTGGTTGCGCTGGTTGCACCAAACTCGCGCCGAATCAGGGGAGTCCTGTTTTTCTCGCCATAAATCCGCAGCCCCGGACGCAAGACGCGCTTCAGTTGCTCGAGAACGGGCTTGCGTGAAAAAACATTGAGCTTGAGCACGAGTGTAGGCTTTTCTTCCTCTCCTCCTTCCACGGCGAAGCCGGAAAGATAGCCTTCTTGTTTCAGTAGATTTGCGATGGCAACCTTCTGTTTCGAAGAAGGCATCGAGATGCTTGTTTTGCCGCGAGCTTGGCCATTACGGATGCGCGTAAGCATGTCCGCAATCGGATCTGACATAGCCATGGGTATCTCCGCCGACGTCCGCAGTTTCACTTGACCAAGTGTAACCGAGGCGTGCGAAACTGCGCGACCTGTCTGCGGCAAGAACCAAAAAAAGCTGCCCGCAGGCCGCCTCTATTCAACTCCCCGGCCTCCCTGCCGCCAACCAACCGCCCTCACCGCGGCAGATCGCTGCTCCCCATCAGCCACTCATCCACCGCCCGTGCGCACTGCCGACCCTCGCGGATGGCCCAGACCACGAGTGATTGCCCGCGGCGCATGTCGCCGGCGGCGAAGACGCCGGGGATGTTGGTCTGGTAGGCGGCGGGGCCGTCGGTGGCGCCCTGGACGTTGCCGCGGGGGTCGAGCGCCAAGCCCTTGGCTTCCTTCAGCTCGTGCAGCATGCCCTCGTGCACGGGGTGGACGAAGCCCATGGCGAGCAGCACGAGGTCTGCCTTGAAGCTGGCCTCGGAGCCTTCGACCTCGGACATCTGCCAGCGGCCTTGCTCGTCCTTGTCCCAGCGCACCAGCACATAATTGAGCGCGCTGACGTTGCCGTCGCCGTCGTGCTCGAAGGACTTGGTGAGCACGTTCCAGTGGCGCGCGCAGCCTTCTTCCTGGGAGGTGGAGGTGCGGAGCTTGTTTGGCCAGTTCGGCCAAGTGAGCCCCTTGTCCTCCTTGGCCGGGGGCTTGTCGAGGATCTCGATCTGGGTGATGGAGCGGGCGCCGTGGCGGTTGGAGGTGCCGATGCAGTCCGAGCCCGTGTCGCCGCCGCCGATGACCACGACGTGCTTGCCTTGGGCGCTGATGAAGTCCTCATCCGGCACGGCCACGCCCTGCACGCGCTTGGAGTTGGCGCGCAGGAAGTCCATCGCGAAGTGGATGCCGGCGTAGCTGCGCCCCGGCACGTCCAGATCGCGGGGCTTCTCGCTGCCGCCGGAGAGGACCACGGCGTCGTAGTCCGCCATGAGCTTGGCCACGGGCAGGTCCACGCCGATGTGGCAGTGGGTGTGGAACTCGACGCCCTCGGCGCGCATCTGCGCCATGCGCCGGTCGATGAGCTTTTTCGCGAGCTTGAAGTCGGGGATGCCGTAGCGCAGTAGGCCGCCGATGCGGTCTTCCTTCTCGTACAGCGACACGGCATGCCCGGCGCGGGCGAGCTGCTGCGCGCAGGCGAGCCCGGCGGGGCCGGAGCCGACCACGGCGATGCGCTTGCCGCTGCGGTGCATGGGCACCTGCGGCTTGACCCACCCTTCTTCCCAGGCCTTGTCGGCGATGGCGCGCTCGATGGCCTTGATGGCGACGGGCTTGTCGTCGATGTTGAGCGTGCAGGCGGCCTCGCACGGGGCGGGGCAGATGCGCCCGGTGAACTCCGGGAAGTTGTTGGTGCTGTGCAGGACCTCGATGGCGGACTGCCAGTCGTCCTGATACACCAGGTCGTTGAAGTCCGGGATGATGTTGTTCACCGGACAGCCCTGGTGGCAGTACGGGATGCCGCAGTCCATGCAGCGTGCGCCCTGCGTCGCCATCTCGGCGTCGGACGGCGGCAGCACGAACTCGTTGTAGTGCACGACACGGTCCGCCGCCGGCTGGTAGGCCATCTCGGCGCGGTCGTATTCCATGAATCCGGTTGGCTTGCCCATGGTGTCTACCTCCTCAGGGGCGCAGTGACGGCTTCGCGGGCTTGGGCGCGGCGGTGCCGGGCGGGCGGCTCTGGTTGGCCTGCATGGCCTCCAGCGCGCGGCGGTAGTCCACCGGCATGACCTTGACGAACTTCGGCAGCAGGTTGGCCCAGTCGTCCAGGATGCGCGCGGCGACGGCGGAGTTGGTGTAGCGCTTGTGCTTGACGATGAGCTGCTTCAAGCGGATCTCGTCGAAGCGGGTCATGTCGTGGCTGACATCGACGAAGCCGTGGCTTTCAAGATCCCCGCCCTGGTGGTCGAGGTGCTCGAGCGCCGCATCCTCGGCGGCGATGGGCTCCAACTGCACCATGGCCTGGTTGCAGTGCTCGGCAAAGGTGCCGTCCATGTCCAGCACGTAGGCGAGGCCGCCGGACATGCCGGCGGCGAAGTTGCGCCCGGTCGGACCCAAGCAGACCATGATGCCGCCGGTCATGTACTCGCAGCCGTGGTCGCCGACGCCCTCCACCACCGCGGTGGCACCGGAGTTGCGCACGCAGAAGCGCTCGCCGGCGACGCCGCGGAAGTAGACCTCGCCGGCGATGGCGCCGTAGAGCACGGTGTTGCCGACGATGATGTTCTCCTCGGCCCGGGCAATGCCGGCATCCGCCGGCGGGTAGATGATCAGCCGCCCGCCGGAGAGGCCCTTGCCGACATAGTCGTTGGCCTCGCCTTCCAGCTCGATCGTCACGCCGTGCGCGAGCCAGGCACCGAAGGACTGCCCGCCGATGCCGTGCGCCTTGATGTAGATGCTGTCGTCGGGCAGCCCCTTGTGGCCGTAGCGCTCGGCGACGCGCCCGGACAGCATGGTGCCGACGGTGCGGTTGAAGTTCTTGACCTCGGTCTCGATGCGCACCGGCTCGCCGCGCTCCAGCGCCGGGGCGGCCTGCGCAATGAGCTTGTGGTCGAGCGCCTTGTCGAGGCCGTGGTCTTGGCGCTCGACGTTGTACAGCGCCACCGCGTCCGGCACCTTCGGCTTGGTCAGGATGCGCGAGAAGTCGAGGCCCTTGGCCTTCCAGTGCGCGATGGCGCGGCGCATCTCCAGGCGGTCCATCTGGCCGATGGCCTCGTTGATGGTGCGGAAACCGAGCTTGGCCAGGATCGCACGCACCTCCTCGGCGATGAAGAAGAAGAAGTTGATGACGTGCTCGGGCTGGCCGGTGAACTTCTTGCGCAGCTCCGGGTCCTGCGTCGCCACGCCCACCGGGCAGGTGTTCAAGTGGCACTTGCGCATCATGATGCAGCCCGCGACGATCAGCGGCGCGGTCGCAAAGCCGAACTCGTCCGCGCCCAAGAGCGCGCCGATGACCACGTCGCGCCCGGTGCGCAGGCCGCCGTCCACCTGCACCGCGGTGCGCCCGCGCAGGCGGTTCAGCACCAGCGTCTGGTGGGTCTCGGCAAGGCCGATCTCCCACGGCGAGCCCGCGTGCTTGATGGACGTGAGCGGGCTCGCGCCGGTGCCGCCGTCGTAGCCGGCAATGGTGACGTGGTCCGCATGCGCCTTGGACACGCCCGCGGCCACGGTGCCGACGCCGATCTCGGAGACCAGCTTGACCGAGATGCGCGCGTTGGGGTTCGCGTTCTTCAGGTCATGGATGAGCTGCGCCAGGTCCTCGATTGAATAGATGTCGTGGTGCGGCGGCGGCGAGATGAGCCCGACGCCGGGCGTGGAGTGGCGCACGCGCGCGATCTGCGCATTGACCTTGTGGCCCGGCAACTGGCCGCCCTCGCCGGGCTTGGCACCCTGCGCGATCTTGATCTGCAGGTCGTCGGCGTTGACCAGGTACTCCACGGTCACGCCGAAGCGGCCCGACGCCACCTGCTTGATGGCCGAGCGCTCCGGATTGCGCGAGCCGTCCGCCAGCGGCAGGTAGCGCTCGGGCTCCTCGCCGCCCTCGCCGGTGTTGGACTTGCCGCCGATGGCGTTCATGGCCTTGGCCAGCGTCGAGTGCGCCTCGTAGCTGATGCTGCCGAAGGACATGGCGCCGGTGGCAAAGCGCTTGACGATCTCGGCCGCCGGCTCGACCTCGTCGATGGGGATGGGCTCATCCGCCCATTTCAGCTCCATCAGGCCGCGGAAGGTCAGCAGGCGCTCGTTCTGCTCGTTGATGAGCTTGGAATACTCCGCGAAGGTGGATGCAGAGTTGGCGCGGGTGGCGTGCTGAAGCTTCGCGATGGTGTCCGGGGACCAGACGTGATCCTCGCCGCGCAGCCGATAGGCGTAGTCGCCGCCGACGTCCAGGTGCTTGCGCAGGATCTGCTCGTTGCCGTAGCCGCGCTGGTGCCAGCGCACGGCCTCTTCCGCCACCTCGGCGAGCCCGATGCCCTCCACCATGCTCGGCGTGCCGGTGAAGTACTTGGCGATGAAGGGGCGATTGAGGCCCACGGCGTCGAAGATCTGCGCGCCGCAATAGCTCTGGAAGGTGCTGATGCCCATCTTGGACATGACCTTCTTGAGGCCCTTGCCGATGGCCTTGATGTAGCGCGACTGCGCCTCCTCGAAGTCCAGCTTGCCGCCGTCGTGCGGCAGCTTGCCGAGCAGCGAGGCGATGGTGTCGAAGGCCAGATACGGGTTGATGGCCTCGGCGCCATAGCCCGCCAGCGTCGCGAAGTGGTGCACCTCCAGCGCCCCGCCGGTCTCGACCACCAGCCCGGAGCTGGTGCGCAGCCCCTGGCGGATCAGGTGGTGATGCACGGCAGACGTGGCCAGCAGCGCCGGGATCGGCACGAAGTCCGCGTTGGTGTTGCGGTCCGACAGAATCAGGATGTTGTGCCCCTCGTGCACGGCCTGCTCCGCCTGCTGGCAGAGCCGCTCCAGCGCGGCCTCCATGCCCGCCGCGCCCTCGCGCGCCGGGTAGACCATGTGCAGGTTCTGGGTGCGGAACTTGCCGCCGGAGTTGTCCTGGATGTGGCGGATGCGCTCCAGGTCCTCGTTGGTCAGGATCGGCTGATTGACCTCAAGCCGCCAGTGCTTGCCGGCCTCGTCCAGCCCGAGCAGGTTCGGGCGCGGGCCGATCAGCGACACCAGCGACATGACCAGCTCCTCGCGGATCGGGTCGATGGGCGGGTTCGTGACCTGGGCGAAGTTCTGCTTGAAATAGGTCGACAGGTGCTTGGAGCGCGATGAGAGCACCGACGGCGGGTTGTCCGCTCCCATCGATCCCACCGCCTCCTGGCCCGTGACGACCATTGGGGTCAGCAGGAACTTGATGTCCTCCTGGCTGTAGCCGAAGGCCTGCTGCGCATCGAGCAGCACGTCGGCCTCCGGCGCCATCGGGGCAACGTCCGTCGGCAGCGAGTCCAGATGGATCTGCGTGCGGTTCAGCCACTCGCGGTAGGGCTTCGCGTTCGCGAGCTCGGCCTTGATCTCGGCGTCGTCGATGATGCGGCCCTGCTCCAGGTCGATCAGGAACATCTTGCCGGGCTGCAGGCGCCACTTCTTGACGATGCGCGCCTGCGGGATGTCCAGCACGCCCATCTCGGAGGCCATGACGACCATGCCGTCGTCGGTGACCAGATAGCGCGCCGGGCGCAGGCCGTTGCGATCCAGCGTGGCGCCGATCTGGCGCCCGTCCGTGAAGGCGACGGCGGCGGGGCCGTCCCAGGGCTCCATCAGCGCCGCGTGGTACTCGTAAAAGGCGCGGCGCTTCTCGTCCATGAGGCGGTTGCCGGACCAGGCCTCCGGGATCAGTAGCATCATCGCGTGGGCCAGCGAGTAGCCGCCCATGACCAACAGCTCCAGCGCGTTGTCGAAGCACGCGGAGTCGGACTGGCCCTCGGGGATCAGCGGCCAGATGCTGTCGAGATCTTCACCCAGCACCTCGGAGCGCATGGTGTGCCGGCGCGCGGCCATCCAGTTGACGTTGCCGCGCAGCGTGTTGATCTCGCCGTTGTGGCAGATCATGCGGAACGGCTGCGCCAGGTCCCAGGTCGGGAAGGTGTTGGTCGAGAAGCGCTGGTGCACCAGGGCCAGCGCGGAGGCGAAGCGCTCGTCCTGCAGGTCGAGGTAGTACTTGCCCACCTGGCCGGCGAGCAGCATGCCCTTGTAGTTGATGGTGCGCGAGGACATGGACGCGACGTAGTAGGCCGTCTTGTCGTAGCCGGCGGCGCGAATCTCGTTGTCCATGCGCTTGCGGATCACGAACAGCTTGCGCTCGAAGGCGTCTTGGTCCGGGCAGTTGTCGCCGCAGGACACGAACACCTGGCGCACGACGGGCTCCGTCGGCAGCACGCTCTCGCCCAAGTGCGAGTTGTCCACCGGCACGTCGCGCCAGCCGAGCACGGTCTGGCCGCCTTCTTCGAGCCGCCGCTGCACCGTGGCCTGCATCTCGGCGCGGGCCTGCTCGCTCTTCGGCAGAAACACCATGCCGACGCCGTAGTGGCCCGGCGCGGGCAGCTCGAAGTCCAGCAGGGCGCGGAAGAACTCGTCCGGGATCTGCACCAGGATGCCGGCACCGTCGCCGGCCTTCGGGTCTGCGCCGACGGCGCCGCGATGGGTCAGGCGTTCGAGAATCTCGAGGCCCTGCTCGACAATGCGGCGGCTCTTGCGGTTCTTGATGTCGCAGACGAAACCGACACCGCAGGCGTCGTGCTCGTGGGCGGGGTCGTAGAGCCCCTGCGCCGCTGGGTAGGCACGAAGGTTCATGGCTTGGGACCTCGTTGTCACCTGAATTTGCTGCTGGACCCGATGCTGGATTGTGCTTGCGGCGTGCCCTGCCTTCCACCCCGGGACCTTCGGGTTTGAAGCCGACGAGCCGCTGCGGGGGATAGGACCGGTCGGCGCGGACCTGCGACGCTTGCCAGCGCAGCCGTGGGTCGGCCGGATGCCGGCGCGATCGGAGGGGCCGGTGTCGACTCGGTGGCGCACCA
This sequence comes from Thiohalocapsa sp. ML1, assembly GCF_001469165.1. Taxonomy (GTDB): domain Bacteria; phylum Pseudomonadota; class Gammaproteobacteria; order Chromatiales; family Chromatiaceae; genus Thiohalocapsa. The sequence continues at coordinate 2,312 of NZ_JABX01000056.1, read as the reverse complement.
GTGGAGCGCCGGACCGGGCATCATAGCGGCGAAGCAGAGACTATGCCACGTCGCGACCTCGGAGTGGACGGACGCACGGGGCAAGTCCGAGCCACTTTGGGGCGCGGGCGCGCCGGCCTGCACAAGGATGGTGCCGGGCAGCCATGCGCCGCATCAGACGGCGCCGATGTCGTCGAGCAGGCCGCGCAGCACCGCCGGGTCGAAATCGCCCGTCACTGCCGCGTGCCCGATGCCGCGCAGCAGCACGAGCCGCAGTTGCCCCGCCTGGACCTTCTTGTCCACGGCCATCAGCGCGAGCCAGCGCTCGGTGCCGAGCGCCGTCGGCGGGTCCACCGGCAGCGCGAAGCCCGCGAGCAGCGCCCGCGTGCGCTGCACATCCTCGGCGTCGAGCCAGCCCAGGCGCGCGGACAGCTCCGCCGCGAGCACCATGCCGGCGGCGACGGCCTCGCCGTGCAGCCAGGCGCCGTAGCCCATGCCGGCCTCGATGGCGTGGCCGAAGGTATGGCCCAGGTTCAACAGCGCCCGCTGGCCGGACTCGCGCTCGTCGGCGGCGACCACCTCGGCCTTGTTGCGGCAGGAGCGCTCGATGGCCTCCGCCAGCGCGTCGGCGTCGCGCGCCAGCAGGCGCGTGCGGTTGGCTTCCAGCCAGTCGAAGAAGGCCGGGTCGCGAATCAGCCCGTACTTGACCACCTCGGCGAGTCCGGCCGCGAGCTCGCGGTCCGGCAGCGTGGCGAGGGTGTCGGTGTCGGCGACGACGGCGCGCGGCTGGTGGAAGGCGCCGATCATGTTCTTGCCGCGCGGATGATTGACGCCGGTCTTGCCGCCGACGGAGGAGTCCACCTGCGCGAGCAGCGTCGTCGGCACCTGCACGAAGTCCACGCCGCGCTGATAACACGCCGCCGCGAAGCCCGCCATGTCGCCGACGACGCCGCCGCCCAACGCGACGAGGGTCACATCGCGCGCGAGCCGGGCTTCCAGCAGCCGGTCGAAGATCAGGTTCAGCGTGTCGAGGGTCTTGTACTGCTCGCCGTCCGGCAGGATGACGCGGTGGCAGTCGAAGCCATGCAGACCCGCCAGCAGCGCATCCAGATACAGCGGCGCGACGGTCTCGTTGCTGACCACGAGCACCTGGCGGCCGCGGATGGCCGCAGCGTAGCAGGCCGGGTCCGCGATCAGCCCGGGGCCGATGAGGATCGGATAGCTGCGGTCCCCAAGCTCCACCTCCAGTCGCCGAGCCGCCCCGGCCGTGCTGCTTGCGGCCGTATCAGATGTCGTCATCAGAGGTCTTCTTCTTCGAGCCGGCGGCGGATCTCCTTCACCACCGACGAGGTGCCGCGGCGTTCCGTAGACACCACCATGTCCGCGACCTGGCGGTACACGGGCTCGCGCTCGGCCATCAGATCGCGCAGGGTCTGCTGCGGATCTTCGGTGTCGAGCAACGGGCGGTTGCGGTCCCGGGCGGTGCGGGCAAACTGCTGCTCCGGGCTGCAGTGCAGGTAGATCACCAGCCCGCGGGCCGCGAGCTGCTGGCGATTTTCCGGCAGCAGCACCGCGCCGCCGCCGGTGGCGAGCACGATGTTCTCCTGCTGGGCCAGGGCCTCGATGACCTGGCGCTCGCGGTTGCGGAAGCCCTCTTCACCCTCGAACTCGAAAATGGTGGCGATGTCCACGCCGGTCCGGCGCTGGATCTCCTGGTCGCTGTCTTGGAACTCGTAGCCCAGCGATTGCGCGAGCTGACGGCCGATGGTGCTCTTGCCGGCGCCCATGGGGCCGACGAGAAAGATGTTCTGTGGTCTGATCATGGCGGGCAGTTTTGCCAGATTTGGCGCGGCCGGGCAAGGGCGGGTGACCCTGCGCGGGTGTCCGGCGGTGCTCGGGGCGGCGTCGGCCGGCCCCCGAGCGCAGACGTTGCGGGGGGTCAGCGGGTGGCGAGATCGCTCTTCAGGATCTTCGGCGTGACGAAGATCAGCAGCTCGCTGTTGTTGTCGAGACGCTGCTCGTTCTTGAACAGCCGCCCGAACACCGGCACATCGCCGAGCCAGGGCACCTGCTCCTTCGTGTAGGCCTTGTCGCGCTCGTAGACGCCGCCCAAGACGATGGTCTCGCCGTTGTCCACGAGTACCGAGGTCTCAATCGAGCGCGTCGCTACTGGTGGCTGCCCTCGGACCAAATTGGAAAAGTCGGGGTTGTCCTTGTTGACCTGCAGGTCCATGATCACGCGGTCATCGGGCGTGATATGCGGCGTAACCTCCAGCTTCAGCACGGCCTCCTTGAAGGCGGTCGCTGTCGCGAAGCCAGTGTTCTCTTCGTAA
>NZ_JABX01000055.1 GCF_001469165.1 Thiohalocapsa sp. ML1 | reverse complement strand
CGGCGCCGAGCCGGCTCGGACTGGGACCGCCGGCTTTCAGCCGGCTTCGCGTGCCGGGGGCTCGATGCCCCCGGCGCGCGATCTGCGGCGCGGGAGCCAGGCGGTTGCCCATGCCGCGCCGCCGGGCGGACGACTGCGCAGGTGCCCTCTGATCGGCCCGGACGCCGCCGACGCGGCATCGGGCCGCATCGGCGCCGAGCCGGCTGGAAAGCCGGCGATCCCAGTGCGCCGAGCCGGCTGATGACCTGCGCCGGCTCAGGCTGCACGGATTCATCGCCCGCATCCCGCACACGCAACGCTACTAGGTCACCCGCCTCGACAAGCACGTCACGTTGTTTTCGACCAAGCGCAACGCCCGTGTCCTGCGTCCCGGCCTCTCGCAGCGCTTCGACGCTTGTCCGAAGGCGCCCAAACGCCCCTCGCCGACGCCGTCAACCGCCTGGATGCCGCCTTCGACAGCCTCATCGCCGAGGCCGAACTAGGCACTGCCGGTCGCTCAGCGCGGCGGCGCGCCCCCCGGCGGCTCGGCCCGCAGCCGCCGCAGGCCGTGCGCATAGGCGGCCTCGACCGCCTCGGCGAGCTCCGCTTCCGGGCAGGGTTGCTTGAGGCAGCGGTAGACGCCGCCACGGTTCATGGCGTCGAGCAACTGCACGACATCGATGCTGTCGGCGAGCAGCACCCGCGGCACGGCGGGGTGCCGCTCCCGCAGCAGGGCGAGCAGGTCCAGCGCGTCGCCGCCGGGCAGGCCTAAGTCGCAGAGCACCAGCTCCGGCGGCTCCCGCGCGACCAGGCCCAGCACCCGATCCGCGTCCACCTCGTGCAGCACGGCCCAACCCAGGCGGCCGAGCTGCGTGGTGACCTGCCTGAGCTGCGCCGTGTCGTCGCCCACCAGCAGCGCCCGCCGGGTCAGCGCGGGCGCGAGGTCGTCGGGCAGCGCCCGGTCGCCGTCGCGCAGCAGCGCCACGAAGGCGTCCGCGGGCATGGGACGGCCGATGCGATAGCCTTGCAGCAGGTCGCAGCCGAGCACCGCGAGCTGGCGGATCTGGTGGTCGTGCTCGACGCCCTCGGCCACCACGCGGATGCCCAGGTGGTGCGCCATCAGGATGGTCGCGCGCACGATGGCGAGGTCATCGGAGCCGGGCATCAGGCCGCTGATGAAGCTGCGGTCGATCTTGAGATAGTCGAACGCGAAGCGCTTCAGATAGCCGAGACTCGCGTAGCCGGTGCCGAAGTCGTCGAGCGCGATGCCGACGCCGAGCCCGCCGAGTGCGATCAGCTCGGCCTCGGCGCGGTCGGGGTCCTCGATCAGGATGTTCTCCAGCACCTCCACCTCCAGCAGGGTCGGGTCCAGGCCCGTTTCCGCCAGCACCGCCTCCACATCGGCGGCAAGATTGCCGCCGGTCAGCATCGCGGCGGACATGTTGACGCTCACCCGCACCCGCGGCAGCCCCGAGCGCTGCCAGCCGACCACCGTGCGTGCGGCCTCGCGCAGCACCCAGCGGTCGAGGTCCAGCGCCATGTCGCTCTTCTCGATGGCCTCCATGAAGTGCTCGGGCGTCACCAGCACGCCGTCGGGGCGGCGCCAGCGCAATAGCGCCTCGGCGGCGACGATGGTGCGCTGGGCGAGGTAGAGCTGGGGCTGGAAGTGCAGCTCGAACTGGTTGGTGGCGAGCGCGGTGCGCAAGGTGCGCGCAAGCGCAAGCTGCCGCTGCGCGGCCTCCGTGAGCCCCGGCTGGTAGAACGCGATGTTGCCGGGTCCCGCCGTCTTCGCCCGTTGCAGCGCGGCGTCGGCATCGCGCAGCAGCGCAGCGGCGGTGATGTCGTCGCGCGGATACAGGGCAAGGCCGATGCAGCAGCTAAGCGCCACGGTGGCGCCGTCCGGCACGCTGAACTCCTCCCGCAGCGCGTCCTGCAGCAGCACGGCGTTGCGGCTCGGCGACGCGCCGCGGTGCGGCAGCTCCAGCACCACGGCAAAGGTGTCGCCGACGGTGCGCGCGAGGGTCGCATCCGCTGGCAGTTGCGCCGCGAGCCGGCGCGCCGCCGACGCGAGCACCGCGTCCGCGGCATCGTGCCCGAAGCTCGCGACGACCCGCTTGAAGCCGTCGAGGTTGAGCAGCATCAGCACCAGCGGGCGGTCCGCCACCCGCGCCGATTGCAGCGCCTGCTCCAGGCGCGCGCGCAGGAGCCGCTGGTTCGGCAGACCGGTGATGGGGTCGTAGTGGGTGAGATGCTCGATTTCCTCCTCGGAGCGGCGCATCCGTGTGATGTCGCTGAACACGCCGATGCGGTTGCGCACCGTGCCGTCGGCGTTGCGGATCTCGCTGATGCTGAGCCACTCCGCGTACACCTCGCCGTCCTTGCGGCGGTTCCAGAGCTCCCCGCGCCAACTGCCGGCAGCGCTGATCTGCCGCCACATGGCGCGGTAGAACTCGCGCTCCTGGCGACCGGATTGGAGCAGGGACGCCGGCTGGCCGATGGCCTCCTCGGCGCTGTAGCCGGTGATGGCGGTGAAGGCCGGGTTGACGGCGACGATGCGGTTGTCCGCATCGGTGAGCATGATGCCCTCGGTGGTGTTCTCGAACACGGCCCGCGCGCGCTGCTCCAGCTCCTCGGCACGGCGCCGATCGGTGAGGTCGTACCAGGTGGCGAGCAGCGCGCGCTGGCCATGCAGCTCCACCCGCGTCAGGGTCACGTCCACATGCAGCGGCGAGCCGTCGCGGCGCCGGTGCTCCCATTCGAAGCGGCAGCGGCCGGTGGCCAGCGCCTGCCGAACCATGGCCGTGCCCTTGTCCGCCGACGGCACGCCATCGGGCTGCGTCGGCGGCGACAGCTCGGCGGGCGGTACCCCGAGCAGCTTGCTGGCATCGGTGCAGCCCATGAGCTCGCAGGTGGCTCGGTTGGCGGCGGTGAAGCGCCCGTCCGCGTCCAGCGTCAGCATGGGCTGGCCGGCAGACTCGAACATGGTGCGGTAGCGCAGCTCGCCCTCGCGCAGCGCCGCCAGCGCGCGGCGCCGCTCCGTGATGTCCACCAGATAGCCGTGATAGGCGAGCAACGCGCCGGCGGCGTCGCGGCGGATGCGCGTGTAGTCATACACATGGCGCCAGTCCCCGTCGGGACCGCGGACGCGATACTCCTGCTCGAAGTCATCGACGCCGGCCTCGGTGTACGCGGCGATCTCGGCGCCGACGCGCGGCATGTCGTCGGGGTGGAGCAGGTCCGCAAAGGCGAAGCCGCCTTGCGCGAGCGCATCCGGCGCTACGTCCAGGTGCAGGTGCGCGTTCGGCGAGCACTGCGCCACCGGCCAGCCGGGCTGCGGCAGCCAGCGGAACACCATGGCGGGGCCGCTGGTGAAGAGCTCGTGCTCCTCTTGCAGGCGGGCGTTCAGCGCCAGCAGCTCGGCCTCGTTGGCCTTGATGGCGGAGATGTCCTCGACGGTCCAGATGACGCCCCGGGTCAGGTCCGCCGGCCGCGCCGTGTCCAGGGCGGCACCGGAGATCAGGCACCACACCGCGCTGCCGTCCCGGCGCGCGAGCTGATACTCCAGGTGCAGTTGGTCGCGCTCGCGCAGCTCCGCGTAGTGGCCGGCGCCGAAGGCGTCGAAGCGCGCATCGCTCAAGTGCAGGGTGCGGACGCTCTTGCCCTCCAGCTCGCACGGATCGGCGTAACCCAGAATCTCCGCGAGCCGGGCGTTGGCGCGGGTGATGATGCGCTTGCCCGTGAGCAGCATGATGCCGACGTTGGCGTGGTCGAAGATGGCCCGCAACTGGGCCTCGCTGTCGCGCAGCCGCTCGGCGGCGCGCTTAGATTCCGTGATGTCGCGGTCGGTGCCGCGCCAGCCGACGATACGCCCGTCGGCGCCGCGGATCGGCGTGCCGCTGGTGCTGATAAAGCGCCGCTCGCCGACGGCGGTGAGGCAGACGTTCTCCACATCGGTGAACGGCGTGCCGGCGGCCGCGATGGCGGCGAAGCGGGCCGCTACGCGCTCGGCCTCCTCGGGGGGCATCAGCTCGAACGGGGTGCGGCCCAGCAGCGCCTCGGGCGCGTAGCCGAGCAGCTCCTGCACCCGCTCCGACGCGTAGGTGTAGCGCGCCTCGGTATCGATCTCCCAGACCCAGTCGCCGATGGTGTCGATGAGGTCCTGCAGCCGGGCCTGGTGCGTGGCGAGCTCGATTGCGCGGCGCTCGCGCCCCGAGATGTCACGCACCAGCACGACGCAACCGCGGCGCTCGGCAGCCACCGCGCCCAGCGCCGAGAAGCTCACCTCGGCCGGGAAGGACTTGCCGTCGGCGGTGCGTGCCGGCAGCACGCCGGTGCGCGCAACGGCGGACCGGTCGGCCCCGGCGGCGAGCGCGGCCAGCGACACGGCGTCCGCGAAGAAGTCCCGCAGGGGCCGGCCGGTGACGCGCTCCGGCGACGCGCCGAAGATCGCCTGCACGGCGGGGTTGGCCAGCACGATGCGCTGCCCGGGGTCGGTGAGCAAGAGCGCGTCGCCGATGGCCGCGAAGACGGCGCCGAGCAGGTGGTGGTGGTGCTCGATCTGGCGCAGGTACTCGGTCTGCGGGGTCACGTCCACGAGCATGCTGAGCAGGCAGCGCTCGCCGTCGAGCACCAGCGGCTCGCCGTACAGCTCGACGCCGAGCCGACTGCCGTCGGCCCGCTTGAGCGCGGCGCGACGCGCGCGCACGCTGAGGCCGTCCGCGAGGTCGCGGAAGTAGCCGTCCCGCGCCGCGGGCTCGTCCCACAGGCCGAGCTCCGCGGAGGTGTGCCCGAGCAGCGCACCGCGCGCATGGCCTGTCAGGACCTCGGCCGCGGGGTTCACGTCCAGCAGCAGGCCGTCGTCGAGCCGCGCCAGCATCATGGCCAGCGGCGCCATCTCGAACAGGCGCGCGAAACGTTGCTCGCCGTGGCGTCGCCGCGTGACGTCGGTGACCAGCATGAGAAAGCCCGCGATGCCGCCCGCCGCATCGCCGATGGCCACGGTGTCGCAGGCGACGGCCCGCTCGAGGGCGGCGAGCTCCAGCTCCAGCTCCTGGTTTTGATCGACGCCGAGCCGGCCGATCTGTCGGCGGTAGGCCTCGGCATCGCCGCCTAGGGCCTGCACCACCTCCGCCAGCGACGCCTCATCCACCGACTCCAGCCCGAGCAGGCGCTGCGCCGCCGGGCTCGCGTAGCGGACCTTGCCCGCGGCGTCGGCGGCGATGAGCCCGGGCGCGCGCGGGCGCGCCAGCAGCGCATCCAGCGCGAAGTCGGCGTCCATACGCTCGCGCAGTCGCGTCAGCTCCCGCGCCTGGCGATCCACCAGCTCGTGCAGCAGCTCTTCGTGCCGCGCGCGCAGGTCCTTCAGCAGATCATGGTTGGTGACGATGCCGATGAGCCGCCCCTGCAGGTCCACCACCGGCAGGCGGCGCACGCCGGCCGCCTGCATGCGCGCGACGACGGCGTCGAGCCGTTCGTCGCCGGTGCAGGTGGTCACAGGCGTCGTCATCACGTCCGCCAGCGGGAGCCGGTGCAGGTCCTCGACGAGGGCGTTGAGGCGGTGCACATCGCGCTCGGTCAGCACGCCGACCGGGCGCTCCTCCGCGACCACGAGCACGGAGCTGACCGCCTGGTCCAGCATCAGCTCCAGGGCCGCCTGCACCGGCGCCGACGGCGCCAGCGCGGCGGGGCGGCGCACCATGATGTCGGCAACGCTGCGCCCGCGCGCCGCGTCGGTCAGGTCCAGCGCGCGCACGAAGTCGGTTTGGCTCACGATACCCGCGATGCGGGCCTCGTCATCAAGCAGCACCAGATGCCGAACGCCGCGGCGCAGCATCCGCACGTAGCCGTCCAGAAATCCGACGTGCCGGGCGCAGGTGAGCGGCTCCGGCGTCATGCGCGCGCGCACCGGCATGGCCGCGTGCCCGTGCCCCGCGGCGACGGCGGCGAGGGCATCACGCTCGGTGAAAATGCCGACCGGGTGCGAGCCACTAACGACGATGACCGCGCTGACGTGGCGGGCCTGCAGCAGCTCGATGGCGGCGCCAAGCATGGCCTCTGCATCGATGCAGACGGGGTCGCGGGTGCAGATGTCCGCGAGGGTCAGTTTTCGATACCGCTCCATGCAGGCAATGGCGTCCGGAGTTGGTGGCGGTTGTTATGGTTCTGGGCCCGGCACGCCTTGTCCCGCGCCGGTGCCGCGCGCAGGCGCAATGCGCTATCGACACCGGAGCCGCGGGCGGCATCGGTGGAACCACCACCGCCGCCGACGCGCCCCTCAATCCATTGTCGCGAGACTACGACAATTCGAATCCGCATCCCGGGCAAGCTTAGCTGATGTGGCGATTCGGTGGCGTATAGCTGCGCAGAATAGGACCGAGGGCCATGGAGGCGCCTCCCGTGGCCCTCGGCCCTCGCCCCGAATCAACCGGAGCGGCGATCCGGCTCGGCGCCCGGCCGCCCGGCGACCTTGGCCAGCACGCCGCGCAGAATGTTGAGCTCGGTGCGGTCCGGTCGCGCCCGGTGGAATAGCCGCCGCAGCCGCCGGGCGAGGGTGCCGCACTGCTCGGCGTCGGCGTAGCCGATGGCAAGCAGCGTGTGCATCAGGTGGGCGTGGAAGCCCTCCATCTCGTCCGCCGTCGCCAACTCCGGGCGCTCGTCGGCAACGGCTGCGCTGCCGACGGGGCGTCTGATGAGCTGCCGGCGGATCTCGTACGCGAAGACCTGCGCCGCGGCGGCGATGTTGAGCGAGCTGAAGTCCGGATTGGTCGGGATCTGCACCAGGTAATGGCAGAGCGCGAGCTCGTCGTTGCGCAGCCCCGTCGCCTCTCGCCCGAGCACCAGCGCCACGTCGCCGTGGGCGGCCTCGGCCAGCAGGCGCGCACCGCCGCCCTCGGCATCGAGCAGCGGCCACTCCAGCGCGCGCAGCCGGGCGCTGGTACCGAGCACCAGCCGGCAGCCGGCGAGCGCCTCCGCCAGGCTGTCGTGCAGCGTTGCGGCCTGGAGCAGGTCATCGGCGCCGGACGCCCGGGCCACGGCATCGGCATCGGCAAAGCGCGCGCCCTGCTTCGGGCGCACCAGCGCCAGGCGCGAGAGGCCCATATTCTTCATGGCCCGCGCCGTGGCGCCGATGTTGCCGGAGAGGCTGGTCTCCACGAGCACGAAGCGGATGCGCGGGAGGAGCAGCGCGGGGGCTGCTTGCTGTAGGGCGTCGTCGCTGGGCACCGATTTGGTCCAAAGGTTGTCGAGCACCCGCCAAAGGCTCACACGCAGCCGCCGCGGACGCAACAGCGCGACCGCAATCAACGCACCGAGCTGACGCCGCGCAGCGGACGGCGCATCAGCAGCTTCTAATCGACCCGCCGGTTGCGTTATCGTGCGCCGCATGTCACCCATGATGAACATCGCCGTACGCGCCGCGCGCGCCGCCGGCCGCGTGACCATGCGCTACTTCGAGCGCCTGGACGCGGTCAATATCCAAAGCAAGAGTCGCAACGACTTCGTCTCGGACGTGGACCATGCCGCCGAGGCCGCGATCATCGAGACGCTGCGCGACAAGTACCCGGACCACGCCATCCTCGCCGAGGAGAGCGGCAGCCACGCCGGCAACGCCGGCGGCGACAAGATGGAGTGGATCATCGACCCGCTCGACGGCACCACCAACTATCTGCACGGTTTCCCGCAGTGGGCCATCTCCATCGGCTTCCGCGAGCGCGGGCGCATGCAGCTCGGCGTGGTCTACGACCCGCTGCACGAGGAGCTGTTCACCGCCGAGCGCGGCGCCGGCGCCCAGCTCAACGAGCGCCGCATCCGCGTCTCGCAGCGCCGCGGCATCGAGGGCGCCCTCATCGGCACCGGCATCCCGTTTAAGGATCAGAGCCAGCTCAAGGTGTACTTGCGGATGCTTGAGGCCGTCATCGAGGACACCGCCGGCGTCCGCCGGCCGGGCTCCGCGGCGCTCGACTTCGCCTACGTCGCCGCGGGCCGGCTGGACGGCTTCTGGGAGCTGGGGCTCTCACCCTGGGACTTCGCCGCCGGCGCGCTGCTGGTGACCGAGGCCGGCGGCATGGTCACGGACCTCGCCGGCAGCGAGCGCTATTTCGAGACGCTGAACCTGGTCGCCGGCGGCCCGAAGGTGCAGCGCGCGATGCTGCAGCGCCTGCGGCCGTTCCTGGGGCCGGATCTCCCCGCCTGACCCCGCGGGCGTCTCGCGCCCGCTTCTTTGCTCGCCGCGGTCCCGCCGCGGCCCAACCGGCCCGAGCCGATCATGACCACCGATCTCTCCATCCCGCTCGCCGTCGCCGTCACCGGTGCCGGCGGCAGCGGGGCCATCACCGCGGGCGCCATCCTGCTGGAGGCCGTCGCGGCGGCCGGGCTGTACGGGCTGCTGCGAAGAAGTGTCGGGCCGCAGATTCGCGGCGGCGAGTCGGCGGCGCTGTTGCGCTTCGGGCCGCGCCCGGTGCACTGCGCCGGCGACCGCTGCGACCTGCTCGCGGCGCTGGACTGGGCGAATCATGACCGCTTCGCCGACGAGATCCCGCTCGATGCCGCAAGCCTCGTGCTCGCCGACCCCGCCGGCGGCGAGCTGCCGGCGGCGGTGCGCGCGAGCGGTGCGCGGATCATCGAGATCGGCTTTGCCGCGGCGGCCGCGGGGCCCGGCGCCGGGCACGCGAACATGGTCGCCGTCGGCGCCGTCGGCGCGCTCGCCGGGCTGCCGCTGCCGGCGCTCTTGGACGGCGCCGCTCGACTCCTCGGCGGCAAGGGCGAGGCCGTGGTGACGGCGGCGAGCTTCGGCATCCGCGCCGGCTTCGAGCTGGCCAACCCGGCGGCGGCGCTACGGCCCGCCGCCCCGCTCCCGATCCAGCTCTCGCCGCGCTGGCGCCTCACCGGCAACGAGGCGGCCGGGCTCGGCGCGCTGCGCGCCGGCGTGCGCTTCGTCGCCGCCTACCCGATTACGCCGGCAAGCGAGATGCTGGAATGGCTTGCCCCGCGGCTGGAGCGGCTCGGCGGTGCGCTGTTGCAGGCGGAGGACGAGCTCGCCTCGGTGAACATGATCATCGGCAGCGCCTTCGGCGGCGTGCCGGCGCTGACCGCGACCTCCGGACCCGGCCTGAGCTTGATGCTGGAGGGCATCGGGCTCGCGGTGGCGAGCGAGACGCCGATTGTCGTCGTCAACGTGATGCGCGGCGGCCCGAGCACCGGCATCCCGACCAAGTCCGAGCAGTCCGACCTCAACGCCGCCCTGTACGGCCTGCACGGCGACGCCCCGCACCTGGTGCTGGCGGCGCTCGACATCGCCGACTGCGCCCACACCACTGCCTGGGCGGTGCGGCTCGCGTGGCGGCTGCAGACCGCCGCCATCGTGCTGTCGGACCAGGCGCTCGGGCAGTCCCGCGCCGTGTGCGAGCCGCTCGCCGACTCGTCCGGCGCCGAGCCCGCCGCGCGGCTGCCGGCCGCCGCCGGCACCGGCCCGTACCACCGCTACGCGGACACCGCGGATGGCGTCTCGCCCATGTCCATCCCCGGCGAGCCCGGCCTCGCCTACACGGCGGACGGCCTGGAGCATGGCGCCTCGGGCGCGCCGTCGAGCCGCGCGGCGGACCACCTGGCGCAGCTCGACAAGCGGCTGCGCAAGCTCGCCGACTTCGACTTCGGGCCGGATTGGGCGGACATCGACGGGGCCGGCGCCGAGAACGCCGCGCTCTGCCTCGTCACCTTCGGGAGCTGCCGCGGTGTCGTCGTCGAGGCCGCCGCGCGGCTGCGCTCGTCCGGCCTGGCAGTAACGACCGTTGCGCTGCGGCTGCTCTTGCCGCTCCAGCGCGACGCGCTGCACGCCGCCATCGGCACCGCCGCGGTGCTGGTGGTGGAGCAGAGCCACGGCGCGCAGCTCTTTCGTTATCTCAATGCCGAGCGCGCGCTGCCGGCCGCGGCTCGCTCGCTGGCCCGGCCCGGCCCGCTGGCGCTCACGCCCGCCGAGGTGGTCGCCGCCGCAACAGCCGCCCTCGCCGACGGAGCGCCCGCATGACCCAGACCGCCGACCCCGCAGCACCCCATCGCGACGCCATCCCCAGCCTGCGCGCCAAAGACTACAAGTCCGACATCAAACCCGTTTGGTGCCCCGGCTGCGGCCACTTCGGCGTGCTCGCGGCGCTGACCAAGACGCTCGCGTACCTGGACATCGCCCCGGAGCAGGCGGCCGTGGTGTCCGGCATCGGCTGCTCGTCGCGGCTGCCGGCATACCTGTCCGGCTACGGCTTTCACGGCGTGCACGGCCGCGCGCTGCCGGTGGCCTCCGGGCTCAAGGCGGCGCGGCCGGACCTGACGGTGATTGCCGCGGGCGGCGACGGCGATGGGTTCTCCATCGGCGGCAATCACTTCCTGCACGCCTGCCGGCGCAACCAAGACCTCACCTACATCGTCATGGACAACGAGGTCTACGGCATGACCAAGGGCCAGGCCTCGCCGACCACGCCGCCGGACTGGGCCAAGAGCAAGCTCACGCCGCACGGCACCGGCATGCCGCGCTTCAAGCCCGCGGCCATCGCGCTCGCGGCCGGCGCCGGCTTCGTCGCGCGCGGCTTTGCCGGCGACCCCAACGGCCTGACCGAGCTGCTGGCGGCGGCCATCCAGCACCCCGGCTTCGCCTTCGTGCACGTACTGAGCCCGTGCCGCACCTATCGCCCCGAGCAGCAGGACTGGAAGACCGAGGTGCACCCCTGCGTGCTCGGGCCCGCCCACGACATCGCCCACGCCGCAGAGCTGCTGCAGCGCGACGATGGCCTTGCACTCGGCATACTCTACGAGCAGCGGTTCCCGGTGTACGCGGACGGTGTCAGCGCCGACGCCGCCGGGCGCCTGGCGGACATCGAAGCGGAGCTGTGCCGATGAGTGAGGACCAAGCCGACGTCATCGAATCCTTAGGCGAATTCATCGCCCACGCGCTGGAGCTGGAGCACGCCTCCGAGGCCCATTACACCCAGCTCGCGGACAGCATGGCCGTGCATCACAACGCGGCCGTGGAGACGCTGTTCCGCCAGCTCGCGGAGCTGAGCACCGCGCACGCGGCGGCCATCGCAGCCCGGGTCGGCGACACCGAGCTGCCGCGCATCCCGCCCTGGGGCTTCAAGTGGGAGTGCCCCGGCGCGCCGGAGAGCAGCGACTGCCTAGAGGGCGACGTCAGCTACCGCATGACGACGCTCCAAGCCATCGAGGTGGCGCTGCACAACGAGCGCCGCGGCCACGCCTACTACCTCCACGTCGCCGACACCGCCACCGATGCCGACGCCCGGGCGCTGGCCGCCGAGATGGCCGCCGAAGAGGCCGAGCACGTCGCCATGCTGGAGAGCCTGCTCGCCGGGCAGACCGACGCCGACCAAGCGCCCACACCCGACGACCTCGACCCGCCGCACATGCCGGGCTGAGCGGCAGCGTCCCGCCGGCGCCCACCGACGGCAGGAACCGGCCTTGGCCTTGGCCGCCGCCGGCAGGATGCCGGCGCCACACAGGGCTGGACTCCGCACGCCCACTGTGCTGATGTTCGCTCAACCGTCGGCAACAGCGCGGCCGGAGGGCCGAGGGCCGAGGGCCAAGGCAGCCCGCCTCGGCCCTTGCCCCTTGCCCCTTCCGCTTGCACGAACGAGCGAGGTGCGCCACACGGCGCGCCCTGCCCTGATCGGTCTGAGACTCCGCCTTCCTGAGACATGGGACTAGCAAGACGACTCTACGAGCAGCTCGATACGGCGGCGGACGACCGTGCCCGCTTCCGGCTCCTCATCGACGCCATCGGCCAGCTCGAAGAGGGCTGGCCGCAGCCGGGCGAGATCGCGCGCCGCTCGGACGTGCGCGAGGCCGAGCTGCGGCTGGAAGTCCAGCTCGCCAACGTGCGCAAGGAGATCGAAGAAGTTCGCAAGGAAGTCGAAGTGGTCCGCAAGGAGATCGAAGTGGTCCGCAAGGAGATCGTGCAGAGCAAGAACGACCTCATCAAGTGGCTGGTGCCCCTCATGTTCGGCCAAGTCGCGCTGATCGCCGCGCTCGTCAAGCTGCTGTAGCGGCGCCGGCCCGATATACGGCACCGTCAGCCGGTGCGCACGGAGCAGACCGGCAGCCTGCCGAAGGGCCGAGGGCCAAGGGAGGGCGCATCGGCCCTCGGCCCTCGGCCCTTCCACTTGCTTCTCGCGACACCGCTCCAGCGGTGTCGCGCCTGTGCGGGCGCTCCGCGCCCCAGGCATTCCGGCGACAGGCACAGCGCTCGGCGCAGCGCGGCGCCGTCACTCGGCAGCGGCGCCGCCGCGGTCCGGCAGCAGCTCGGCGAGGATGGCGGGGTCATCGAGGGCCTGGAGGGTGGTTTCGATGAACATCGCTGCCCGCAGGTCCAGGTCGGCGCACAGGGCCTCCGCGTCGCGGGCGTCGACCCAGGATCTGCTCGACCGCGGTGGCGGCAATGGCGGTGGGGCAAGCGGCGGAGGTGATGCTGGGCATGGGGTTCGGCTGGATGCCGCTGCCCGATCGCTTGACCGATGCGTGGGCGCGGGTATGCTGCGGAACAGCGAGCACAACGCCCGGAGCGCATACGACGCCATGCTGAGCCCAATGTCCAGGAACCCGCTGACCCCATGAGCATCATCGCCGTTGTCGGCAACAAGGGCGGCACCGGCAAGACCACTCTGGCGCTGAACCTCGCGGCCGGGCTCGCGGCGCGGGGCGATGCCGTGGTCATCGTCGATGCGGACCCGCAGCAGTCGGCCTATCAGTGGCGGCTCGCGGGCGATGCGGACAACGGGCTGCCGCACGTCGTCGCCGCCGCGCTGGGCTTGCCCAAGACCGTGCAGGCGCTACGCGACGCGCATGAGCACGTCGTCATCGACTGCCCGCCGTCCATCAAGGCACCGCAGGCGGAGGCGGCGCTGCGGCTCGCGAACTATGCGCTGGTGCCGGTGCAGCCCTCGCCGATGGATCTGTGGGCCACCACGCACATCGCGAAGGTCATCGAGCGGCTGCGCGCGGAGAACCCGGGGCTTCGTGCACTCATCGTCATGAGCCAATTGGAGCCGCGCACGACACTGTCGAAGCTGATGCCGGAGGCGGCCATGGAGATGGACCTGCCCGTGGCGGCGGTCGGCATCCGCAGGCGCTCCATCCATCGACATTGCGTGCTGGAGGGCAGGAGCGTCTTCCAGGCCGGCAAGCGCGGTCTCGAGGCCGCGGCCGAGATCGATCAACTGCTGACGGAGCTTCTGAACCATGGCTGATACCAATGGCTGACACGAACCGAACCGGGCAGCGCCTGCTCGACTCCATCCGCAAGGCCAAGACCGGCGACGCACCCGCCGACACCCCGGCCGCCGCCGCGGCCGCGTCGGCGCCGCCGAGCCCGACACCACCCCCACGCAAGACCGCCCCGCGCAAGACCGCCGCCAAGAAGGCCCCGGTGCGCAAGGTCGCGGCAAAGCAGGCGTCCGTGCGCGACGCCGCGGCCAGCCCGGCACCGGCCAAGCCCCGCGCCGGCGCCGAGCCCGCACCGCGCAATGCCACCACCGCGGCGCCCTACCCGATGCCCGCCACGACGCGGCCGCAGCCCAGTGCCTATCCGGGCACAAGCGCGGAGGATGATCCCTTCCGCAGTCCAGACCGGGTTTGGCCCGACTGAGCCCGGCCGATCCACAACCGGCAAAGCACGCACGCATGCTCCTCGACACCTGCCTCGGCGGCGATGACCAAGCACCGCGCATTTCCGCCGCACAGGGGAGTGCCTTTGCGAAGGACATCGCCGGCGATTTCAACCCGATCCACGACGCCGACAGCCCGCGCTTCTGCGTGCCCGGCGACCTGTTGTTCGCGCTGGTGCTGACCAAGGCCGGCCTGAGCAGCCGCATGGAATTCCAGTTCACCGGCATGGTGGGCGCGGACGTCCCGCTCCGGCTCGATATCTCGGCGGACCAGGTGACGGTGCGCGACCAAGCCGGAAAGCCCTGCCTCAGCGTGAGCCGCGCCGGCCCGTCCACGCAGGACCCCGAGCTGATCGAATCGCTCATCCGCTGCTACGTCGCCTTCTCCGGCCACAACTTCCCGCACTTCCTGGTGCCGCTGATGGAAGGCCACGGCGTGATGATCAACCCCGAGCGGCCGCTGGTCATCTATGAGCGCATGTCCTTTGAGCTCTCCCGACTAGATCGGCCGGCGGACGGCATCCAGCTCACCGACAGCACACTGGACATCAGCGGCCGACGCGGCGATGCGCGTCTGTGTTTCGACCTGACAGCCAACGGCGAGCGCATCGGCGAAGGCGCCAAGAAGCTGCTACTGAGCGGCTTGCGGCCCCTGGAGCAAGCCACCTTGGACGGCTTGGTGGCCAAGTACCACGGGTGGGCGGCCGCGTACCGGGAACAGGAGCGCGGCTGATCGCGCAGCCCGGCGCCAACACCCACTCACCCTTCCCACTTCCCACTTCAAACTTCCAACTTCCAACTTCCAACTTCCCACTTCCCACTTCCCACTTCCAACTTCCCACTTCCCACTTCCCACTTCCCACTTCCCACTTCCCACTTCCCACTTCAAACTTCAAACTTCAAACTTCAAACTTTCCCCATGCCCACCAACACCCTCGAAACCTTCGAGAACCCCGCGCCCGGCCGTGACTACATGATCCGCATCCGGGTGCCGGAGTTCACCTGCCTGTGCCCGAAGACCGGCCAGCCCGACTTCGCGGAGCTGACCATCGAGTACATCCCGGACGTGCGCTGCGTGGAGCTGAAGAGCCTCAAGCTCTACGTCTGGTCCTTCCGCGAGGAGGGCGGCTTCCACGAGGCCATGACCAACCGCATCCTAGGCGACCTCGTCGCCGCCACGGAGCCGCGCTTCATGCGGCTCACGGCGGACTTCAACGTGCGCGGCGGCATCTACACCCGGGTGGTCGCCGAGCATCGCGCCGCGGGCTGGGAGGCGCCGCCAGTCGTTCAGTTGCCGTGAGGGCCGGCATCGGCATCGGCGTCGATGTCGGCACCAGCGGGGTGCGGGCGGTGGCGCTCGGCGCCGCCGGCCGCCGCCTCGCCGAGGCCGAGGCACCGCTGCCGGCGCCGCTGCGCCCCCCCGGCGGCGGCGTTGAGCAGGACCCGGCGCTGTGGTGGCAGGCCCTCCTCCGGGTGCTGCGAGAGCTGTCCTCCAAGCTCGATCTGTGCAATAGCGACTGTGCGCTGTGCCTGGACGGCACCTCCGCCACGGTGCTGCTCGCCGACGCCGACGGCCGGCCGCTGACGTCGGCGCTGATGTACAACGACGCCCGCGCCATCGAGGCCGCCGCGCTGGTGGCCGACATTGCCCCTGCTGATTCCGCGGCACGCGGCCCCGGCGCGAGCCTGGCCAAGGCGCTGCACCTGCTGGCCCGGCTGGGCGAGGCTCCGGACGGCGTGCGCGTGCTGCACCAGGCCGACTGGCTCATGGGCCGGCTGCTCGGGCGCTGCGGCGACAGCGATTGGAACAACGCGCTCAAGCTCGGCTTTGACCCGGCCCGCGGCTGCTGGCCGGATTGGCTCGCAGGGCTGCCGCTGCCGGCGAGCGCGATGCCGCGCGTGCACGCCCCCGGCACGCCCCTCGGGACCCTGTGCGACGTCGCCGCCGCCGACACCGGCCTGCCGCCCGCGACCCTGATCTGCGCCGGCACCACGGACAGCACCGCCGCCGTGCTCGCCACCGGCGCGCGGGAGGTCGGCGACGCCGTGACGAGCTTGGGCAGCACGCTGGTGCTGAAGATCCTCGCCGAGCGCCCGGTGACGGCGCCGGCCTGCGGCGTCTACAGCCACCGCATCGGCGCGCACTGGCTGGCGGGTGGCGCGTCGAACACGGGCGGTGCGGTGCTGCGCGCCCATTTCGATGCGGCGACGCTCGCCGCGCTCAGCGCGCACATCGACCCGAGCCGCCCGAGCGGCCTCGACTACTATCCACTGCTCGGCCCCGGCGAGCGCTTCCCGGTGCAGGACCCGACGCTCGCGCCGCGCCTCGCGCCGCGCCCGGCAGACGACGTGCGCTTTCTGCATGGGCTCCTGGAGGGCATGGCCCGCATCGAGCGCGACGGCTACGCCCTCCTGACCCGGCTCGGCGCACCAACGCCCCGGCGCGTGCTCAGCATCGGCGGCGGCGCCCGCAATGGCGCCTGGTCGGCGATCCGTCGGCGCCTGCTCGGCGTCGAGGTGACGGCCGCCGCGGAGCAGGCCGCCGCCGCGGGCGTTGCGGCGCTCGCGCTCGGCGCCCTGACGCCGCGCTGACGACGAGGCCAGCGCCCGCCGCCGCGCGGCTCAGCCGGCCCCGCCGCCGAGCTTGTCGAGCAGCTCCTGGGCGGCGTCCGCCTGCTCGGAGTTGGGATGCTCGCGCACGAGGCGGCGCAGGATCGGCACGGCCTCGCTGCCGCGGCCGACATCGCTCAGCGCCACGGCCGTGTGGTAGGCGATCTCGGTCTGCGTCGGATAGGCCAGGTGCGCCTGCTGCAGAATGCTCAAGCCCCTGTCGCGTTCGCCGCTGTTGAACAGGACCCAGCCGTAGGTGTCGGCCACCTCCGGGCGGTTCGGATCGAGGTCATACGCCTTCCCGGCGATCTCTAACGCCCGCGGGTCGCCGCGCTCGTGCAGGATCCAGGCGAGGTTGTTCAGGATCAGAATATTGTTCTGTCCGGCCGCGTAGAGCCGCTCGTAGATCGGCAGCGCCTCGCCCTCCATGCCCTCCCCGTGCATCAGCATCGCCAGCATCGCCTGGCTGCCGAGATCATCGGGGGCGCGGGCCGCCCAGTCCTTGAGCGTCGCGATGGCGTCGGCGCTACGGTTGGCGCGGCTGTAGGCCTCGGCGAGCTGCCGCACCAGCTCCGCCGACGGCTGCATGTCGAGCGCCTGCTTGAACGGCGCGATGGCGTCCGCAGGGCTGCGGGCGGCCATCTGAATGGTGCCCTCGATGCGATAGCCGAGCGGCTGGTCGGCATAGTCCTGCTGCAGGCCGCGAGCGACCTTGAGCGCCTCCGGATAGTCCTCGGCGGCCACCAGCACGGAGGCGAGTGCGACGCGGGCGTCCAGAAAGTCCGGCTGCTCCGCGATGGCGCGCTCGAAGGAGCGCCGCGCGGCGGCATAGTCCTCGGTCTTCCACTGTGCGCCGCCCTTGAGATAGTGGATGCGGGGGTCTTCGGGGCGCTTCTGCAGGATCTGGTCGAAGGTGCGGATGGCGCTCGCGGGCTGATCGGCCAGCGTCTGGGCGCGCCCGAGCATCTCGAGCACATCCGCGTTGTCCGGGAAGCGCGCGCCAATGTCGTTGGCAATGGTGAGCGCCTTTAGATACTCCTGCCGATCGATGTAGTAGCGGGTGAGCAAGATGCCGGGCTGCGTTGCGGCAGCGTTGGCGTCCTGTGCCTTGTTCAACCATTCGAGGATGCCTGCATCGTCCTTGCGCAGCTCCGCCAGCGCGGCCATGCCGAGCAACGCCGCCAGGTTTTTTGGGTCCTGCTCCAGCACCCGCCGGTACTGCCCCTGGGCGGCGTCCAGATCCTGCCCCGCGACCTCGACCCGGGCGAGATTGACCAGCGCGGTCGTGAACTTCGGGTCCAGCTCCAGCGCCGTCTCGAAACGCGCCCGGGCCTCTTCGCGCTTGCCCTGCGCGAGTAGCGCGAGGCCGGTGAGGTTGAAGGCGACCGGGCTGTCGGGTCGGCGCTGCTCCAGCGCCTCGCTGGCGGCGATGGCCTCGTCGTACTGCTGCTCCTTGAGCTTGGCGAGCACCAGCAGGACGTCCGCCTGCAACACCTCTTGACCGAGATCGACGGCGCTTTGCAGCTCGTCGATGGCCCCGCCCATGTCGCCGCCCGCGATCAGCGTCAGCGCGAGCTGGGTGCGCAAGGCCGCCACGTCCGGCGCCACCTCGACGGCACGCGCCAGCCACTGCTGGCCCTCTTCCTGATCGCCGGCGAGCATGTAGGCGCTGCCGAGGAGCGCCATGACCTGGGCGTCCTGCGTATCCACGACGGGCTCGAGCACCTTGGCCGCGGCCTTCGGCTCGCGCAGCTTGAGGTGGGTGGCGGCGAGCACCTTGGCTGCCTGCAGGTTGTCCGGCATCGCTGCGTTGACGCGCGACAGGTACTCCTCGGCCAGCTGCAGGTCGTTCTTGGCATAGCTCACGATGCCCATCAAGAGCTGGCTCTGGACGTGCCCGGACTGCGCGGAAAGCACGAGTTGGAGGTGCTCGCCGGCCTCGTCCCAGTCGCGCTCGTAGAAGGCCATGACACCGCGCAGGTAGCTGACGATGACGATGTTCGCCCGCAGCGCGTCCACTTGGGCAAGATCGGCGCGCGCCTCATCGAAACGCTGCATGCTGACGAGGGTCGTCGCACGGCCGAGCAGCGCGCGCAGGTTCTCGGGCTCCAGCGCCAGCACCTCGCCGAACAGCGCGACGGCCGCCTCCGGGCGCTCGGCACGGCGCTCCACCTCCGCGCGCAGCAACATGACATCGGGCTCCTGCGGATGCGCCTCCAGCAGTTGCTTCGACGTGGCCTCGGCGACGGCAAGATCGTTGTCGAGCAGCGCGAGCTGCACCAGCCCGGCACCGGCGTCCCGGTCAGCGGGGTCGAGCGCGACGGCGTCCGTAAACGCCTGCTTGGCGGCCGGCAGGTCCTCAAGCCCGATGTGCGCGCGCCCGCGCAGCGCCAGCGCGCGGGCACGGGCATCGGCGGGGAGCATCTCGACCTCGAGAAACTCGAGTGCATCGCGGAATTTCTGCTGCTGCAGCATTGCCTCCGCGAGGTCGAAGCGGACCGCGTCGGCGTCGGCACCGAGGTCCAATGCCCGGCGGAGCTCCTTCTCGGCCGCCGCCCCATTGCCGCTGCGCAGGTACGCCTGCGCGAGCAACAGACGCGCGTCGAGCAGGCTCGGGTCCGCCTGCAGCAGGTTCTTGAGCTCGATCTCGGCGGCGCTGAAGTTGCCCTGGTCGAAGAAACCCTGCGCCTTCGCCAGGGCAGCGTCGTCGGCGAAGGCAGCGGGTACGGCCAGGGTGCAGGCCAGGGTGCAGGCCAGGAAACAGACTCTGAATGAATCCACAAGCCTGATTGCGGGGCTTCGGGTCATGGCGACCTCCGTGATGCGTGGCTGAGAGTTGCTTGGTAGAGTTGCTTGGTGTCGGTGTACTGTCGGGGTGTGTCGGCGGCTTCCGTGCGGCGAGGACAATGGCGGCGTGAGCCGGTGGGCGCGGCTGGCCCGGACGCTCAGGCGCGATGCCGTGCCCGTCCAAGGCGTGCGTCCGAGCGTCTGCATCCTGCGCCGCACGCGCCCTCAGTCAAGTCGGGATCTCGTACTTCCTCATCAGGTTATAGAGCGTCGGCCGGGTGATGCCCAACAACTCTGCCGCGCGCGACAGGTTGCGATCACTGTGATGGATGGCGCGCTTGATCGCCCGCATCTCAGACAGCTCGCGGACCTCCCGCAGGTCGAAGGGGATCTCCTCGATCTCGATCTGGGCGAGCTCCAGATCCTCGGCCGTGATCTCGCGGCCGTCAGCCATGACCACGGCGCGCTTGACCCGATTCTCCAGCTCGCGCACGTTGCCCGGCCATCGATAGGCCTCGACAATGGCGAGCGCCTGGCGCGAGAAGGTCTTGACCGGCTTGCGGTGCTGGGCCGCGAAACGACTGAGGAAGGCGCGCGCGAGCACAACGGCGTCGTCGCGCCGCTCGCGCAGCGGCGGCACGTGGATGGTCGCTTCGTTGATGCGGTAATACAGGTCTTCGCGGAAGCGCCCCGCTTCGATCAGTTTGGGCAGATCCTGGTGCGTTGCGCAGACGACGCGCACATCCACCGGGATCTCCTGGCGCCCCCCGATGCGCTCGATGACACGCTCCTGCAAAAACCGCAGGAGCTTCGACTGCAACGACATGGGCAAATCCCCGATCTCATCCAGGAACAGGATGCCGCGATCGGCGACCTCGATCTTGCCGCGGGTCGTCTTCACCGCGCCGGTGAAGGCGCCCTTTTCGTAGCCGAACAGCTCGCTCTCGAGCAAGGCGTCCGGGATCGCCGCACAGTTGATGGCCACGAGCCGCCGGCTGGCGCGGTTGCTGAGCTGGTGCAGGATGCGCACCAGCACCTCTTTGCCGGTGCCGCTCTCGCCCAAAACCAGCGTGGTGACGTCCGTGGGTGCCAGCTTTTCGATGCTGCGACAGACCTCCAGCATCTGCGGCGACACGGCGATGAGCTCGCCAAAGGGTGACTCGGAGACGGCGCTGGCGAGCCTGCGATACTCCTGCTCCAGGTGCGCGAGCCTTGCCGCGCGCTGCACGGTCATGCCGAGCAGGTCCGGGTCGATGGGCTTCTCGAAGAAATCGTACGCACCCCGGCCGACGGCTCGGACGGCGTTGTGGCGGTCGTTGTGGCCGGTAACGACGATGACCTTGGTGTCCGGCGCGCGGTTTAAGATCTCGTCCAAGAGCCGAAAGCCTTCGCTGGTGCCGCCCGGATCCGGCGGCAGCCCCAGGTCCAGCGTCACCACGGCGGGCGCGAAGCGGTCGAGCTCGGCCTGCGCCGTGGCGAAGTCGGATGCGACGACGACCTCGCAACCCTCGAAGCTCCAGCGCAGTTGCCGTTGCAGGCCGGGGTCGTCTTCGACGATCAGGAGTTTGATGGCTGCTTCCTGCATCTGCGCTACACCGCAGCCGCCATGGCTTGCTGCTCCGCCACCGCCGGCAGGGCCCGCGGCAGCTCGATGCGAAAACAGGTGCCCTGGCCAGGCTCACTCTTGACGTCCACACGCCCTCCCGAGAGCGCAACGAGCGCTTTGCATTCGTGCGCGCCGATGCCCATGCCGGCGAGCCCCTTGGTGGAATCGAACGGCCGAAACAGCCGCTCACGGATAAAGGCCTCGTCCATGCCGCAGCCGTCATCGTCGACCTCGATGGTGACGCTTTCGGCATCTGCGCCTAGGGTCACCTCCACACGGCCTTGTTTCTCTGTGGATTCCTGCGCGTTCTGAATGATATTGCGCAGCACGGAGCTGAACCGCTCCGGGTCAACGCAGATGTGCGCATCCGCGGCGCCGGCGTCGCGCAGCATGGGCACGGGCTCTTGGATGGCGCGCTCGGCGACCGCCCGCTCCACCAGGGGCCGGACGGCAACGCATCGTTCCGTCTCGGTCGGCACCGCCGAGCGCAACTGCAGTAGGAGCCGGTTCATCCGCTCCACGGAGTCGCTCACGGTCTGCAGTGCATCGTCGACGAAGGCCGGATTATCGCGATAGCGCTCCGCGTTGCGACTCACCAAGGACAATTGGGCGACGAGGTTCTTGAGATCGTGCACGACGAACGCCGAGAGCCGATTGAAGCCCGCGAACTGGTGCGCCTCGGCCAGCGCGGCCGCGGCTTCTTCGAGGGCAAGATAGCTTGCCGCTTGCCTGGCCGCGGTCTGCAACAACTGGATGTTCTCCCAGCCCAGCTCCTGTGCCGCCCGCGGCCGCGCGAGCACGACAAAACCGAGCACCCGCTCTTCATGCAGCAGCGGCACCAGGAGCCAGAGACTGGCACTGTCCCGGAGCCAATCCGGCAGGGCGTCGATGGGGGCATCCGCGAGCTCCAGGATACGCCCATCCGGCTCGAGTGCGGTGCACAGCGCCTCGCCGTGCCAGCGCCCGTCGATGACGGACGGGGACAGGTTCCAACAGCGCCGCAACGAGCAGACGCCGTCGGCATCGCGCACCCAGATGGCGCCGCCCGGACTGTCCACCAACTCGCCGAGCGCCAAAATGATGCGTTCCGGCAGGG
Organism: Thiohalocapsa sp. ML1; assembly: GCF_001469165.1. Lineage (GTDB taxonomy): Bacteria > Pseudomonadota > Gammaproteobacteria > Chromatiales > Chromatiaceae > Thiohalocapsa. Next base: position 12,046 of record NZ_JABX01000055.1, on the reverse strand, counting down.
TCGCCTGCAGCTCCTTGCCGGAGAGCACCCGGATCAGCCGTAGCCATTCCTCGCGATAGTCGTAGCGATAGCTGTAGAAGTGCTTGCTGACGAAGAGCTTCAGATGCGAGCGCAGTTGGCCCGAGAACAGCAGCACCACCAGCAAGAGCCCGGCACCGAAAAAGAACAGCGGCTGAAATACGGCAGTCCATTCGCCGCCGTAGGCGCGAATGTAGTAACCGGCGAGCGCCATGAACAACAGATAAACGCCTGCGGCCACCAGGGTCGTGGAATGGACGACCACGGCCCGCGATACCGAGAGGTCGAAGGACCACTGCGGATTGCGGGCGACGCTCACCGCGAGCAGCGGCATCACCACGGCATTGACGCCCCCGCGGGCGAGCCACACGCCGGTGTCGAGCCGCCCGAACAGCAGCGCATCGGCAAAGAAATAGAAGTCGTAGACGAACACCGCGCCAAGCCCGAAGCACAAGAACTTGATCCCCCAGCGATGTTGCCAGGGTGTATTGCGGTAGATCTGCTCGACCAGAAACAGGCCGACGACGGTGAGCAGCAACTGCCCGATGAGCCGCGCCTTGGCAAGCCAGCCGCCTACACCGGGCAACAGCGCCGGCAGCCAGTCCTCGAACGGCAGCAGCAGCAGCGCGCCGCCCACCAGTACGCCGACGTACAGCAGCCGCAGATGCTCGGCAAGCCCGCTTTGCAGTCGGCTGACCAGCCGCATCAGGAACACGCACCAAGCGATGATGCGCGCGGCCTCGGCCGCCCAGATGACCTGCGAGGGCACCGCCTGCCACTGCGCCTGCACGGCGAGCAACGCCGCCCACAGCACGCTTACCACCACGGCGAGCAGCAAAAGCCCGCCCTGCAAGCGGCCCCGCCACGTCGTCACCAGCAGCAGCCCCAGCACGGCCATAGCGACTGCGTCCGCCGCGTAGCCGATGACGGCAATGGATTCGGGGGAGACGATCGTCTGCATGAGCCTTAGCGCTTGCCGCGCCGCCTAGCGGGCACCCTTGCCCAGCAGCACGACCTCGACGGTTTGCAGCAGGATGATCAGGTCCAAAAAAATGCCCGCATGCTTGACGTAGTACAAATCGAACTCGAGCTTGCGCTTGGCGTCGTCCTCGTCCGAACCATAGGGATATAGGAGCTGCGCCCAGCCGGTCACCCCAGGCTTCACCCGATGCCGCTCGGCGTAGTAGGGAATGCCGGTCGCGAGCCGCTCGACAAACTCCGGGCGTTCCGGGCGCGGCCCCACCAGGCTCATCTGCCCCTTCAGCACGTTGAAGAGCTGCGGCAGCTCGTCCAGGCGCGTACGCCGCAGGAAGGCGCCGAGCCGCGTAATGCGCGCGTCGTTCTTGGCCGCCCAGCGCGGGCGGCCGTCGGCCTCCGCGTCGACCCGCATGCTGCGGAACTTGTGCAGGCGAAACGGCAGCCCGCCCTGCCCGATCCGGATCTGGTGGTAGAAAATCGGGTCGCGACCACGCGACTCGATGGTCGATGCCAGGGCGACCAGCAGCATCAACGGCGCGGCGACCAGCAGCATCAGGGAACCGAGCCCGAGGTCCAGCAACCGCTTTCCGTACAACCCGGTGACGCCCATCTTGAAGCCGTCGCGGGAGAAAAAGATCCAGCTCGGGTGCAGCAGGTCGATCTTGACGGCGGCCAGCTCCTTCTCAAAAAACGTCAGCAGATCCAGCACCGCGAAGCCGCTCAGCTTGCAGTCCAGCAGCTCGCCCACGGGCAGCTTGCGGCGGCGGTCGTCGGCAGCGACCACGATCTCATCGACGTTGTGCGCAATCGCCAGCTCCAGCAGCGACCCCTGCTGCATCAGGAGCTTATCGTCCGGCAACAGGCGCTGGCTGCGCGGCAAAGGCACATAGCCCACAACGCAAAAGCCAAGCCCAGTGCCCTGCGCCAACAATTCCGCGATGCGCTCCGCGTTGACCCCTGCCCCCAGCACCAGCACGCGGCGCTTCTGTGATTCCGCGCCGGCGATGCGGTCGAACACCATGCGCAGCACCACGGTGCCGGCGAACGAGAACAACAGCGACCATCCCAGGATGCCGCGCCCCATGAACAGGGCCGGGAAGAGATAGAACAGGAACGCGAGCGCTGCCGTGCCGATCGCGAAGGCGATGGCCAGCCGGACAATGAAACCCGCCTCACCGTCCTGCACCCGGCGCTGGTATAGGCCCATGGAGGCCATGCACAGCGACATCACGAGCGCGAACAGGACTCCCGTGATCCACGGGTCGCCGGGTGCGATGTCGTGCGGCAGCTCCCCGCCGAAGCGCACCGCGACGCCGAGGTGCAGCGCCCCGAAGAACACTGCCAGCTCGAGCATGCCCAACAGCAGCTTGAGTCCGGAAACGTGGTGGCCAAAGAGCCGAATCATGCCGATCCTTAAGGGCAGCAGGATGTGACGTGCGGGTGTCGCAAGGGCGGAGGTGCCGTGGCGCAGTACCCTCCGTCCGCGTCATCGCGCAGATCGGCCGTTGCGCTTCGGACCCGCCCCGACGCTTTGCCGCCGCACGGACCCCGCTCGGCTCATATCAGCGACGTGGCAGCTTCGGACGCAGCCGCGGGTGACCGCCCAGGCTTGAGCGGCGCGGATGTTAGCACAGCGGAGCGGTTCATCGTCCGGACCGCCTCCGCAGCATGGCGCCAGCCCCTACGAGCCGCCGATACGCGGCGCCAAGCACACGACTTGCGGCAGCGAGCACCGAGCGCGCCTGCGAGGCGCTGCCCGACGCCCCGGACGCGGCGGCCAACGGCGGCCAAGGGCGTCACTCGCATCGCCAACGGCGCTTCGGCATACTACCGCGGCATACTACCGCGCGACGTCGCCGCGGCCGCCGTTGCGTTGCGGCCGCGGTCCGCGCGCATCCCAACCACAGACTCTCGTCCGGAGCTGTCAGGATCATGATTCTTCGACTCGACGAACGCGCCCCGACCATCGGTATCGTCGGCCTCGGCTATGTCGGCCTGCCCTTGGCCGTCGCCCTTGGGCAGCGCTACACCACCGTCGGCTTCGACATCAACGCGGCGCGGATTGAGGAGCTCAGGGCCGGGCGAGACAGCTCGCTGGAGGTGGAGCCTGCCGAGCTCAAGGCGACGCCCCATCTGAGCTACACGACGGACCTGGACGCCCTGCGTCAATGCAATGTCTACATCGTCACCGTGCCAACGCCGATCACAGAGGCGAAGACGCCGGACCTCAACCCGCTGATCTCGGCCAGCACCCTGCTCGGCACCGTGCTATCCCGCGGCGATGTCGTGATCTACGAGTCCACCGTGTATCCCGGTGCCACCGAGGAGGTCTGCGTACCGCTGCTGGAGCAGGGCTCCGGGCTCAGGTACAACGACGGCTTTTACGTCGGCTATAGCCCCGAGCGCATCAACCCCGGCGACAAGGAGCATCGGCTCACCACCATCAAGAAGGTCACGTCGGGCTCGACCCCTGAGGCGGCCGACTTCGTCGATTCGCTCTATGCCAGCGTCGTGACGGCGGGCACGCACCGGGCGAGCAGCATCCGCGTGGCGGAGGCGGCCAAGGTCATCGAGAACACCCAGCGCGATGTCAACATCGCGCTGATCAACGAGCTCGCGCTGATCTTCAACCGGCTCGGCATCGACACGGACGAGGTGCTTACCGCCGCCGGCAGCAAATGGAACTTCCTGCCCTTCCGGCCCGGGCTCGTGGGCGGCCACTGCATCGGCGTCGACCCCTATTACCTGACGCATAAGGCGCAGCAGATCGGCTATCACCCCGAGATCATCCTCGCCGGGCGGCGCCTGAACGACAGCATGGGCGCCTTCGTCGCCAGCGAAGTGGTGAAGCTCATGGCGGCCCGCGGCGGCTTCCCGGTGGATGCACGCGTGCTGATCATGGGCTTGACCTTCAAGGAGAACTGCCCGGACCTGCGCAACACGCGCGTGGTGGACATCGCCGCGGAGCTCAAGTCCTACGGCATCCAGTCCGACGTGCACGACCCTTGGGCCAGCGCAGAGGAAGCCGAGCGCGAGTACGGCATCCGGCTGGTCCAGCCCAGCGTCGGCGCGGCCTATGACGCCGTCGTCGTTGCCGTCGCGCACCGCCAGTTTGTCGAGATGGGCATCGACGCCGTGCGCGCGCTGGCCAAGCCCGGCGCCGCGATCTACGACGTGAAGCACGTCTTCCCGGCCGGGACCGTGGACGGACGGCTGTGACGGCGCACCGCCGGCAGGCACACGGACGCCGCCTGACGCCCCCTGTAGCCGCAGATTAAAGCTCCGGGCGCCCTGCGCGCCCTTACTCGCCCTGGACGCAGCCCCATGAAAGTACTTGTCACCGGCAGTGCCGGCTTCATCGGCTCCACGCTGGCGATGCGACTCCTCGCCCGCGGCGACGCAGTGATTGGCGTGGACAACCTCAACGACTACTACGACGTGAGCCTCAAGGAGGCGCGGCTCGAGCGGGTGCGCGCCTACCCGGGCTACACGGACTTGCGACTCGACCTGGAGGACCGCGGCGGCATCGCCGCCGCCTTCGCCGAGCACCGACCCGAGCGCGTTGTGAACCTCGCCGCACAGGCCGGCGTGCGCTACTCCATCGAGAACCCACTCGCTTACGTGGACACCAACCTGGTGGGCTTCGCGCACATTCTGGAGGGCTGTCGGCACAACGGCGTCGAGCACCTGGTGTACGCCTCCAGCAGCTCCGTGTATGGCGCCAACACACGCATGCCGTTCTCCGTGCACGACAATGTGGACCATCCGCTCAGCCTCTACGCCGCGAGCAAGAAAGCCAACGAGCTGATGGCACACACCTACAGCCATCTGTACCGCCTGCCGACGACGGGGCTGAGATTCTTCACCGTCTATGGCCCCTGGGGCCGGCCGGACATGGCGCTGTTCAAGTTCACCCGCGCCATCCTCGCGGACGAGCCCATCGAAGTGTTCAACTACGGCAAGCACCGGCGCGACTTCACCTACATCGACGACATCGTCGAAGGCGTGATCCGCGTGCTGGACCGCATTCCGGAACCGAACCCGGCATGGAACGGCGATGCACCCGATTCCGCCACCAGCAGCGCGCCGTACCGGCTCTACAACATCGGCAACAACCAGCCGGTGGAGCTGATGCACTACATCGAGGTGCTCGAAGGCTGCCTCGGACGACAGGCACAAAAGGCGCTGCTGCCGCTGCAGGCGGGCGACGTGCCCGACACCTACGCCGATGTCGCGGACCTCGTCGAGGAGCTCGACTACAAGCCCGCGACGAGCGTTGAGGAGGGCATCGCGCGCTTCGTGGCTTGGTACCGGGACTACTACGGCGTTTGAGTCGGGGCGGCCGCGCGACGCTTGGTCAACGCCTGGCGAGGCGGCGCCTCGGGCCGCATGCACGCCCGCCATGAGCGCATCTCCCGCGGCGGGCATCGGGCATCAGACCCACCGCGTCGCGAAATCCGCCGGCAGCAGCAGATTGTGCCGGCCAAGGTCCGCGACGTCCCGCTCGCCGCAGAAGCCCAGGGTGGTGTCGAGCTCCTTGCGGATGATGTTGAGCGCCTGCGTCACGCCGGCCTCGCCCAGGGCGCCTAAGCCGTAGATGTAGGCGCGGCCGATGTAGGTGCCCCGGGCGCCGAGCGCGAGCGCCTTCAGCACGTCTTGGCCCGAGCGGATACCGGAGTCCAGATGCACCTCCAGCGCGTCGCCGACGGCGTCCAGAATCCGCGGCAGCATGCGGATGCTGCTGACGGCGCCGTCGAGCTGCCGGCCGCCGTGGTTGGACACGACGATGGCGTCCGCCCCGGCATCCTGCGCATGGCGGGCGTCTTCGGGGTCCATGATGCCCTTCAGGATCAACGGCCCCTGCCAGAGGTCGCGGATGCGGCGCACGCGCGCCCAGTCCAGACTCGGGTCGAACTGCTCGCCGACCCAGGCCATGAGGTTCGACACGTCGCTGACCCCTTTGACGTGGCCGACGATGTTGCCGAAGCCGTGCCGGCGGGTGCCGAGCATGCCGAGCCCCCAGCGCCAGCGCCGCAGCAGGTCCAGCACCACCGGCAGGCTCGGCTTCGGCGGTGCCGACAGTCCGTTCTTCAAGTCCTTGTGGCGCTGGCCGATGACCTGCAGGTCCAGCGTCAGCACCAGCGCGGAGCACCGGGCCGCCGCGGCGCGGGCGATGAGGCTCTCCATGAAGCCTTGGTCGCGCATGACATAGAGCTGGAACCAAAAGGGCGCGTCTACGTTGTCTGCCACGTCCTCAATGGAGCAGATGGACATGGTGGACAGCGTGAAGGGCACACCGAAGCGCGCGGCGGCGCGGGCCGCGAGGATCTCGCCGTCGGCATGCTGCATGCCGGTGAGCCCCACCGGCGCGAGCGCCACGGGCATGGCGACGGGCTGCCCGACCATATTGCCCTTGGTGCTGCGCGCCGCGATGTCCACGGCGACGCGCTGGCGCAGCCGGATGTCGGCAAAGTCCGTGCTGTTGTCGCGGAAGGTCTGCTCGGTCCAGCTGCCGGACTCGGCATAGTCGTAGAACATCCGCGGCACGCGCCGGCGGTAGAGGCGCTTGAGGTCGGCGATGTTAGTGATGACTGTCAAGGTGCTGTGTCCGATAGCGATTTCGATAGCGCTGACAACGACAACATCAACGACGGAACCGGGGGCCGAAGCATCAACCCCGATGGCTCTCCAGCCACTGATCGAGCATCACCAGTATCCACAGGAACACCCCATAGTAGGACGCGTGCCCGCCCTGGTGCTGCTGGCTGATCCAGTCGATGTAGCCAGGCCGAACAATACCGCGCTGCTTCAGCCGCTCGACGCTCGCGCGCGTCAGCTCCGCAAGCGGCGCGTACTCGCGCATCCAGAGCCCCACCGGCAGCCCGAAGCCGTGCTTGCGCTTGGCAATGATCTCCGCCGGCAGAAAGTCCGCGAGCGCGCGCTTGAAGAACCAGCGCAGGTGCGTGCGCTTGAGCTGCATACCGGGCGGCACCGACGCCGCGAAGTCCAGCAGGCGGTCGTCGAGCAGCGGATAGCGCACGTCGATGCCGGCGAGCTGACAGGCCTGATTCACTTTGCGCAGGTCGTTGTCGGCGAGCGTGATCTTGAGATCCAGGTGCATCATCCGGTTCACGGCAGCGCTGGATTGCGTGCGTCGGTAGACCTCGCGCAGGTTCTCGAGCGGCGCGCCGGTGTCGACGCGGGCGAGGAAAGCGGGCTCGAAGATGTCTTCGAGTGCCGTGCGATGCATGAAGTTGTAGGTCTCGAAGCGGTCCGGCAGCGGCACCTCGGCCTGGGCGATGTAGCTCTGCGCCTTTTTGGCCGGCGGTAGCGCGCCGAGCCCGGGCAGGCCAACCGCGCCGCGGATGAGCCCCCGCAGCGGCGCCGGTACCTGGCCCCATTGCTCGAAGAGCCACTGGTTTGCGTAGCGCTCGTTGCCGCCGAAGATCTCGTCGCCGCCGTCGCCGGCGAGCATAACGTCGATGCCGTCGTTGCGGGCGAAGCGGGCGCACAGATACGCCGGCACGATGGAGGCGTTGCCGAAGGGCTCATCGCAGAAGGCCGCGACCTTCGGCACCGCCTCCACCACGTCCGCTGCCGTCACGTAGTACTCCCGCGGCGTCGTCGCGAAGCGCGCCGCGGCGATGCGGGCGTAGGCCATCTCGTCGAAGCCCTCGGCGTCGAAGCCGATGGAGTAGGTCGGCACCGGTTCGCCGCTGCGCTGCCGCCAGGTGCCGACGACGGTGGAGCTGTCGGTGCCGCCGCTCAGGAAACAGCCGACGCGGGCGCCGGCGGGCGCGGCAGCGGCTGCGCCTACCACCTCGGGCAGCAGCGCGCGAAACTCGGACTTGAGGGCATCGAAGCGGGCAGACCCGTCGCGGTAGGGCATGCGCCAGTAAAAGCGGGCCTGCGCCGGGGCCGCGTCGCCGGCAGCGTCGCAGGTCAGCACCTGCGCCGGCAGCAGCTTGGTGACCCCCGAGTAGATGCTGCCGGGGCTCGGGATCATGTGCAGGTAGAGGTATTCGAACAGCGCCTGGTCGCTGACCGCGGGCGTGAAGCCCGGCAGCCGCGTCAGGGCCGCGAGCCGCGTGGCGAAACCGATGCGCCCGCCACCGCGCACCAGGTAGAGCCCGCGCGCCCCGACGCGGTCCACGGCGAGCATGAGCCGGCCGCGGCGCCGATCAAAGAGCGCCAACGCGAAGGGGCCGTGCAGCAGCTCCAGCACCCGCTCGCCGTCGCGCCGCCAGGCGTCCGCGACCTCGGCGGCGCGCATCCGCGCGCTATCGGACAGCAGCACGATGCAGTCGTCGTCCGCGTGCGCGCCGTCGCCGTCGCCGTCGTCGTCGCCGTCGCCGATGACGCCACCATGGAAGTCGGCCGCATGCACGGGCACCGAGCCACCCGGCACCCCGGCCCCATCGACGGCGAGCATGTCCGCGAGCACGGCCTGCGGCGCCGCCCCCGGCAGCGCACCCAGCCAACCGCAAATACCCTTCATACCGACCCCCTGCTTGAACGCGGGCGGAGTATACGCGAGCCGGCCCGCCAGCCGGGATCGGCGCCGCCGCCCATTGCGCATTGCCATGGCTGCCCGCCCCGCCATCGCCAATAGTCCAGCCCTCACCGTGGTTGCATCGGACCCACCCCGACCAAACCTTTTCGCGCCATGCGGCGCAGCCGGGAACCCGCCCCGCCTGGCCGCCCCATCGGTTCCGCAGCCAACCCCCTCAATCACAGAGACGGACACTATGAACAAGCCACTCCTGGCCGGCTCCGCGCTGGCCATCGCAGCCGTCCTCGCCGCCACCAGCCTGCAAGTCTGGTCCACCACCAGTACCGACGCCGGCGCCGCCGAGGCGCGCGAGATCATCACGGCCTTCACCACGTCGCTGCAAGGCGAGCTGAAAGGCGCGCTGAAGGAAGGCGGCCCCGTCGCCGCCGTTACCATGTGCAAAGATAAGGCGCCCGCCATCGCCGAAGACCTGTCCGAGGAGCACGGCTGGGACGTGGGCCGCACCAGCCTCAAGCCGCGCAACCCGGCGAACGCCCCGGATGCGTGGGAAGAACAGGTGCTGGAGCAGTTCGCGTCGCGACAGCAGAACGGCGAGTCGCCCATGGGCATGACCTACGCCTCCGTCGAGGAGACGGCGGACGGCAAGGTCTACCGCTTCATGCAGGCCATCCCGACCGCGGAGGTCTGCCTCGCCTGCCACGGCACCGACATCGCCGAGCCGATAGCGGCGGCGCTGGACAAGGCCTATCCTGAGGATCAGGCACGGGGTTACTCCGCGGGCGAGATCCGCGGCGCCTTCACGCTATCGAAGCCGATGTGACCGCGCCGGCGGCGCCAGCGGCGCCGCCGCGTGATTCGGCCGGGCGACGCTTGCGCCGCCCGGCCGGCAGGAAAGCCCACCGCGCCTGTTCCGCAAGACCTGCGCAGAGGCATGAGCCCATGGCGGACCTCTACAACATCGTCTTCGACGGCGAGCTCCTCAACGGCGCCGACCCGGCCGCCGCGCGTGCGAAGCTCGCGAGCACGTTCAGGCTCGACGGCCCCCACCTCGAGAACCTGTTCAGCGGCCGGCGCATCGTCGTGAAGCGCGACGTCGACCTGCTCACCGCGACACGTTTCCAGCAGGCCTTCCTCGCCGCCGGCGCCCGCGCCGACATCGAATCGGTAGACGGCGAGCCCGACTCCCTGCCCATTGAGGCCACAGACACCTGGGACGGCGACGACGCCGCCGCGAGCCGCGCCGACGGCCCGCTCTCCCTCGCCCCGCCCGGCGCGCCGCTGGACGAGATCGACGACCGCGGCCCGCCCCGCAGCCCGGATACGAGCGCCCTCGGCCTGGTGCCCGCCGCCGGCTGGGATCTCACCGACTGCGCGCCCCCGCCGCCGGCCATCCCGCAGTTCGACTTGGACGGGCTCGCACTCCTGCCCATTGACCCCGCGGCAGCGCGACTCGCTCTCGACGCCCGCGGATCGAACACCGCAGAATAGCCGCCGAGCGGCCGGCGCCCAACGCGGCGCCGGCCTGCACGCAATCCACGCTGTCAGTCTTTCGCCTGCCAGTCTTTCGCCTGCGGCACGTGCCGCCCGGGATGAGCTTTGCCATGAGTCAACAACCGACCCACATCGTCATCGGCGCCGGCATCAGCGGCCTCTGCGCCGCCCACTACGCCGCCGCGGCCGGCCACGAGGTGCTGGTGCTGGAGGCGGCCCCGCGCCCCGGCGGCTGCATGTACAGCCACCACTTCGAGGACCTGAACGGCTACTGGGTCGAGGCCGGCAGCCATAGCTGCTTCAACAGCTACGGCAACCTGCTGGACATCATGGAGCAGCGCGGCATCCTCGGGCGCGCCACGGCCAAGGGCAAGCAGAGCTACCGGCTCTGGCGCGGCGGCAAACGCAAGTCGGTGCTGTCCGCGCTGCACCCGCTGGAGCTGCTGCGCTCGCTGCCGACCTTGTTCCGCACCGAGAAGGCCGGCGCCAGCGTGCGCGAGTACTACGGCGCCGGGCTCGGCGAGAAGAATTACCGCGACCTGTTCGGCCCCGCCTTCCGGTCCGTGATTTGCCAGCCGGCGGACGACTTCCCGGCCGAGGCGCTGTTCCGCAAGAAGCCGCGCCGCAAGGACGTGCTGCGGAGCTTCACCATGCCCGAAGGCCTGGGCGAGATCCCGCGCGCCCTGTCCGACGCGCCCGGCGTGTCCCTCAAGACCGGCTGCAACGTGACCGCCGTCCGGCCCGACGCGGAGGGCTTCGCCGTGACCTGTGCCGACGGCAGCGCACATCGTGCCGATTGGCTCACCCTCGCCGTGCCGCCGGATGTCGCGGCACGGCTGCTGGCCAAGGTCGCACCCGAGGCCGCCCGCCTGGTCGGCGGCATCGGCATGGCCGAGATCGACACGCAGCTCCTGGTGCTCGACAAGGCCGACGTCGGCGTCGATGCGCTCGCCGGCTTCATCAGCGTCGACGGCAGCTTCCTGTCCGCCGTGTCGCGGGACTTCCTGGACCACCCGGAGCTGCGCGGCTTCGCGTTCCACTTCCCGGGCGATGCGCTGGACGAGCCCGCCCGCATCGCCGCCGCCTGCCAGGCGCTGGCCGCCGACCCCGCGCGGGTCAAGGCGCAGGCCAGCGTGCGCAACCGGCTGCCGGCACTGCGCAAGGGCCACGCCGAGCTGGTGACGGCGCTGGACCGCGCGCTGGCCGGCGGGCGGCTCGGGCTCACCGGCAACTGGTTCTTGGGCGTCTCCGTTGAGGACTGCGTCACCCGCAGCCGCGCCGAGCACGAGCGGCGCATTGGCGCCGTCGCCGCGCTGCCGACGGCGGCTTAGGGAAGATTCAGAGTTTCGATTTCGATTTCGATTTCGATTTCGACGGACGGCGGAGATGAGTTTGTATCCGTTGTTTTTGGACGCTTCCTGACGGCGCTCGCTGCACCCGCGACCATGGACACCGAGACCCACCTGCTCGCACCCATCTCGGCGCACTGGTATCCGGCGGCCGACACGCTCAACGGCCCCCTCGCCGCGGCCTTCGCAAGGCTGTCGGAGCAGGACTTCCGCCAGCGCTCCCATTGCGTCGACGGGCGCTTCGAGAACCTGTACCTGGACGCTGGCCGACTGCCGGGACTGACCGAGCTGCTGCGCTTCGCCGGCGACACGGCGGCGGCGCGGCTCGGGCTCGGCGCGGCGAAGCTCCGCTGCGGCTTCTGGCTCAACGCCATGCCGCCTGGCAGCCGCACCAGCCGCCACAGCCACGAGGAAAACGACGAGCTGCTGTCCGGCGTCTACTACGTCACGGCGCCCGCGGCGAGCGGCGACCTCTGCTTCGCGGACGGGCCCTTCGAGGTCCGCGTGACGCCCGAGCCCGGCCTGATGCTGCTGTTTCCACCGTCCCTCAAGCACTGGGTTGAGCCGCATCGCGGCGCGGGCCTCAGGCTCTCGGTGGCCTTCAACTTCGGCAACCGCTAATCCACTCCCGCACCCCGCACTCCGCACCCCGCACTCCGCACCCGCACCCCGCACCCGCACTCCGCACCCGCACTCC
>NZ_JABX01000054.1 GCF_001469165.1 Thiohalocapsa sp. ML1 | reverse complement strand
CTTTGGCGGCAGCACGTTCAACATCCACGTGCGCGCCGACGGCACCGTTGCGCAGGAAGCAGATAGGCCAGCGCAAGCGCTCCCGAGCCGCGACCAAGAGCTCGCCTACCTCGCCGACCTGATCCAACGCGAGGAAGCGCGCGCCCGCTGCTACTCGCCGCTCGGCGCCTTGGCCGAGGCCAACCCGCGGGCGCGCATCGCGCCGCTGCTGGAGCCCTGGCGCGGCGACATGGACATGGCGCTGCTGCTGCATCGTCGGCGCGAGCGCGCTGTCGCGCGCGACGGCGAGTGCGCGCCGGAGCCCGCGACCCCCTACCCGGACATCCGCATCGCCTTCGAGCGCGTCAAGCGCGCGGCGCTGCTCGGCGACCCCGGCGCCGGCAAGAGCACCACCCTGCGCCGGCTCGCGGTGGACAAGGCGACGCTGGCGCTGGACGACCCTGGCGGCCCGCTGCCACTGTTCGTGAGCCTGGGCTTCTGGACCGACGAGACGCCGCTGGAGAACTACCTGGCGCGGCAGGCGCCCGTGGTCGGTGCTGCGGCGGCAGCCCTCGCCGGGCAGGGTCGGCTGCTGCTGCTGCTCGATGGGCTGAACGAGGTGCCTGCTCAGCAGCGCGCCGCCAAGGCGCAGGCGGTGCGCGCCTTCCTCGACACCCTGCCCGTGGCGACGCCCTGCGTCGTCGCCTGCCGGCAGGACGACTACATCGGCGACATCCGCCTGGCGCTGGACAGCCTGACGCTGGAGCCGCTAACGCCCCAGCGCGTGCGCTTCGTGCTCTCGCACTGGCTCGCCGATGCCGAGCGCCATGGCCTGCCGGGGCACATCCGCGCCGAGCGGCTGTTCTGGCAGCTCGCCGGCGACGAGCGCCTGGCCGGCGTGCTCGCCACCTGGCTCGCCGCCGGCAGCAGCGAGGACGCCTTCTGGGGCGTCGCGGACCCGCAGGAAGACCAGGCCGCCTACGCCAAGACCAGCGGTGCGGAGGACGACCTGTGGCGCCGCTGCGTGCCCGATAAGCGCTCCCTGCTGCGGCTCGCCCGCAACCCGTTCATGCTGACCATGCTGTACGTGACCTGGCTCGACAGCGACGGCGGGCTGCCGCGCAACCGCGGCGAGTTGTTTGGCGCCTTCGTGGCCAACCTGTTGCAGCGCGAGCGACATCGTGCCGAGGCGGCGGGCGCCGATCCCGCGCCGCTGGCGGCCCGCGAGGCGCGGCTCTTGGACGCGCTGCCGCGGCTCGCGCTGGCGATGCAGCGCGCCGGCGGCGACGCAGAGCCGCCACCGGACAGCGCGGCCGCGGGCGCATCCACGACCCTGTCGCGCGCGGATGCGCTGGACGCGCTCGGCGACGCGGCGCTGCTCAAGCCCGCCGTGGACGCCACCCTGTTGGAAGGCGATGCCGAGATCCGCTTCCGCCACCAACTGCTGCAGGAATACTTCACCGCCCGGGCACTGCGCGGCGCGAGCGGGCGCATCGCGGCCGGCGCCGCCGAGCTCTGGCCCGCGGAGCGCTGGTGGCAGCGCAGCGGCTGGGAGGAGACCGCGGTGCTGCTGGCGGGGCTCTACTCCGACGACTGCTGGCCCGTGCTGGACTGGCTCAAGGACGCCCAGCCGGAGGTCGCTGCCCGCTGCATCCTGGAGAGCGGCGCCGCGCTGCCGCAGACCAGCGGCCAGCCGGACCGCCCGGACGACCCGCTGGTGTTGCTGCGCGAGCGGTGGCTGCCGCGGCTGACGGACATCGAGCATGATCCCGTCCCCGAGGCCCGCGCCGCCATCGGCCGGGCGCTCGGGCTGCTGGGGCTGGACGACCGGCCCGGTGTCGGGCTGCGGGCCGACGGCCTGCCGGACATCGCGTGGGTGGACATGCCGGCAGGCGAGTTTCTCTACGGCGACAAGCCGGAGCGCCGCCGCTGCGACGCCTTCGCCATCGCCCGCTACCCCATCACCCACGCCCAGTTCCAGGCCTTTCTGGACGCGGAGGACGGCTACGACGACGAGCGGTGGTGGCAGGGGCTGAGCGACCCCGACCGCGACCACCGGCCCGCCCGCTGGCCCATCGCCAACCACCCGCGCGAGACGGTGAGCTGGTTCGACGCCATGGCCTTCTGCCGCTGGCTGACCCACAGGCTCGGCGCCGAGCTGAACGGGCGCATCGTCCGCCTGCCGACGGAATGGGAATGGGAGCGTGCCGCCCGCGGCACCAAGGGGCGCGTCTACCCCTGGGGCGATGACTACCTGCCCGGACACGCCAACATCAACGAGACCTGGGAGTACGACAGGGTCGGCCCGCACAACCTCGACCGCACCAGCGCCGTCGGCCTCTATCCGCAGGGGGGAGCGCGTGACATGGCGGACCAGCCAGGTGTTGACGACCTGAGCGGCAACGTCTGGGAGTGGTGCCTGAACGAGCATGAAAAGCCGAAGCGTGTACAGCCGGGCGGCACCGCGTCGCGCGTGGTGCGCGGCGGCGGTTGGGACGACGACCCTCGCGGCGCGCGCGCCGACGGCCGCGACGACTCCCTCCCGGTCCTCCGCTACCCCTACGTCGGTTTCCGCGTGGTGTGCGCGGCCCCCATCCGCTGACCACTGAATCTCTGTTCTCTGTCCTCTGTCTTCTGTTCTCTGTTCCCTGTTCTCCGACAGCCGCGTCGCTGTTTTTGCTGCGCGAAGCGCAGCCGCGATTTTTTCGGCTATCTCTCGTGACACCGCTCCAGCGGTGTCACGCAGCTCCGGGCGCTCTGCGCCCCGAGCACCAAACCGCCGGGCCGCGTCCGCACGAGGGGCAACGGCCCGGCCGGCCTCGGCGCGGAGCGCCGCCAGACGGGTGACACCGCTGGAGCGGTGTCACCAGATGGACAACCAGTCGGGCTGTGTCCCTTCCTCGTGACACCGCTCCCGCGGTGTCACGAGATCGAAGTACAGGCTGGCCTATGTGGTCCTAGGCCGGTGCGTCTTGCGCTATGACAACGAGCGCGGCAAGGGCGATCATCGCCACGCCGGCTCGCAGGAAGGCCCCTACCGATTCGACTCGCCGCGCGCTTTGATGCGCGATTTCTTCGCTGATCTAAACAGGTGGAACCATGAGCACGGTCGTCCTCGAGGTCCGTTCCCTGGCAGACAGCCTGGCCGATGCCGCCGCGACGATGGAGGGCGAGGGCGCGGAGCAGGAGGCCCGCATCGCCTTCGCGACGCCGGAGCTGCTCTGGGAGGTGTTGACCGCGGAGCGCTGGGCCTTGGCTTACGGCCGTCGCGGGTGCGGGGCCGGTGTCCGTCGAACAGGCCGCGGCACGGACGGGGCGCAACTTGGGAACCGTTCGCGCCGATGTCGATGCGCTGGCTCAGGCCGGCATCCTGGAGCGGGTCGCTGGCGAGGGCGTCGAGTTTCCGTACGACACCGTGCGGGTGGAGTTTCTGCTGCGGGCGGCCTGAAGGTCCGTGCGCTGCGCCCACATCGTTACACACAGCCTATCGCGGCACCGCTCGGGATTGGAATCGGGACCGTTTCCTAGCAGACCCTCGCGGCGGACCTGCTTGAGTTTCTCCGATCTCGATAGCGGTCCCGATAGCGATCCCGATCCCGATCCCGATAGCGATCCCGATCGCCAGGCCTGGATTATGTGTCTCTCGTGACACCGCTCCAGCGGTGTCACGCAGCTCCGGGCGCTCTGCGCCCCGAGCAGCAAACCGCCGCGCCGCATCCGCACGAGGGGCAACGGCCCGGCCGGCCTCGGCGCGGAGCGCCGCCAGACGGGTGACACCGCTGGAGCGGTGTCACCAGATGGACAACCAGTCGGGCTGTGCCCCTTCCTCGTGACACCGCTCCCGCGGTGTCACGAGATCGAAGTACAGGCTGGCTTATGTGGTCCAAGGCCGGTGCGTCTTGCGCTATGACAACGAGCGCGGCAAGGGCGATCATCGGCACGCGGGCTCGCGGGAAGGCCCGTACCGATTCAACTCGCCGCGCGACTGGATGCGCGATTTCTTCGCTGATTCTGTTGCGGGCCGCCTGAGGCCTGCGCGCTGAGCTTGACGGCCGGCAGGGTCGCCGACGCGGTACTTCCAGAAGCAGCCGAGTCTGTCGCCGTGCAGCGGCTCGACCAACGTCCGCGGATCATGGAGCGGGCGGAGGCGCTGGTGCAGGATGCGCCGCGCGGTCTATTGGTCGAGTCTGTCCAGCTCGCCATCGGCGGCTCGGGTCAGGTCAATCCTCCAGGCCATACCGCTGCATGACCGCTTCGAGTGGGATCGTCGGCTCCTGGCCGGCGAGCACCTCCGCCCGCCGCTGCTCGGCGATGGCGAGGTCTTCCAGATCCCCCCCGATCTCGCCCAAATACTCGGTGAGTGCCTCGGCGATCACGTCCGCGGCGCTGCGGCCGGTTTCGGCACTGAGTGTGGTCAATTGTTCCGCCAGCTGGTCCGGCAGGTCGATGCACAGGTTGGTCATGGACTGGACTGAACCAGATTCGTTGTGGTGCCGGGGCTTGTCCAGCTTCGCCAGGTCCTTCTTGGCGAAATCGGTGAACCTAGTGCTTCTCTCGTGGCACCGCTCCAGCGGTGTCACGCAGCTCCGGGCGCTCTGCGCCCCGAGCACCAAACCGCCGCGCCGCATCCGCACGAGGGGCAACGGCCCGGCCGGCCTCGGCGCGGAGCGCCGCCAGACGGGTGACACCGCTGGAGCGGTGTCACCAGATGGAGCTTAAGGGTGAAGGGCGCCGCCGTCAGCGGTGGTAGACCCGGCTCCGATGGCCGACGCGGATGAGCAGAACCCGCACCTGTCGGTCCTGAATCTCCGCGATGATGCGGTAGTCGCCGACGCGGTACTTCCAGAAATTGCCGAGCCGGTCGCCGTGCAGGGCCTCGCCGACAGCCCGCGGGTCGCCGGCGTTGTCGACGTGACGCCGCAGGTACTCAGTGACGCGCTTAGCGACGGGCTTGTCGAGCTTCGCGAGGTCCTTCTTCGCGCGGTCGGTGAACCTAGTCGTCCAGGCCAAGCGCGCGCTCCACATCATCCAGCGAGTACGTGGCGCCGCCTTCGGCCAGAAACTCCGCCCGCCGCCGCTCGGCGATGGCGAGATCCTCCAAATCGCCTAGGTACTCGTTGAGTGCCTCGGCGATCATGTCCCCGGCGCTGCGGCCGGTCTCGGCGCTGAGGGTGGTCAATTGCTCAGCGAGCTGGTCCGGCAGGTCGATGCAAAGGTTGGTCATGGTCTGGACTGACCCGGCTTGGTTGCAATGGCGAAAGTCTAACGCAGCTATCGTCGGCCGTTGCGCGTCTGCTGCCGAGGCGCCGCGCGCCAAGGCGCTTGCGTCTGCGCAGGTGCCTCGGGGAAACTCGGCGCGCGCGGAGGCTTGAGTCCTTTGCGTCGTCTGAACGAACCGGCGAAGCGTTTTTCGTTGTCGTTGTCGTAGTCGGTCTCGTCGTCGGATTGCGCAGGATGACGAGCACGATAACGAACAGAAACGGTCGCGCGCTGTCCGCAGTTCCGACGTCCCACCCAGCGGCAGCGAGCCCGCCCCATAGGTTTGCCACATGCGCTTGAGCGACGAGCAGCGTCTGGTCATCAAAGACGCCGCACGGGCCTGTTTCGGCGCCGATGCCGCGGTGCGCCTGTTCGGGTCGCGCACCGACGACAGCAAGCGCGGTGGCGACATCGATCTGCTGATCAACACCTCGCTCGCCGATCCGGACGCCGTCGCACGCGCCGAAATCGCCTTCAAGGTGCAGGTGCAGCGGGCGCTCGGCGAGCAGCGCATCGATGTGCTGGTGGACTACCCGGGCCGGCGGGTGCGCCCGCCGATCTTCGCCATCGCCGAGCAGACCGGAATCCGCTTATGACCGATGACATCGCGAAGCTGCGTCTTGAACAGGCCTGGCGCGAGTGCCGGCAGCACGAGCACTACATGCGTTACGCGCTCGACGCCTTGGCGCCCCGCTTGCCGCTGACCGGGGCGGGCTTGCAGTCGCTCGATGCCGAAGCGGTGCAGGACCTGGATCAGTTCGTCTTGCGCTTCGGCAAGCTTCAGGACGCCATCGGCAGCCGCCTGCTGCCGGCCGTACTGGACTATCTGCAAGAGCCCTACGAGCGCCGGCCGATGCTGGACAAGCTCAACCGTCTGGAGCAGTTGGGCTACTTGGAGCGGGCCGAGGACTGGCCGGAGCTACGCGCGATCCGCAACCAGTTTGCGCACGAGTATCCCGATGAGCCGGAGAAGAACGCGGCCCTGCTGAACCTGGCCATCGAAGCCGCGCCGACGCTGCAGGCCATCCTGGCGCGCGTCGAGCAGGGCCTGAGGCTCGTGGGTGCCGCGCCGTGACGAGCGGATCATCAACCCGGCGGAGACCCCGCGCCGCTTGCCGCGCGTGCTGACTGCCTCCGGCACCGTGCTCGCCGATGCCGGCATGACCCGTCGACCGGTTGCTTGCGTCGGCAGGTCGCTGTCCGTCAATCGCCCACGCCCGCCTCGACCAGCCGGATCGGCAGAAACATCGGCTGCGGCTCCGGCCGATCGCCGAGCTGGCCCTGCACGGCCGTGAGCCGAATGAAGCCGAGCTGGTCGCAAAAGGGCACGGCCGCCGGCTTGGCGTCCACCAGTACGCCGACGCAACCGCAGCGCTCGCGCAGATCCAGCCCGAGCCGCAACGTGAAGCGCAGCAGCGCGCGGCCGACGCCGCGCCGCTGCGCGCGGTGGTCCACGGCGAGGCGCGCGATGCGCAGGATCGGGAGCGGGTAGTCGGGGAGGCGCTTGCGCAGCGACTGGCTCAGCGTCGCGCCGGTGATCTCGCCGGCGCTGATGGTTGCAAAGCCGAGGATGCGCCCGTCGCCGACGGCAACGTAGCTGGTGCCGATGTGATGGCGGAACTGATTCTGCCCGGCGAAGCGCCGGAAGAATCGGTCGAGGTCGATGTCGCCGCTGGTAAAGTCGCCCCGCTCGTCAGCCCGCGCCAGGGCGCGGATGACGAAGTCAGGCATCCTCGGCCATCAGCTCGCGCAGGGCCGGCGTGGGCGGTGCGCCGGCCGCAAGCGCGTCCGCGATGTCTGCCAGGGACGCCTCGGTGACGACCAGACGGCCGGGGATGACGAGATCCTGCGGGATCTCGCGCAATGCGAGCAGGTGGTGTTGGAGCGCGTCTTCAATGAGGCGCGCCTTGGTCACGCCGTGGCGCTGCACGAAGGCTTCCATCTGACGGCGGGTTTCATCGGCGATATGCGCGGAGATCTGCGTGCCCATGCGGCTGTCTCTACAGTTTTGTATGGAGCCAAAAGTAACAGCCACGCCCACTGATTGCCAGGGATCCTGCTCAGCCAAACGCCGCCTCCTGCTCAGCCAAACGCCGCCAGCGCCGCCGCCAGCTCCGCATGCTGCGCTGCATGCTCGGCCACGGGCACGCCCGCGGCGATGGCATCCCACGCCTGGCGCAGGCTCGCCGCCCCGCCGGTGGGACCGTGCGGATGGCTGAACACGCCGCGCCCGGGCACGAAGCCGAAGTCGGCGCTGCCGACCTTGGCATGCACGCGCTCCAGCGTCGCCGCCGAGTCGCTGCCGCCGGGTACGGGCAGCGCGGGCTTGATCGGACCCATGGGCTCGGTGCAGGCGGCGATGCACTCCAGCACCTCGTCCTCGGCGGTCATCATGCGTGGACCGAAGCCGGGCATGATGATGACGTCGAAGCCGGCCAAGCGTTGCAGCTTGGTCAGCACGCGCGTGTGCACGCCGAAGCTCGGCAACCGGCTCATGGCGGCGATGACCGGGAAGTGGGCCACCAGCGGCACCGTCGCATGCTTGCGCAGCGCGCGCACGGCGCTGAGGCCCACCGGCAGCGCGTTGACCATGACGGCGTTGGCCCCGTTGCCGACCACGGTGTCGTGCAGGTCCGCGAGCCGGTCGACCTCATCGGTGATGTTGGCGAGATAGACCTTGGGCACGCCGGTTTCCTGCTCCGCCTGCCGGCGGGCGGCGCCGAGCAGCCGCGAGCGCTCGGCGATGGGCGACCAGTCCGGGTCCGCGAGCATCTCGTCGTCCTTCGCGATGTCGAGCCCGCCGCGCCAGGCGGCGAGGCCCAGCGCTGCAAAGGGCTCGGGCGCCAGGCCGATGTTCGGTTTGATGACGCCGAAGAAGAACGGCCGCGCATGGATCTGCCACAGATCGCGCAAGCCTGTAAGCCCGAAGCGCGGCCCATCGAAGTGCGCCAGAAAGGCGTCCGGAAACTCGATGTCCAGCAGCTTCACCAGCGGGATGCCCGGCGCAAAGAAGGCGCCCTCGCCGAGCACGGCGGACAGCAGATTGGGCAGCCGCGGGCCGAAGTTGGCGTGCGGATGGGCGATGCGCACGCGGCAGACGCTAAGGGGCTCGGTCACGGCCGGTTCGAGCGGCGAGCTGGTGCCGTGCAGGACCGTTTCGACCTCCAGGTCCACCACCTTGGCGGCGAACCGAGGCCGATAGTCTTCATCCACGCCGACGCGGCGCCACTGCGCCGTGGACTGCTCGCTGGCCAGATGCGCCGCGGCGGTGCGCGGGTCGCCGGTGCATTCGATGCGATAGTCGAGCAGCAGGTGGGCGTCGGCGTCGAGCTGGGACAGCTCGGCGTAGAAGCCGGCGATGTCGTCGGTGGTCATGGCGCGAAGCTCCCCAGCAGTTGGATGGTGACTTGGCGCTGCGGCCGCGGCCCGTCGAGCTCCACAAAGAACACCGACTGCCACTCGCCGAGCAGCAGCTCGCCGTCGGCGACGGGGATGCTCTCGGAGGCGTTGACGAAGAGCCCGAGCAGATGCGCGTGGGCGTTGTCGCGATCATCCACCGGGGCGATGTTGTGGCCGTAGTCGCCGTCGCGCGGCACCAGGCGCTTCAGGAAGGTCACCATGTCCTGCTGCAGGCGCTCCTCGCGCTCGTTCAGGTTCACGCGGGCCGTGGTATGGCGCGAGATCAGCGTGACCAGCCCGTGCCGCAGCCCGGCGGCCCGCACGCGCTCGCGGACCTGGCTGGTGATGTCGATGATCTGAATAGGCGCCGTGGTGGCGAGGTCGAGGTGGTCGATGACGGAATGCATGGGCGGGGACGCGGCGTTTGGAAGAGCCGAGAGGATACTCAAGCGGCCTGCCGCGGGCGAGGCTGGAATCCAAACGAAGTGCGTAGTGCGCAGTGCGAAGTGCGCAGTGCGCGGGGGCCGCCGTACTCCGTACTCCGTACTCCGCACTCCGTACTCCGTACTCCGTACTCCGTCCCGCCCCACGGCTTGACCAGCATCATTGCTCCCCGGTTGTCGGTGTGAGAGCGTGCGCGGTTCGGACGGAAGCGCCCGCTCCGCTGCACCACGCGACGCCGCCAACCACGCCAGATGCCCCTCTCCGACCTGGTCAACACCTTCGGCCAAGACCTGCTGCGCCGCTACGGCCGGCGCGTGCACAAGCTCGCGATCCACGCGGGCTTCAGTTGTCCGAACCGCGACGGGAGCAAGGGCCGCGGCGGCTGCTCGTTCTGCAACAACGTGTCCTTCAGCCCGCATGCCGATGCGCTGCCGGACGTCGCCACGCAGATCGACGCGGGCCGGCGGGTGGTGAAGAAGCGCACCGGCGCCGAGCGCTTCTTCGCCTACTTCCAGGCGTACACAAACACCTACGGCGACGTGGAGCGCCTGGGCCGGCTCTACCGCGCCGCGCTGGCGGAGCCGGACGTGATCGGGCTGTCCGTCGGCACGCGCCCTGACTGCGTGCCGGACGCGGTGCTGGACCTGCTGTGCGAGCTGCGCGACGCGGGCCACGAGGTCTGGCTTGAGCTCGGCCTGCAATCGGCCTTCGACGCGACGCTCGCACGGGTGAACCGCGGCCATGGCTTCGGCGAGTACCGGCGCACCGTGCTCGCGGCGCGGCGGCGGGGCTTACCGGTGTGCACGCATCTCATTGTCGGGCTGCCCGGCGAGGGGCGCGAGGCCGCGCTCGCGAGCCTCGGTCGCGTGCTGGATCTCGGCACCGACGGGCTCAAGCTGCACCCACTGCACGTGGTGCGGCACACGCTGCTCGCAAAGGACTGGCGCGCCGGCGGCTATAGGCCGCTGACCATGGCGCAGTACGTCGCCATCGCCTGCGACCTCATCGAGCGCACGCCGGCGGAGGTGACGTTCCACCGCGTCACCGGCACGGCCACCCGCGACATCCTGCTCGCGCCCGACTGGTGCACGAAGAAATGGGCCGTGCTGAACGGCATCGAGGCGGAACTGCGGCGGCGCGGGACGCGGCAGGGTTTAGGAATTACGGAGTACGAAGTACGGAGTACGGGTGCGCCCGAGCGGCGCAGTGCGGCACCGCCCGTACTTCGTACTCCGTACTCCGTACCCCGCACTCCGTACTCCGTACTAAGACCATGGACAAGCGCGCAGTAGCCGCGAAACGCCGTAGCCAATCGAACCAGACCCCAACACGAGAATTTCCTATGGAGCTCGTCTGCCCCGCCGGCAACCTGCCGTCGCTGAAGGCCGCCGTCGATAACGGCGCCGACGCCGTCTACACCGGCTTTCGTGACGACACCAACGCGCGGCACTTCGCCGGGCTCAACTTCACGCCGAGCAAGCTCGCCGAGGGCATTCGCTACGCCAAGGGCAAGGGCAAGCGGGTGTTCATCGCCATGAACACCTATCCGCGCCCGGACGGCATGCAGCGCTTCGAGCAGGCCGTGGACCAGGCCGCGGCGCTGAACGTCGATGCGCTGATCTGCGCCGACATCGGCGTGCTGGACTACGCGGCCCGGCGGCATCCCAAGCTCAACCTGCACCTGTCCGTGCAGGGCTCGGCGACCAACTACGAGGCGCTCCGGTTCTATCACGAGCACTTCGGCATCCGGCGCGCGGTGCTGCCGCGGGTGCTGTCCATGGCGCAGGTGCAGCACGTCATCGAGCAGAGCCCGGTGGAGATCGAGGTGTTCGGCTTCGGCAGCCTGTGTGTGATGGTGGAGGGGCGCTGCATCCTGTCGTCCTATGCCACCGGGCGCTCGCCCAACACCTACGGCGCCTGCTCGCCGGCCAGCCACGTGGAGTGGATCGAGACCGACAACGGCCTCGACACCCGCCTGGGCGGCGTGCTGATCCAGCGCCATCCAAAGGGCGAGAACGTCGGCTATCCGACGCTGTGCAAGGGCACCTACCGCGCCGGCGGCAACACCTACCACGCCATCGAGGACCCGGTGAGCCTGAACGCGATGGAGCTCCTGCCGCAGCTCGCCGCCGCCGGCGTGTCGGCCATCAAGATCGAAGGCCGCCAGCGCAGCCCCGTCTACGTGCAGCAGGTGACCCGCGTCTGGCGTCAAGCGTTGGACGCCTTCGCCCGCGACCCCGAGCACTTCGCGCCGCGCCCGGAGTGGACCGCGGAGCTGGCCAAGGTGTCCGAGGGCGCACAGACCACGCTCGGCCCCTATCACCGGCCCTGGCAATGAGCGCGGAAGACCGACCCATGACGAGCAACAGCACCAGCACCAGCACCAGCAACAACCCGCGCCTGTCCCTAGGCCCGATCTCCTACTACTGGCCGAAGGCACAGGTGGACGACTTCTACGCGATGGTGGCCGAGAGCCCCGTCGACATTGTCTATCTCGGCGAGACCATCTGCTCCAAGCGCAATCTGGTGCGCTTCGAGGACTGGCTGGACATCGCCGCCACGCTCAAGGCCGCCGGCAAGGAGGTCGTGCTCTCGACCCTCGCGCTGCTGGAGGCGGAGTCGGAGCTGAAGCGCCTGCGCGCCCTCTGCGGCCAGGATGACTACCTGGTGGAGGCCAACGACATCGGCGCCGTGCAACTGCTGCGCGGGCGGCCCTTCGCCGTCGGCCACAGCGTGAACATCTACAACGACCGCACGCTGGCGCTGCTCGCCGCCGACGGCTGCATGCGCTGGGTGCTGCCGGTGGAGCTGACCCGCGAGGCGCTGGCCGAGATGCAGCGGCTGCGCCCGGCCGGCGTGGAGACCGAGGTCTTCGCCTACGGCCGGCTGCCGCTCGCGTACTCGGCGCGCTGCTTCACGGCCCGCGCCGTGAACCTGCCGAAGGACGACTGCCGCGACGCCTGCATCGAGCACCCGGACGGCCTGGTGGTCGAGACCCAGGACGACAATCGCTTCCTGGCGCTGAACGGCATCCAGACCCAGTCCGCCCGCACCATGAACCTGCTGCCGGCGCTGGCGGATCTTCGCGCACTCAGCGTGGACATCCTGCGCATCAGCCCGCAGTCCGAGCACATGGATCAGGTCATCGACCTCTTCCACCGCGTGCTGACCGGCGAGTTGGAGCCCACCGCGTCCGCCGAGCCGCTGGCCCGCCTCATGCCCACCGGCCCCTGCGACGGCTACTGGCACGGCGCCGCCGGTATGGATGCGCTGGTGGCGGCTTGATGGGGCAAGGGCCAAGGGCTGAGGGCCAAGGGAACCCTCCTCCGTTCGGCCCTCGGCCCCTGTCGGTCTGAGACTCCGCCTCCGGAGCCTCAGCCGACGCCCTCAGAAGGCGTAAAGGAACTTGAGCCAGAGGCTACCGCCCTCGGGCCGGTTCTCCACCGCCGTCTCGGCGTGATACTTCGCCGTGAAGGCCATGTTCTTGTGGCTGTATTTCACCTGCGGGCCGATGGCGAAGGCGCGTCCGCGGAAGCCGTCGAGGAAGGTCTGGCCGTTCAGCTCGTCGTCGGTGGTCTGCTGGTAGTAGTAGCCGCCGACGCCGAGGCTCCAGGGGCCGGTGTGGTAGCCGAGGGTGTAATCGGCATGAAACTCCTGGCCGGAGTGGTAGTCGGTCGCATGGTTCTCGGTGTTGATGGCGTACATCAGCTTCGCCGAGGCCTCGAATCCGGCCGGGCTGAGATAGGTGAGCGCGAGCACCGGCTCGAAGGTCCAGTAGTTGCGCCCGGGGTTGGCGAGCCGGTCCTTGTCGTAGCTGCCGGTCGGCAGGTAGATGTCCAGCCCCGTGGTGATGTGCCAGTCCTTGCCGTGCCAGCCGAGGATGAACGGATCGACGATGATGTCGCCCAAGCCGAAGCGGTCGTCGCTCTCGCGCGCGAAGGGCGGTGCGATGCGCCGGGACACATCCACGTTCACGAGCGGCACAAAGGCATGCAGCGCCCAGTTGGCGCCGAAGAGCTTGTGCTCGGTCACGTGGATGAACCGAAAGGTGTTGGCGACCACGTCCAGGTCGAAATCCTCGAACAGCCGCCCGCCGTCGTCATCCCGGAAGGTGTCGGCGCTGTACCAGCTCAAGTAATTGATGAAGTAGTTCCCGGGCGGCGGCAGCGCGCCGACCATGAAGTCCTCGGCGCCGTTCGGATAGTGCGAGCCGCCGCCCTCGGTGGCCAAGCCCGGCCCCCCGGCGGTCAAGACCGCCGCGGCGAGGCCCGCGATGATGGCGGCACGTCCGCCGCGATGCCGGTCCGTACCGGGCTTGCGCTCGCGCTCCCCGGCGCAAAGGCTCGTTCTCTGCATGGTCTGTACCCTGGTGCATATTGTTGCAAACGCGCAACGCATCGCACAGGGATCGGCCGCGCGAAACGCGGAACAGGCCTGGTGACGGCTGCGCAACGTAATATTGCTGCAACAGTCGTCCGGCGCATTGACCTGGATCGGGCATCCGCTTCGCGCCGGAGCCGACATCCGGCGAAGCCCGCGACGCGATGCGCCGGATACCCTGGCGTGTTATCCCGTCCCCCTAGTGCTTCGCTGCGGAGATCCCGAGACCATTCGATTTCGTGCCTTTGGCGGACTGAAGTCCGCCGTCCCCAGGGGCCGACTAAAGTCGGCGTACCCGGGAACGGTCTCGGGACTTCCGCGCTGCTGCACTAGATTGCTTGACGGCGCCGAATGTTTGCAGATGAGTCAAGCTTGGAACGGGGCGAGCGCAGAGCGGACGCTACGGAGCTGCGGCAACCCCAGCGGATGGTCCGCAGAGCGGACCCTTGTATGTACGGAGGGCGGCGGCTGCAGGGTCGCTCTGCGGACCGTCTGCACTTACAGCCCGCTTGAGGTGCAGGCGGCATCCGATGCGAAGCTCGCCGTACACCCGGACGACGAGTGGACCGGTTGTTCTTGAATCTTCACTCAACCCCGCTGCACGCCGAAGCGGCTCAGCAGTTCTGTCGCG
This sequence comes from Thiohalocapsa sp. ML1, assembly GCF_001469165.1. Taxonomy (GTDB): domain Bacteria; phylum Pseudomonadota; class Gammaproteobacteria; order Chromatiales; family Chromatiaceae; genus Thiohalocapsa. Next base: position 20,271 of record NZ_JABX01000054.1, on the reverse strand, counting down.
CGATTCATCACGCCGAGCAGCGGGCCGGCGCGGGATTCCAGCTCGATGCTGTCGAGCAGGTTCTTGGTGTAGAGCCCCAGCTCGGTGCTGCCGCCGAGGCGCAGGCGGCGGTTGAAGAAGAGCGTGTCGGGGTCTTCGCGGCGGGTGGCCAGCAGCAGGAACTCAAAGGTGTTGCCCTCGATGCTGACGTCGTCCGCAGTGCCCGGCCGGGCCGCCTCCAGGCGGCCCTGGCGCAACGTGAGGCGGTAGCTGAGCCTGGCGTCGTCGACGCTGATGCGCAGCACCTTGTGGTCCAGAAAGTCCAGCTCGCCGTCGGCGAGCTCGGGCTTGAGCATGCGGTTTAGGATCTGCGCCAGCACGGCGCTGTTCAGCCGCGCCGGGATGAGGCCGAGCGGCAGCGTCAGGAGCGACGGCAGCCGCGGGGAATGGAGGGTGTCGGTAGGTGCGGGCATGGCGCCTTGGAACGTGTTGTCGGCGAAAAGTGTTGTCGGCGAGAAGCGTTGTCGGCGAGAAGCGTTGTCGGCGAGAAGCGTCGTCGGCGAGAAGCGTCGTCGGCGAGAAGCGTTGTCGGCGAGAAGCGTTGTCGGCGAAAAGCGTTGTCGGCATCAATTTCCAGCACAGGCACTCGGGCCGCGGCGGCGGAGCGCCGCGGCGCCGAGGCATGCGCGTGGGTGGGGCGGCGGGCGCTCAGGCGGCGGAGATCATGCCACGGGGGCGCAGCCCGGCGATGGTCTCGCGGAACTCGGTGCGCAGCCGCTGCCATTCCATGACGAACCAGGGCGTCACCGCGTCCGGCTCGTCGGCGATGAGCCGGTCAACCGCGGCGCTCGGCATCCAGCGCCAGGCGGCGATCTCGCTCGGGTTCACGTCGATGCGCACGGGCGCCGGCACCTTGCCGACGAACACCGAGCAGAGCTCGTGCTCGGAGCCCGCATCGCCGAAGACGGCGTGATACTCGAACCGATACAGATACTCAAGGTCCGCGTCGATGGTCAACTCCTCGCGCAGGCGCCGATGCACGGCCTGCTCGTAGGTCTCGCCCTTACGCGGGTGACTGCAGCAACTGTTGGACCAGTACAGCGGCCACAGCGGCTTCTTGCCGCTGCGCTGCTGCAGCAGCACCTGGTCGTCTTCCGTAAACAGAAAGATCGAGAAGGCGCGGTGCAGCAGCCCATCGCCTAAGTGCGCGTTGACCTTGGTCTCGTAGCCGGTGACGTTGTCGTCGGCGTCCACGAGGATGAGCGGTTCGTTGTCGAAGGAAACCGTCTTGTGGTTATTCAACGTGTGTTCTCCTGCCGGGAGGACCGTTCAGCGGTGTGCCGGCTTGAGGCGTCGGTCCGTCCGCGCCGACGCCCGGCCGGCCGCTGCCGGCGATGGATGTCGGCGGTCCCACGGACCGCTGTGCCTGACAAAAAAGATTGACATACTTCGCGTCAGCTTGACTTGACGATGCGCAAGGGAAGCGCCGCGCCACGCAGCGTGTTGCTGTGCCGGGGTCTCCGGGCTGCCGGGCACTCGGGGCGCTGCCGCCCATTTGACATCTTTCCGCAATCCAGCGGCCCCGCCAGGCAACAACGCAAACTGCGCGCCAACGTCATCGATGCCGCCCAACGGTCGATCGACACGCGGACAGATGATTGATTTGCTGACTATTACTGTCCGGCTCCCCGGGCGCGCGCGGAGCGCCTGCCGGCAGGTCCTCAAACAGTCGAGTTGGGAGTGTAAAAAAAACTGACACACCGATGCTCCAACGCACCGAGCGTCCACGTCTCCTGTTGTCGGCGCGCCGGGCTGTTACCGGCGCCGCTGCTCCTGGCTTGGGTCTTGTGCTGCTCGGTGCCCGCATGGGGCCGGCAGAGACGCCCCCACTGATCTCCGGATTTGACGATTCGTTCGGAATTTCGCTGGCGCAAGGGCGGTGAAAATCTGCGGCGGCTCGCCGCATCACAGCCGGCGCCCGCAATCAGCTCCGCTTAGCGAAGATCCTGACCATGCCAAACCACCTGCGTGTCCTACCCATCATCGCGATGCTCGTCGCGACTTTTCCGAGTACCCAAGCCGGGGTTATGACCTACAGCGACGAGGCGAGTTTCCTTGACGCCATCGACCCCTTCTATCTGGAGAGCTTCGACGGGCTGACGACGAACCCAGACCCCACAGAGCTGACGCTCGGTCCAAGCAACGGGTTCAGCTACAGGGTAAGTGCGGTTAAAGGGCTCTTCGTCGTCGCTCCGGGTGGCGACGTCGCACTGTCTACAAACACCTACTCGGACGACTTGAACGTCACAATGGACCAGGGCGTGGTGACTGCATTTGGCGGCTGGTTTTTTCCAACCGATGCGAGCGGCAATAGCGTCGCTGGTAACGTCGGCCTGTCCTTTGATCTCATCGGGGGCACAGCTTGGAGCACCACCGTGGCCAAAGGTGACTTTTTCGGGCTGACCAGCAGCCTCGCCATTACAGATGTCACCGTGACCGCGCCCGGCAGTGTGTACCCCACGCTGGACGACCTCTACGTCGGCAGCGCGAGCAAGACCAGCGCCGCACCTGCGCCTGCGCCTGCCACCGCGGCGCTGCTTGCGCTCGGGCTCCTGGTGGTCGGCATGCGCCGTGCGGCCAATCGCGGGTGATACCACGGCTCAGGAATGGGTGATATCCCTGCGCGACCCACGCTGCCCCGTTCCATCACGACCCGGCACAACGCGCTGATGCAGTAGGGGCTGCCTGCGCGAGGTGGTCTCGATCACAACTTCTTACTAGCACGGACGGTTCGCGGAGCGGACCCTGCGGCGCTGCGGCATTCGGTGCCGTCAAGCAATCTAGCGAGGCATAGCCCCCCCAGGGCACGGAGCGTCGTCTTGCGCAGCCCCGCTCGTTGCCGCAAGTGCACCAAAGGGCCGGGGGCCAAGGCGCTACCTCGGCCCTCGGCCCGATTGCCCATCAAGCAGCGCCACGGCTCTGCCTGGGCAGGTCGCTTCGCGGCTCTGCCGCCCTGCGTCCTGCGCTGGTGCGCTCGGGTGCATTTTCGGCAGATCCGCGTCGGCCAGCAGCTCGGCGCGGACGTGGTGGTGCTCACGGAACTGAGCCCCGGCGAGCGTGCGGCGGTGGACCCCATCGTCGCGCTCGCAACCCTGAGGCGGGGCGGCACGGCGGTGTTTCACCCGTAAACGAGAGTGTCCCGGGTGGGGCGCCCGTTTGCCGGCGGCAACAGGGCTCAGCCTGCGGCTGTCTCGGCCAGCGCCGGCACGCTGGCCAGTGCGATACCCAGACGCAGCAACTGCGCCTTGCCGCGCACGCTCAAGTCGCTTGCGAAGCGGAACTGCTGGCGGGCGTCGATGGGATAGGCGCGCACCCGGTAGCGGGTGCCCCAGGGCTGTTCCTGCACGATCACGACGATGGGCTCATTGAGGGCGATATAGGCGCTGGTCAGGGCGACGTCCTCCAGCACCGCGCGCACCCGCGCCCCATCGTGAATCGGCGCGACATGGAAGTCTGCGATGCACTGGAGCCGCGGATTGCCGTTGTTGGCATTGCTGATGGGCTGCGTCCACAGGAGTTGGTGCGGGATGGTGACCAGATTGTCGTCCGGGGTAACGAGCTGCAGCGCACGCACGCCGACGTGCCGCACCTCGCCATAGATGCCGTCGATCTCCACCCAGTCGCCGTTGCGGTAGGGCGCCTCGCCGACCGCGACGATGCCCGCCACCAGGCTGCTCGCGTAGTCCTTCAGCGCAAAGCCGAGCGCAAGGCCGAGCGAGCCGAGCACCGCGACCATGTTCTGCAGCGACGGCTCGATAACCCGCGGCACCATGAGCAGGAAGGCGCCGATGATGATGACAAGCCGCAGCAGCGGCACCATGGCCAGCAGCAGGTGGCGGCGCCGGCCGCGCAGCCGATTGGCCAGCCAGGGCAGGCTCTTCTGCAAGAGCACGATGAGCAGGGTCGCCGCGGCCAGAATGAGCCCAAGCTCCCACAAGCCCCCGGTGCCGAGTGTTCTGAAAACGTCCGTGCTCAATAGGTCCGTCAGCGTTCGCTCCATCATCCAACCCCACTAGATTGCATTGCTTGACGGCGCCGAATGTTGGCAGATGAGTCAAGTTTCACGACGACACGGCGCTTGCAGGCAAAAGGGCCGAGGGCCGAGGGCCAAGGGAGTCCGCCTCGGCCCTTGGCCCTTGGTTCAATGCGCCGACGAGCGGGCTGCGCAAGACAAGGCGCCGCGTCCTGGTCGGTCTGAGGCTTCGCCTCGCTAGAAGTCATCGAGCAAAAGGCCCTGGGCGCGCAGCAGCTCGCGCGCTTCGGGATAGCCAGCGGCGCTGATGCGCCAGCGCCCGCACGCCGTCTTGCGCACGGCGCCCGCTTCCGCCAGCCGCAGCAGCATTGCCTGTACGCGAAAGCGGCGCAGCGGCAGTAACTCCGCGAGCTGCTCGGCGGGCAGGCCGTCGTGCAGCAGCAGGGCATGGATCAGCAGGGCCAACGGCTCGTCGGCGTCGGCATCGGCCCCGAGCGGCGTCGCCGCCGGCCAGGGCGCCACCCAGATGGTCGTGCCCGCGTCGGCGCTCGCCTGCGGGCCGGCGTCGCGCTCCGGCTCGGCCCGCAGCAGGGCGCGCCAAACCAGCCGTGCCAGCCCGGCGTTGCCGCGGCAGCGGGCGGCGAGGGACTGCAATGCGTTGCTGTTGCTGCCGCCGTCATCGGCCGCGACGGTGAGCACGGGCTTGCCGGTCTGCGCGTTGCGGAAGTGCACCGGGCCGCTGCCGTCGGACGCCACCAGTGCCCGCAGCAGGGCGGCGAGTCGCTCGCCGTCGAAGGCGCACAGCGTCCAGGGCGGACGGCTCGGCAGGGGCGCCACATGCCGCAGGAAGGCCCAGGCCCAACTGTCGCAAGCGATGACGCCGCGCCCGAGCGCGCCGTCCAGCGCCCGCGCCAGCAGCTCCCGCACCAGATCGAGCCCCGCGGCGTGGCGCAGCCAACAGTGCTCCAGCCGCGGCAGCACCCAAGGGCCGGGCTGGCCGGTTGGGGCGTCCGCCCTGGCGTCGTCCTGCTCGGGGAGCCGGGCATCGAGCCAATCGCGGCCGCCCGCGAGGATGGCCGCCGCGTCGGGTGCGTCCACCACCGGAGCACCCTGCTGCCGAGCCCAGCAGCGCAGCAGCTCGGCGTGTCCGCTGCGGGGCGGCCCGACTAGAAAGCTCACCGGCGCCGCGTTGTCGCCGTCCGCAAGCACGTCTTCGAGTGCCGCGGCGCCCGCCTCCCAGCACAGTGGCGCCACCAGCGCGTCCAGGCGTTGCGGGGACAGCCCGTGCAATTCCGCCAGCGCGCGGGCCGGCTGCTCCGCAACATCACTGCTGCCGCCGAACAGACGCCGCAGCGAGGTCCAACGGGCACGCGCCGCACTCGCGGCCGGCGCCGCCGGCACTTGGTACTCGGTGGCGGGGATCAGGACCCAAAGGCTCGCCGGGTCCCCGCTGAAGGCGTCGGCGCGCTCCGATGACTGCGTGCTCATGTGGGCGTCCTCCGCTGGCAACCTTGCAGGCCCCGGCCGGGGCGATCGACCACCGAGGACGCGGCTACTCCACGGTCACGGACTTGGCCAGGTTGCGCGGCTGGTCGACGTCGGTGCCCTTCAGCGTTGCGACGTGGTAAGCGAGGAGCTGCATCGGGATCGTGAACACGAGCGGGTCGATGAGATCGTCGGTCTCGGGCAGGCGAATGACGGTGATGCCGGCCTCTTCCTGCATCGGCACCTGGGTGTCCGCGAAGACGAAGAGCTGGCCGCCGCGGGCGCGGACTTCTTCGAGATTGGACTTGAGCTTCTCGAGCAGCGCGTTGTTCGGTGCGACGGCGACGACGGGCATGTCCTCGTCGATGAGGGCCAGCGGCCCGTGCTTGAGCTCGCCGGCGGGATAGGCCTCGGCGTGGATGTAGGAGATCTCCTTGAGCTTGAGCGCCCCTTCCATTGCGATGGGGTACTGCTCGCCGCGGCCCAAGAACAGGCAGTGGCGCTTCTCGACGAAGCGCTCGGCGAGGCGCGCGATCTGCGGGTCGATGGCGAGCACCGCTTCGATCTGCGCCGACAACCCGCGCAGCAGCGCCACCGCCCGGGCCTCCGCGGTCGTATCCATGCCGCGGGTGCGGGCGAGGCTGATGGTAAGCAACAGCAGCGCCACGAGCTGGGTGGTGAAGGCCTTGGTGGAGGCGACGCCGATCTCCGGACCCGCGTGGGTCAGCAGCACCAGATCGGACTCGCGCACCAGCGAGCTCTCCGGCACGTTGCAGATGGCGAGGGTCTTGGCGTAGCCGCTGTCTTTCGCGATGCGCAGCGCCGCGAGCGTGTCGGCGGTCTCGCCGGACTGCGAGATGGTGACGAAGAGCGCATCCTTCGGCACCACGTGCTTGCGGTAGCGGTACTCGCTCGCGACCTCGACCTGGCAGGGCATGTTGGCGAGGGCCTCGACCCAGTACTTCGCCACCAGCCCGGCGTGATAGCTGGTGCCGCAGGCGACGATGGTCACCGCCTGCGCGTTCGCGAGCACGGCCTCGGCCTCCAGCCCGAAGGCCTCCGGCAGCACGCGCTCGGCGCCGAGCCGCCCTTCGAGCGTGTCGGCGATGGCGCGCGGCTGCTCGAAGATTTCTTTCTGCATGAAGTGCCGATACTCGCCGCGCTCGGCGGAGTCCGCGGCGACGGAGGATTCCCTTACCGGGCGCTGCACGACCTCGCCGTCGCGGTTCCAGATGGTGACGCCGTCGAGCCTGAGCTCCGCGAGGTCGCCTTCTTCAAGGAACATGAAGCGGTTCGTCACCGGCAGCAGTGCGAACACGTCGGAGGCGATGAAATGTTCTTGGAAACCGATGCCGATGACCAGCGGGCTGCCCTGGCGGGCGGCGATGAGTCGGGTCGGATCGCGTGCGTCGATGACGCCGAGGGCATAGGCGCCGTCGAGCCGCACGGTGGTGCGGCGCACCGCCTCGACCAACGAATGCCCGGCCGCCAGCTCATCGTAGATGGCGTGGACAATGACCTCGGTGTCGGTCTGGGACGTGAACTTGTGCCCGGCGGCCATCTGCTCGGCGCGCAGCCGCGCATGGTTCTCGATGATGCCGTTGTGCACGATGGCACAGCGCTCGCCGGACAGGTGCGGGTGCGCGTTCTCGGTGGACGGCTCGCCATGCGTCGCCCAGCGCGTGTGGGCGATGCCGAGGGTTCCGTCCAGGGGCTCCACCGCGCAGGCGTCCACCAGTTTCGACACCTTGCCGAGGGTGCGCAGCCGGCGCATGCCGTTCTCGCTGCTCAGCACGGCGAGCCCGGCGGAGTCGTAACCGCGGTATTCGAGCCGCTTTAGGCCCTCCAGCAGGATGGCCGCCACGGGCCGCTGGGCGATGGCGCCGACGATGCCGCACATGGGGGGGAAACCTCCGCAGTGGTGTTGCCGATCGGCGGGGTAAAGGTGCTAGGAGCTAGCTCCTAGCCCCTAGCCCCTAGCTACTTCTTCAAAGGCCGTTGCCAGCCCTCGACCGTCACCTGCCGCCCGCGCGCCACGGTCAGCAGCTCCGGCGGCGCGTCATGCACGATCACGGAGCCGGCGCCGATTGTGGCGCCCGGTCCGATCGCCACCGGCGCCACCAGCGCGCTGTTGGAGCCGATGAAGGCGCCGTCGCCGATGACGGTACGATGCTTGTTCGCGCCGTCGTAGTTGCAGGTGATGGTGCCGGCACCGACGTTGACGCCGACGCCGATGTCCGCGTCGCCGATATAGCTTAGATGGTTGACCTTGCTGCCGTCGGCGATGCTGGATTTCTTGATCTCGACGAAGTTGCCGACGTGGCAATCACGGCCGATGTCCGCCTCCGGGCGCAGCCGCGCGAAGGGGCCGATGCGCGCGCCGGGGCCAACCCGGGCGCCCTCGATGAGGCTGTTGGCCAGCACCTCCACGCCTTGGCCGATCTCGCAATCCTTCAGCACGCAGTTGGGGCCGATGCGGCTGTCGGCGCCGATGCGGACACGACCTTCGCAGATCAGGTTCACGTCCAGAACGACGTCCCGGTCGCACTCCAGCGTGCCGCGGATGTCGATGCGGGCCGGATCGATGATGGTGGTGCCGCGCTGCATCAGACACTCGGCGACGCGGCGCTGGTAATAGCGCTCCAGCTCCGCGAGCTGCGCCCGGTCGTTGATGCCGGCGACCTCTTCCAGGGTCTCGGGCTGCGCGGTGACGACATCGACGCCGTCGCTGGTGGCCAGCCCAATGACGTCGGTCAGGTAGTACTCGCGCTGAACGTTGTCGTTGGTGACGCGCCCGAGCCAATCGGCCAACCGCGCCCGATCCGCAACGATGATGCCGGTGTTGACCTCGGTGATGCCGCGCTCGGCCTCGCTCGCGTCCTTTTGCTCGACGATGCGCAGCACCTTGCCGTTCGGGGCACGGACGATGCGCCCGTAGCCGCTCGGGTCCGCAAGCCGCATGGTCAAGAGCCCTAGCGCCGTGTCAGCGCTATCGGCGATGAGCCGGTTCAGCGTCTCCGCCTCGATCAGTGGCACGTCGCCGTAGAGCACCAGCACACGGCCGACCTCGGCGAGCGCCGGCAGGGCCTGCTGCACGGCATGGCCGGTGCCCAAGCGTTCCGGCTGCTCCACCCAGACGCAATCCGCGTCGGCGAGCCGGCTTGGCACCAGCTCGCCGCCGTGGCCGAAAACAACGCAGATGCGCGCGGCACCGACCGCCTCCGCCGCATCGAGCACGTGGTGGAGCAGCGGCCGGCCGGCCAGGGGATGCAGCACCTTGGGCAGGGCGGAACGCATGCGCGTGCCCTTGCCGGCGGCGAGAATGACGACGCCTAAGCTCATGCTGAGCTCACCTCCTGGGGGCGAAGGGCGGGTGACGGAAGGCGGCGGGCATGGCGCGCGACGGGACGCTCAGTGGAGCGTCCGCGGCGCATCGACATCGCCCGCGGCGTCTTGGTGGAGCTCGGCCGCCGTGGGCTCGCGCACGTCGCGGATGCGGACAAGCACGCAGAGGTGCTTGCCCGCGAGCGGGTGATTGCCGTCCACCGTCAGGCGGCCGTTGGCGATGCGGGTGACGTAGAAGGTGCGCACGTCGCCGGCGTCGCTCTGCATCTGCACCTCGGCACCGAGCTCATGAAACTGCGGCGGCACGTTGTCGAGGTCGTCGCTGAAGGTCAGGTTGGGATCGTACTCGCCGAAGCCGCTCTGGTCCGGCGTCAGCTCCAGTCGAACCTCCTCGCCGGCGCGCTTGCCCTCCAGGGCCTCATCCATGCCGCCGATCAGCTCGTTGTGGCCGCCCTGGATATAGCTGATGGGCAGCTCGCTCTGCTCAAGCACCTGTCCCCGCTGGTCGCGGATGCTGTAGGTGAGCGAGACGAGCTTGCCGTTGGCAACGAGCTCGGACATGGTGATGCCTCGGTGGCGACGAACGGCCCGAGCATAGCGCAACTGGTGCCAGCGCCAAAACGCCGACGACACCGAGCGGGCGCGGGGGGCAGATCAGCCCGCGCGCATCTTGCGCAGCTTTTCGATGGCGCGCAGTTGGGCGATGGCCTCGGCCAGCTCGGCCTGGGCCTTGGCATACTCGAACTGGGCGGTCTGGCCGGCGAGGGCGTCTTCGGCGCGGCGCTTGGCCTCCAGGGCCTTGGCCTCGTCGATGTTCTCGGCGCGGATGGCCGTGTCCGCGAGCACCGTGACGACGTCCGGCTGCACCTCCAGCATGCCGCCGGAGACATAGAAGTGCTCCAGGGCGCCCTTGTCGTCCTCGACGCGCACGTCACCGGGCTTGAGCCGCGTGATGAGCGGCGCGTGGCGCGGGGCGATGCCGAGCTCGCCCATCTCGCCGGGGGCGTAGATCATTGCCGCCATGCCGGAGTGGATGGCACCCTCGGCACTGACGATGTCCACGTGAATCTGCATTGCCATGTCGGCGTGCTCCAGGGATTGTTCGATCGAGGCCGACGCCCCCGCTCGGGGGACGCCGGCGCTCCGACTTACATCTTCTGCGCCTTCTCCACGGCCTCGTCGATGGAGCCGACCATGTAGAAGGCCTGCTCAGGCAGCCCGTCGTGGTCGCCGTTGACGATGGCCTGGAAGCCCTTGATGGTGTCCTTCAGCGACACGTACTTGCCGGGCGAGCCGGTGAAGACCTCGGCGACGAAGAACGGCTGCGACAGGAAGCGCTGGATCTTGCGCGCGCGAGCGACGATGAGCTTGTCCTCGTCGGCGAGCTCGTCCATGCCCAGAATCGCGATGATGTCCTTGAGCTCCTTGTAGCGCTGCAGCGTGCCCTGCACGGCGCGCGCCGTGTCGTAGTGCTCCTGACCGACGACGTTCGGGTCCAGAATCCGGCTGGTGGAGTCGAGCGGGTCCACGGCGGGGTAGATGCCGAGCTCGGCGATCTGCCGCGAGAGCACCAGCGTCGCGTCCAAGTGCGCAAAGGTCGTCGCGGGCGACGGGTCCGTGAGGTCGTCCGCGGGCACGTAGACGGCCTGGAAGGACGTGATGGAGCCGGTGCTGGTGGAGGTGATGCGCTCCTGCAGGGCGCCCATCTCGGAGGCCAGGGTCGGCTGGTAGCCCACCGCGGAGGGCATGCGGCCGAGCAGCGCGGACACCTCGGTGCCGGCTAGCGTGTAGCGGTAGATGTTGTCGATGAACATCAGCACGTCGCGGCCTTCGTCGCGGAAGAACTCGGCCATGGTGAGGCCGGTCAGCGCGACGCGCAGGCGGTTGCCGGGCGGCTCGTTCATCTGGCCGTAGACGAGCGCAACCTTGTCGAGCACGCCGCCTTCGGTCATCTCGTGGTAGAAGTCGTTGCCCTCGCGGGTACGCTCGCCGACGCCGGCGAACACCGAGAAGCCCGAGTGCTCGACGCCGATGTTGCGGATCAGCTCCATCAGCGTGACGGTCTTGCCGACGCCGGCGCCGCCGAACAGGCCGACCTTGCCGCCCTTGGAAATGGGCATGATGAGGTCGATGACCTTGATGCCCGTTTCCAGGATCTCGGTGGCACCCGACTGCTCCTCGAAGGACGGCGGCTTGCGGTGGATGGACCAGTGCTCCTCGGCACCGACATCGCCCTTCTCGTCGATGGGTCGGCCGAGCACGTCCATGATGCGCCCAAGGGTCGCCTGGCCCACCGGCACGCTGATGGGCTTGCCGGTGCTGGTTACATCGACGCCGCGCTGCAGCCCGTCGGTGGAGCCCATCGCGATGGTGCGCACGACGCCGTCGCCGAGCTGCTGCTCGACCTCGAGCGTCAGACCGTTCTTGTCGATGATCAAGGCATCGTAGACCTTGGGCATCTCGCCGCGCGGGAATTGGACATCGACGACGGCGCCGATGATTTCCACGACCTTACCGGAGCTCATAGTGTGTTCCTCGTCTGCTGCTACGCGCCACGGCGCGAGGCGAATCGTGTCGGGTTGGGAATTCGGATACGGGCGCGGGCGCGCTAAACCGCCGCTGCGCCACTGACGATCTCGGCCAGCTCCTGCGTGATCGCGGCCTGGCGGGCCTTGTTGTAGACGAGCTGCAACTCATCAATGAGGCCGCCGGCGTTGTCGGTGGCGGCCTTCATCGCGACCCGGCGGGCGGCCTGCTCGCAGGCACCGTTCTCGACCACGGACTGGTAGACGAGCGACTCGATATAGCGCGTCAGCAGATTGTCGAGCACGAGCTTCGCGTCGGGCTCGTAGATGTAGTCCCAGATCGGGCCCCGGGGGGCGTCGTCCTCGGCCTTCAGCGGCACCAGTTGCCGAACGGTCGGCCGCTGGGTCATGGTGTTCTCGAACTCGTTATACGCAACGTAGACGACGTCGACCTCGCCCTTCTCGAAGGCGTTCAGCATCACCTTCACGGTGCCGATCAGGTCTTCGATGTGCGGCTTGTCGCCGAGGTGCGTCACCTGCGCCTCGACCCGGCCGCCGAAGCGCCGAAAGAAGCCCAGCGCCTTACTGCCGATGGTGCAGAACACGGGCTCGATGCCCAGCTCGCGCTGGTCGCGGATCTGGCCGATGAGCCGGCGGAACAGGTTCGCGTTGAGCCCGCCGCAGAGGCCGCGGTCGGACGACACCACGATGTAGCCGACCCGCTTCACGTCACGCTCGGCGGCAAGGAAGCTGTGGTGGTACTCGGGCGACGCCTTGGCGAGGTGGCGAATCACCTGGAGCATCTTTTCCGCATAGGGTCGCGACGCACGCATCCGCTCCTGCGCCTTGCGCATCTTGGACGTGGCGACCATCTCCATGGCCTTGGTGATCTTCTGCGTGCTCTTGATGCTCGCGATCTTGGTACGGATCTCTTTGGCGCCTGCCATGGGGAACTCCGTCGAATACAGGTGCTGGGTGCTAGGCGCTGGGTGCTAGGTGCCACGGAGCAGGCGCGATCCGCCTAGCCCCTAGACCCTAGCCCCTAGCCACCTCACCAGGTGTTGTTTGCCTTGAAGTCCTTCACTGCAGCGTGGAGTGAGGCCTTGATGTCGTCGCTGTAATCGCCGGTGTCGTTGATCTGCTCGAGCAGCGACTTCTGCGCCGATGCCACGTAGCTCTGCAACGCGCGCTCGAAGGCGACGACCTTCTTCACCTCCACATCGTCGAGATAGCCCTCGTTAACCGCGAACAGCGAGACCGCCATCTGCGAGACGCTCTGCGGGCTGTACTGGAGCTGCTTCATCAGCTCGGTGACGCGCTCGCCGCGCTCCAACTGTTTGCGGGTCGCCTCGTCGAGGTCGGACGCGAACTGCGAGAAGGCCGCGAGCTCGCGGTACTGGGCGAGCGCGAGGCGGATACCGCCGCCGAGCTTCTTGATGATCTTCGTCTGCGCCGCGCCACCGACGCGGGACACCGACAGACCGGCGTTGATGGCCGGGCGGATACCGGCGTTGAAGAGATCGGTCTCGAGGAAGATCTGGCCATCCGTGATGGAGATAACGTTGGTCGGCACGAACGCGGACACGTCGCCGGCCTGCGTCTCGATGATCGGCAGCGCCGTCAGCGAGCCGGTCTTGCCCTTGACCGCGCCCTTGGTGAGCTTCTCCACCTCGTGCTCATTGATGCGTGCGGCACGTTCCAACAGGCGCGAATGCAGATAGAAGACGTCACCGGGATAGGCCTCGCGACCCGGCGGGCGGCGGAGCAGCAGCGACACCTGACGATAGGCCCAGGCCTGCTTGGTCAGGTCGTCGTAGATGATCAGCGCGTCCTCGCCCTTATCGCGGAAGTACTCACCCATGGAGCAGCCGGCATAGGGCGCGATGAACTGCATGGCCGCGGAGTCCGACGCACCCGCGTGCACGATGATGGTGTGCTCCATGGCGCCGTGCTCTTCGAGCTTGCGCTGCACGCCGGCCACCGAGCTGTTCTTCTGGCCCACGGCGACGTAGATGCACTTAACGCCGGTGCCCTTCTGGTTGATGATCGCGTCCACGGCGACCGCGGTCTTGCCGGTCTGACGGTCGCCGATAATGAGCTCGCGCTGGCCGCGGCCGACGGGCACCATCGCATCGATGGCCTTGAGGCCGGTCTGCATCGGCTGGTCGACGGACTTACGGGCGATAACGCCCGGGGCGATCTTCTCGATGGGCGACGTGCCCTGAGCCTGCACCGGACCCTTGCCGTCGAGCGGCTGGCCGAGCGAGTCCACGACGCGCCCGAGCAGCCCCTCGCCCACCGGCACCTCCAGCACGCGGCCGGTGCAGCGCACCCAGTCGCCCTCGGACAGGCCGGTGTAGTCGCCGAGCACGACCGCGCCGACCGAATCGCGCTCCAGGTTCAGCGCCAGGCCGAAGATGTTGTTCGGGAACTCCAGCATCTCGTAATACTGGGCGTCCGACAGGCCGTAGATGCGCACGATGCCGTCCGTGAGGCTGACGATCGTGCCCTCGGCCCGCGCCTCGGTCTTGAGGTCGAACTGCTCGATCTTCTGTTTGATCAGATCGCTGATCTCAGAGGGATTCAGTTGCATGGGTTGCTCCGATGGGGGCTCCGATGAGGTGTACGCCGCAAGCCGCGCCGGCGGACATCAGAATTGCAGGTCGTTGGACAGCCGCTCCAGGCGTCCGCGCAGCGAGCCGTCGATGACGATGTCGCCCGCGCGGACCTTGATGCCGCCAATGAGGTTCGGGTCCTCGGCCACGGTCAGCTCCACGTCGCCGCCGAAGTAGGCCTTGAGGCGCTCCGCGAGGGCATCCCGGTCGGCGTCGGCGACGGCGAAGGCGCTGGTGACCTGGACGTGGCGCAGGCCTTCGTAGGCGGTCTTCATCTGCGCGAACAGCCGCGCGATGTCCGGCAGCACGACCAGGCGCCTGTTCACGGCGAGGAGCCGCACCAGGTTCTGTAGATGCAGGCTCAGACCCTCACCGGCGACGGCGAAGATCAGGTCGCGCAGTTGCTCGGCGGTCGCCTTCGGATTGCCGATCTGCTCACCGAGCTGCGGGTCCTCGACGATCGTGCCGAGCAGCGTCAGGCCATCGGCCCAGGCGTCCAGGCTGCCGTCGGACCGGGCGACCTCGAAGGCCGCCTCGGCGTAGGGACGGGCGATGGTTGTGGTGTCTCCGGCCATGCTGTTCGCCCCTTAGATCTGCTGCGCGAAGGACTCGACGATGTCCTTGTGCGCGGTGGCGTCGACCTCGCGCTGGAGGATCTTTTCCGCCGCGGCAATGGCCAGGTGCGCCATGCGCTCGCGGAGCTCTTCCCGCGCGCGATTGGCCTCCTGCTCAATCTCCGCCTGCGCCGCGTGGCGGATGCGCTCCGCCTCGGCCTGCGCGTCGCGCTTGGCCTCGTCGAGGATCTCGTTGTAGCGCTTCTGCGCCTGCGCAACGACATCCTGCGCACTGCTCTTGGCCTCCTTCATGACCTCGACGGCGCGCTGCTCACCGAGCTCCTGCTCCTGCTTGCCGCGCTCGGCAGCAGCCAGGCCCTCGGCGATTTTGGCCGTACGCTCTTCGAGCGCCTTCATGATCGGCGGCCAGACGTACTTCATGCAGAAGGCGACGAACACGCCGAAGGCGATCATCTGCACGAACAGAGTAAGGTTGATGTTCATCCGTCTGCCTTTCTGACGTTTGCCTCTGGAATGGAGAAGCGATCACCGATCGCGTTGCCGGCGGACACGGTGGACCGCTTGGCTCTGCCTCCGCTCGCTTAGAGGGCGAACATCGCATACAGACCCATCGCGATGGCGATGACCGGCAGCGCGTCCGTCAGACCCATGACGATGAAGAACTGCGTGCGCAGCATCGGAATGAGCTCCGGCTGGCGAGCGGCGCCTTCCAGGAAGCGGCCGCCGAGAACGCCGATGCCGACACCGGCGCCGATGGCACCAAGACCGAGCATCAGGCCGGCGGCCACATAGACGAGAGCTTGTGCGAGTTCCATGAGATTCCCCTCGGGGTCTGTCTGGTTGGGAGGATTGGGTTATCGAAAAGGGTCGCCCGGCGCGGCACCGATGGGTGGCGCCGCGCTCCGGCATCAATGATGCTGATGGGCCATGTCCAGATAGACGATGGTCAGCACCATGAAGATGAAGGCCTGCAGCGTAATGATCAGGATGTGGAAGATGGCCCAGGCCAACTGTAAGGTCGCGCCGGAGATATCCAGCAACAGGCTGTGCCCGTACATCAGCGCAATCAGGATGAAGATCATCTCGCCGGCATACATGTTGCCGAAGAGTCGCAGGGACAGTGATAGCGGCTTCGAGAACAGGCTAATGCCCTCAAGCACCAGGTTGGCCGGCATGCCGAGCTTGCCAAAGGGCTGCAGCGACAGCTCCGCGGCGAAGCCACTCACGCCCTTGATCTTGAAGCTGTAGTAAAGCACCAGCAGGAACACGGCGATGGACATGCCGAAGGTGATGTTCGGGTCCGTGGTCGGCACGACACGCATATAGACGTGATGAGGGTCGGCGCCGAGCAGGCTCATAAGCTGCGCAAAGCCGTACGGAATCAGGTCGACCGGGAGCAGGTCCATGAGGTTCATCATGAACACCCAGACGAACACCGTGAGCGCCAGCGGCGCGACGAGGTCGTTCTTGGCGCTGAATGAGCCGCGGACGTTCTCGTTGACGAAGTCCACGATCCACTCGAAGAAGTTTTGCGCGCCCGACGGCACGCCGACGGTGGCCTTGTTCGCCACGCCGAGCATGAAGCGGTAGGCCAGGTAGCCGAGACCGAAGGACCAGAGCAGGCTGTCCACATGCAGCGCCCAGAAGCCCATTGCGGCGGCTTCCTCGGCATTGTGCGCAAAGCTGAGCCCGTGCTCGGGGTGCAGACCGAGGGTCAGGTTGGTCAGGTGGTGCTGGATGTATTGCTGGGCGGTGAGCGTTTCGGCGGACATCGAACAACCCTGGTTTGGCGGTGAGCGTTAAACACTCGGCCGCGATGCAAACAGCGCGGGCAGCACCTGCACCGCGAAATACGCGCCGAGCAGAGCCGGCAGATTGAGAGACGGAAGGGTGACAAACGCGAGCGTGAACAGCCCGAGAATCAGCACGATCTTGCCAATCTCGGCCATATAGATACGCAGCGCCAGCTCCGTCGGCGCATCAGCGCGGTAGCGACGGAATACCCTCAAGGCAAACACCCAATTGGCGAGGAGGCAAACCCCGGCGCCAATGGCCGCCGACGTTGCAGCCCATCCGCCGAAAGGCGCGGCCGCCACAACCGCAACGAGCGCGAAGACCGACTGCCAAAGCAGCAGACGGCGCAACTGTGCGCGATCGCGTGGACCGAGGCCGCGGGACTCCCCGTAGCTCACCTGCCCCCCGTAAAGGCCCGCCAGTATAAGCGTGCCCGAATATTATGGTCAAACCCCTGACTCAACGGCGCGCATCTTGCCATAACGGGAGGTGTCCAGTCTTACGGTTTTATGACGCGTCGCAGCAAATTGATGACGCAACGCAACAAGCGCCCGCGCCCGTCGCTCAGCGGATGTGCTCGAGGATGCCGTCGAGCTCGTCCAGGCTGTTGTAGGCGATGACGAGCTTGCCGGCGCCCTTGGTGCCGTGCTGGATGGCGACACGCGCCCCCAGGCGCTCGGCCAGGTCGTCCTGGAGCCGACGGATGTCCGGGTCCGGCGCGGGCGTACGCTCGGACGGGGCACCGCCTTGTTCGCTTTGCAGGCGACGTACCAGGCGCTCGGTCTCGCGCACCGACAGGCCGCGAGCGACGACCTGGCGCGCCGCCAGCGTCTGCGTGTCGCCCTTGAGCCCCAGCAGCGCGCGCGCGTGGCCCATCTCCAGGCGGCCGGCGTCGAGCAGGGCCTTGACCTCGGCACCGAGCTCCAGCAGGCGCAGCAGATTGGTCACCGTGGTGCGTGACTTGCCCACGGCTTCCGCCACCTGCTGGTGGGTGAGGCCGAACTCCTCTTGCAGCCGATGCAGCGCGCCGGCCTCCTCCAGGGGCGCGAGGTCCTCGCGCTGGATGTTCTCGATGAGCGCGATGGCGAGCGCGGTCTGCTCGTCAACGTCGCGCACCACCACCGGAATCTCGACCAGCCCCGCCTGCTGGCTCGCGCGCCAGCGGCGCTCGCCGGCGATGATCTCGAAGCGCCCGCCGGCCACCGGCCGCACGACGATGGGCTGGATGACGCCCTGGCTCGCGATGGACTCCGCGAGCTCGCGCAGCGCCTCGGCGTCGAACTCGCGCCGGGGCTGGTAGCGACCGCGCTCGATGCGCTCGATGGGCAGGCGCTGCACGGACTCGCCGGGGGCGGCGCTGGTCAGGGGCTCGACGGCGGCGGCGTCCGTTGCAGCGTCATCGGCCGCGTAGTCGCGGGCGCCGCTCAACAGCGCATCCAGGCCGCGGCCAAGGCCCCGCTTCTTCGCGCCGGTCATCGGCTTGTCCTCATCGCCTGGCCGGGCTGCCGATGCCGCCTGCGCGGCGGGCGCCCGGATGGGGTCTTCGGCGGCTCGGGGTGGTCGGGCATCGGTGGTGGGCGGCGGGTCGAGCAGCGAGATCGCATTCTTCATGTCAGCGGATCAGGCCGCGTTGGGGGCCGACTCGCGCCGGCGCAAGAGCTCGCCGGCGAGCGCCAGGTAGGCGACGGCACCGCGGGAGTTGCCGTCGTACTGGAGCGCCGACATACCGTGGCTCGGCGCCTCGGCGAGGCGCACGTTGCGCGGCACGATGCTGCGGAACACCTGGCCCTTGAAGTGGGTCACGAGCTGCGTGGATACCTGGTTGGACAGGTTGTTGCGCGGGTCGTGCATCGTGCGCAGGATACCCTCGATGCGCAGCCCGCTGTTGCGGCTGGCGCGGATCTGATCGACGGTGTCGAGCAGCGCGGACAGCCCTTCGAGCGCGTAGTACTCGCACTGGATCGGGATCAGCACGCCGTCGGCGGCAACCAGCGCGTTGACGGTCAGCATGTTCAGCGACGGCGGGCAGTCCAGCAGGATGATCTCATAGGCGGCGGACTGCGCGGCGAGCTTGTTTGCGAGCGTGCGCTCCCGCGCACCACCCTGCATCAGGCCCACCTCCGCCGCGGTCATGTCGCCGTTGGACGGCAAGACATCGAAGCCCGGCGCCGGCTCCGGCACCCGAACGACGCACTGCGAGAACGGGGCGTCGTTCAGCAGCAGGTCGCAGCCGGTGCGCTCCAGCGTGTTCTTGTTCACGCCGACGCCCATGGTCGCGTTGCCCTGCGGGTCCATGTCCACCAGCAGCACGCGCCGCTTCATCGACGCCAGCGACGCGGCGAGGTTGACGGCGGTGGTGGTCTTGCCGACGCCGCCCTTCTGGTTTGCGATGGCGATGATGCGGGCCATTTGAGTCCTGCTGGGGGAAATCCTGCTGGGAAGATCCTGCTGGGGAGATTTAAGCCCGCAGCGGCGGAAGCTGCCGCAACGGCGTGCGCACGATGCAGGCGCATGTCGTCAGGCGAAGGGCACCTCGATCAGGCAGCGCGCGGCATCGAGCTGCGGCACGCTGAATCGATGGATGACCGCCGCTTGCGCCTGCACGCGCTCGGGGGCGGCCATCGCCAGTGCCGCGAGCTCCTGCTCCGGGTCCCGCCCCTTCAGCGCCAGCAGCCTGCCGCCCGGCGCCGCGAGCGGCGCGCAAGCGCGGCACAGCTCGGCGAGGGACGCCACCGCGCGGGCCGTCATGGTAGCGAAATTCATCTGCGGCCGGTACGCCTCGATCCGGGCCTGCACGACGGCGACGTTGCCGAGGCCAAGATCGAGCACCGCCTGACGCACGAAGCGGAGCTTCTTCGCGTTGCTGTCGAGCAGCGTGAAGGCGAGCTCCGGCCGCATGATCGCGAGCGGCAGCCCCGGCAGCCCGGCGCCCGTGCCGACGTCGAGCACCGGTCCCTGTCGCACCCAGGGCAGCACGGCCAGGCTGTCGAGCAGGTGGCGCGGGACCATGTCCAGCGGGTCGCGCACGGCGGTCAGGTTGTAGGCGCGGTTCCAGCGCGCGAGCAGCTCGACGCAGGCGAGTAGTCGCGCGCGCTGCTCCGCATCCGCGCCGACGCCGAGCGCGACGAGGCCCGCGTCGAGCCGCGCGCCCAGCGCCGATTGACCATCGGCGCCCGCTGCCATCAGGCGCGCCGCCAGTTCGGCTTGAGCCGGTATCCGGTGCGGCTGCCGCTCATGCGGTTCGGCTCGGTGTCGGACATGGATGGCAAACCGCGCGGGGGTCCAAGGGCCGTGGCGCGCGAACGACGCCGGTGCTGCACGACAGTCTACCCGGTCGAACAGACGCCATGAAGGTGTAATAGCGCCCCTGCGCGATCGTCACGCCGAAGGCCGCGATCATCGTGCCGGCCACATCGCCTGCCGCACGCAAGCGGTTCGTACAGCGGACACTACTGCGCTGGGATCGCCGGCTTTCCAGCCGGCTCGCCGCCGGCGCGGCGGACCGGGATCGCCGGCTTTCCAGCCGGCTCGCCGCCGGCGCGGCTCGATGCCGCGTCGGCGGCGTCCTGGCCGATCAGAGAGCACATGCGCGCTCGTCCGGCCGGCCGCGCGGCATGGGCAACCGCCCGGCTCCCGCGCCGCAGATCGCGCGCCGGGGGCATCGAGCCCCCGGCACGCGAAGCCGGCTGAAAGCCGGCGCTCCCAGTCGGCGCCCGACTGGGATCGCCGGCTTTCCAGCCGGCTCGCCGCCGGCGCGGCTCGATGCCGCGTCGGCGGCGTCTGGGCCGATCAGAGGGCGCATGCGCGGTCGTCCGCCTGGCAGCGCGCCATGGGCAACCGCCCGGCTCCCGCGCCGCAGATCGCGCGCCGGGGGCATCGAGCCCCCGGCACGCGAAGCCGGCTGAAAGCCGGCGCTCCCA
>NZ_JABX01000053.1 GCF_001469165.1 Thiohalocapsa sp. ML1 | reverse complement strand
GCGCACGTCATCACGCTCGATCAGCCCGCTGCGGGCGAACCACCGCAGCACCCGCACGCGCACCTGCTCGGCGATGGCGGCGACGGCCTCCGGCGTCAGCTCAGCGGCGGGGCGAAAACGCACGGATTGCGGAATATCACCGGCATCCTCGGCCGGCTCGAAGACCCCGTCGATGACGCAGCAATGGTAATGGATGTGCCGGTTGAGGGACGCTCCGAAGCGGTGGATGAAGCTCACCGCCCCGAAGCGGGCCTGTGAGCTGGCGCCGCTGCCCTGGCGCAGATGGGCCTCGATGACGCGCAGCAGGATGTGCAGCACGGCGCTGATCGCCCGCGGCTCTCGCTCCAGGTACCAGCGCAGGCGTTTGGGCACCGAGAGGACCCACTGACGCACCGGCAGCGGCGGGATGACGTGATCGACCAGGTGCGCCGCGGTCTCTGCCATGCGCCGGGCGTTGCACGACGGACACAGGCCGCGACCTTTGCACGCGACTTGGTTTTCGATTTCGATCCCGATTTCGATTTCGACGACCACGGAATCAGCACGCGACTGCCGGCCGGGATTGCTCGGCGGGAAGCCGCAAAATGACGAAAGGAGGAAGAGAGAGGGGGACACGCCGGCGGGCGACTGACGCCACCCGCCGATCGACTCCGCCGTTGGCGTGCCCTTGGGGCCCTTGACGGACCTTGCGATGGCTTGATGGGGGACAGGACCCGCGCAACCGCGTAATGGCGCTGATGGACCGCTTGACGGCAATCGCGGGGCACTCATGGAGGACCGCGATGGAGAGACTCCGAGCCGCGCTACGAACCACGCCGAACGGCGTTGCAGGTGCTGATCTGTCCCCCGCCATCAACGCCCGTACCCAAAGCGCAGGGCGCTTGGGTGCCGGTTTCCACGGCAGAGGTGTCCTGGCACTGAGCTTAGCAGTCATCGCCGCGAATACAAGCCGCGGCGAAAGGCGGCGAAACGGCACGCGCTATGCCGTGTCGCCATCCGCCCGCGGCGGCGTCCCGTCGGCATCGTCGTTGCGCGACTGGCGCAGACGGGCGGCGGTGCGGCGCAGGCGCGCCGCCGCATCGGTGGCCGAGTCTTCCAAGCCCTGGGCTAAGGCCTCCAGCGCCGCAGCGGCGTTCGGGTTCGGCGCTGCCGGTCGCGGGGCGTCGGTCGCCTCCCCGGTCGGTGTCGACGCCCCACCTTCGCGCGCCGCCGCCAGCGCGTCGGCGCGGCGGCGAAAGTCCTCTGCCAGTGCGTGGAGTCGCGCAGCGAAGCCGCTTGCGCCCTCAGCCGCCGGGCTCTGCTCGGGCGCCGGCGCCTCAGCCGTTGGCGCCTCGCCCGGCGCCAGCGGCGGCCCCGCAGCCAGTCCCGGCGCGGCGACCTCGGTGCCATGCTCGCGCAGCGTCGCAGCCCACTCGGCCATCCGTGCCTGGGCGGTCGCGATGCGCGCCGCGTCGCCGCTGACCGCACCGGCGACGGTGCCGCCGAGGTCACTCGCATAGCGCCGCAGCGCCTCGACCACCGCGCCGCCGCCCGCATCGAGGTCCGCGCGCGGCGTGCCGGTGATCGCTGCCAGCAGATCGAGACCCGGTGTCACCGGGGCCTCCGGCGGCGCATCCGTCGGCGGTGGCACGCTCGCGAAAGACCGGCGCAGATTGCCGCCGAGGCTGCCCAGCACCCGCCCGAGTTCCGCCTTGGCCCAGGCGTCGGTCGCCGCGGCGGAGACCTCGAAGGCTCCCAACTGCACCGGGTCGACGGTGCGCTGATGCCCTGCCGGGTCCCGGATTGGATAGCCGCCCTTTGCAAGAGACACCTGCTCCGGGACCAGGAACCGCCGGCTCCGGTCCAGACTGAACCAGAGCCTTTGACGCTCCGGCCCATGCGTATCGTCGTCACCCATCAGCGCGTGCTCCTGGTGTTGATCGCCGTCGTGGCCGGGCCGACCGAACGAGCATCGAAACGGCCTCTCGCTCAGGTCGGGGGATCGCAGATCGTGCCGAGAAACGCCTCGACTTGCGAATGCAACCGGGCCGCGGCCGGGCGCAGGCGCGACGCGACCAGCCGCTCCCGCTCCCAATCGAGTTCGAAACCGTAGGCATTGCGGAAGACATGCCGAAAGCCGCGGAAGTCATCGAGCAACCGATACAGCGCGTCGTCGATGACCGCGGGGCGCACGCCGGGGATGGTCAGGCGCATGCGCCGCAGCAGATCGGCGTGCCAGCCGTCCCGATCGACGTCGTTCTCGAAGTACGCCGCGATTGCGCGAAAGATGTTCTCGCAGCCGTTGTAGAAGTTGTGCAACAGATAGCCGATCGCCCCGCGGTCATAGGCGCTGACCTCCTCGGGGGCCATCGTGAGCCGATGCTCGGCCGCCGCGAACAATGCCTCCAGCCGGGCGAGCTTGGCGAGTTCATCGCGCACGTCGGCGCACAGTAGTTCAGGCGAGCGGCTCATGGATCAGTACCCCGCGTTCGGTGACCTTGCGCACCATGATCGGATCATCGTCCTGGGTCAACAGGTCCACCGGGCGATCGAGGGCCTGCTCCAGGTCATGGCGCAGCGCCCAGTAGTCCGCCGCCGCGATGCCGAGCACCAGCAGGTCCACATCGGAGCGCGCATGGCAGCGACCGGCGGCGATGGAGCCGAACAGCCAGGCGCATCCCGCCCCATAGCGCCGCAGGATCGGCGGCACCTGTTCCCGCACCAGGGCCGCGAGCCGCGTGGCGTTGGCCACTGCCTCCGCTCGCTCTTGGGCCTGGCGCGCGTGCAGCCGGCTGAAATCGAAGAGGGCCGGTCTGGTTGTCATGCGATTGACCGTTGGTCAGTAGATAGTAATCACCCCGATACGCGCCGCCGTTGATTCCCCATCGATACCGGACGGGAAACCGGGGTGACGCCTATGGAACGCCGTAATCGATATCGTTGATTGCCTGTGCTGGCGTTGCCACACCGGCCAGTACTCGTGCCAGTCCGATGAAATACTCGTCGAATGCGGTGAGGGCCGGTTTCACAGCGCCCGCGATCAGGGCCTCGGTCAGGCGTGTGTCGGTGAAGTTCACACTGCTCTTGAACCGCAGGTGTCGGTTACCGAAGTCCAGTTCGAAATTACCGATTCGCATCCCGCTGTTGACACGACAGACATACTCGGCGACAGCGTGCAACAGATGCTCGGGCACCTCGATCTCGGGAACGATGTAAAACAGAAATTCGCAACGTTCCAAGAGCACCCGGAAGTAATACTCGACCGGACACAGGTCCAGTTCCGTGCGGGCCCTGAACAGCATCCGCTCGGGCTCCTCCGCGGCCGCCCAGTTGGTACCGCGCAGGTAGGCCCGCAAGGTCTCGTAGCCATCACGTCCGGCCGCAGCGCGATCAGTCATATCAGTGCCTCCGCAAGATCATTGGACAGGATGCCCGGTGCTGGGTCAGGCGTTCGGGCAGCGGGTATTGAACTCGCGTCGCAACACGCGAATCGCCATGATGACCTCGTTCCGGAACCCAGCCTTCTCGCCGCTCGGGTCGGGATCATGCCAGGTGACCTCCAACTCGGCGATATTCGCATCGAAAGCGGCCCGATCGCAGCGCTCCACCGCATCCCTCGCGCGTACCCGTGCCCACCGCGATCGCGACCCGAGGGAGCTGTTCTCGCTGCCCTCTCCAACCCACAGATTGGACTCATCGTTGTGTTTGTCGAGCAGGTAGCGGTAGCCTGCCTGTTTCACGCCATTCACATCACGCGGGTCAACAGTATAGGACGACTGTGGCAGGGTGCCCATCCTTTCGAGCAGCGCCGCCGCCTGCGCGACGGTCTTGCCGTTCAGCACCTGTTTGAGACGCACGTGCATCGCCTCCCAGGCGCCGATGTGCCGGCGATGCTCCCCCGACTCCACCGGTAGCTCTTCACGGGTGCTGGACCGGAACTTCGGCCTTCTACCAAATGAGTCGATATTAACCAGGTCGTTGTCATGGGGACCAACCGCCACGCTGCCGGCCTTAGTGGTGGTGTTAGGGGCAATCTCGATCGTGAAGTCGAGGTCGCTGTCCCCGGCATCCGCACTGGCGGCGACAAAGATCACACGCAGCCCGATGCCCGACTCAAGCCCACGCGAATAACGGGACTCGATGTCGCGGGCCTGCGCCTCCTTCGCAACCCGCAGCGACCCGTAATCATCTGCGGACGGCTCGGGCTGCTGCATCTCATCCCTGGCGCGGGTTGCCAGGGCATCATGATCCGATGGGTCCGGCGCCTGGGCATCGGTCGCTCCACCAAGGCCCAACGCCCCCAGCAACCCCCTAGCCCGCTGCGCGATGACCCCGACCACCCGCTCGATCGCGGCAAGCACCATGTCCTGGAACCCGCCGATGGCCCGCGCGATCTGGTCGGGCAGGTTGCCCAGGTACAGCAGGCCAGCGAGAAAATCAATGACCGGCGCAATCAAGCGCGCCAGCCCCGCTTCGACCGCGGTGGCCATGCCAGCGGTGTTGCCGGCGATCAGGTCGGCGGCGCCGTTCACGACCGTCTCGACCAGGCTGAAGATGCGGGCGGCGTTGTTGAAGACCCAGGCGAGTATCCTATAGATCACGCGGATCGCCTGGATGATGACTGCCCCGGGGATGAACATCAGGAGGACTTGCGGGGTGACGGCGCGGATCAGCATGTCGATCAGCAGGTCGACGGCCGCGCTGAGGATCGCGTCCAACAGCGTCTGCGGATTCAACTGCTCCTTGATCAACTCGAAGATGCCATCCACGCCCTGTTCCATCAGCAGCGCAATCAGTTCATAGGCACGCTCCAGCAGCGCGACGTTCTCCTCGCCGATGTGGCGCGCGAGGATCTGGCGAATCCGTGCCCAGGTGATGCCCATCAGTTGCAGGAAGAAGGTGATCAGGCTGCCGAGCGAGAAGTCCGACGGAATTTCCACGCCCACCGAACCCAGGCCCGAGAACAGCCAGTCGAAGAAGCCGCCCAGGATGTGGGTGCCAAAGTTGTCGAAGAAACGCTGGAAGCCCTGCTTCAACGCCAGCGCCAGGTTGTCGGCAAAGTTCACCGGGTCATCGGCGATGTCCTCGATGACCTGACCGATGCGGTTGACCAGCGCCCAGAACGCCGATGGCGCGATGCCGACGATCTTGAGCAGGCCCTCGATGATGAACTTGGCCGGATCCTCGGCGAAGGCGGCGACGGCGTCGGCGATGCGCCCCACCAGCCCCTTGGCCGCCTCGCGCAGGGCCTGCACCCGCTCGCGCGCCTGCTGGACCGTGGAGGCCGCCTCCCGGGTCAAGTTGCTGGTCAGGTCGTCCCGGGCGGCGTGGGCGCGCGCGGTGAGGCCGTCCAGGCTTTCCTGCATGCGGGCGCGCTCGCCCTCGGCCCAGTCCCGCAGGCTCTCGGGCAGACCGTCGAAGAGGGTGGCGATTTCCCGGTCCGCGTCATCGATGAGGCGCTCGCAGGTCGCGATGATGCCGTTGACCTCGGTGGATATCTCCCGGATCAGGTCACACACGCCCGCGGCGAAGCGCTCTTCCGCCCGGTTGTAGGCCTGGGTGACCCACGCGGGTTTACCAAAGAAGTCATCGGCGAGCTCGGTGAGGGCACCACCCACCCCCGAGTAGCGCTCGTCGAGCCAGCGCTGTACCTCGGCGAGGTCGTTATCGAAGCGGGTGGACACTACCTGCACGCCGGTCTGCCAGCGGCGCATGGCAAGATCCGGCAGCGGCTCCAGCAGGCCCTCCACTTGCTCACGGGCACTGTCGAAGATGCGCTGGGCCTGGGCCGAGACCTGGGCGCGCATCTGCTCCTCGCTGCCTACCATGGCCTGCTGCTGGCCGCCGACCCCCCCGATGGTGCCGCTGCGACCGGTCTGTAAGGACTCCAACGCGCGCGCCTGGAGCGCCGCCATGTCCGATGCGGCGGATTCGCTGGCGGCAGCCTGCTCGGCCATGACCTCGGCGGGGTCGCGGGCGGCAGTCTCGGTCAGCTCGCCTTGCGCCTCCATGGCCTCGGCGATGGGGCCCTCGCCGGTCCGTGCGGCCTCTTGGGCCGGCTCGCTCTCCATCCCCGCCTCGCGGATGCGCTCCGCGTTGGCCTCGACGTCCGCGTCCAGCGCACCCTCGACCTCGATAGGATCGGGGGCCGCCCCCGCTGCGCCGATAGCCGGGGCGTCCACGGATTCGGGCGGGGCCTCGATGGACTCCGGCGCAGGGGCCTGCATCGCCGGGGGCTCCTCGCCGAGGGCGGCGTAGTCCCCGGAGACGCGTTCCGCGTCGCCCTCCACCGCGCCTTCGAGGATGGCGCCGGCAGCCTCGGCCTCCTCCTGCGGGTCGCTCTCGATCAGGGACGCCTCGTCCGGGGGCTGGCGGCTGTGGATGACCTCCAGGATGCGCGCGCACAGCGCCTCGATCTCCGCGCTCGGCTCGGGCCGGGCACCGAGTTCCGCGGCCAGGGCCGCCTCGGCGCGGGCCGCGGTCTCCTCGGCAGGGACGGTGACCGCGCCCTGGGCCTGCGCAACGCCCTGCTCGGCCGGGGGAAGCGTTTGGTAGGCCTCGGCGGCACCCTCCGCGGCCGCTCCGACCTCGGCCAGTCGCGCGTGGTCGACCGCGCTCAGGCCCTCCCGTGGCTCGGGCATGAGAAGGCCGTCGCCGGTGGCGCCTCCGCCCTCCGCAGCCGGGGCGGAAACGCTGCCCCCTGCAACGCGTCCCGCCGCGCCGCCGCCGCCGCCCGCCTCTCCGCTCGGACGGGGCGCCCCGGCGGCCCCCTGCTGGACGACATGGGTGGACTCGTGGGCCATCAGGCCGAGGTCGTGCGCGCTCTCGCCCGGGCCGAGCCAGATGTGTTCGCCATGCGTGAAGGCGCGCGCCTGGATCGCGCGCGTGGCCGCGGCCGCGCCAGCATCGGCGTGGACGCGCACGCCGCCCAGGTCGGCGCCCAGGACCGGCTCGATCGGCCCGCGGATCGACGGCGCCAGTGGCGCCCCTGGGCCTGGCTGCGCGAGCGCCCGATGCAGCGCCGGAGCGGCCCGCGGTCCGGGCGCGATCGCCGCCGCGGCACCGCCCTCCCCGGCTGGCTTCGCCTGCAAGCGATCGTCCGACGCCGCGCAGGTCGGGCACGCGGCGCCCGCCTTGCGCTGGACTGGCAAGGACGTTTCCTCCGGCAGCGCCAGCCGTTGCACCGGCAGGGGTTCTTTGTCCGCCAGCGCCAGCCGTTGCACCGCCAGCGGCTCCTGCTCCGGCAGCGGCGCCTGTTGCACCGCGACCGGCGCCGCGGCACGGCGCTGCACCTGCACGGCCACGGCGTCGGCGTCGCGCTCGTAGGGGTCGTCCGGCGGACCGATCGCAACCTTGGCCTGTAGGCCCGGCTCCGCTGGCAGCGCTTCCTCCTCCGGCACTGCCGGGTCCGGCGCCCGTTGAACCACCGGCGCCCCGGCGTTGAAACGCGCCTGCAGATAGGCCGGCACCGCTAGCGCGGTCGACGTGCTTAGGGCTGCCGCAGGGCGCGCGGGCGCCGGGGCCGCGCGGGCCTTGCCGGCCTCGCCGCGGGCACCGGGGCTAACGGCGGCGGCCTGGCTCACGGCGTGCCCCCGTCGGGCGGCGGATCGCCGACCGCGGCCAGGCGCGTCAGCGCGGTCGGCGGGGCGCGACCGGCCTTGCGGTACTCCAGGCGCAGCGCCGTCATCAACGCGACCGGATCGAGCGGTCCGTCGGCCGCGTCGGTCAGCGTCGCCGCGGTCAGCACCACGTTGCGGATCGCGCCACCGGCGAGTTCGCAATGTGCCGCCAGGGTCCGGCACAGGGACGCCGCCGGCGCGCGCGCGCCGAGGTGGGAATGCCAAAGCCGCAGGCGTTCATCGAAGCCGGGCAGCGGCACCTCCAGGATCAGATCGAGCCGGCGGTTGAAGGCCGGGTCGATGCGCTCGCGGCTGTTGCTGGTCAGCACTGCCAGCCCCGGATGGTTCTCGATGCGGGTCAGCAGGAAGTTGGTCAGCATGTTGGCGTAGCGCTCGCCGGTCTCCTTGCGCTCCGAGCGCCGCCCGAACAGCGAGTCCGCCTCATCGAACAGCAGCACCACATCGTGCGCGGCGGCCTCGTCCAGCAGCGCGCCTAAGTTCTTCTCGGACTCGCCGATGTACTTGTTCATCACCGCAGCCAGATCGACCCGGTACAGCGGCGCGCCGAGCGCGGTGGCCAGATAGCTCGCGGCGAGCGTCTTGCCGGTGCCGCTCTCGCCGACCAGCAGCACGCGCACGCCCGGGCTCGCGGTGGCGCTGAGCGTGGCGCCGAGGTCGTGCCAGAGCGCCTCCCGGCGTCGGCAGCGACGCAGCACCGCGTCCAGGTCGGCGGTCAGGGCCGGCGCCAGCACCAGCGCCTCGGCGCTCACCCGCCGCGGCACCGGCTGCGCCAGCAGCCGCAGGCGCTCGGCGCCGAGCAGCGCGCGCGCCTCGGCGAGATCGGCCAGCGTCACCGCCCGCCCGGCCCGCGCCGCGAGTAACCGCGCGCGGCGGGCAAGCCCGTCGATGACCGGCCCGGCCAGCAGCGCGTGCGCGGCGACCGCGCCGACCGCGGCGTCCCCGAGCCGCGCCGTCCACAACGCGCGGCGCTCCGGCTCCGGCAGCGGCGGCAGGTCCAGTTCCACCAGTCCGGCCCCGGCCACCGCCCCGTCGATGCCGACCAGCACCACGACCGGGGTCGGTAGGTCGGCGTGCCCCGGCACCGACCACAGTTCGCCGGGACGCAGCGTCGGGCGCAGCACCGGCAGCCAACCGGCATAGCGGCAAGCCAGCGCCAGCGCGGGCTCCTGCTCCCACAGCGCCAACGGCACCGCCAGCGCGGTGCGCCCGAGCCGCGCCGCCAGTGCCGCTGCAACCGCGCTGCGGCCACTGCCGGGGGTGCCGCGCAGCACCAGGCCGGTGGCGTCGACACCGCCCGGCGTTGGGTCGGCCCCGCCGCCTGCCCCACCGTCGGCGCCACTCCCGCTGCCGAGCAGCGCCGCGAGCTTCGGCAGGTCGTTCGTCAGGCGCTGCGGCAGCAGGGCGGCGCCGGCGAGCGGGAGCCGCGTGCAACCGGGCCAGGGCGCCTCGTCGCCACTGAGCACCGCCCAGAACGGCGGCGGCAGGCGCAGCGCCGCGAGCGGCTGCGGCCCCTCGCCCTCCAGCCGCAGTACCCCGGCGCGCAGCAGCGGATGGGCCAGGAGCCCGGACAGGGCCCCCGCGTCCGCGCCGAACAGCGCGCCGGCCAGGGCCGCGGTCAGGTGCAGGGTCGGGCGCGCCTGTACCGCCGGTGCCTGCAACCGGGCGAGCATGAGGCCGACCAGATGCGAGGTCTCGACGACCCCAGCCAGGCCGAGCACGAAGACCTGCGGCGGGTCCAGGTCCAGGTCCGCGATTAGCGCGCCGAGCCGGCCCTCGGTGAGTGGCCAGGCGTCGGCCAGGACCTCCAGCAGGTCCGGCCAGGCGGTCGGCAGGCCGGCGGCACCGAGCCCGGCGGCCTCGGCGCGCAGGGCCGCGGGCAGCGGGTCGGCGGCGTCGAGGACATCGGCGGCAAAGGTCGCGAGCCCGTGGCGGACCAGGGTCCCGACCCAGGCGTTGGTGGTGGTCGGGTTGCTCACGGCGCGCTCCGACCGGCGCTGGTGCGAAGGGCGGCGCTCCCGGTGGCCGGCTGAAGCCGACGGTCCCAGGGCCGGCTGAAAGCCGGCGCTCCCGGTGGCCGGCTGAAGCCGACGGTCCCAGGGCCGGCTGAAGCCGGCGGTCCCAGGGCCGGCTGAAGCCGGCGCTCCCAGGGTCTCATGGGCCACCGCCCGGCCAGGGGTCGCGGTAGTGCAGCGTGACGACGCGCCCGAGCCATGGCACCCAGCCGGGATTGACATCGAGCGCGACCTGACGCACTGCGAGCCGCACGGCGGCGAGCGGGTAGATCACGTCCAGATGGCTTGGGGTGTGGCGCACGACGGCGGGCACCGCGAGTAGCTGCGGGCTCCACAGGCCGGGCTCGCTTGTGCTGGCCACATCCGGCGCGGGCTGGTCCGGCGGGCGTCGTGGCCGGGCGAGCGAGGCGGTCCTTGTGGGCGCGGCACCCATCGCGACCGGACCGCCGGTTTGGCCGGACGAGTCGTGGACCGGGTCGGGCACGTCCTCCGGGACCGGGCGACCATAGAGCCGCGCCCCGAGGGCGTCCAGCGCGGTGATGAGCGGCCTCAGCGTGGCGTCGGCCCAGCGCTCGGGGTCGGTCGCTGCGCTGCGCTCGGCGAGGAAGCGCGCGAGCGCGCCGGTCGGCGCCAGGCCGAGTCCGTGCCCTAGCGCGAGCAGCCAACCCCAGCCGTCCCCGGCGAACCGATCACCCGCACCGGCCCCGCGTAGCAGCGCCTGCGCCTCGGGTCGGGCGAGGAAGTTGATCAGATAGAACAGCCCGCCTTCGTCAGTTACGCAGTCCCAGGCCACGTTCACGCCGGCCTCGGCCCCGAGCCCGACCGAAGGCGCGACCGCAACGGACGATGACAGCGCGTCCGGGGCGCCTGCGGCGGCTGCCGCGTGGCGGGCGACGGGAGCATCTCCGGACGCCGAACCGGTAGCCGCGTTGGCGGCATTGTCTGCGGCT
Organism: Thiohalocapsa sp. ML1; assembly: GCF_001469165.1. Taxonomy (GTDB): domain Bacteria; phylum Pseudomonadota; class Gammaproteobacteria; order Chromatiales; family Chromatiaceae; genus Thiohalocapsa. The sequence continues at coordinate 26,450 of NZ_JABX01000053.1, read as the reverse complement.
GGCGGCATCGATCCGTGCCGCCCGCCACCAGCGCCACCTGCGGCGGCGACGCGCAGTCGCCAGAGGTCCGCCCCCGCCTTTGCGACCGTCGGTACCGATCGGGCGCTCGCGGCAGCGTCCGTCAACCCGGATGCGGCGCCGCTGTCGGTCGTCGCCGAGCCCGAGTCCGCAGCCCGGCCCGCCGCCGGATCAGCGCCGGCTGCCGGATTGAACGGCCCCGCCGGCCCGGCGCCCGGCGGCAGCGGGGCGAGCACGTGCAGACCGGGCACCGGCGAGCGCGGGCGGGCGAGCTCCCCCGCGTCGGCACCAGCGGGGTTTGCCGCACCGGGCACCAGGCGTCCACTCGTGGTCGGGGTTCGCGGCCAGGCGTCTGGCGCGGGCGGCGGGCCGTCGAACGGGTCGGTAGCCTGACCTGTGTTGCCCGCTCGCGCTGGATGCCGTGGGTCGGCATCCGCCGCCGGTCCAGCGCCGGCCAGGACCGCGCCGACGGTCGCGAGCCGCGCCGCCTGCCCCGCTGTCTGCGACCCGGCACCAGGACCTTCCCCGTGCTCAAGGCCGGTCAGCCACAGCGGGCGCCACTCCAGCGTCACCAGCACCGCGGCGAGGTGCCGGCGCGGGTCGGTCGCCGGCCAATCCGCGAGCACCCCGCGCCAGCGCCTGACCAGTGCCGAAGGCGGGGCCGCAGGCGGCGCCGACGGCAGCACCCCGCCGGTCGGCGCGCCAGTCGCCGCACCGACGACCGGTGGCGGCGGCAGTGCGAGACGCAGCGCCTCGGCGAGCCGCCCGAGCACCGCCAGGGCATCGTCCGGCGCGAGCCGCCGCCAGACCGGCGCCAGCGCGCCCAGGTCCGCCAGTCGTGCGGTGATCGCCGCCAGGTCCGCGGGGCGCTCGCCGAGCAGTTCGGCGATGGCCCCACCCGCCGGGCGCGCGAGCAGCGCCGACCAAGCCCGCCAGTACCACCGCGCAGCGGCCTGTCCGGTGGCCAGGTCGCGCGCGAGGAGGGCGACCAGCGTGACCCGATCGGTGGCGTAGACGGCGTTGGCCGCGGCGGCGCCGGGGCTGGCCAGGTCCACGGCCGCGGCGATCTCTACCGCGACCGCGCGCGCCGCCGCGGCACCGAGACCGCCCGGTGTATTGGCCGACCCGCTGACCTGCGCCCGCACCGCGCGCAGAATCACCCAGGCGCCTGCGGGCGGCAGCGGCCAGGTGGCCGCGGCCAGCGCTTGCCGGACCCGCGCCTCGCCGCCGGTCCGGGCGCGCAGCCGCAGCCGGCGGATGGCGACGGCATCGGCGGGCAGGTCGGGCGCGGGGTGCACGGCTCAGCCCCGGCGCGGCTTTAACCCGCGCTGACCCCGGGTCGCCCAGTCGGCTCGGTTCATCGCAGCCATGCCGCCGTCGCTCCGCTCGCACCGACCTTCGCTGGCGCGGCCATGCCGGCGCCAGCCTTCGCCACCAGCGCCGTCGGCGCCTCGGCGGACAGCGCCGCCGAGACCACCGTGAAGCGCGTCGTGACCTCGCTGACGGTCGCATCGACGCGCACCACCTGCGCCAGGATGCCGCCCTGGTCCTGGTCCTGCACCGCGAGCAGGCCGACCACGCGCTGCGCGGCGTCGAGCAGTTGCAGCCGGGTGCCGGTCGGCGGGGCGGTATTCAGCGCGAGCCGCAGCGACTCACCGACCGCGAGGCGTCGCGGCGGGGTCGCGACCCGCCCCTGCAGCACCAGCGCCGGGTCGCCATGGGCGGCGACGATCACCGCCGCGCGGATCAGATTGCGCAGCGCCGCGCGCCCGGCCCCGCTCGCGTCCGCCGCCAGTTGCCGGAACCACCAATTGACCAGTTCCGCGAGCGTGCGCACGCGGTTGAAGTCCTCGGCCTGGGCGCGGTCGAGACCGGGCCAGCGAGCGACATCGTCGGCGGGCAGCCGGTCATCCTCGGCCAGTTGGCCCCAGGTGAAACGCAGCGACGGCGCCACCCGCGGCAGCCGATCCATCAGGCAGACGACGCACTGCTCCAGGCGATTGTGCAGCGTCTGCGCCGCGTGCTGGACGGGGCCGTTGAGCCCGAGCGCGTCGGCCAGCGACAACATCCGCGCGGCCTCTGCCAGGTAGCGACCGCGCGCATCGGCGCCCGGCCCGCCGCCCAACGCGCCACCCAACCCGACGCCCGCGCCAACCGGGCGCCCGGCGAGCGCGGACCAGCCCTGATTGAGCTGCGCGTTGGCCGCGAGCACCGGCGCCAGCCGTGCCGCCAGCCCGGCAGACCCCAAACCCGACATCGAGCCGCCGCCCTGCTGCTGCGCGAGCCGGTAGCGATGCAGCCCGAGCAGGTCCGGCACGCGCTCGACCGGCAACTTGGGCACCAGCGGCGCCAGCGGCGCCCAGTCCGCGAACGGCACCTCGAGCACGGTCGCGAACACCGCGGCCAGCGCGGCGGGCACATCGACCTCGGTGTCCCAGTCGCAGCCCGGCACCAGATCGGCGGCGGTGCCGTGGCGCAGCGGCAGCGGCGCGATCAGCGCGGCGCTGACCGGGGTCTCGCGCACCCGAACGTAGTAGAGCCCGCGCAGCCCCTCGGTCAGGATGCGGCTGCGCTCGCGATCGCGCCGATACACCGCCGCCCAGTCCTCCCGCGTCAGCGCCTGGGCGATGCCGTAGTCGCTGAGCAGTTCCAGCCGCGTGGCATCGAGCTGTGCGAGCCGCCGACCGGCCGACTCGATCGCGACGGCCAGGCGCTCCAGAACCCCCTCCAGGCGGATGCGCTCGCGCAGCCGGCCCTCGAGTTCGTCCTCCAGGCGCTGGTAGCGGTCCTCCATCCAGGCGATCTGGCGGGTCAGGATCTGCCCGGCCTGAAACATCGCCTCGAAGCGACGCTGAGGGTCCGGCGTTGCGTACTCGCCGAGCCCGGCCTCCGTCAGTTCCGCGGCTTCCAGAAAACCGGCATGCGACGTGATCAGGCCCCGCAACGCATCGCGCACGCCCTCTGCGCGTCGGCGTAACCTGGTCTGGGCCTCGGTCTCGTTCGGGCGCTCGTTCGGCACGGCCGCGTCCGCCCGCTCAAACAGTGTCCGGATGCGGCCCAGGTCGAACCGACCCAGCGGATAATCGCGGTCAGCCTGGTCAGCGGCCAGCGCGCTCGGGTTCACCGGCTCACCGAAGCCCACCAGCACGCGGCGGATGCTCGCGGCCTCGACCGGGTCAAACATGCCCTCCAGGCTCTCGATCAGGTCCCTCATCCCGCGCCAGGTCGCCTCGTACTCGCGGACCTCGGCCTGGATGTGATCGAGCACGCCGAACTGATAGCTGCGGCCTTCGAGTGCCGGCGTGGTCAGCGTGCGCCGCGGCACCGCCTCGAGCTTGTTCAGCCGGTCGCGTTGCAGATTGGTCTCGACCGTGGAGGCGGCAGCGCCATGCAGCGTCTCCCGCGGCTTGGTGGCCAGGGTCTCGATCGCAAAGCCCTGGCGCACCGCATCGAACTGCGGCGCCTTGGTCGGTGCAACGAACGCCTGGGTCGTGAACTGTGGCTGCGCCAGGACGAACGCGGATGGACCGGCGAATCCGCGGGTCGCCCCCGCGTCGGCGGTGGCGGGGCTGGCGGGCGCCGCCCGGTCCGCGGGCGGTTCGGTCGCATCCTCCGCCGCCGCCGCGGCCCGGCCCCGGAGCTTCGTGAACGGCAGCCACCGCGCCATCTGCAGCCCGCTTCCGTCACCGGCGACGCCGCCGCCGAGCGCCGTCAGTGACACCGTCTGCGCGTCGAGTTGCTGGCGTTGCAGCAGCAGATAGTCGCGGTGTTTCTCGAGCCGCGCGCGCAGCGCCCGGATGCGCTGATCGAGCCGTTCAAGTTCGAGTTGCTCGACGCGATAGCGCAACACCAGCCCGTCCGCTGCCGGGGCCGGCACCGGTGGCGGCACACCGTCGCGCAGCCAACCGGTGTAGAAGGGCGGCGCCGTCGGGATGCCGTCGTCGTACGGATGGGGTGGGCCACCGTTGACCAGCGGCAGTTCGGCGCGGGCGGCACTGATGAGCGCGGCGTAGAAGTCCCCCGGTCGCGGCGGCTGGCTCAACACCGGCGGCAGCGCCAGCGCCCGCAACGCGGTCGGCGACAGGTTGTCGGCTTCGGTGACCGCGTATAGCAAGTCGTAGCCGATGCGCCAGCCGTGCCAGGCCTGATAGGCGCGCAGGTGCGTGCGATAGAGATCGATGACCAGTTGCGCGTCGATCGCCGGGAAGTCCAGCAGGTCCGGCCGGTAGTCCGGCTCGTTCACGGCCAGCAGCAGCCGGATGGCATCGCCCGCCGGGCGACGCAGGTCGAGCGGTCGCCGCGGCAGGTGGCGCTCCAGCAGTTCCAGCACCGCCTCCTCCGGCACCGGCACCATGTCCACCGCGACGTGGCGCGGCAGCCAGCGCAGCCGCGGGGTCGGCTGGTCGGCCTGCTCCAGCAGCGCCAACGGCAGCACGCCGGCGGCGGGCAGGAAGTCGAGCCGCAGGGTCGCCTCCAGCGCCGTGGCCAGGTCCGGCCCAGCCATCGCAGGGGCCATTGCCGCCGTCAGCGCCGCCCGCCAGGCCTCCTGCACCTGCTCGAACAACACCCGCTGCCCGGCATGGGGCACCGCGAGATAGCGTCCGGCGGCCGGCGAACACCAGTCAACGCGAAACCGCGCGTCCACCAACGCGGGGTCCAGTTCCGCGATCGGCGCGCTGCCCGGTCGCACCGAGACCGCGAGCAGCGCGAGCGGCACCGCACCGCCGAAGCCGTGCAGAAAGGCGCCGTCCACATGTAGCGCGGCGACCTGATTCTGCACCTGCGCCGGGGTCATCGCGGCGAGCCCGTCGGCGCGAAGCGCGAGCCGGCGAAGCACGAGCCGGCCCAGCACCTCGCGCCGCAGGTCGCGGCGCGGGTCCGGCTCGGCGCGCTGACAGGGCGCCGGCGGGACACCGGCATCGATGACGCCGACCCCGCGCTGCAGGGTCAGGTAGTAGACGCCGCTCGCGTCATCCGTGCGCTGGACGCGCAGCCAGTCCGTCAGCAGCGCGGCCCAGGTCGCTTGCGCCGCGATGAACAGCCCGACCAGCTGGCCGTCCCCGGCGACCGCAAGCCCGGGCTCGACCAGCACGCGCGAGCCCGGTCGCGCGGGCTCGACGCCGGGCTCGCAGCCAAGCCCGTGCAGGATGCCGGGCGGCAGCGTCGCGGTCAGCGGCGCCAGCCGGGCGTCGGCATAGGCCTGCAACCGGTCGAACTCGTCCTCGCCCAGGTGCCGGCCCGGCACCAGCCGTGGTCGGACGAGGAACTCGGACATGGCGACGGGCGCCGTCAGCCGGATCGTGGTCATCGGGTTCGCCTCGCGTGGGGTTGCGGTCAGGCCGGGTCGCCCAGGGCCTGCCAACGCAGCCGCAGCGCGTCGGGCAGCGCGACGGACAGCGTGGGGTCGGCGGCCAGTTCGTCGATCAGCGCGGCAGTGCCGGCGGGCGCTGGCGGCGCGTTGCCGTCGGCGATGGCAGTGGCTCGCACCGCGGCCTCGGCCTCGCGGCGCTCGACCAGCACATCGCGCAGGCGCGCCAGCGTGCCGGCGCGGGCGGTGGCGAGCAGCGTCGGCCACAGCACCGGGTCGAAACGCCGCTCGATCAGCGCCAGCAGCTCCAGCGCGGCCAGCGCAACCCTGGCCTCGGCGCCGAAATCGGCGCGCAGTTCCGCCAGCGCGGCCTCGCCCTCGGCGTCGGTCGGCGCGCGCAACGCAGCGAGGCGCGCAAACCCGACGCGACGCAGCAGCAGCGCGTCCTCGTCGAGCAACAGATTGGCCGTGTCGCCGGGGGCCGGCAGGGCGTCGGCTGGGGCATCTGGTGGGGCGGCGTCATCGACCAACGGCGCCACTGGCGCGCCGGTCGCGATGCGAATCGCGCTGATGCCGGTCTCGGCGGCGCGCGTCGGCCGGCGCACGAACACCAGCGCGTCCGCGTCCACGGCGTCCCACAGCACGCCCCAGTCGGGGCCGTCGGTGTCGCGGGCATGCACCGGCGGCTGCGGATACAGGCGCAGCGCCAGCAGGTCGAGTCGGGGGAGGCGCACCGGCGGCGCGGCAGGGGCCAGCGCCGGGTCCGCCGGCGGTTCGCGCAGCAGGCCGGCAGTCAGGCGCCCGAAGGTCTGGTCCGGCAGCGGCGCGAGCACGACCAGGTCCACCGGCTCGTCGCGGGCCAGGTCGATCGGCGGCAACCGCAGGGACTCCTGCTGCACCAGGTCGAGGTCGGCCTGGCGGATTGGCGCGACCGAGACCAGAAAATGCTCGGGAAAGAAGCGCTGGCGCCCGGTCACGGGGTCGAACGCGGCCTTCGGCGCCCGCCCGGTCGGCGGCAGCACGCGAAAGTAGTCGGTGGCCGCGAAGTCCCCGGCCAGCGGCAGCCGGGCCGCGAGCACATCGGCGAGCAGGGCCTCGTACTGGCGCTTGAGATCGGCCTGGCGATCCGCCGGGCCGGGGAACCGGCGCGGCGCATGGCGCAGCAGCGTCTGGTCGAGCCAACGCGGGGCGTTGTCGCTGATCGCGAGCACGCCGAGCGCGACCGCGTCCTCGGGCAGCCCGAAGGCATCGAGCGCCCCCTGGACCGCGAGCCGCATCAGGCCCGCGCGCAGCGTGAACTGGCCGGCGGCCGGCAGCGGCACCGGCAATGACCACAGCCACGCCTGCACGCCCTCCTCGTCGACGTCATGGCGCGTGGTGCGCTCGGCGAGGTCACGCGGGAAGACCTCGGCGACGCCTTGCGGGCGCTCGGCATAGGCCAGCAACAGCGCAAACAGGCCGTGCGGCAGGTTGGCGAAGCGCCCGTCGTTCTGCAATGCGATCCTGGCGCGGTCATTGACATCGACCGGCAGCGGCGCGCGCACCTCGAGCACCCGCCCGGCGGCGGTGATGGCGAGCCCCGGCTCGATGCTGATGTGCCCGCCGACGAGCGCGACTTCGAGCCCACGCACGACGCCGGCGCCGAGCCCGCGCCCTACCTCGCGCAGGCGCTGGTCCAGGTACAACTGCTCGCGAGTCAGGTCCGCGGCCGTCAGCAGGCGCCCGTCGAAGTAATGGGTACGGGTCAGGAGCGGGTTGAAGTCCGCCTGATCCGGCAGCCCCGGCAGCGGCGGCGCAAGGTTGCCGAGGGGGGCGAAGCCGGGAATGGTGCTCATCGCAGTCTCCGGGGGCGGGCCGATGAAAGAGGGGGAACCGGATGGAACAGGGCCGGGCGCGCGGCGTCAGGGAGCGGCCAGCGCCTGGGCCAGCGCTTGATCCAGTTGGGCCGCAGTCGGCACGAACGGCCGGCTCAGATTGTCGATCCTGATGCGCGCCGGGTTCACGACCAGGTCGGTGGCCGGGTCCGTGGTCGCGAGCGTCAGGCGCGCGAGCGGCAGCCGCGCCAGCGCCAGCAGGTCCGCGGTCAGCGCCGGCGCCGACCAGGGCGCATCGAACAGGTGCAGCAGCCGCAGCCGCAGCGTCAGCCGCGCGCGTTCGGCGTCGGCATCGGCGGGCAGGTCGGCGAGCGCCTGCTGCTCCTCGACGCTCAAGTCCGGCAGCGGTCCGGCGGCGGCCCCCTGCACCGGGCCGTGCAGCGGCCAGGGGCCCAGGCGATCGAGCGACACGGTCGGGTCGAGCAGATCGAGTTCCAGCAGCACCGCGTCGGCGATGCGGCTCGGCTGCACCGGGTCGGTGCCGAGGTTGAGCTTGCGCGCGAGCACCGGTTGCAGCCCGACCGGGCAGTCCTGATAGCGCGCGAACACGCCCAGATGCAGCCGTTCCGCGGCGGCGTCGAAACCCCCGCGCAGCCAGTCCGGGTCCTGCGCCCGCAGCCATTCGCCGAGGTCCAGGCAGTGCGTCTCGTGCAGCAGCAGCTCGCGACCGAGGCCGTCGAGGCCGACGCCGGGGGCGACCAGCAGCCGGACCAGTTGGTTGGCGTTGGGCGTCGCACTGCTCACCGGATCGATGCTGACGCGCAGCCCGGCAACGGTGCCGGCCCCGTGCAGCCAGTACTGCGCGCGGGTCACGCGGCGCCGGTGATAGGCCTGCTCATCGCGGGTCGCCTCGAGCCCGAGCAGCATGCCGGCCTCGAACGCAACCCGCCGCAACGGCTCGGCCAGGGCCGCGTCGGTGCGCAGGGTGGTGGCGTCGCTGGCAGTGGTCATCGGCAGTCTCCGGTCGGGTCGTTCGCGTCAGGCACATCGGAGGGAGGCGTTGGGTGCGGCGTTGGGGGCAACATCAGGCCACGCCTCCCCGCGCGTTCAGGTCGCGCGGCGACAGTGCCACCGGGTTGGTCAGCACCCCCTCGTGGCCCAGCCAGGTGTCGTCGAGCGTCGCGCGTCGCGGCGGCGGGGTTTTGGTCAGGAAGCTGTCGATCTCCAGCAGTGGCGCCAGCCCGAGCACGAACGGTCGGTCGGTCTCGATGATCCGCGCGCACAGATGCGCTGGCAGCTCGGTGGCGAGCACCGCCTCCACCGCGCCGCGCCGGGCGCGGGCGGGGCCGTGCAACAGCACGCTGACGCGGTTGCTGTAGCGATCGAAGAAATCGGCGACGATCCCGGCATCGGCGGCGACGCTGCCGAGCGGGGCCTCGGTCGGCGCGCCCGCGGCGACGACCGCTGCGTCCAATTCGGGCGCCAGCGCCGGCGCCAGCAGGGCCAGGAACTCACGGCTCGCGCCGTCGGCCAGGATCAGGCTGTCGCCGACGATGCTGTTGCCGCTCTCACCGGTGCCGAGTGTCAGCGGGTGGTCGCGGTCGTCCAGGTCCAGCCCGAGGATGGTCGCGAAGGTGCGCCGCAGCCGGAAGTGCTCGACGATCACGACCTCACCGCGCGCGACCCCGCCGTCGGTGGCGATGTCGAGCGCCAACCGCAGCCCCGGCCAGGTGCCGCGCCACTGCTGCACCAGGCAGCCGCTCGCGAGCAGGCGGCGCGCACGCGCCTCGGGCCATGCCGGTGGCAGCCGGATACCCAGCGTCGCGGCCAGCACCGGCAGCAGCGCCGACGGGGCCGCGTGCGGGTCGAGCAGGGCCTCGGCGGCGGCGATGCGCCCCTCGATCGGCGTCAGCAGCCCCTCGCAGGCCGCGAGCAGGCGCTCGCGGACATCGGCGCCGTTGGCCGGGCCGGTCGCGGCGCCACTATCGGCGCCGGTAGCGTTGTCGGTATCGGCGTCGGCGCGCGCCGCCTGCTGCCGGAACAGCGGCGGCAGCCAGGCCTCCTGATACGAGAAGCGCGGGGCGTAGATGCGCAGCGCATGGATCGCGGGCGTGTGCTGGCCGTCGCCCTCCATCAGGATGCGCAGTTGCAGATAGCGCCCGGTCAGCGTGCGCACGGCCCCGTCGCGATGCTGCAACAGCACCTCGAACAGGCCGCTCTCGCCAGGCTTGTTCGGTGCCAGCGGGGCGTGAAACGGCAACTCCGAGCCGAGCGGATTCCACAGCGGCGCCGGCTGCTCCGCATAGGGCACCGCCCTGCGGTTGGTCGGGTCGTTGTAGGCCTTCGCAAACAGGCGCAGCCGACAGCCGGGCGGGATGCAGCCGTCGACGTAGACCCGGTGCCAGGGGGTGTCCGGGCGACCGGCATCGAGCCCCGCACCGCCCGGGCCAAGCCGCAGCGTCACCTGCGCTGCGGTCGGGAACGCCGGGCGCGGCAGCGCCGACAGCAGCAGCACCCGCGGCCCGGCGTCGCTGCGATCCGGCGCCCCTTGGTAGTAGATCGCCCCATCGACGTTACCGACCAGCCGCGGCGAGGCGGTCGCGTGGCGCGGATAGCGCTCGTGCACCAGGCGGGCGGTCCGCACACCGGTGGTCGGATGTTGCGTGAGTTCGAGCACCGGGCAGTCACGCTGGATGAACCGGACATCGCCCGGCTCACGCGGGGCCGGTGCGGCGAGACGCCCGTCCGCGAACACGCCGAGATCGACGGCGTACGGCATCGCGGTGCCCGCGGGGAGCGCCGGTGCCACCACCGGCCAGTCGGTCCAGGGCAACGCCGGGTCGGGGTCGCGCGGGCGGGTCAACACGCGCTGGGTGCCGAGGCCGGCGCCAGGGACCGCATCGCCATCGCTGGGCCAGCCCGGCCAGTCCTCGGCGAGCAGGTAAAGCGTCCGGGCATCGGTACAGAGCGCGAGCGGGCGCAGGTCCGCCGGCAGCGCTCGCGTCCATTGCGCGGCGAACGGGTGCGGCGTGATGATCGCAGGCTCGAAGCGCAACGGCTGGCGCCGATAGGGCAGCGGCAGCGGACCGCCGGTGCAGTAGACGAGCGCGCCCGCGGTCACGCACCAGACCGCGCCGTCGGCGTCCACGCAGGCGCGCACCGGCGCCGCCGGGAGTTCCGGCGCGAGCGCCTGCTGCCAGCGCCGGCCCAGATGGAACAGGATCAGCCCGTGGCGGGCGGCGCCGTCACTATAGCCGACCACCAGCCGCGCATCGTCGGGCGTGCCGCCGAGCGCGAGGTCGACCAGCCGCGGCAACGGGGCATCGGCGGCGGGCGCGGGCGCTGCGACCGGTCGCAACGCGTCGTCGCGCAGCGGCGCGAAGCCAAGACCGGCAGCAACCACCACGTGATCGCGTTGCAGGCCGGTGCCCGTGTCGGCGGGTAACTCAGATCCAGGCGCGACCCGCGCGACCTGGCCGAACGGGTCGCGCACCAGCGCGCCAGCACCGGCCCAGGCCGCACGCGCGGCGGCAACCGGCACCTGCGGCAGGCGTAGTTGCTGGGCCTGGCGCAGCGTGAACGCGCCGCGCCGGGCGTCCCAGCCGAACGCGGAGGAGCCGTGCGCGAACTCCGCAGGCTCACGCAGCAGAAAGTACGGCGTGCCGTTGACGTCCATCAGCAGAGCTCCGGGATCACCGGCGCCGGGACGATCCGTGGAACCGTATCACCGCCGGTGCCAGCCCCGCCGGTCGAACCGCTACCGCCGAGCCCGGGCACCGCCGGCCCAAGCCCGGCAGGCAGGCCCGGCGTCCCGCTGGTGACGACGCTGACCCCGCGCAGGTCCGGCACCGCGAAGTCGGCGAGGTCGAGGACCGCGTCCTCACCGAGGGACTGCCAGAGCCCCTGCGCGACGTTGAACAACACCAGCGGCCCGACCTCGCGCACCCCGGGCACACGCCCGACTCGGGTCGCGAGTTCCGCGCCACGCACCGCGCCGCCGAACGGCCAGCCACTGCCCTCGCTGCCGCCGGGCGCGAGCACCCAAAGGTACTCGACCAGCGCCTGGCGCACCGCGGCCAGGGTCTGCTGCTCGGTCGCCGGGTCGCGCACCCGCACCTGCACGCCGACCGCGAGCGGGATGTACTGCGGGCTCAGCACGTAGAGTTCGGTGCCGAGCACGACGCGATCGACCATCCAGGTAAACAGGTCATTCAGCAGCCCCTGCGTCGGTCGCGGCGTCAACCCGAGTTCCGGCACGCCAGGCGGGATCACGAACAGGCTGACGACGCCGGGCACGTCGCGGCGCAGCGTCGCAAGGCTGCTGCCGGGCAGCAGGCCCGGGATCAGCTCGGCACGCGCGACCGGGTTCAGCGGGTTGCCGGTCGCCAGCTGCCGAAAGTCCGCGGCGGTGACGGCGCGGTTGCGATGGGTCAGGAATTCGGGGATGCGCCGCTCCGCCTCGGCGACCGATTCGGCGTCGCGCCCGCCGCCGAGCGCGCGCTCCTGGCGCACGCTGAGCCGGCTCGCCCCGGCCACGGTGGTCAGGGACTTTGCCGGCAGGTTGCTCGCGATGCCGCCGCCGTGGCGATAGTGGGCGATGCGGATGCGGCGGCGCTCCGGTGGGCGGCGCCCGTGCTGCCCGTCGCCGAAGTGGACCTGCCCGGCCTGGGCGTCGAGCCGGTAGACCGGCGCCGAGGCGGGGCGCCCGGTCAGCACCTCGACCCGCTGCCAGGGCGCCCAGGCACCGCCGTCCTCGACCTCGAGCGCGATGCTGTCCGGGTCGATGTCGCGGTCCGGCAGATCGATGACCTGACCGGGCCGGCCGTTGCCGATGCCAACGATCAGATCGCGCCGGGTCGCCTGGCCGACTACCTCGCAGCCGTTGATGCCCAGATAGCCGAGCGGCAGCGCGGGCTCCTCCGGGCAGTGCAGCCGCAGCCAGCCGACCACGCGCGCCGGTGGCGCCGTGCCGGGCAGTTCCGGCGGGCGCGCGCCGACTCCGGCGAACAGCGGGTCCGGCTCCAGCAGCGGCTGGAACAGGTCGGGGTTCGGCGGCAGCCGCAGCCGGACGACCCCGGCGCGGCGCCCGCCGCCCGAGCTGTCGGCGAGGACCTCGATTGGCACCACCAGCAGGTCGTCGGGATCGCGCTCGCCGTCACCGTCGCCGGTTGGATTCTCGGTCAGCAGTTCCCAGACGAGCACCCGGTCGCGCAGGTTCTCGACATCGGCCAGTTCACCGGGCACGTCGGCGAGCGGGGCCAGCGCGAGGTTCAGCGTCTGCCCCGCGAGCGCCCGGCGCAGCTCATCCATGCGCCCGGCCAGGTCGCGCGGGGCGAGGAGCGCCAGATAGTAGTAGCCATCCAGGCTGGTGGTGAGCGCCAGCGGCTCGCGCTCGGGGGCGAAGACGCGCGGCTCGAAGGGCTCGGGCGACTCATCCGGCCCCAACCGATGCTGATCGCGCAACACCTGCTCGCTCAGCCCCATGTCGGCCAGCGTCGCGGCGTCCACGCGCTGCTTTATCAGGGTCACCAGCGCGAGCGGCGTCGGGCGCACCTCGCCGATGGTCGTGAAGGTCTGCCCCGCCCCACTCAACTGGCTGCCTTCGGGCACCAGCGCCGCCAGTTGCGCCCCGCGCAGGCCGCCATCGATGCAGACCAGCCCGCGCGCCGGGCGGGCGGCGCGCAACGGCACCGCCAGCAGGTTCAACAGCACGCGGCGCTGGCGCTCCGGGATCAGGTTGGCGCGATACAGGATGGTCTCGGTCAGCCAGGCGAGCAGGTCCACCAGCGCATGCACCGGGTCGCCGGGGGCGAGCTGGGTCAGCTCCGGCAGGGCCGCGCGCAGCCGGGCCTCGGCCTCGGCGACGAGGTCATCGAAGCGGCGGTCGTCCAGACTCGGGACCGGTAGCGGCATGGTATTGGCTCCGCGGCGGTGGGATGGATTGGCGGTGAACCCTGGCTCGGGTGCGCGGGCTCAGCGCCCGCCGCCGGCCAGCACCAGGTTCAGGCCCAGGGTCTGCGGCACGCGACCGTGGCGCAGCCGGTAGCGCACCTCGATGTGCACCGTCGCCGGGTCCTGCGGGTCGGGCTCGACCCCGACCCCGAGCACGACGACGCGGGTCTCCCATTCACTGATCGCCTTCTGCACCAGACTCGCGATCAGCGCGCGCGTGGTCTGGTTGTTCGGCTGATGGATAAAGTCGAGCAGCCCCGCGCCGAACTGCGGGCGCATCAACCGCTCGCCGGGGCGCGTCAGCAGGATATTCAGCATCACCTCCCGCACGCTCTCGTCATCGCGCGCGAACGGCAAGCGGCCATCGGTGGCGATACCGCCGAGCGGCCAGCTTTGGATCAGGGGCAGAACGCTGGTCATCGTGTTTCCTCTGGTCGGCAACAGCACATACTCGGAATCGGAATCGGAATCGGTATCGGTATCGATACCGATTTCGTTGGTCTTGCTGCTTTCTTACTTCATCTTCGGAAACGGCAAACAGATCTTCACCCAAGGCAGCCAGAAGAAGATCATGTTCAGGATCATCACCATGATCATCAGCAGGATCATCGCGACCAGCGTGATGATCGGCAGGCTGAAGGAGCAGATCATCTGCACGTCGAGACCGCCCTCGGCCGGGGGTGCCACGGCCAGGTCCGGGCCCACGCCCTCCTCGATGTTCAGCGCATCGAGCATCCGCGCGGTGTCCGGCGGCACCAGCATCGCCGCGCCCTTCGCCAGCCCGCGCTTGAGGTCGCCGAGCCCCGGCATCTGGATCAGCACCGGGCGGCTCGCGTCCGGGTCGAACGGGGCGGCGACGCGGAACGGCGCGCTGCGCACCGTCGGCGCGGCCCAGGTCAGGCGCTCGCAGCCGGCGTCATCGACCGCGCGCACAAACGGGATCACCTGATAGAGGTCGTCCTGGGTCTGCCGGAACTTCGGGATCGGCAGCTCGGCGCCGGTGCGCCGCGCCTGATCGAGCAGGCGCTGCCCAAGCAGCAGCCGCCACTCCTCGGCGTCGGCGGCGGTGATCGCGAGCGACAGGCCGGCCAGGTCGCCCTCGCCCGAGGGGTTTGGCAGCCGACCGAGCAGCGCCGCGGTCGGCGTGCCGCCGGCCGCATCGATCGCCTGTCGGCGGTCCGCAAGCCAGGCGGCAAGCGGGTTGTCGATACCGGCGGCGAAGCAATCGGTCAGGTATTCGAGCAGCGTGAAGCGGGGCAGGCTGGGCGGGACCGACAGCCACTCATCGAACCCGCCGGTGGCCCTCCCGGTCGTCCGCCCGATGGTCCTCCCGGTCGCCTTCCCGGCGGACATCCCGGTCGTCCTCTCGGTGGTCCTCTCGGAGGTCCTCCCGTTCGCCTTCCCGGAGGTCCTCCCGGTAGTCTTCTCCGTGGTCATCTGGGACCCGGGCGGCTCAAACAGCAACCGTTCCGCCGCCGCCGCCAGGTCGTCGTTGAGCGGGTCCGGGCCGACCCGTCCCGACTCGCCCAGGTGATAGCGATTGACCAGCAGCTCGAGCCACTCGAAACAGGCGCGCGACGGCTGCCCGTCCGCGACCAGCGCGCCATCGCCGGTCTGCCAGTGCAAATTGGCGCGACCGCGATGCCCGAACGGCCAGGTCAACCGGTCGCGCTCGGCGGCCAGCGCGGTGTCCTCGTCGGTCGGATCGAACGGGTTGCCGGGCGCGAGCGACTGTCCGCCGAGCGGCAGGAAGCCGTAAAGGATGGTGTGCGGCCGGCCATCGGCATCCGTGACCAACACCGGGTGCAGCGGGTGGGTCTCCTCGCCGGTATAGGCCGGCGTAATCCCGACCGGTGTCGCCCGGCGCGCGTTCCCGGTCGCGTTCCGGCCGACCCCGGCACGCCCCCGTTCGACCGCACCGCGATTGGCCGCGCCCCGATTGGCCAAAGCGCGACGCTCGGCGCGCCGGGCCGCGACGCGCCGGCTGGGGTCCGGGTCAGGCTCGGTGGCGGGCGCATCAGCGCTCACCGGGGCGCGCTGCCAGCCCAGGGGCTCGCCGTCCTCGATCATCCAGCGTGCATCCACGGCCTGCGGTCGCAGGTCCGCAAGGGCCTGGGACCCGGCCTCGACCGCCGCCAGGTCCGCCGTGCCCCGGGCGTCACTCACGAGCCGGTCGGTCGTGACGGACAGGGACACCCCGCCCTGCTGCAACCCCTTTTGCGACGCCGCCTGATCAGCCGAACTTTCTGCGCCAGGACAGCGGGACGCCGCGGGCTTGAGACGCGCCCGCAGCGTCGCGAGCAGGCCCGCCGCGCGCTGCCCGCCGCCGTTCTGCGCCAGCGCGGTGGCCGGTGCTGGCGCCGAGCCGATGCGGCGACGGATCACAAAACCCGCGGAGCGGATGCGCGCGGGGTCGAGCGCCGGTCGCGAGGGTTGGTCACAGACCAGCTCACAGGCGACCAGGTAAAAGGTCCGGTGCACCGGCAGGCGCAGGATCAGCTCAGCGCCGTGCGGGCTGAACCGATCCGACTGCCACCAGGACTCGCGGCTGGGGTCGATGAGCCGACCGCGGGTCAGGTCCGTCAGGAAGCGCGGGATGAACTCGGTGTCCAGATAGCGGTGCAGGCACAGACCGTGATCGGCGTCGCTCGCGTAGAACGGCGCGGTGAAGGCCACCGGATGGTTGGCGCGAGTGCGGGCCTGATGGGGTCGCAGGGGCATCGGCGGCTACCAGATGTTGCCGGCGCCCGGCGTGTAGGAGGTGCCGACGACGGCATTGGTGATGACGGTATCGGCCTGCACGACGCCGCTGAACTTCGACATGCCGGCATCGACCTTGACCATGCCGGCGCTGATGTTGACCGCGCTGGCCTGCACATCGACGCTGCCGCCGGCCTGGATGCTGATCGGCCCGCTGGACTGAATACTGATCTCCGCCGGGGTCAGCGTGACGCTCTGGCCGCCGCGCGTGATCGCTATCTCGCCGCCTTCGCCGTCGGTGATGACGACGCTGTAGCCGGCCGGCGTCGTCAGCGTCAGGCTGGGGCCGTCGCCGTCGTCGAGCTCGACGACGACACCGGCCGGTGTGCGCAGCAGGTACACGTCCTCGACCGGATCGGCCTCGACCGGGGCCGGGTCGGCGCCGCACCAGATGCTGCCGAGCACCAGCGGCAGCTCCGGCGCGACGAAGGCGACGACGACGATCTCCTGCTTGCGCGGCAGGCAACTGACGCCGTAGCCGCTGCCGGCGGAGGCCGTGACGACGCCGGCCCAGACCTCGACCCCGAGGGCGAGCAGCAACACCTGCACCCGTCCGCGACCGTCCGGGTCGGCGTTCTCGATGACCCGCGCCAGGTGCAACGCGTTGAGTTCGCCGGGGGCGTGGCCGCCGAGCGCACCGGTCGCGCTCATTGGTCACCCCCGAAACCACTGCGCGCGAGGCGCAGATGAGTCTGATAGCCGTCGCTGGCGTCGAACCGGTGCACGCAGTGCACCACCCGATAACGCCCGGCGAACCGCGGCGTGGTGCCGGTCAGGTCCACCTCGCGGCCCGGCGCGAGCTGCGGGTCGCCGACACAGCGGGCCGCACCGGCCACGAAGCCGTGCGCGCGACGGTCGAACTGGCCCTGCGCATAGCCATCGGCCAGCCCCTGGCGCCACGGGAACGGTCGCGGCAGGGGCTCCACCGCCGGCCAGCCGAGCGTGCCGAGCACCGCCGCCGCATCCTGCCCGCCGCCGGCCTGGGTCGGCGCGCCGGCGCTGGCCGCGAGGTCCTCGTCGGCAGTCGGGTCGAAGCCGCTGATGCGCACCTCGCCGGGCTGGTGCGCCAGGTCGGCGATCAGGCGCAGGTCGAGCGCGTTGTCGTTGGTGTCGAGCACGATCGGCGCCGGGTCCGGCGCTTCGGCGCGCGCGCGCAGCGTCTCGCCGTCGAGCCGCAGCGCCATGCCGAACGGTGCCATGAGCCGGAACAGCAGGCCCAGATCGCTCTCATTCAACTGGTGCCAGGTGGCGCTGACCGCGGAGACGTTCGCGTCGGCGCTCAGGCCCTCGTCGCTCGCGATCGTGCCGATCACCGCGTCCAGGCTCTGGTCGTCGAAGCTGCGGCTGCGCCGCTGCCGGGCCAGGCGGTGCAGGCGGTCCTGCGCCAGCAGCACCAACCGCGGCGCCCCGCCACCGTAGCGCTCCTCGATGGCCGTGATCTCGCCGGCAAAGACCTCGACCGGCGTGTCCTGCCCGAACGCGATGCTGACCGCAGCGCCGAGTGCGACATCCAGAAAACGGTAACTGGGCCCCGGATCGTCATCGGCGGCGCCCCAGAAGACCAGTTGCAACTCGGCATGGGCCATGCCGTGTAGCGGTCGGTTCACGGTCAGCGCGCGCAGGCCCGCATCCAGATCGACGCGAACCTCGCCGTCGATGCGAAGTTGCGGGCGGGCGCTGACGAACGCGGCGTCCATCGGCTCAGTCCACCAGCAACCGCGCGCGGCGCTCGCGGATCAAGTCGAGCGTCGCGGCAAGCGCGCCTTCCTCGCCGTCGAGCGGGGTCAGCGTCGCGCCGGGTGCCGCGCGCCCGCCTGGCGCGAGCCCGCTCCCGGCGTCGCCGAACCCCCCGGCGTCGCCGGGAGCCTCATCGGACAGCGTCAGTTCGAACTCATCGATCAGCAGTGGCATCAGTGAATCCCAGGTTCGTTGTCGTTGTCGAAGTCTCCGCTGCTCCGGAGGCACTTACCCGCGGCTGAGCCTCGGCGCTAATCACCAAAGAGTTACCGATTGTTCTTGAATCGTCTCTTACCAGAGTCATCAGTCGAAGCCGACGCTGTTGCTCGCCCGAACGCCAGCCTCGATACCGACACCAAGGCCTGGACGCGGCAGCCCGGCACCCGCTGAACCCGGCGCGACGGGGCTAACCGGCATCCCCGGCGGCGGCCCGATCCGCGAGACCGCCGCCGGTGAGAAGGCGCCGGGGATTTCGGTGCCGAGCGTCGCCGAGGCGCCGAAGCTGAAGCCGGGGGCGCCGATGTCGGCCTTCGGGCCGGCAGTGAGCGAACCACTGGCGCCGATTGCGGCCTGCGCGCCGAGCGCTGCACTCGCGGTCTGACCCGGCACCGCTAGCCCGGCCGGGGCCGGCTGCCGCGGCGACTCCTGGCCGTTGTACATGGCCGTATCGCGCCAGGCGCGCTCGTCCTGCCCGGCGTCTTTGTTGGCGGTCGACGCGGTATCGGCGCCAGCGCCGCCGAAGGTCGGGGTCTCGCGGGCGGACTTGCGCGCCGCCGACTGGCGGAACTGGTAGCGGTCCTCGTTCAGCTTGATGCCGAGCGTCGCCCGCAGCGGCGTGCCCTCGGGGGAAAAGAAGTCCAGCGTCTCGTCGTAGCTCGCCATCATGCCGACGAACTCGAAGGCGCCCCACTGGAACAGGCAGCGCTTGGGGGCAAGCTGCTGGTCACCGGACTCGCCCGGCTTCATGAAGGCCTCGGCGATCGCCTTGGTCTTGAGCCGCACATCGGTGTCCTCGATGCTGGTGTCGAACTGGAGTTCCACGGTCAGGCTCGACGTGCTCTTGTCGACGAATTGCGCGGCGCTGCCGTTGTCGGCATTCTCATTCGCCTTCAGCGCATTGGACAGCGCCACCTTCAGCGTCATCGGGTTGAACTGCACGTCGATCGCGGTGGCCGGATCGCCGCGATCGGCCGGGCCTTCGACCGGAAACAGCTTGGCGTGGGTGGGTTCGGTCATGTCACCCCCCCGGCCTGACCAGTTCAAGCCCCTCATGGACCAATTGCAGCTCCTCGATGGCCACCTGATTCGCCGTGGCCGAGAGGTCCGGACCCTTGAACTTGACCGGCAGCACGTTGGTGAGCTTAAACGTCATCACCGGCGCCGGTTCCCCGCCACCGCGCGGGTTGCCGAGCACGCTGATCTCGCCGCGCAGCCGATAGCCGTAGTTGGCCCCGCGGGTAGTCACATCGAACCAGGCCCACAGGTCGTTGATCGTGGTCACGCCGCGTTTTAGCGTCACCGCGCTGAAGCTGGTCGGCCCGCTGCGCTGCAGCGCGCCCCAGTTGCGCCCGCCCTCGGTAATGGTCTTCGGGGTCATCGTCACCTCGAGCCCGGTGACCTCGCTGAACTGGCCACCGCAAAGGATGCCGCCGCTCTCGGCGCGATTGGCTTCCGGCGTATCCGCGGCGGTCGCACCATCGGCCTTGTCCGCCGAGAACAGCGTCACCAGAAAGCGGAACGGGATGAACAGCTCAGTCATTCAATACCCCGGCGCCGGTGCGCTCCTGCAGCAACCCGGCCTGCCATTCACCATGGCGATTGACGAAGCTGAGCCGCAGGCGGTCGATCGGGAAGGCCGGGGCCAGCTCGATGTCCCAGGCGATGATGCCGGCACCGGCGACGCCCTCGCGCAGCCGAAAGCCCTCCTCCGGCAGCGCGCCGCGCAGCGCACCCGCCGCGTGCAGTCCTCGAAACAGCTCTTCGAGCAACAGCCGCGGGCGCGGGTCGCGCGGATCGAGATCGAACACCAGCCGGTCGCCCAACGCGCGCAGGCGCCGCAGCAGAAAGCCGATGAAGCGCACCACCTCACCGGCACGCCAGCCGTCCCAGCGGGCCGGGTCGGCGGCCACGCCCCAGGCCGGCAGCCCGACCGGCAAATAGTCATCGGCGTGCAGCGCCGGCACCGCGAGCCGTTCGTCTTCCAGCTCCACGCGCCCGCTGCGCTGCACCAGCACGCCAACGCCGGGGGTCACCCGCAACGCGGCGACCGCGCTCGGGCCGACCGGTGGCCAGGGCGCGGCATCGGTGACCAGCGCGCGACCGGCGACCGAGCGCCAGGGCCCCTCGGCGCGCGCGACCGCGGCCATGCGCCCGGCAATGACCCCGGTCGGGCTCGCCAGCGCAAAGCGCGGGCCGCGCAGATAGGGCCACAGCAGTTGCACGCGCTTGAGCGCGGCCCCGGCGCGGGTACCGCGGTCGGCGGTGAGGGCGGCGGCGACCGCCGGATGCAGCGCTGGCATGCCGGCCGCCGCCGACCAGGTCAACGGCAGCGTGTGCAGGTACTGGCAGTCCGGGCGCCAGGTCGCGAGCGTCGCGGCGATGCGCCGGATCAGCGTGAGCGAGCAGGCGGGCTCATCGGCGTCGGGCTGGGTCTGCCCGCGGTCGGGGATCTCGCTGCCGTGGCGGCGCTCGCGGTGATCGTCATCGAGCGAGACGCCGCAGGGCACGAATCGCGGCGCTGCGTTGGGTATGCGTACCCGTGGGATTTCGGGGAGACCGGCGGCGATCAACAGGCGCTCCAGGTCCGGTGCGGCGATCACGGCGATCTCCGGGATCGGCAGCAGCGTCGCGAGCCCGCGCAGGTCGAGCGACCGAAGCAACGACAGCGGCCCCACCGGCCCGAGCTCGTCACAGCCACCGGGCGCCGCGGGGTTGGCGACGGGCGGCGGCGCGAGCGACAGGCTCCGCGGCTGAAAGCCGGCGCGGCCCTCGCCGGGCGGGATGCGCACGATCCAGAGCCGCTCGCCACCGTTCGCAAAGAAGTCATCGACCGCCTGCGGCAGCCAGACCCCGCTGCCCGCGAGCAGGCTGCGATGGCCGGTCGGCTGATCGTCGGCGCGGGCATCCGGGAAGATGTCGTCGAGCTCGGCGCTCGCCGCGAGCGGGATGGGCAGGTGCTCCAGCGCCCGGATGCGCGCCAGTTCGTCAGGCGTGACGCTGGGGGGTGTGAGCCCGCGGGGATCCAGGTGATCGACGGCCTCGCCGAGCCCGGCCTCGCGCATCAGTGCCCGCGCGTCCGGTCGTAGGCGGTCGAGCCGCACCGCGCCCGGCAGATGGCCGAGCAGCGCCGCGACCAGCGCCGGCTCGCGCCGACGCTTTGGTCGCGGCGTCAGGCTGACCCGCCCGCCCATCAGTTGCCCGGCACTGGTCATCGGCCCTGCCCTGCCCGCTGACTGCGCGGTACTGGTTGCATTGCGGTCGGCTGCATTGCAGTTGGGTGCATCGCGCTCAGGACTGCTCGATGTACTCGACGGCGAGCACCAGCTCTTCCATCGCGACATCGCTGCCGCCCTTCGCGGTCAGCGTCGGGCCGGTCCACTTGATCGGCATCGCGTTGAACAACTTCCAGGTGACCACGGCGCTCTGGCTGCTGGCGCTCTCGGACTTGAGTTTGACCTCGACGTTGCGGCGGGCCGTGAGGTCCCCGGCACGCGCGAGTTCGAGCCAGTCGTAGAGGTTCTGCGCACCGATCACACCGCGTTTCAGCGTCACGTCGCCGGCCTTGTGGATACCGGGCACCTTGGACACGTAGCTGACCGCGGCGTTGCCGTTGCGGTATTCGGCAACGGTGATCTCGGCATTGAGGCCGGAGACCTCCGAGAAGCCGCCGTAGACGGTCCCCTCGGAGCCGTCCCCGAGATTGACCAGGTAATTGAACGCACCGTAGGGCGTTTCTCTGAATTCGGGCATCGGGTTACCTGCCTGACAGTTGATATTGTGTTAATGGTTGGCGGCACGGTGTGTCGGTGAAGCTGCAATCGAAATCGAAATCGGTATCGGCATCGGTATCGGTATCGGTATCGGCATCGAAGGCAGCATCACCAGCACAAGGTCAAGGCATGTCCATCGCAATCGCGATTTCGATTTCGATTTCGATTGGGAATTTGTGTTTGCCCAAGCGCTCTCGCGCCGACCTTACGATTACGACAACGAACTCTCACCCATCCGCAGTCTTCTGCCCGACCCGGAAGATCACAAACTCGGCCGGGGTCAGCGGCGCGACGCCGACCAGGCAGACCAGCCGCCCGTTGTCCAGATCGTTCTGGGTCATGGTGCTGCGATCGCAGCGCACGAAATAGGCGGCCTTCGGTGAGCCGCCGAGCAGCCGACCGTTGAACCATTCGTTGTACAGAAAATCCTCGACCGCGGAGCGCACGTTGGCCCACAGCCGCTCGCCGTTGGGCTCGAACACCACCCATTGCGTGGACTTGTCGATAGAGCGCTCCAGATACAGAAAATAGCGCCGGACGTTGACGTACTTCCACTCCGGGTCGCGGACATCGAGCGTGCGCCCGCCCCAGACGCGATGGCCGCCACCGGGGAACGAGCGCAGGCAATTCACGCCGTTGGGATTCAGCAATTCCTGCTGGAAGCGGTTGATGTCCTGCGCGAGGCGCAGCGCACCGATGATGGGCTCATTGGCCGGGGCCTTGTGAACGCCGCGATTGACATCGGTATTGGCATAGATGCCGGCGATGAAGCCGGCCGGCGGCACGGTGATCTCGGGCCGCACGCCGGTCGGGTCGCTGGTAACGATCCAGGGGTAATACAGCGCGAGGCGGTTGCTCGGGAATTGCGAGGCCAGCTCGCGGACCTCGGACAGCGCCATGCCCTGACGCGAATCGACGATGCCGACGCGATAGCGCATCCGGTTGCAGTGCGACCACATCGCCGAGACGACGCCCTGGTGGCTCTCCGCATGCGCGGCGGCGGCCGGGCACATCAGGATGCTGACGTCCTCGATGTCCTCCAGCGCCGCGAAGCCGGTGCTGCCCTGGGTGATGTCGGTCTCGCCGGTGTAGTCGGTCGCCACCGGGGCTTCGCCGTCGCTGCCGGTGCGAAGTTCGATCAGATAGCGCGGGCCGTCGCCGTTGGGCTCGACCGGCACGCGGTAGCGGGGCTCGAACAGGCTGTCGAGGGCAGCGAGGACCAGCGCACGGGTCGTGGCACCGGCGCCAATGGTGCAGCGGATCGGACGGATCAGTTGCTGTTCTCTGCGTTCCGGGCGGGCCGGCAACAGCGCCCCGAGGCTGCGTTCACCGGTCGGCGCGATGCTGAGGTTGCCGATGGACCAGACCACCTCGCCCGGCCCCCCGTCGGTGCCGCGGCGCCGCACGTCGAGGTCGAAGTCCTCGCGCAACTGCACTACTGCACTACCGGGTGGGCCGGCGGCGAGCAGCGACAGCGGCACCGCGATGGGCGCCGCGACGCCGACGTTCGGGCCGCCAGCGGCGACCGTAAACACCGTGCCGTCCGCAGTCAGCGTGCCGCGCAGTGCGCGCAGTCGGCCCCAGTGGGCGGCGCCGGTATGGGCCGACAGGTCGAGTTCGCGTGCCAACCGGAGTTCCGCCTCGTCCGGCGCGGCCGCCGGGTCCAAAGGCCCACTGGCGGGTGGCCGCGCGGTGATTCGCGTGAAGGTGATCTCCGTGTCCGGGCCATTGACGAGCGCGGCGGCCATCAGCGCCCCCTCCTCACCGGCAGCAGGCGCCAGCGCGGTGGCCGCCACGACCCCGATCGCCGCGGTGATCACGGCCCGGTTGCCGACGATGCGGTAGCGCGCGCCGTCGCGGGTGACCAGGGCCTGGATCGACAACGGAAAGCTGGCGTCCGGCACGTCGCCGTCACCGAGAGCGGCATCGCGCACGCCGATCGGCAGGCCAGTTGCGGTCAGGAATGCGGTTTCCCCGTCGGCGAGGCTGGCCGGGTAGTCGGTTTGGAGCAGGTTCGCGCTGTTGCGCCAGGCCAACTCCAGCCAACAGTTGCCGGCCGCCCCGGGGAAGCGCGCATGGAACCGGACATGGTTGTTGGCGTCCGCGCGAGTGGCGAAGGTCGGGGCGCCGGGCGCGTTGACCGCGCCATCGCTGTCGGTGTCATTGACGTGACGCGCAACCCGGACGACGAAGAGCTGCTTGCCGCCGTTGTCGAAGAAGGCCCGCGCGGCGATCGCGGTGTGGTTCAGCACGGTCGGTGGGTTGTCGCCCGCGCCGAGGGCCAGGTCCGCCGCGTCGCCGAAGACCTGCACGAACCGCGCGAAGCTGGTCGCGACCTCCGGCTTACCACGCAGCGGCCCGGTGCGGGTCGGGCCGACGATGCCGGCGACGCTGGTGCCGACCCCCTCGATGGATTTGGCGCGGAAGCTGACTTCCTCGACGAATACGCCTGGGGCGAGATACTCGGGCATCACCGGTGCTCCTGAGGCTGGGGCGGCTGGAACGGCTGGGGGTTGGCCTGGAATTCAAACTGAAGTCTGGTCATGACGGTTGGGGTCGCTGTAATGCCGATGCCGATAGCGCTACTGATCAGGCCGCCGGTCGCAGCGCCAGCAGGCGCGGTACCGCATCGGGGATGCGCTGCACCTGCCCCGGCACGACGGCAATGGCCAGCGTGTCAGCGAAGGCGCTGGCGGCGATCGGTGCCGGATCGGGAGCCGGATCGGGATTGGGGTCTGGCGGCGGCACCACGGCGAGCCGCATCGCTGTCAGGGCGACGGGATCGATTGGGCTTGACGGCAGCGCGGCGAGTTCGGCCTGCACCGACATCACCGCGGCATAGGACGCGGTGCCGGCCGGCAGTGGCGGCAGCCGCCACAGCGACAGGCGGAAGTCGCCGTTGGCATTGGTCTGGGCACGGAAGCGGCGGATGTCGCCGACGCCGACGGTGACCGCGACCTCGATCAGCGCCCAGGCGACCGGGCGCCGCGGATTCGTCAGAAACGGGTCCGGTCCTGGTGCTGGGGCTGGTGCCGGGGCTGGGGCTGGCTCCGGCAACAAGTCGAAGCGCAGCGAGCCGACCAGGCCGCCACCACCGCCGAAGCGGGTGCCCTGCGGGCTGGGATAGAGCAGCAGGTCGTGCCCGGCGCCAGCCCCGGCGCGCAGCGCGAAGCGACGCGGCTGGAAACTGCCGACTGGGTCGGCCACGACCCCGTGCAGGTCGAACAGGTCGCGCGTCTCGTCCACCGCCGGTCGCGCGCGCTCGGCAGCACTGGCCAGGCCCGGCACGATGTCCTGGGTCGGGCGGCGCCACAGGGCGGTGCGCCCCGGCTTGTGCAGCCACACCAGGTCCGGCGGCGGATCGTCGAAGGTGACCACCACGGGCCGGGCGAGGAGCGCCATATCCGCAAAGGCGTCGGGGTCCGGCGCCGAGGTGGCGTCGCGCCAGCGCAGCAGGTCACTGCCATGGCGTACCAGCGTCTCGAGGACGCGCACCGGCCCGGTCGCCGTCATCCGGCACCGCCCGCCGGACCCGGCAGTTCTGGTCGACCGATCCGGGCATCGACGCCGCCAACCGGGAATGCGCGGGTGCCGATGTCCGGCCCCTCGCTGATCGCCGGCGCCAGCCGCAGACGCACCGTGCGCACGTCATAGGCCACCGTCAGCGTGTAGCTGGCCTCGAATTGGTCCCACAGTCGCAGCAGGTCCTCATTGCTGAGTTCCGCCGGGATCACCGCCAACACCTCCTCCCGGTGCCAGTCCCGGTCGCCGTCCTGGAGTATTGCCGCGTCGAGATGGGTGTAATTGGCCAGCTCGATCATTGCCCAGGCCATCAGGTCGGCCTCGTGCTCGGCACTGGTGGCGTTGGCGATCAACAACAGCTTGAGGTTCACCGGCAGCTCGGCGTGCAGCGTGGTGCCGTCGCGACCGGGCACCGCCAGTGGGCGGTTGCGACCGAAGGCGTCAACCTCGATCCGGTAAAGGTATAGCCCCAGCAGATTACCGCTGAGCGCGCTGCCGAGGTCGCTGCTGCCGAGCAGGCGCACCCGGGCGTTCATCGTCCCCTGCTGCCATTCCGCCGGCAGCCGACGCTGGAGATGGGCCTCCAGGGCCAGCAGGGTGCCGCGCACGCCAGCAAACGAGGCCATGATTCAGGCGACCCCCGAGCGTTGGTTCGCAGACGGGCTCATCGACGCGCGCTCGGGCCGTTGCGGGTCAAATTGCGGGTCAGGCGGTGCAGCGCGGACCGGGCGATGGTTGGCTGATGCATGCTTGGCTCGGTTGTCGATCTTTGTGTCAACTGTTGGCGGAGCGAAGGGTGAGCAGGTGTTTCAGGGATCGGGCGCCCTATCGGGATCAGGCTCGGGGTCGTGATCGCGGGGCGCGGTGCCATGCACCTGCGCATCGCCAGCGCGCGCAGCCGGTGCCGACGCGCCCCGCCGCAACCGATAGCGCGGTTGCCCATCGGCGCTGCCAGCGGCCTCGACCAGACGGCGCGTCACCAGGCGATCGAGCGCAGCGCGCACGTGCGCCCGCGTCTCGAACAGCCGTTGGCGGGCGATCCACCATTGCGCGATACCCTCCACCGTGTCCGCGGCGTTCGGGTAGCGCTGCAGATATCGCAACACCTCACCGGCCAACCGCTCGATGGTCTCGCCATCGGCATCGGCGATTGGGACGCCGACTTCGAGATCCCCGGCGAAATCGGAATTGGCGTCCGTGCGTTGTTCCGGACCGGGATGAGGGCCGGAATCGCACGTGAGATCGTCGCCCGGTGCCGCCGGCGTCGGTCCGGTTGCCGCATCGGCAGCCGTGGCCACGGATAGGAAATCCAAGCCCCCCTGAGTGACCAGGTTGGTTTGGGAGAGAACC
>NZ_JABX01000052.1 GCF_001469165.1 Thiohalocapsa sp. ML1 | reverse complement strand
AGCCGCACGCCCGATGCGTCGGGCGCGACCCGTGTTGACCAGGAGGTCAACTCGCCAAGTCAATCCTCCGGCTCACGTGGCGCGGCCGGCGCGGCCGGAGGGTCGATCTCCAGATCGACCCCACGCCCAAGCACCAGGTAAGGCCATTCCGCCGGCACCGTCACTAACCCAGCCTTCACCGGATTGAACAGGATGTATCGAACCGCATCCGCGTAGTGCGCCTCGTTGCGGATATACCGATCCCAATACCCTCGCTGCCAAGCCGGCCTGTATCCGACCGACTCATCCACAGCAAAGCGCCGCGAAGTAAAGGTCTTCCATGTCTTCACCATCGTGCCGAGCGGAGTGCCCTGGTGGACACGCACGAGCACGTGCATGTGGTTCGGCATCACCACGCCGATGATCAGATCGTAGCGCTCGCCGTCGAACTGGCGCCACGCGTCCATCACCAACCCTGCATTGTGCGGCTGACCCAGGATGCAGGACCCATGGCCGGCATCCAACAGCGCTTCGATACGCTTGCGTCGGGCGATCTCCAGGGCCGTTTTGTCTATGCGCCTGGTGCGGAACTCTGCCTCGATCGTCGCCATCGCCTGCTCGGGCAGGCTGTCGTCCAGGCGACAGGTGATGGATTGATAGAGCCCAGCGCAATCGAAGTGAGGCAGCTTGCCGTGCTTGTACCAGCCCAGGTGGTCGCGTAGCGCCATGGTGGTCGGGGGTGCCTAATCCAGACTTCTTGCCTGACTTCGAGCTCAGGTACGACACTTTTCGTGTTGAGCTGGGGTGTTCAACCGGAGAGCGCTGCGAGGTTGGGTCTTGCGTTGTGCCGTGTGGCGTAGGGTGGCTCGTGTTGACCTGGAGGTCAACACTCCGGCCAAACACTCCGGTCAAACACTCCGGTCAAACACTCCAGCCGACACTCCGGTCAAACGCTCCGGTTGGCACTTCGGCTGGCACGTAGGCTCGGCCGGAGGGCCGACCTCCAGGTCGGCCGTGCAGCGGCGTTGATCGTGTTGACCTGGAGGTCAACACTCCGGCCAAACACTCCGGTCAAACAGTCCGGCCGACACTCCGGCCAAACACTCCGGTCGGCACTTCGGCTGGCACGTGGGCTCGGCCGGAGGGCCGACCTCCAGGTCGGCCGTGCAGCGGCGTTGATCGTGTTGACCTGGAGGTCAACACTCCGGCCAAACACTCCGGCCAAACACTCCGGTCAAACACTCCGGCCGACACTCCGGTCAAACACTCCGGTCAAACGCTCCGGTTGGCACTTCGGCTGGCACGTGGGCTCGGCCGGAGGGCCGACCTCCAGGTCGGCCGTGCAGCGGCGTTGATCGTGTTGACCTGGAGGTCAACACTCCGGCCAAACACTCCGGCCAAACACTCCGGCCGACACTCCGGCCGACACTCCGGCCAAACACTCCGGCCAAACACTCCGGTCACTCCGGACAAACAGTCCGGCCGACACTCCGGTCAAACACTCCGGTCGGCACGCCGGCTCGGCCGGAGGGCCGACCTCCAGGTCGGCTCCGACCACCGCTCAGTGCTTTGAGAACAGATCGCGGATCTTGCAGAACAAGAGATGCGGATTGAACGGCGGCTTCGGCAGCGCCTCGCCGTTGCGCACGGCGCGGGCGGCGCGGGCGGCATCGCGCTCCCCGGTCAGGATCACCTGCACGCCGCGCTTGGCCATGCGGCGCACGAAGGCGTCGCCGGCGCTGGTGGCGACCATGACGTCGACGTCATCGAGCGGATGCGGGCCGTCGTCCTTCCAGTCGTGCAGCACCTGCGGGCCGTCCAGCACCACGCGCTCGGGCGCTGCGTCGATGGCGTCGCTGTCGTAGACCAACCATTGCCGGGCTTGACCGGCATGGCCCGCGATCTTGCGGCCGTCATCGCTCGGGATTGCAATTTTCATGGATGCTCAGCGCCATGGGCGGTTGTTGATGGCTGGGGCGGGGCGAGGGGAAGGTCGGAGGGCCAAGGGCCAAGGACGGGGTGCGCCGCGCGCCAAGCCCCTAGATCGCTTGACGGAGCCAAATGCTTGCAGATGAGTCAAGTTTCGAACGGGGCGTTGGACTGGCCGGGTGCGTCGGGATCGAAATCGAAATCGAAATCGAATCGAGTGTCAACCGATCCCGATCCCGATCCCGATCCCGATGAGCGCGACTCGTCGGCCTGTGGCGCTGTCTCCCTAGCCCCTAGCCCCTAGCCCCTTCCTCAATCAGGGATGATCCTGAGCAGCGCCCCGTCGTCCTCATCGGTCAGCACGTAGAGCTCGCCGTCCGGGCCCATGCGCACGTCGCGCACGCGCGCGCCGATCTCGAGCTTCTGCTCGGCGACGATCTTGCCGTCTTCCAGGTCCAGCCGGCGGATCTCCTCGAACTTGAGCGCGCCGGAGAAGAGGTCCCCTTGCCAGTCCGGGAAGCGGCTGCCGGTGTAAACGGCGAGGCCGCTCGGGGCCTTCGACGGCGTCCAGACCACGAGCGGGTCCGTGACGCCGGGCGCCTGGGTCTTGTCCGAGATGGCCGGGCCCCAGTACTCCATGCTGTAGGTGACCTCGGGCCAGCCGTAGTTGTTGCCGGGCTCGATGCGGTTCAGCTCATCGCCGCCGCGGGAGCCGTGCTCGTTGGCGTAGACCACGCCGGTCTCGGGATGGCGCGCCATGCCCTGGATGTTGCGATGGCCGTAGCTGTACAGCTCGGGCTTGGCGTCCGCTTGGCCGATGAAGGGGTTGTCCGGCGGCGCTTTGCCGGCGTCGGTGACCCGGAGCACGGTGCCGAAGTGGGTGCCCGGGTTCTGCGCCTGGTTGCGGATGTTCTCGCCGCGGAACGACGTCGGCGGGTTGCCGCCGTCGCCGATGCTCATCAACAGCGTGCCGTCCGGCAGCCAGACCAGGCGCGAGCCGAAGTGCTGGCCGCCGGACTTCCAGTCCGCGTTGTGGAAGATGACCTCGACGTCGGTGAGGCGCGTCTTGTCCGTGCTGAGCTTGCCGCGGGCCAGCGCGGTGCGGTTCTTGTCCCCATCGCCCTGGGCGAAGGTGAGGTAGACGAGCCGGTTGTCGGCGAAGCTCGGGTGCAGCGCCACGTCCATG
Source organism: Thiohalocapsa sp. ML1 (assembly GCF_001469165.1). GTDB lineage: Bacteria > Pseudomonadota > Gammaproteobacteria > Chromatiales > Chromatiaceae > Thiohalocapsa. The sequence continues at coordinate 34,789 of NZ_JABX01000052.1, read as the reverse complement.
AGCCCGCCCTGGCCGCAGCGACCGCACACGTCCGGCAGGCCGGCGATGGGCGCTTGGGCCAGCTCGCCGTCGGCGAGCAGTCGCAGCCTGCCGGCGCGCTCGGTGATCAGCGCATGGCCGTCCGGCAGCCAGGCGATGGCCCAGGGGTGCTCAAGGCCGCGGATGACTTCCTCGGTGCGCCAGCCGGTGGCCTCGGGCACGTCGGTGCCGCTCGGCTCGATGGAGCCTGCCGGCCCCGAGCAGCCGGCGAGCGCCGCGGCGGCCAGGAGCACGGCCAAGGCACGGGCGGGACGGTCGGGAGAGGGTGCTCGCGCGGCGGCGATGCGAAGATCGGGGGCGTGTCGCATGCGGTTCCTCCATTGGCTGGGGCCATCTGGCTGGGGTTATCGGTTGCTCGTTGCGGGTCCGGGCCTGACAACCGGGGTCTCGAAGCGGTGCAAGCTCGTTGCCGGCGCCGCTCGCGTGCGACCATGTAGATCGGTTTCCAAAGGGCCCCGGGCAACGATCTCCATGCAGTTTCTGGCGGGCGCGCTGAGTACGCTGCTGAACGTCGTCATCATCGGCGTGCTGGCGGCGCTGCTGTTCTTATCCGTGCAGGAGGAGCTGGACCTCGGGCTCGCGGACGCGCCCGTGCGTGTGCAGCCCAGCGTGGTGGTTGCCGCCGGTGCTGCACCGCGCACGGTGCTCGTGCAGTTGTTCGAGTGGCGCTGGGACGACGTCGCCACCGAATGCGAGACCCTGCTCGGCCCCGCCGGCTTCCGCGCCGTGCAGGTGTCGCCGCCGAACGAGCACCGGCTAGTGGCCGGCGGCCCCTGGTGGCAACGCTACCAGCCCGTGAGCTATCGACTGAACAGCCGCAGCGGCGACGCCGAGGCCTTTGCGGACATGGTGCAACGCTGCGCCACAGCCGGTGTTGCGGTTTATGCCGATGTCGTCATCAACCACATGACCGGGCCGCGCTTCGAGGACGACCCGCTCTGGGGCACCGGCAGCGCCGGCAGCCGCTACGAGCTCCGGCAGTATCCGGACTTCGGCCCGGCGGATTTCCATCAGCCCGATTGCCCGGTCGACGACTACGCCGACCGCGACAAGGTCCAGCGCTGCTCGCTGTCCGGGCGCGCCGACCTCGATACCGAGGCCGACCGGGTACAGAACCGCATCGGCGCCTACCTGAACGCGCTGCAAGACCTGGGCGTTGCGGGCTTTCGCATCGACGCGGCCAAGCACATGGCCGCCGGTGACCTCGCCGGTATCCTGGCGCGCGTGCGCGGCTCGCCCTACATCTACCAGGAGGTGATCGAGGCCCCCGGCGAGGCCGTGCAGGGCCGCGAGTACCTCGGCACCGGCAGCGTGACGGAATTCGACTACGGCCGTCGGGTCGCAGACGCCTTCCGCAGCGGCAACCTCGCGGTGCTGGAGGCACTGCTGCCGGGGCTCGCCGAGGATCTGTTGCCCAGCGACCGGGCGCTCGTCTTCATCGACAACCACGACAACCAGCGCGGCCACGGCGGGGGCGGCGCCGTGCTGACCCACGCCGACGGCGCGCTCTACGACCTCGCCAACGTGTTCATGCTCGCCTGGCCCTACGGCACGCCGCGGGTCATGTCGAGCTACCGCTTTGCCGACCCGAGCCAGGGCCCGCCCAGCGACGCGGCGGGCGCGACACTGCCGGTGCACGGCTCCGACGGCATCGGCTGCGGGGTCGGCTGGCTCTGCGAGCACCGCCGCCCGACAGTGCTGGGCATGGTGGGTTTTCGCAACGCCACCGAGGGCGCGGGCCTCGACAGTTGGTGGAACGACGACACGGGTGGGCGCATCGCCTTCGGCCGCGGCGAGCGCGGTTTCGTTGTCATCAACAACACCGATGAGCCCATGCGCCAGTGGCTGCGAATGGGGCTACCGGCGGGGCGCTACTGCAACGTCCTGGCGAGTCGGCCGGTGGATGGCGCCTGCGCGGCGATGGCGGCTCCGCCGGATCAGCCGGCCGCGGACAGCGCAGACCCGGCGGCGGAGCAGGGTGCGACGGGGGTGCTTGAGGTGACCGTGGGCAAGGACAAGAGCGCGACTTTCGCGGTGCCGCCGCGCTCGGCCATCGCCATTCACGTCGGCATGGCATCGGCGCTTGGGCGCTAGCGGCCCGCGCGAGCCAGCGGCCGGCTCAGCCGCCGGTGACGGGCGGGAAGAAGGCCAGCTCGTCGCCGTCCGCCACCGGGGTCTCCGGCCGTGCCATCTGCTGGTTCACGGCGGCGAGCACGCGCCGGTCCGCGGCCAGTGACGTGGCCCAGGCACCACCGCGCGCACAGAGCAGGGCGCGGATCGCGGCGACGCTGCCCGCGTACGCGGCCGGCAGCTCCTCGGCCTCGGCGCCGACGGCCTCGCGCAGGCTCGCGAAGTAGCGCACGCGGATCATGCTAAGAGCTCGCTGAAGGGCAGGAAGTCCACGGGCTCGCCGGCGCGGAAGGTGCGCTTCTCAAGCAGTTCCACGAGGCCGTCGGCCCAGGTCAGCGAGGTCAGGTCCGCCGACGAGCGGCTCGGGAACACCTCGACCGTCGGCGTGCCGTCGGCGCCGAGCACGAGTCGCGCACGCTGGTACTCCCGGCGCTTGTCCGGGCGCTGCCAGTCGAAGCCGGCGGCGGCGCGGATGCGCCGCGGGGCGGGCAGCGGGTCCACGCCCTGCAGGCGCTGAATGAACGGCCGCGCGAACAGGCAGAAGGTCACGAACAGCGATACCGGGTTGCCGGGGCTGCCGAGGAAGGGCTTGTCGCCGATGTGCCCGAAGGCGACGGGCCGCCCGGGGCGCATGTCGACGCTCCAGAGGTCGAGCCGGCCGAGCTGCTCCACCGCGGGACGGACGTGGTCCTCCTCGCCGACGGAGACGCCGCCGCTCGCGAGCACCAAGTCCGCCCGGGCGGCGCCGTCGGCGAGTGCGGCGACGGTGGCGTCCAGCGTATCCGGCACGATGCCGAGATCGAGGATGTCGCAGCCGAGCCCGGTGAGGAGGGCGCGGAACAGCGTGCGGTTCGAGTTGTAGATCTGCCCTGCGGCCAGCGGGGCACCGGGCTCGACGAGCTCGTCACCGCTCGCGAAGATCGCGACTTTGAGCCGTCGCCGGACCTGGAGCGTTGCGGCACCGACGGAGGCGGCGAGCGCCAAGTGCTGCGGGCCGAGTCGCGTGCCGGCGGCGAGCACCGCGGTGCCGGCGCGGAACTGCTCGCCTTGGCGGCGGATGTTGCGGCCCGCCTCGAGGTCCGCCGGCAGCCGGACCTGTCCATCGGCCAGCGCCTCGCAGGCCTCCTGCACAACGACCGTATCGGCGCCGGCCGGCACCGGCGCGCCGGTGAAGATGCGCGCCGCGGTGCCGGGTGAGAGTGGCTCGGCGACGGCACCGGCGGGAATGCGCTGTGACACGGCCAGCACGCCGTCGGCGGCCGCCGCGACATCCGCCGCGCGCACCGCGTAGCCGTCCATCGCGCTATTGTCCCAGGCGGGTTGGTCGATGGGGCTCGGCACGGGCTCGGCGAGCACGCGGCCGAGTGCGTCGCTCAGGGCGACGGGCTCGGCGTCCGCAATCGGCCGCGCCCGCTCCAGCAGCAGCGCGAGCGCGGCCTCCACCGACAACGAAGGCGCGCCGCCGCAGTCGTGCGTCGCCATGCTCAGCGTTCCCCGAAGCGGGCGATGAGCTGCGCAAAGTTGCACGGGCGGGTGCGGCTGTCGAGCTGCTCGCGCAGGATGCCCTCCCAGGCCGTTCGGCAGGCGCCGGTGGAGCCGGGCAGACAGAAGATGAGCGTGCCGTTGGCGATGCCGGCAAAGGCCCGCGACTGCACGGTGGATGCGCCGATCTCCTGGTAAGAGATGTGGCGGAACAGCTCGCCGAAGCCGTCGATGGTCTTGTCGAACAGCGCGAGCACCGCCTCGGGCGTGCTATCGCGGCCGGTGATGCCGGTGCCGCCGGTGCTGATGACGACGCGCACGTCGTCGTCCGCGATCCAGCGCGACACGAGCGCCCGGAGCTGGTAGATGTCGTCGCGGCAAATCACCTTCTCGACGACGCGATGACCCGCCGCGGTGGCCTGCTCGCGCAGGTAGTCGCCGGAGGTGTCGTCCGCGTCGGTGCGGCTGTCCGAGACCGTGAGCACGGCGATGGCGAGCGGCACGAAGGGGGCGTCGGCTGGGGTTCGGCTCATGGGGATGATTGGGGCGATGGGTGCTTGGCGGCGATGGTGCCGGCGGAAATCAAGAGGTCAAGCGTCGTGGCTTGGCGCTTACCACAGGGTTTCGACGCCGAACAGCGCGAATGCCGGGTCGCGAGTGACCAGCGGCAGCCGCTCGATGTTGCTCTGAGCCGCGAGCATTCGGTCGAACGGGTCTCGATGCTCGACGCGCCAGCTACCTGCCCGCAGGGCATGCGCATAGGTCACCGGGAGGTGCTGGAAACCGTCGGCAGCCACGAGCTCGGCGAAGCGGGCGGTGGCGTCCGGTACGCCCTCGAGCTTGCCGAGGCGCTGTTTGGTGGCGATCTCCCAGGCGCTCGCCGCGCTGGCATGGATGGCGTTACCTGCATCTGCGATGGCGGCCCTGGCCGCGACCGACAGCTTTGGGTCTTCCGTGAACCACCACAGCAGCGCGTGGGTGTCCAGCAGCAGCCTCACCGGACGCCCTCCCAGGCGTCCAGCTCTGCATCCGGCAGGGGAGCGAAGAAGGCGTCATCGACTCGCCCCGCCAGCCGCCCGGGGCGACGCTGCGGCGCCTCCGCCGCCAGCGGAACCAGCCGTGCGTAAGGCTTGCCGGCCTTGGCGACGATAATCTCTTCCCCTTGGTGAGCCAGTTCCAGCAGCCTGGAAAGGTGGGTCTTGGCTTCGTGGACATTGACGATTTGGCTCACGCCTGATCCTCCGGCCTAAGTCATGGGCTAAGTCATAGGCTAAGTCATGGGCTAAGTCTATTGCGGCGGCGCAGCGTGAGCAATGCGCTTCGGGGAACACCTCAGAGCCACTTCGGGACCAGAATCAGCAGCCAGATCACCACCGCGAACAGGATGCTCATGAACACCGCCGCGGAGGCGATGTCCTTGGCGCGCCCGGACAGCTCGTGGCGCTCGAGGCCGATGCGGTCGACATTGGCCTCAATCGCGGAGTTCAGCAGCTCGACGACGGGGACGAGCAACAGGCTGCCGACGAGCATGGCGCGCTCCACCGGGGAGGCGCCGAGCCAGAGCCCGATGGGCAGGAGCGGCACCAGAATGATCAGCTCCTGCCGGAAGGCCTCCTCCAGCCGCCAGCATGCCTTGAGCCCGCGCATGGAGTGGCCGAAGGCGTAGATGACCCGCTGCCAGCCGTGGGCGTTATTGTTGGCCATTCGGGCTTTCCCGATACCGCCAGAACCGAGGCTGCCGAGAAGCGCTGCCGTAAGCCGCTTGCTGCCGGGGACCGGTCACGTCTTGGCTTGACAGCTCAATCAATCGTCTACGAGCTCGAGCCGACGTTCAACGCGCTCAATTCGACGCCGGAGCTCTTCAACATCTGAACGCCCACCATAGACCGCCGTGGTGAGCGCGCCGAGCTGCTGCCCCATGCTCGCGAGCTGGAGGTTCGTCGATGTCGCCTGGTTCTTCAGCTCTGCAATGTCCGCCCTGATCGCCCGCAGATGTTCGAGGACGAGGCTATCTACATCAGCAGTCATGTTTCCACCGTTGCGTTGTCTTCGATCTGTCCGTCAATCCTGCGCCTGCGCCTGCCGCCACGCCAAGTCGAGCTGCCGCGCCGCGCGCACGTCGTCGAGCCGGCGCACCGGCATGGTGTGCGGGGCCTGCTTGAGCAGGTCCGGACGGTCCTTGGCCTCGGCGCGGATCTTGATCAGCGCCTCGACGAAGCCGTCCAGCGCCTCCTTGGACTCGGACTCCGTGGGCTCGATGAGCAGGCATTCGGGCACGAGCAGCGGGAAGTACGTGGTGGGCGCATGGAAACCGTAGTCCAACAGGCGCTTGGCGAAGTCCATCGCATTGGTGCCGTGCTCCTTGGCCTCCTTTCTCAGCGTGATGATGAACTCGTGGCTCGCGCGGCGCTCCGGGTAGGCCAGCGTGAAGCCGGCGTTGCTCAGTCGGGCGAGCAGATAGTTGGCGTTCAGCGTCGCGTACTCCGACACCCGCCGCATGCCCTCGGCGCCGAGCAGTCGCGCGTAAATGTAAGCGCGCAGCAGAATGCCCATGTTGCCGCCGAAGGCGGTCATGCGGCCGATGGACTCGGGGCGATCCTTTTCGACTTGCCAGTGGTACGCGGCACCGTCCTTCACCACCAGCGGCACCGGCAGATAGGGCTCCAGGCGCTTGGACACGCCCACCGGACCTGCGCCCGGCCCGCCGCCGCCGTGGGGCGTCGAGAAGGTCTTGTGCAGGTTCATGTGGATCACGTCGAAGCCCATGTCGCCGGGGCGGACCTTGCCCAGGATGGCGTTCAGGTTGGCGCCGTCGTAGTACAAGAGCCCGCCCGCCTCGTGCACCGTCGCGGCGATGGCCTGGATGTTGCAGTCGAACACGCCGACGGTGCTCGGGTTGGTGAGCATGATGCCGGCGGTCTGCGGGCCCACCGCGTCGCGCAACGCCGCGATGTCCACATCACCGTTGCTGCCGGTGGGGATCTCGCGCACCTCGAACCCGGCCATGATGGCCGAGGCCGGGTTGGTGCCGTGGGCGGCATCCGGCACCAGGATCTCGCGCCTGGCCGTGTCGCCGCGGGCGTCGTGGTAGGCGCGGATCATCATCACGCCCGCCAGCTCGCCCTGGGCGCCGGCGGCGGGCGCGAGCGACACCGCGTGCATGCCCGTGACGATTCTCAGCATGTCCTGCAGCTCATACAGGCAGGCCATGATGCCCTGGCTGTGCGACTCCGGCGCCGCCGGGTGCCGGGCCAGAAAGCCGGGCAGCGACGCCAGGCTGTTGCAGGCGCGCGGGTTGTACTTCATCGTGCACGAACCGAGCGGGTAGAAGTGCGTATCGATGGAGAAGTTCTTCTGCGACAGGCGCGTGTAGTGCCGCACGGCCTGCAGCTCCGACACCTCCGGCAGCGCCGCGCGCGTCTTGCGCCGCAGCCCCGCCGGCAGGTCCGACACGTCCGCCATGTCGAGCGGCGCTTGGGCGGTGGCCATGCGGCCGGGACGGGATTGTTCTTGGATCAGCATGCGGGGGCTCCGGAGGGCTTTTCTAGGCAGGGTCGGCGGCGGGAAGCGCGATCGGCAAGCAGACGTTGCGGGCTGAGGGCCAAGGACCGCGGGCCGAGGACACGCTGCTGCCTTGGCCCTCGGCCCTCGGCCCTTCCTCTATGCGATGGCCGCGAGCGCCGCGTCGTAGTCCGGCTCCTCGCCGATCTCGGGCACCAGTTGCGTGTAGACGACCTTGCCGTCGGCGCCGATGACGACGATGGCCCGGGCGGTGATGCCGGCCAGCGGGCCGTCCTCGATCAGGACGCCATAGTCCTTCGCGAAGCTCTTCGAGCGCATCATCGACAGCGGGTGCACGTTCTCGATGCCCTCGGTGGAGCAGAAGCGGCCCATCGCGAAGGGCAGGTCCGCGGACACCACCAGGCACACCGCGTCGTCGCGGCCGGCGAAGGATTCGTTGAACTTGCGCGTGGAGGTGGCGCAGACCGGCGTGTCGAGGCTCGGCACGATGTTGAGCAGCACCTGCTTGCCGGCGAAGTCGGCGAGCGACTTGTCGCCGAGATCCTTATCGACCAGCTTGAAGTCCGGCGCGGCGCTGCCGACGGCGGGCAGCTCGCCGGCGAGGTTGACGGGATTGCCTTGGAGTGCGGTTTGGGCCATCGGATGTCTCAGTTGCTAGGTGGGGGAAAGTGCTGGGGGGAAGGTGCTGGGGGCTAGGTGCTGGGGGCTAGGTGCTAGTCCCTAGCTCCTAGCCCCTCGCCCCTAGAACCTCTAGCAAGAGGTCGCGGAAGGCAAGCATCTCCTCCTCGGTGCGCAGCTCCGTGGCGCACACCAGCAGCGCCGGGTCGAGCTCCGGGTATTCGGCGCCGAGATCGAAGCCGCCGAGGATGTCGTGGGCGGCGAGGGCGCGCAGCACCTCCGCCGTCGGCGCCGGGAGCTTGAGGGCCTGTTCGTGGAACACGGGGCCGTCGAACAGCGGCTCCACGCCCGGGATCTCGCACAACAGCGCCGTGAGTCGGCGCGTGTTGGCATGGCAGGCGGCGGCGACGCGCTCCAAGCCCTCGCCACCGAGGATGGCCATGTGGATGGTGGCGGCGGTCACCAGCAGGCCCTGGTTCGTGCAGATGTTCGACGTCGCCTTGGAACGGCGGATGTGCTGCTCGCGCGCCTGCAAGGTCAGCGTGTAGCCGAGCTTGCCTTCGGCGTCCAGCGTGCGCCCGGCGATGCGCCCGGGGAGTTGGCGCACGAAGGCCTGCTTGCAGGTCAGGAATCCCAAGTACGGCCCGCCGGAGGCGAGCGGCATGCCGAGCGGCTGGCCCTCGCCGCAGGCGATGTCCGCGCCGTCGCTGCCCCACTCGCCGGGCGGGCTGAGCAAGGCGAGGGCCACGGGATTGACGACGCCGATGACGAGCATGTTGCGCCCGTGCGCCCAGTCGGTGACGCTGTCCACGTCCTCCAGGGTGCCGTTGAACGACGGCTGCGGCAGCACGAGCGCGGCCCATTCGCCGTCGTCAGCGGCGGCTTCCAGTTGCGCCACCGGCGTCGTGCCGGTGCTGGGGTCGAAGTCCACCTCCACCAGCTCGATGCCCTGGTTGCCGACCAGCCCGCGCGCCGTGCGGCGGTAAGACGGGTGCAGGCTCCTTGGCACCAGCACCCGCTTGCTCGCCGTTTTGCGGTTCGCGCGCACGGCCATCAGGATCGCCTCGGCAAGTGCCGAGGCGCCGTCGTACAGCGAGGCGTTGGACACATCCATGCCGGTCAGCGCCGTCATCATGGACTGGAACTCGTAGAGCACCTGCAGCGTGCCCTGGCTCGCCTCCGCCTGGTAGGGCGTGTAGGCGCTGTAGAACTCGCCGCGGGTGGTGATCTGCCAGACGGCGGCCGGGATGTGATGCGCGTAGGCGCCAGCGCCGATGAAGCAGAGCGGCTCGCCGTCGGCGCGGGCGCGGCGCTGCAGCAGCCGCGCAACGTCCATCTCGGGCAGACCGGCCGGGATGCCGTCCAGGCCCTTCGCCCGCAGCTCCGGCGGGATCTCGTCAAACAGGTCATCGATGCTGTCGGCGCCGATGGCGGCGAGCATGTCGGCCACGTCGGCCTCGGTGTGGGGGATGAACGGCATGATGATCGGGTCGCTGCTGTCGTCGGCGCGCTGGGCGCTTGAGTTCGGTGTTGGCCGCCGACCCTGGTCCGGTCGGCGGCAGGGTACCTGCGCGTTTGGGTAGCGGACGCTGGCGTCAGGCCTCGTCGTCGACCACCCGCTGATAGGCGTCCGGGTCGAGCAGCCCCGCGGCCGGGTCATCGCCGACGAGCTTGAGCTGGAAGATCCAGCCCTCGCCATAGGGGTCTGCGTTGAGCGTCTCGGGGGCGTCGTCCAGGGCGTCGTTGACGGCCACGACTTCGCCCGCCACTGGCGCATAGATATCGGAAGCGGCCTTCACCGATTCAACCACGGCGCAGGCATCCTTGGCCGCGAAGGACTTGCCCACCTCCGGCAGCTCGACGAAGACGAGGTCCCCGAGGGCCTCCTGGGCATGGTCGGTGATGCCGACGGTGACGGTGCCGTCGCCGTTGTCGCGCACCCATTCGTGGCTTTCGGTGTAATTGAGGTCGGCGGGGATGTTGCTCATGACAGGCTCCTGCGGCTCGCGTGGGGGTGGGGTTTCCGGGCTCGGGATGCACGGGCTCCCGGCGGCTCGGTCTGGCCGCCGGGGCGTTAAGGTTCTAGAGCTCGAGCTTGGGCTGACCGTTGCGCACGAAAGGCGGCTTCACCACCCGCGCCGGGATCGGCTTGCCGCGGATATCCACGGCGACATGGCCGGCCGCAGCAGCGGCGGGCGTGACGCGGGCCAGCGCGATGGAGCGCTCCAGCGTCGGCGCGAAGCCGCCGGAGGTGACCTCGCCGGCCGGGCTGTCGCCGAGCAGCACCTGCTGGTGCGCGCGCAGTACGCCGCGCCCTTCCAGCAGCAGGCCGACGCAATGCGGCAGATCCGGTGCGTCGCGCCGCGCCTGCAGCGCCTTGCGGCCCAGAAAATTGCGCTCCGGCGGCTGCCAGGCGATGGTCCAGCCGAGCCCGGCGGCCAGCGGGTCGGTGGCCTCATCCATGTCTTGGCCGTAGAGGTTCATGCCCGCCTCAAGCCTAAGCGTATCTCGCGCGCCGAGCCCGCACGGCGCCACGCCGGCGTCCAGGAGCCCTTGCCAGAGCATGCCCGCCTGCGCGGCGGGCAGCATGATCTCGAAGCCGTCCTCACCCGTGTACCCGGTGCGGCCGATCAGCCAGCCGTCGCCCTCGGCGGCGTGGAAGGGTGTCAGCGCCATGGCCGCGGCGCGCACCGCGGCGGGCAGCAGCGGCTCCGCGAGGCTCCGCGCCGCCGGGCCCTGCACCGCGAGCATCGCCAAGTCGTCGCGGCGCTTAATGCTCACGTCGAACTTGCTGGCCTTGTCGTGCATCCAGGCGAGATCCTTGTCCGCCGTGGCGGCGTTGACCACGGGGCGGTAGCGGCCGGGCTCCAAGTAGTAACAGATGAGGTCATCGACGACGCCGGCATGCTCGTTCAGCATGCAGCTATAGAGCGCTCGGCCGGGCGCCTGCAGCTTGTTGACGTCGTTGGCGAGCAGGTATTGGAGATACGGCTTCGCGGCTGCGCCCGTCACGTCCACCGGCTGCATGTGCGAGACGTCGAAGACCCCGGCGTGACGGCGCACCGCGTGGTGCTCATCCAATTGGGAGCCATAGTGCAGCGGCATGTCCCAGCCGCCGAAGGGCACGATCTTCGCGCCTAGGGCGACGTGGGCGTCGTAGAGGGGTGTTCTTGAACCCATGCGGGGCTCCCGGTTCGCGCCGGCGCAGAGCCGGCAGATTTGGACACGCGACGGCGCGCAGGCATTCGACCCGCGCGCCGCCCCTCTGTCCTGAACCTGAGAGTTTGCAGCGCGAGTGTGCGCGCTGCTGCCCCGTCGGTGGGCCGGCGACGTCTCGCGACGTGCCGGCCGCTCTCCAGAGTCGGAACTTGGTGCCGCGGTCCTTTTGCCTGAGCGATTCCGGGCGGTGTTGCGCCTTCGGCGCCGACGCAAGCGGCCGGGCATGCTGCCCGGGCGCGGTCGCCGGTCTCTCCCGCGGCACCGAAACCGAGCGCGGACTATAAACCGGGTGCCTTGCCGTGCCAAGCATGGGAGGCTCCGCACGGCCCGGCGCCTGCAGGCGCACCGGCCGGTGTCGCCCTTTACGATTCTTTACGGAGCTGAGCTGGGGCGTTGGTAACTTGGATATGCGGCATCGCCCCGGGCGACGGCGCTGCGGTCAGCGACACCACTGTGGTCAGCGACATCGCTGCGGTCAGCGACACCGCTGCGCTGCGCCAGCAAGCTTCTCGTCGTAACGATTGGCGCGATAGCCGGCGCCGTTGTAGCCCTTGGCGAAGCTCGCCCAGCGTCCGGCGCGCAGGTGCCCCATCAAGTTGTTGTTATCGATGAAGCTCAGCATGTGCTGAAACTGATGCTTCTCGCCGGTGAAATTTTCAACAATGAACTGCTCCATGCTCGCGCAACCGGCAACGGTGTAATTGAAGCCCATGACCTGCCCGAGTCCCCAGCTCGCGGACTTGAGCGCCTGCAGCCAGTCGAACGTCATGGCGTCCTTGAGCCTGTCCCATTCTGCACTGCCGCCCTTGTAGAGGCTGCGATTCCAGCGCGGCGAGCTCAGGTCGGGGCGGGTCTTGCTGATCGGTAACGGGGTGAGTTTGTAGAACCAATGCGCCTCGAACAGAATCTTCGGCCGCGCCGGTGGCGGCTCCTTGATCAAGAAGCCGGAGCCGGCCGACTCCACCCGCAGCACGGCGCGCAGATGGCAGGGATCGATGCTCCAAACATCAGCGAGCTCGGCGATGTCCGCATCCGTGATCGCCGCCTGGCCCGGGATCGGGCCGGTCCAGGACACCGGCACGAAGCGCCCGTCCGGGGTCTTGTTCGGGTAGTCGAAGATGAACGGGATCTCGTGCTCCGCCTCCACCCGCGGCGGGTGGTCCGGAATGTCCGGTGCCGCCGTATCGGCGTCTGCGCTGGTCGCCGGGGTGTCGTCCCCGGTGTCGGTGGGTTCATCGACGGCGCGCGCTGCCTCGGCGCGCACGACCGCGAGCAGTTCCGCGCGTGCCTCCTCAAGGATGCGGTCAACCTGGGCTTCAATATCGATGGCCATGCGGAGCTCCGAATGCGGTGGTGGACGTTGCCCTGGGGCCGCCGCGCCGCAGGCCGGATCAGGGATTGCCGGAGTATAGAACCAAGCATGGTCGCGAGCCGCGCCGGCCACGGACATGCCGGCCACGGGCTCACTGAGTGTTCGGACCCGGGAAGCGAAGGGCCGAGGGCCGAGGGCCGGGGAGGGCTCCCTCGGCCCAGCAGGCGTCGTGACGGTTGACGCGTGTAAGCATTTGGCGCCATATGACGGTTCCTGGGCGTTCTGTCAATCGGGCATTGGCTGAAATAATCGCGAATTGTCGTTGCTAAACGCCCGTCCATCGTATCCACTACTAACCACAAGAACATTAAGCATAAGTACGGGAGGGCGCACATGAGCCAGCAACGCAGGCTGGTGCTGTTTCCGGTTGTGCACACGCTTAAGGATCTGGGTGGACTCGCGGAGGCCGTGGCGCAGGCACGCCCATCGCACGTCGAGAAACAGCGCTTCGCGCAGGCGGTTGGCGGGTTCTGGGATCGCACCGAGCGCGCCGTTGATGCCTTGCCGGTGTCCAAGCTCGGCTGGCGTGTCTACCAAGACGGTTTGCCCGTGTGCGAGCACGAACAGGCCATCGTCGCCGATCTGGCCGCTGGCGGCAGCCGCAACCACCGTTTGGTGCGGCGCCTGATGGACCGGGGCGCCGTGTTGATGGGTACCGAGTCCGCCGAGCTGCTCGTGGAGGAGTACCAGCTCCAGAAAGAGCTGCTGGAGCAGGGTGCGGACATGGCCCCCGCAGAAGCGCAGCAGAACCGCCGGCTCGCGGCGGCGATCCTCGTGCGCCGCGACCGCTTCATCGCCGAGCGCATCAACGCGACCCTCGCATCCGGCGAGACCGGCGTGTTGTTCCTCGGTCTCGTGCATGAGGTCGAGCCGCATCTCGCCGCCGACATCGAAGTGACCTATCCCATTGGCAAGGCCACCAGGAGTGAGTAGGACCATGGAGACACGTACAGCACAGGCCCTGATCGTCGATGACGATCGCGACATCTGCCGCCTGCTCGGGCATCTCCTCGAGCGCGCCGGCATCGCCGTCGAGTCCGCCTATGACGGCGCCGCGGCACTGGAGCTCGTCGCCGCCGTGCAGCCGGACGTGCTGCTACTCGACATCAAGATGCCCAACAGCGACGGCATGGACGTGCTGCGGCGCGTTCGCCAGCGCTACCCGAACCTGCCGGTGGTGATGATGACCGGCTTTGCCGGGGTTACCCAGGCGGTGGAGGCGATGAAGATCGGCGCCGTGGACTACCTGCCGAAACCCTTCGATAACAACAAGGTCGTGCCCCTGGTGCGCGAGGCCGTTGCGCGTTTGGGCGGCAAGGCCGCCGTCGGCCCGGTCGCCGGCGATCGCCCGCAAGAGCCCCGGGGCAAAGACCGCCCGGGGCTGCGCGAGACCCTGGCCGCCATGATGGGCCCGAGCGCCGCCGTGGTCGGCCTCGCGGAGGAGCTCACGCGGGTGGTCGAGACGGACTACTCCATCGTCATCCAGGGTGAGACGGGCACCGGCAAGGAGCTCGTCGCGCGCACCATTCATCGCTGCAGCCGCCGCGCGCGCGGCCCCTTCGTTGCCGTGGACTGCGGCGCCATCGCGGAGAACCTGCTCGAGAACGAGCTGTTCGGCCATGAGCGTGGCGCCTACACCGGCGCCGACCGCCGCAGCATCGGCAAGTTCGAGGCCGCCGCGGGCGGCACGCTGTTTCTGGATGAGATCGGCAACCTGCCGCTCAAGGCCCAGGCGACGTTGCTGCGCGCGCTGCAGGAGCGCACCATCTGCCGCGTCGGCGGCACCGAGCCCCTCGACGTGGACGTGCGCGTGGTCGCGGCCAGCAACGAGCATTTTTTGCAGGCGGTGGAGCGCGGCGACTTCCGGGAGGACCTCTGGTACCGACTCAACGAGTTTCACGTGCACCTGCCGCCGCTGCGCGAGCGCCGCGACGACATCCTGCACCTTGCTGAGATGTTCCGCCGGCAGGTGGCGGAGGAGCTGAAGCGGACGGTTCCAGAGCTGTCCGCGGCCGCCGAGGAGCGGCTCATCAGCTTCGACTGGCCGGGCAACGTGCGCGAGCTGCGCAGCGTGGTCCGGCGGCTGTGCCTGCTGCGCAAACCGGAGATCGAGGCGGAGGACATCGGCCTTCGCAGTCGCCGACGGATGGAGGTTTGTGATGCGAACGAGGCACGGGAGTTGCTTCTAGGGGAGTTGTCGCTCAGCGAGATTGTCAACGACAGCGTGGCGCGGGTGGAGCGCACGCTGCTCGTCAAGGCGCTGCGCCATGCCCATGGCAATAAGGCTGAAGCGGCTCGGCTGCTGAAGGTGGACTACAAGACCATCTACAACAAGCTGAAACGGCTCGCCATCACACGAGAGGAGATAGGCTATGACGGGGAAACGATCTGACGCCGGTGGTATCGAGGGCTTCTTCCGCGGGCTCGGCGACTTGGTCGAGAAGCTCGGGGAGCTCGCCGAAACCGGCGAGGCCCTGCAGAAAGAAGGCAACATCGAAACGAAAACCAGCGGCGGGCGCCAGGTGAAGGGCGTCTACGGCTTCACGGTCCGTGTTGGGCTGGGCGACGAGGGCGAGCCGCGCCCGCGCGTTGAGCCCTTCGGCAACATCCGCCGCGACGAGGAGACCGGCGCCTCGGTGGTTCAGGAGGTCACCGAGCCCATGGTGGACGTGTTCGAGGAGGACGGCCACGTGCAGGTGGTCGCGGAGCTCCCCGGCATCGGCGCCGAGGACATTGAGCTGGAGCTCAACGGCGACGTGCTCGACATCCAGGCCGCCAGCGGCGACAAGAAGTACCGCAAGGAGGTGCTGCTGCCGCGCAGCTTCACGGCCGACGGCATGACGCACAGTTGCCGCAACGGCATCCTCGAGGTCCGGCTGTCCTAAGGGGGTTGCCATGTCCGAGAACAAGTCAGAAAGCATCAAGCTCAAGGTGGCCGAGGCCCTGGCCAAGGACGCCGGCCGCGGCTATGCCAGGCTCGATCCCGCAGACATCCAGCGCCTGGGCCTTGCGCTCGGCGACGTCGTGCAGGTGCGCGGCAAGCGCACCAGCGTGGCCAAGGTGATGCCGGCGTACCAGGACATGCGCGGCAAGGACTGCATTCAACTGGACGGCATTACGCGCAAAAACGCCGGCATCGGTGTCGATGAGAAGGCGGAGGTGATGCCTTGCGAGCATCAGCCCGCGGCCCGCATCGTGCTCGCACCGACGACGGTGACGCCCGCCAAGCGCGACCTCGACTACATCGGCAGCCGTCTCGACGGCGTACCGGTGGTGAAGGGCGACCTGGTGCGGGCGTCGCTGTTCGGCAGCCGCAGCGCGGACTTCAAGGTCGAGGACACGAGCCCGCCCGGCGCCGTCATCATCAACCCGACCACGTCGCTCGTCATCGGCAAGCGGGCGGAAGCCCCCAGCGCGGGCGGCTCGGCGCAGCGCAGCGCCGGCGGCACCATGACCTACGAGGACGTGGGCGGACTGCGCCACCAGGTGCAGCGCATCCGCGAGATGATCGAGCTACCGCTGCGCCATCCGCAGGTGTTCGAGCGCTTAGGGATAGACGCGCCCAAGGGTGTGCTGCTGCACGGGCCACCCGGCTGCGGCAAGACGCTGATTGCGCGGATCATTGCGCAGGAGGCGGACGCCGCGTTCTACACCGTCTCGGGGCCGGAGATCATCCACAAATTCTACGGCGAGAGCGAGGCGCACCTGCGCAAGATCTTCGAGGAGGCGGCCCGTAAGGGGCCGAGCATCATCTTCCTCGACGAGATCGATGCCATCGCGCCGCGCCGGGACAAGGTCGTCGGCGATGTCGAGAAGCGCGTCGTCGCGCAACTGCTCGCGCTCATGGACGGCCTCAACCGCCGGCAGAACCTGATCGTCATCGCGGCGACCAACCTGCCGAACGCCATCGATCCGGCGCTGCGCCGGCCCGGGCGTTTCGACCGCGAGATCGCGATCCCAATCCCGGACCGCGACGGCAGGCGCGAGATCCTGGAAATCCACAGCCGCGGTATGCCGCTCGACGAAGACGTGGCCGTGGAGCACCTCGCCGAGATCACCCACGGCTTCGTCGGCGCGGACCTAGAGGCGCTCTGCCGCGAGGCGGCCATGAGCACGCTGCGCCGGCTCCTGCCGAACATCGGCACGACGCTCGACGACCTGCCGTTCGACCGCCTCGCCACCGTCACGGTGCAGATGGCGGACTTCGAGACGGCGCTGCGGGAGGTGGAGCCGTCGGCGATCCGCGAGGTCTTCGTCGAGATCCCGGACGTGAAATGGGACGACGTCGGCGGCCTGTCCGACGTGCGCCGGCGCTTGGTCGAGGCCGTCGAATGGCCGCTCAAGTATCCGCAGTTGTTCCTGCAGGCGGGCGTGGCGCCGCCCAAGGGCCTGCTGTTGGCCGGACCGCCCGGCATCGGCAAGACGCTGATTGCAAAGGCGGTGGCCAACGAGAGCGGCGTCAACGTCATCGCCGTGAAGGGGCCGGAGCTGATGTCGCGCTTCGTCGGCGAGTCCGAGGCCGGCGTGCGCGAGGTCTTCCACAAGGCCCGCCAAGCGGCGCCGTGCATCATCTTTTTGGATGAGGTGGACGCGGTGGTGCCGGCGCGCTCGTCGGGCGCGACGGACTCGCACGTCTCGGAGCGGGTGCTGAGCCAGTTCCTCGCCGAAATGGACGGGCTGGAAGAGCTCAAAGGCGTGTTCGTGCTCGCTGCCACCAACCGCGCGGACCTCATTGACGCGGCCATGCTGCGTCCCGGGCGCTTCGACGAGGTGGTGGAGCTCGGGCTGCCGAACGAGAAGGACCGCGAAGAGATCCTCACCGTGCACCTGCGCGGCAAGCCCGGGGGCGAGGTCATGGATGCGGCGGACCTCGCCGCGCGCACGGCGGGCGCGAGTGGTGCCGATCTCGCGGCCATCTGCAACCGTGCAGCCCTGGTGGCGATCCGCCGCGCCGTCGCCAAGGCCGACGGCGATCCGGCGGTGTTCGCCGGCGACTCGCCGCCCGCGGTGCTGATCGAGGCGGCGGACTTCGAGCACGCGCTGGCCGAGGTCATGGGGCCTGGGCGCACATGATCGCAGGGGGTGCCATGCGGTCGCAGGCCGATGTCGGCACGGATGCCGACGAGGCGGTGTACCTATACGGCTTCGTGTCGGACTCGGGCGCCGCGTCCGGGCTGCCGCCGGCGCTGCCCGCGGTGGACCCGGAGCGCCCCCTTGGGCTGTATCGCCACGCCGGGCTCATCGCGCTGGTGAGCCCGGTGCGGCGCACGGATTTCGACGGCGACGACGGCGCCGCGAACCTGGCCGACATCGGCTGGGTGGGTCCGCGGGCGCTGCGCCACCAGGCGGTGCTCGACGCCGCACTGGCGGAGGCGGCGGTCTACCCGCTGCCCTTCGGCACCCTGTTCTCAAGCCCGGCCGCCCTCGCCGCAGAGATGGAGCTGCGACGCGACGACATTGGCGCCGCGCTTGCCCGGCTCGCCGGCTGTGCGGAATGGGCGGTGCAGGGCGAGCTGGATCGCGATGCGGCGCTCGATGCATTGGTCCGCGACGCCATCGTCGCCGGGGACTGGACGCCCCCCGCGGCGCCGGGCCGCCGCCACCTCGAAGAGCAGCGCCTGCGCCGCGAGCTGGACGCGGAGCTGGACAACTGGGCGGAGGCCGCCGCCGCAACCCTGGCCGACGCGCTGGCCGCCGCGAGCCGTGGCCACGCCCAGCGGCGCATTCCGGCCGGGCAGACGCTCGCGTTCAACTGGGCCTTTCTGGTGCCCACGGATGGCCTGGACGACTTTCACGCCGCCATCGACACCACCGGACCGGTCCTTGCCGGGCATGGCCTGCGGGTGGTCTGCAAGGGCCCCTGGCCCGGTTACAGCTTCGTGGCCGCGGCATCTTGAGCCTGCTGCTTTACTGCATCTGCGCGACACCTGCGCTGCGGCAGACGCCACCGCCGCCGCCTGCGGACGTGCCCGTGACGCTGCGCTGGCTGGACGCCGACGACCTGGCCGCGCTGGTCGCCCCGGCGCCGGTGCAGGACGACGTCGCGGCGATGCTCGCCTTCGGCGACGTGATCGAGCACTACCACGCGCGGCTCACCGTCGTGCCCATGCGTTACGGCAGCCGGCTGTCCGGCCCCGGGGCCGTCGTCGCGCACCTGACCGCCGACCACGACCGCTACGCGGCGCTGCTGGAGCTGCTGGACGGCTGCGTCGAGATGGGGCTCAGGCTGCCCCTAGCGCCCACCGCCGGCGGCGCCCGGCAGGTGCAGGACAGCGTCATGAGCGGTCGCGACTATCTGCTTCGGCGCCGCGCGGAGCTCGCCGTCGGGGCCGCGGCCGAGGCCGCGCTGGACCGGCTCGATGCCGCGCTGGCGGGGCTGTTTCGCCGCCGCCGCCGGGAGCAGGGCTGGTTCGCCGGACAGCAGCGCCTGTCGGTGCAGTATCTGGTGCCGCGGGCGGTGCTGGACAGCTTCGAACTGCGGCTGCAAGACGCGCTGGCGGCCGGCTGGCTGCCAGGTGCGCCCGACGCCGTTCTCACCAGCGGTCCCTGGCCGCCTTACAGCTTTGCCGCGGCGGACACGCTGGCCGCGTTTCCCACGGCAGTGACGTCATCGCCATGAACATCAAATCTTGGGGCACGATGCCCAAATCCGCCGAGTTCCGCCAGCTCCTGGACGCCATCCCCTCCTCCGTCGTGCTGGTGGACGAGATGCTGCGGGTCGTCTGCGCGAACCGAAATTTTCTCTCCAAGAGCCAGCTCAGCGAGACGGCGACCAAGGGCCGGCACCTGGAGGACGTGTTCCCGGTCGTCATCATCGAGGGCACCGACATGCTCGGGCGCATCCGCAAGGTGTTTCGCGACGGCGAGCCCCTGCGCGGGCAGCGCATCACCTATCGCGCCCCGGGGATTCCGCTGCGCATCTATTACTACTCCGTGGTGCCGCTGGACGGCCCCGGGGGCATCGAGGCGGCCATGCTGTTCCTCGAGGACGTTACGGCGCAGGTGCGCCTGTCGGAGGAGGTGCGACGGGTCGAGCGCCATCTCGCCTCCGTGGTGGAGAGCGCGAGCGACATCGTGCTGTCGGTGGACGGGGAGGGGCGCATCCTCACCTGGAACAGCGCCGCCGAGACCCTGTCCGGGCTCGCCGGCAGCGAGGTGCTGGGGCGTTATCTGTACGACATCTGCGAGCCATCCGCCCGCGCCGAGGCGCGTCGGGTCATGGAGGAGACGCTCGCCGGCGGCGACGGCCCGCTCACCGCGGAATGCCAGCTCAATGTGGCCCCCGGCCGCGAGCCCGTGCTCATCGCCTGGCTCTTGTCGCCGATGAAGGACGATCACGGCGCCATCATCGGCGCCGTCGGCGTGGGCCGCGACCTCACCGAGCGGCGCAAGCTCGAGTTCCAACTGCGCCAGTCGCATAAGCTCGCCGCGCTCGGCGTCATGGCCGGCGGCATCGCCCACGAGATCCGCAACCCGCTAGCCGTGTGCTCGTCCGCGGCGCAGTTCCTGATGGAGGACGACCTGCCGGAGGACTTCCGCGTCGAGTGCATGGAGAAGATCCAGACCGGTCTCGGCAAGGTCTCCCAGATCATCGAGAACATGCTGCGGTTTGCCCGGCCGTCTCCGAGCGAGGAGATGGCGGAAGTGGACCTGGTGGTCGTGCTGCGCGAGACCCTGGCGCTGGTGGATAACCAGGCACTGGTGCAGAGCATTCGCATCCGCACGGCGCTCCCGCCCGGCCCGGTGCTCGTGCGCGGCGTCGCCGCGCTGTTGCAGCAGGTGTTTACGAACCTCTTCCTGAACGCCATCCAGGCGATGCCCGACGGCGGCGACCTCGCGATCGACCTCAGCGTCGACGATGCGGAAGTGGTCGTGCATGTGCGCGACACCGGCATCGGCATCACGGACGGGGACTTGGAGCGCATCTTCGACCCCTTTCACACCAGCTCCAGCCCCGGCTGGGGTACCGGGCTCGGGCTGTCCATCTGCTTTTCCATCGTCCAGCGGCATCTCGGCGGCATCAGCGCCCAGAGCCGCGTCGGCGAGGGCAGTTGCTTCAGCGTCCGCTTGCCGCTCCTCTGATGGGCCGCCGGCGCCATGCCTGACGACCGCGGGCCAGCCGGGGAGCACATGGCGGGGAACCCGAGCATCCTCGTCGTCGATGACGAGCCCGCCATCTGCTGGGCGCTCGCCCGGCTCTTCAGCCGCGAAGGCTACGCCGTCTGCACGGTGCAGAGCGGCGCCGAGGCGCTGGCGCTGTTTGCGGAGCAGGGCTTCTCGCACGTGCTGCTGGACGCGAAGCTCCAGGACATGGACGGGCTCGCGCTCGCCCGGCAGGCGCGGCAGATGCAGTCACGGGCCTGGGTGTTCTTGATCTCCGCTTACTACTACCGCGACGACCCGGACATCGCCCGGGCCTTGGCGGAAGACGTCATCCACGGGTTCATCCCGAAGCCCTTCACACACCTGGAGATCATGGCATCGGTCCAAAACTATGGAAGAGATTCCATAGGCATGGACGCAGTTCCATGGACTGACAGTCCGCGTTCCCCCGATTGGTAATAGGGGTTTACCCTAGTCTCTGTTCCCGTCATTGCGATTTCGCGCCCGCATGCCGCCGCTTGCAAACAGCCGACCAACGGTGCGCGCATCGCAAAGGCCGGATATGGCCTGCACACTGTATGCAACGCATTGAATCAAAAGAAGCCCGAGGCCGGAGAACCGGTGCTTAAGGGCAGGTTTCGAGGGTTATTTCCCGCTGTCGTCCAGTTCTGGCATTCCCTTTGCAGCTATAGGGATGACGGCGCATCCCGGCGTCGTCGAATCCAAACGCAACAACAGCGCAGGAGCTGCATCATGGCAAAAGTCGCCAACTCCACCGATTCCTCCAGCCTGGCCGAAGTCGTTGACCGCATCCTCGACAAGGGCATCGTGATCGACGCGTGGGCCAAGGTCTCCCTGGTCGGTATCGAGCTGCTGTCGATTGAGGCCCGCGTGGTCGTGGCCTCCGTCGAAACCTACCTGAAGTATGCCGAAGCGATCGGCCTGACCTCCAGCGCCGCGGCCCCGGCCTGAGCGTAAGAGGTTTTCCGAGGACCTTCGTCGGCGCATCCGGCGCCGTCGAAAACTGAGCGTAACCACAGCATAGGAGCTGCATCATGGCAAAAGTCGCTAACTCCACCGACTCCTCGAGCCTGGCCGAAGTCGTTGACCGCATCCTGGACAAGGGCATCGTGATCGACGCGTGGGCCAAGGTCTCCCTGGTCGGTATCGAGCTGCTGTCGATCGAAGCCCGCGTGGTCGTGGCCTCCGTCGAAACCTACCTGAAGTATGCCGAAGCGATCGGCCTGACCTCCAGCGCCGCGGCTCCGGCCTGAGCCTTAGAGCCTGAGCCTTAGAGCCTGAGCCTTAGAGCCTGAGCCTTAGAGCCTGAGCCTAAGAGGTTGTCCGAGGAAGCTCGCGGGTTGCCGTCATCCCCGGCATCCGCTCAGCGCTGGTCTGCATACGCGCACCAGTGCAACCGGCGGCGCATTCCGGCGCCGTCGAACCCAAACCTAACCACAGCGTAGGAGCTGCATCATGGCAAAAGTCGCCAACTCCACCGACTCCTCCAGCCTGGCCGAAGTCGTTGACCGCATCCTGGACAAGGGCATCGTGATCGACGCGTGGGCCAAGGTCTCCCTGGTCGGTATCGAGCTGCTGTCGATCGAGGCCCGCGTGGTCGTGGCCTCCGTTGAAACCTACCTGAAGTATGCCGAAGCGATCGGCCTGACCTCCAGCGCCGCGGCTCCGGCCTGAGCCAGATAGGCTATCCGGCGGACCCCGCACCGCCGCTGATCCGGCGGCGCGGGGTTCCTTCACAGCGCAGGAGGGCAAACCATGGGCAAGATACTAGACGATATGACGCGGTTGCGCGACGACATCGATCGCGGGCATGCGCAGCGTCGGGCGGAAGCCGACATGCGGGCATCCGATCTGGCGGAGATGGCAACGGGCGTCGTCGACATGATCGGCGGTTTCGCGTCTACGCGACGGGCGCAGTTTGCGTCGGACCAAGCGGCGCGGGGCGCGTTCATCGGCAATCTGGTGCAGGGCGTGCAGGACCTCAGCGCCGAGGTCGGGGCCATGATGGAGCGCACGCACGACCAGCGCATGGCGAGCGCGAAGGCAGACGCCAGCGCCCGCCGCACCGATGTGACCGAGCGGGTCGAAGAGATCCGCACCAAGCTTGATGGCTTCCGCGACGACATGGAAGCGTTCCGCGACGAGTTCGCGGCCACCAGCGAGCAGGATGCCAAGGCGCGGCTCCACTTCGTCGCCGACAAGGCGCAGGCGGTGGCGGACTTCCTCGGCAGCTTCCGCAAGGAGCACGACGAGCAATCTTCGGCGGACCGCAAGGCACGCAACGACTTCGTCACCGGAATTGCCGACTCGGTGCATGACACGTTGCAGCAGGCCGAGGCGTCGCGGTTGTATGCGGCCGTCGAGGATGCGGCGGCGCGGCGCGAGCTCATGAGCGACATCTCGACCGAAGTGCGCACCCTGACCGGCAACGTTGCGGCAGACCTGGCCGGCATCCGCAACCTGTTCGGCGGCGGTACGCCGGTGCAGCCTAAGCCCGTCGCAAAGGCGAAGCCCGCACCGGCCAAGCCGGCGGCGGAGCCGATGCAGCGCCAAGCGGAGCCTGCGCGTCCTACGGCGGAAGCGACCCCGCCCAAGCCGCCGGCAGCGGAGCCGAAGGTGGAAGCCAAGCCGCAGGCCGCCGAGGCCCAGGGCGAAGGCGCCCCCGTTGGCGCCAAGCGCGAACCGAAGAAGCAGGGCGGGAAGACCGGCAACTGACGCCGCAGCACACACGAGCAGCAGCGCGCCCGTTCGGAATATCGGAGCACGGGCGTTTGGTTGGCGCCGGCAGGAGGTCGTGGTGGGATGCAGCGGAGGCATCGGCGCCGGTGGTCGAGGGCATGACTACAGGCTGCGCCGCACAGCGCCTGGCGGGCCGTGATCGGAGGATCTCGGCCCGGTTTTTTGCCCAAACGCCTGCCACTTTTACGCATATGCGAGGACCCGTCCAATGATCGCCACGAAAGTCCCTGCGCCGGCGGCCGCCAGTGCCGACACCGTCGTGCCCGAGGCGAGCGATTCCTTCGTCACGACCAGCTACATCAAGGGCGTTGCGGATCGCGCGCTGGCTTATCTGGAGGCCGGCTATCCGGTGCATTTGGCCGGGCCATCCGGCACCGGCAAGACCACGCTCGCCTTTCACCTGGCGGCGCTGTGGGGTCAGCCCGTGACGCTGATCCACGGCAACGACGAATTCGAGGTGTCCGATCTCATCGGCACCAACGATGCCGGCTATCGCCGCAGTAAGGTCGTGGACAACTACATCCATTCGGTGCTGCGCACCGAAGAAGAGATGCGCCAGGTCTGGGTGGACGACCGGCTGACCACCGCCTGCCGCAACGGCGACACGCTGATCTACGACGAGTTCAACCGCTCGCGTCCGGAGGCCAACAACGTGCTGTTGTCGGTGCTCTCGGAAGGCATCCTGAACCTGCCCGGCCTGCGCACCGCCGGCGAGGGCTACCTGGACGTCGCACCGAGCTTCCGCGCGCTGTTCACGTCCAATCCCGAGGAATACGCGGGTACCCACAAGACCCAGGACGCGCTGCTTGACCGCATGATCACGATTCGGCTGAGCCCGCCGGACCGCAACACCGAGCTCTCCATCATCAAGGCCAAGTCGGGCCTCGAAGAGCGCGAGGCCGGCTACATCACCGACATCGTCCGCGAGCTGCGCGGCACGGCCGAGAACAAGTCGCAGCCGACGCTGCGCGCCGGCATTGCCATCGCCAAGGTGCTGGCCCACGGGTCCGGGCGCGCCCGCGCCGGCAACACCTTCTTCCATCACATCTGCTACGACGTGCTCAGTATGGAGACGGCCAAGGTCCGGCACGACGGGCGCTCGGTGTACAAAGAGCTGGTGGACGGCGTGATCCGCCAGGTCTGCCCGCCGCAGGAGGCCGATCGCGAGGGGCGGCCCGACGGCGCGGTGCAGCCCAAGCCGGTGGCCAATGCCGCCAAGCCGCTGGCCAGCGCCGCCAAGCCGGCGGGCAGGCCCAAGGCCGTTAGGGCCACGCCTGCGATCCCGGGGGGTGGCAAATCATGAACGGCAAGTCGAGCCGGCCGCCGCGCAGCCTGACGGACATCCGCACCCTCGCGGGCAAGAGCCAGGACGGCGTCCAGCGCGGTTATGCCACCTACTTCGAGATGGGCGCCCTGGAGCTCGAGCGCCTGCGGCGCAGCCAAGAGCGCGAGGCCGCATTGCGGCGCGTCGGCGAGATCGAGCGGCGCATCGCGGAGATCGACGCCGAGATGGCGCAATTGCAAGGGGCGGTAGCCGCGGACAGCGAGCGCCGCGCCGAGGTCGAGAGTGCGTTGCCCAGCGCGGCACTCCGACCCACCCGTTCCCGCCGCCGTGGCGGCGCGAGCAACGGCGCGGAGGGGGCCGCGCCGGTGATTCGCGCGGATTCGGGACGGGCTCAAACCGGGGAGCCCGGCGAGGGCGGCCCGCGCAGGGGCCTGCGCATCCGCTACTGAGCAGGCCCAGGGCCTGGTGGAGACAACGCATGATCAGACACTCAGCCCACCTGCGTCGGTGCTGCCATGTGCGGGGCAGCGAGGCGCTCGCGACCGCCACGGGGCTGGACGCACGGGCGCGCGCGGCCGGCAAGCGCCTGCTCGCCACCGCCGCGCTCGACGCCCGTCGGCTCCGCGTGGAACGGCAGATGGAGAGGCCGCCGGCAATGGCCGCACTGGTGCATCGGCTCGGCATCCGGCGGCGGCGTCTGCGGCACGCGTTGCGCGTCCTGGCCGGCTGAACACGCTTCCCGAGCAACTCACAACCGGCGCAGAGCCACTGCTGCGGCCGCGCCGGCGGACCAACCGAGGAGACCTCAGATGGTCGGAACAACCAACAGCTCTCGCGGCAAGCTGATCTATGCACTGACCGACGTCAGCGACGGCGCCGACGAACAGATCTATCGTGTGCAGGGTATCGGCGGCGCCACCGTCTATAGCATCGGTGAAAGCACGGTCGGTGCCGTCGTCAGCGACATTCACAGTCCCAAGGTGCGCCCGGAGCGGCGCAACCTCATGGCCCATCGCGCGGTGCTCGCGCACCTGTTGGAGCTGGGTACGGTGCTGCCGATGCGCTTCGGCGTCATCGCCGCCAACGCGGAGGCCGTGCGCCGCCTCCTTGCCGCCAACCGCGAGGCCATTGCGGATCAGCTCCACCGCGTGCGCAACCGCATCGAAATGGGGCTGCGCGTGTCCTGGGACGTGAGCAACATCTACGAGTATTTCGTCGGCATGCACCCGCTGCTGCGCGAGGCCCGGGACCGGCTGCTGCATCAGGGCGACAACGCCAATCGCGACGAGCGCATCGAGGTCGGTCGTATGTTCGATCACCTGGTCACCGAGGCCCGCGAGCAGTACACCGAGCAGGTCATGGAGGTGATGCGCGGCTACTGCGAGGAGGTCTCGGCAACCCCCGTGAAGAAGGACAAAGAGGTCATGAACCTCGCCTGCCTGATCGAGCGCGATGCGCAGAAGGAGTTCGAGCGCGGCGTGTTCGAGGCGTCCAAGCTGTTCAACAACGACTACCTGTTCGATTACAACGGCCCCTGGGCGCCGCACAACTTCGTCGATCTGGATCTCGAAACACCCGAGGCGCGCGAGCCCGCCCAGCAGGTCGGCTGAGCACCCGCAGCGCCAGGCAGGCGCGCGCCGCCTGCCGACGGGCCGCGGCTGCGGCCTTGGAGCCCATGCGGGCTCACCTACAACCAGAGGGGACCGGAGCGTCCCGGCACCCGCGGAGACGCACATGCTGCTGATCGATGACATCCTGATGTCGCCCTGCAAGGGGCTGCTCTGGGTCTTCGAGGAGATCCACAAGACCGCGGTCGGCGAGCTCGACGGCGAGGCGGAGCGCATCCGCAACGAGCTCACGGACCTCTACATGATGCTCGAGACCGAGCAGATCGCCGAGGCGGAGTTCGACCTCCGCGAGGCGGCGCTGCTCGACCGGCTCGATCAGCTCGAGGCCGAGGGCTACGTCGAGACGGACGACGCTGCAGAGGACGCGGACGACGCGGACGACAGGGACGATGCCGACGCGGACGCCGACGTCGGCATCACCGCCGAGCGTCGCGTCCTCGACCTCGATCTCGACCCGCGGCGCACAGTGGCGCTCGATCACGCGCTGGAATCGGAAGAGTAGCCTGCCGCGGAGACGCCGATGTCCACAACCTTGCCTGTGCCCGGTTTCCTCGACGAGCCCGGGCTCGTGCTGCTGTTCTTCGGCGGCAAGGGCGGGGTCGGCAAGACCACCTGCGCCACCGCCGCGGCGTTGGCCCTTGCGCGGCAGCGGCCCGCGCAGGCGGTGCTGTTGTTGTCCACCGATCCGGCGCACTCCGTGGACGATGCGCTGGCGGACTTGGAGCCGCCGGGCAACTTTGAGGTGCTGGAGCTGGATGCAGAGGCGTCGCTGGAGGCCTTTCGCAGGCGCTATCGCGACAATCTCCAGGAAATCTCCCGCCGCGGCACCCTGCTCGACGATGCCGACGTGGATGCCCTGCTGGAAGTGGCACTGCCCGGCATGGACGAGCTGGCGGCCTATCTGGAGATCGCCGCCTGGATCGAGCATCGCCGCTACGGCTGCATCGTCGTGGACACGGCGCCCACCGGCCACGCGCTGCGGCTCTTGACCATGCCCGCCCTGGTGCAGCGCTGGCTGCGGGCGCTGGATGCGCTCCTCGCCAAGCATCGCTACCTGCGCCAGCGCTTCGGCGGCGACATGGCGCAGGATCACCTCGATGCCTTTCTGCTGGGGCTGGAGCGCTCCCGCCGCACCCTGGCCGAGCTGTTGCAGGACCGGCAACGCTGCCGCTTCGTACCCGTGACCCTGGCGGAGCAGATGAGTCTCGCCGAGACCGACGACCTGCTGCGGACCCTGCGCGAGCACCAGGTCCCGGTCACGGACATCGTCGTGAACCGCGTTTACCCAAGCTCCGTGTGTGCCGGAACGGCGGCGACGGCGGCGACGGCGGAGCTGTGTGCCGTGTGCCTGGCCGAGCGGCGCCGGCAGCTCGCGGCGCTGAGCGCGCAAGGCGAACTTTGCCGCGGCGCGCGCACCTGGGGCCTACCGCTGTTGCCCGATGAGCCCCGCGGCGGGCACCTGACCGGCCTGTGGCGGCGGCTGGAGATGCTCGACATGCTCGCCTACCGCGCCCCGCCGCCGCCGGCGCCGCCGGCGCTGCCGGTGCACGTGGAGCAGCCGCTGCCGCTGCCGCCCGCGGGCTTGCGGGTACTGATCCTGGCCGGCAAGGGCGGCGTCGGCAAGACCACGCTCGCCTGTGCGACGGCAGTGCACCTGAACCGCCAGCGCCCACGCCAGCGCATCCTGCTCTTCTCCACCGACCCGGCCCATTCCCTGGCCGATGCGCTCGGACAGCCGGTGGGGCCGGAGCCCGGCAGCGTCTGCCCCGGCCTCGACGCGCAGGAGGTGGACGCCGAGAGCGCCTTCGGTGCGATTCGCGACGCCTACCGCGATGAGCTGGCACAGATGCTCGACCGCCATCTCGGCAACTTCGACATCACCTTCGACCGCGATGTCATGGAGCGCCTGCTGGATCTGGCCCCGCCGGGGCTGGACGAGGTCATGGCGCTGACGGCGGCGATGGAGCACCTCGACGGCGACCGCTACGACGTGATCGTGCTGGATGCGGCGCCGAGCGGGCACCTGCTGCGGCTCCTGGAGCTGCCGGAGCTCATCGCCGAATGGCTCAGGCTCTTCTTTGAGCTCTTGCTCAAGTACCGCAAGGTGCTGCGCATGCCGCGGCTGTCCGAGCGCCTGGTGGCGCTGTCGCGCTCGGTCAAGCGGCTGCGGGCGCTGCTCGCCGATCCGCACCGCACCCGTGTGCAGTTGGTGACGGTGGCGACGTGGCTCGGCCTGGCGGAAACGGCGGACTTGGCGGCGGGCCTTGCGGACCTCTCCATACCGGTGTCCGCGCTCGCGATCAACCAGCTTACCCCGCCCGGGGACCCGGCCTGCAACTGCGCCCTGTGCCGGCGGCTGCGGGAGCGCGAGGCGGCGCGCATCCGGGATGCCGAGCGGCGCTTCGAGCGCATGCAACGCGTGCGCGTGTACCGCCAGCAGGAGCCCCGGGGCCTCGCCGCCCTCGCGGAGCTCGGCGCATCGTTCTACCGCGAAGCCGCGGACATGGGGGGCACATCATGAGCATCACCAACGGGGTGGCACGCCCCCGGCAGGCGTCCGAGCACGTATCGCTGTGCGAGGCGTTGGACCGGATCTTGAACAAGGGCGCGGTGGTGGCGGCCGAGATCACCATCAGCGTCGCCGACGTCGAGCTCATCTATCTCAGCCTGCAGGCCCTGGTGACCTCGGTCGACACCGGGCGGCGGCTGCAACAGGAGATGGCGAATGACCAGCACTGACGGGTCCGGCTCGACTATCCGCTGGACCGACTTGAAGGGCGCACCAGCCTGCGCCGCGCCGGCGGACCGGCTGCCGGGCCACTTGCCGGCGGCGACGACAGCGCCGGGCCGTCGCATCGACATCGACGGCGAGCGCGTGCGCAACGGGTTGGCACAATTGGTGCTGACCCTCGTGAAGCTGCTGCACGAGCTGCTGGAGCGCCAGGCCATCGCCCGCATGGAGTCCGGCGCCCTGAGCGACGCGGAGATCGAGCGGCTGGGCACGACGCTGATGCAGCAGGCCGATGAGCTCAAGCGCGTGCGGGAGGTCTTCGACCTGAAGGACGAGGACCTGAACATCGACCTCGGGCCCCTGGGCCGGCTGCTGTAGAGAAGGCCGGACCATGCCCGCAAGGCATGACCGGCGTATGCGAATCGACAACGCGGTTTCCGATTCGCTTCATTGCCGACGCCTGCGGGCGCTGACAATGGCGGGGCATCCTGCCCCGCGTGAGCGCAAGCCTCGGGAACCAACAGCTCTCCCCTAGGGAGCACAGACCATGGCCGTGACCGTTAATCAACGTCTTTCCCATTCCACAAACAGCACCACCATCGCGGACCTGCTCGAGCGCGTGCTGGACAAGGGCATCGTCATCGCCGGCGATGTGCGCATCAAGCTCGTGGAGGTGGAGCTCCTGACCCTGGAGATCCGCCTGCTGGTGTGCTCCGTGGACAAGGCTGTCGAGATGGGCATCGACTGGTGGCGCGGCAACCCGGCCTTCGACAGCAGTGCGCGCCAAGCGCTGCCGAAGGCCGAAGCCGCCGCACCCGAGCTGACCGCACCGGCACCGACGCCCGCCGAGCAGGCGCTGGAGCAGCGACTCGCGCGCATCGAGGCGCTCTTGGTCGAGCGTAGCTGAGGCGGCGGCGCAGGGCTGAGGCGCAGGAAGGAACGGCGGAGACGCGGCAGAGCAAAGCACTTGCTCGCCCGTCGCCGGAGCCTCGCCGGGCCGGAGAGCCGACCTCCCGGTCGGCTCGTCACTCGCGACATTCGTGCATCGCGCTTTGTCGCCGTGTTGACCTGGAGGTCAACACTCCAGTCAAGCGGCGCCGTCTAGCGATCTAGCGAGGGTGCACCGCAGACCGACGAGGCGTGCTCATCGCTATCGAAATCGCTATCGGGATCGGGATCGGTTGGCACTCGGTTCGATTTCGATCTCGATAGCGAACCCGAACCCGAACCCGACATGCCTCGCCAGTCCGACGCCCTGTTGAAACTTGAATCATCTGTCGTAATGGCCGAGGGCCGTGCCTTGGCCCTCAGCCCTCAGCCCTCAGCCCTCAGCCCTCAGCCCTTATCCGTCTGCGGCTCCACTCCCCGGTCGGCTCAGCTCCCGGAGGCGGGCTTCTCGCCCGGGCGCGGGCGGCGGAAGCTCAAGCCCCCGCATTCGGCACAGGCCGGGATGCGGCCGCTGCGCGCGAAGTGGGTCTCGGCACCGCAGTTGTCGCAGACCAGTGTGCCGGGGCCCGTCACTTGGCCGGCTTGGTACAGGCTCGCCTGGCGGGCGCGCTCGGCCCATTGGCTCAACTGCAGGCTGGTCTGGTCGGCGACGCTGGTGAAGGCATCGAGCATGCGCTGCTCGATCAGCTCCAGGTCGAAGCGCCACCAGTTGCGCAGATCGTCGCCGGTCTCCACCAGCCAATGCGCCGCGTCCTCGACGTCGCGCTCCACGTAGTCCGCGATCTTCGCCGCCTCCTCGCGGGTCAGCTCGCCGAGCTCCACCATGTTGTCGCGCACCTGCTCCAGCATGTGGCGCAGCTTAGGCGCGGCCTCGTTGGCCTGTTCGATGCCATCCTTGGTGCGTTTCAGCATCTCCTCGTAGGCGTCTACCAGCCGATCTGCGGCGCCGGTGGCCTCATCGCGCTTGTCGCTGTCGTTCATTTGCGCTGTTCCCCGCTTGGTTCAGGCCGCCCGCGGCTGCGGGCTCCTGCTCAAAGTCTGCGCGATGGGGGGGAAATGGCAAGTGTTCTCGTGCGCGGGCGAGCCTGAATCCGTCGCCGGCGTCAGCGCGGGGCCGTCGGCAGGCCGACGATGCGCTCGTGGCCGGCAATGGTGCGCTCGGCGATGTGGATAGATTGCTCGTAGGCCAGGTTCAGCTCCGCGAGGGCCGTCGGCCGCGCGGCCGGGTGCGCGCGCTGCATGCGCTCGGCGAAGGCCTCCGCCAGTGCCGTGTACATGCGGCACTGCGCGAGGCGCGTCTGGTCCGCGTTGCCGGTGCCGTAGCGCAGCAGGCCGGACATCACCTTGAGCTGCCGCAGCCGCTCCGCATGCTCGGCGCGGTTGCGGAGTAGGGCGGTGACGGCCGGGTCCCGGCATTCGCCCGCCAGGCGCCGCAGCGCGTCCTTGTCGAGCTCGGCAGCCGCCTGCGCGAAGGGCTCGCGGCAGGCCTCGGGCTCGGTGGTGATGGCCGGTGCAGCGGCGGGCACCGCTGTTATAAGCGGATCGGCTGCCAGCGGATCGGCGCCGGCGGGCAGCGCCAGCGCAAGCAAAACAACGCAGCAGCCCGCAAGCGCGCGGGCGGGGCGACGGGAAGATGCATGACACATGGGCGAGTCTCCGTGCAGCGGGTGCCAGGGTAGGCCGGCGCATAAGCCCGAGCGCTAGCATAGGGCTTGTCACGAAGCTGTAACATAAACCTCGCCAGATGAAAACCATCCACATGAAAATCATGGAGTGCCGGGCGGCGAGGCAGGGCCGTCGGCTGCGGACTTGAGCACCGAGCGGCTGATCTGACCGCGACCCGGTGCGCCGTACCCATGTTTCCCTCGGCTTTTGCCCCCGGGGCGCGCGGGTTAGACTGGCCGCACTTTGCCGGCGTTGCGATGCGCCCATTCGCCGGCCTCGCCCCCGCAGCAGTACCCGCACCATGACCGACGCCGCCGCCGACCCGTCCGAGCGCCTTACCGTTTCTGCGCCGAACGCCGAGCAGGACATCGCGCTCTTCGCGAACCTGCTGGGCGAGGTGCTGCGCGAGCACAGCCGCAAGCGCGTGCTGGTGGTGGTGGAGCGCCTGCGCGACGGCTTCCTGGCGCTGCGCGAGCAGGACGACCCGGAGCTGCGCACCAAGCTCATGAAGCGCATCGATCAGCTCGACCCGCAGACGCTCTCCGAGGTCATCCGCGCGTACAGCATCTACTTCTCGCTGGCCCACATCGCCGAGGAGGTGCAGAGCTTCCTCGCCCGGCGCGCGCGCATCAGCGCCGGCGGGCGGCTTTGGCGCGGGTCCTTCGACCACACGCTGCGGCAGTTCGCCGAGGATGGCGTGAGTCCGGAGCGCTTTCAGGCGCTGCTCGATCGGCTGCTGTACCTGCCCGTGTTCACGGCGCATCCGACGGAGGCCAAGCGCCGCACCACGCTGGAGACGCAGCGGCGGATCTTCCTGCTGATGCTGGACTGGCGGCGCTCGGTGCTGAACGGCGAGGAAGAACAGGAGCGCATGGCCGAGATCGTGCGCGAGATCCAGATCCTGTGGAAGACGGACGAGGTGCGCGTGCACAAGCCGCAGGTGATGGACGAGGTCCGCCAGGGGCTCTACTTCTTCCATGCGTCGCTGTTCGAGACGCTGCCGCGCCTTTACAGCAACCTCGAGAAGGCCGTGCGCCGCGCCTACGGCGCCCATGCCGACATCAGCCTGCCGAGCTTCGTGCGCTTCGGCTCCTGGATCGGCGGCGATCGCGACGGCAACCCCTTCGTCAAGCCGGAGACCACGGCGCTTGCGGTGCGCATGCACTGCGAGGTCGCGCTCATTGAATACATCCGCCGGGTCAAGGCGCTGACCCGCATCCTGAGCCACTCCAACACCCTGGTGCAGCCGTCGCCGGCCTTCCTCGACAGCCTGGACGATGACGAGGACTATTGGCTCGGTGACATGGGCCAGACGCCCCGGCGCTACCTGCACGAGCCCTACCGGCGCAAGCTCGCCATCGTGCGGCACCGGCTGGAGGCCAATCTGGCGCGGGTGCAGGCGCGCATCGAGAACCCGGACGCCCCCACCGACGCGGTCAAGGGCTACGACGACGCCAACCAACTGCTCACGGACCTGTACCTGGTGCGCGACTCGCTGGTGAGCCACGGCGACGCCAGCGCCGCCGGCGGGCCCCTCGCGGACCTGATCCGGCTGGTGGAGAGCTTCGGCTTCCACTTGGTGCAGCTCGACGTGCGCCAGGAGTCCACCCGGCACACCGCCGCGGTCACGGAGCTGTTCGCGCGCCAGCCCGGCGCGCCCTTCTACGAGTCCTACTCCGAGGCGCAGAAGCTGGAGGCGCTCGCCTCGGCCATCGCGCACCCGTATCCGTTCCTGATCGACAAGGGCACCATGACCGGCGAGACGCGCGAGACGCTGGAGGTGTTCGAGGTCATGGCGCGCATGCGCGCCGAGATCAGCGACGACGTGTTCGGCGCCTATGTCATCTCCATGACCCACAGCGCAAGCCACGTGATGGAGGTCATGCTGCTCGCGCGCTTAGCCGGGCTCGCCGGCAAGACCCCGCAGGGCTGGCACTGCGACATCCGCATCGCGCCGCTGTTCGAGACCATCGAGGACCTTGCCCGCATCGACGCGGTCATGTCCGCGCTGTTCGACAACGCCACCTATGCGGCGCTGCTCAACGCTTCCGGCAACCTGCAAGAGGTCATGCTCGGCTATTCGGACTCCTGCAAGGATGGCGGCATCCTGGGCTCGGCCTGGAACCTGTATGAGGCGCAGGAGAAGATCGTCGGGCTCGCGGAGAGCAGGGGGGTGCGGTGCCGGCTGTTCCACGGCCGGGGCGGCACCATCGGCCGCGGCGGCGGCCCGACCCACGAGGCCATCCTCTCGCAGCCCGACGACACCGTGCACGGCCAGATCAAGTTCACCGAGCAGGGCGAGGTGCTTTCTTATCGATATGCCAACCCCGAAACCGCCCTCTATGAGCTGACCATGGGCGTCAGCGGCCTCATCAAGGCCAGCCGCTGCGTCATCGAGCCCCCCGCGAAGCCGCGCAAGGACTATCTCGGCATCATGGGAGAGCTCGCCCGCTACGGCGAAGAGGCCTACCGCGACCTGGTCGATGCACCGGGACTGCTCGACTATTTCTATGAGGTCACGCCGGTCGATGCCATCGCGCTGCTCAACATCGGCTCACGCCCGTCGCATCGCAAGAAGGCCGACCGCTCCCTCGCGTCCATCCGCGCCATCCCCTGGGTATTCGGCTGGGCGCAGTCGCGGCACACGCTGCCGGCCTGGTACGGCATCGGCAGCGCCATCGAGCGCTGGCGCGGCAGCGATCTGGAGCGCCTTGCCAAGCTGCAAAAGATGTACGAGGAATGGCCCTTCTTCCGGGCCATCCTGAGCAATACGCAGATGTCGCTGTTCAAGGCCGAGATGCACATCGCCGCGAGCTAC
Organism: Thiohalocapsa sp. ML1; assembly: GCF_001469165.1. Taxonomy (GTDB): domain Bacteria; phylum Pseudomonadota; class Gammaproteobacteria; order Chromatiales; family Chromatiaceae; genus Thiohalocapsa. The sequence goes on along the minus strand of NZ_JABX01000052.1, from coordinate 469 downwards.
ACGCAGCTCGCCACCGACCCCGCCCGCGCCGAGGCCTTCTACGGCCGCATCGCGGACGAGTACGAGCGCACCCGCACTCAGGTGCTCAACATCGCCGGGCTGCACGGCCTGATGGAAGAGACGCCGGACCTGCAGTTGTCGCTGGCGCGCCGCAATACCTATCTCGACCCGCTGAACCACGTCCAGATCGCGCTGCTGCACCGCTATCGGGGCGGCGCCGCCAAGCAGTCCGACAGCCCGGACGCCCCCGGCAGCGACGACCGCGAGCAATGGCTCGACCCGCTGCTGCGCTCCATCAACGCCGTCGCCGCCGGCATGCGCAACACCGGCTGACCGTGGGAGCGGCTTTAGCCGCGACGACTGCGGCGGGCGGGAAGAAAGAGCGCGGCTAAAGCCGCTCCCACGGCGCCCGTGCCGGAGCCACGCCCCGTGGGAGCGGCTTTAGCCGCGACGACTGCGGTGAGCGGGA
>NZ_JABX01000051.1 GCF_001469165.1 Thiohalocapsa sp. ML1 | reverse complement strand
TCCGTCACAACGGAATCTTAGTGCGCCACCGGGTTTTGGTCGGAGTTACGGTCAGGGCCCAATTCCGAACCGACGATCTTGCGGCGGTAGATGCTGAGGGTAAAAGGACAACAAGCGAGACCATGAGGCCGAGCAGGCAGGCGATCTCCACGATTGCGTTCATTACGGATCACCGTCCTTGAATCCAGCGCCGAAAATGGCCACGCCCACCTCACCACGGCTTGTACGACATGCGCGAAACATTGCCTTTGTATTGAATTCGCACACCACTTCGCTATTGCTTGTTATCGCAATCACGCCTCCGCTTCCCCCGTACCGTGAAAGTTCATTATGGACCGCTTCGTGCACCGCCAAAGATAAAGAACTTCCCCGCATGATCACTCTGTCATTGATCCCTTTAGCCAAACTAAGTCGCAAAATGATTTCTCCTTGGCCCGTCGCGGATATGCCACACCCATTATTGTCAGCATACGTCCCGGCTCCGAGAACTGCCGAATCCCCGATACGACCGTCGGTTTTGTTTACCAGCCCACCTGTAGACGTTCCAGCGCATACGTCTCCCTGCTGATCTGCTGCGACCGCCCCAACGGTTCCGTACTCTGTCATGGGCAACAGAGAGTTGCCTTCCCACTCCCTGTCAATAGCCGCAGCGCCGAGCGCTCCTTGATGCTCTGCCAAACGACCAGGCGTATCGAAATAGGAATTCGCAACCTCTTCCAAATCAAATTCGCGTGCCACAGCCTCCGCGGCATCGCCCACCAGCAGAACCTCATGACCTCTCTCCATTATCCGTCGCGCCAATCTGATAGGGTTTTTTACCGTTGAAATACGGACTGCTCCCCCAGCGGCAAGGTGGCGACCCGACATAAGTGCTGCCTCTAATTCGTGGCCGCCCGTCGCGGTATAGACCGACCCGACGCCTGCGTTAAATAATTCACAGTCTTCGAGGACAGTAATAGCAGCTTCGACAGCGTCTATCGATGAAGCACCACGCTCTAGCAAACGAAATCCTGCTTCGCGAGCTGCCTCAAGAGCAGTTCTGATGTTACTCTCTACGCGCGCTGTCAATAGAGTTCGATCTAGAGAGCCCGCGCCAGCGTGTACGGCCAATCCATAGGCGCGGGTAGCCGTTACCGCATCAATTGACATTGCTGTTGCCCCCTCCGCGACTGACGCCATGTCGGGCAGCGCACTGCGCGCGCGGTTCGACAGTCATAGGTATAGCGCCATTGCCGGTTCCACAACGGTTCTGGCAAGACGCAATGCTATCTATATGCAAAGAGATACCGCACATTATGCATTACCTCCCCGTTCTCCAGCCAGCAAACACCGCTCCGCACCCATGCATCGAGTTGAGAAGGCGGGAATTGTGCGAGCCCGTTAAAACTCTCGTCCACATCAGCGACAATTCTATAGCCCGCCCAGTTTGCCGCCAAAGTGCCCTCGGTTGTGCTCCAGTCCTGCTCGCTATTGGAGCACGTCAACAATCTGCCATTAGGCGCCAAAATACGCGGTGCCCCCGCGAGCACGCTATCTAGCAAAAATCGGCCCAGCTCTCCATTATCTCTTGGTGTGATTTCAGGGGATACCTGTCCAGGGCTGGAGGGCGGATTGCAAACCACGAGATCAAAGTCTCGGCGCTTGGCGAACTCATCCAGACCATCCGACACGACACCAGCCACGCGGAGGCCGAGTCTCGCCGCATTTGACACCGCACATTCGACGGCATACTGGTTCAGATCACAGCAAGTAACAGTTGCCCCTTTCATTGCCGCGAATATCCCGATGATCCCGCTACCGCAGCCAACGTCAAGAACGTTGCATCGGTCCAAGGGTTGTTCCGATAAGATCTCAACGAATCGTCGTGCGTACCGTGTCGGCCGATATACTTTAGAAAAGTCGGCCGCGAGCTCAAGCAAGCCGCCATCGGGGAGTTCAAGAGAAAAGAAGTCGACTGTAGATGTCGTCACAACGATTACCTCCTGGCGCCGGGGAAGCAGGGCCAACAAAGAGACGAAATGGCAGTAAAATCTCTTGGAGGAAGGTTGCAGGCATGCAGTGAGCGCCAGCACGTCGACCAGCATCTATCGGTTACCCCCACGTCGCAGGCACCTCGCCCCTCACCAAAACAAATTCATCACAATGACAAAAGCGGGCCCTAAGAGCAGGAAGATAGCTGCGTACCTTCGTGCACGAAGTTGCCTGCGGAGGGGGTTCCGCGGTTCGGAAGTATGAAAAGCTTCACGTCGATGGCCTTCTGTTCTGACGATTGCGCGCCGCTCCAAGTACCTATACTCCTCGCCGTATCGTAAACTTTCGATTTGTCCCAGATAGATAGGATGCCGATATCGCTCGGTTAGAGTTTGAAAGTTCGCCAACTCGTCGATATTCACTAGCGCAGGGCGTACATTGTAGTCGTATACGCGCACGGCAATATAGGCGATCGCGCCTACGACCCCCATTGCGATAAACCCGCGTATCGGAGTATGAGCCGCTGCAGTTGAATATAGCAGAATAGATATGAGCCCCAAGAGCAGTATTATCAACACCTCTCCATAACCTGCTCTATCTGTTTTCATTGCTATCCAGTTTGAGCCACTCGCGCCAAGCTCTAATTCCGCTTCTAAAATTTGATGACGGGTGTACTCATCCGAATCTGTTATCCGCCGCCGGCAGGCAACTACTAGTTTCCGCTCAATATGACGATAGGCATCTACGCGATTATGCAGTTCGGAATGGCTTTGCGCCTGATCCAAATCAACAACTCTCGCAAAAAATTGCAGCAGCAACTGACCCAGTCCTGAATCGAGATGCGAAGGATCGATGCATTTTTGCGAAGCGCCTGCCGATGTCAGTGCGGCCTTTTTGTCTGCGATATAGATTAGCTTAGAAACCGCTTTCTGCAAACGGATGAGCGCGCGCACTTCCGAGCGCGACCTTGCCGATTGACGCATCAAAAGAAATGCAGCCAGTATCGCAAATAGCTGTATAGGAAAATTATCAGCAAGAGCGAACTCGATACCCAACAATAGGTCGGCTTGAAAGAAAAGCACAAACCCCATGTACATGAAGGCTACAGCTGCGCTGGTTTCTGGGACTAGCTGCCTGAATATTCTAGCAGTCAGCACGCTCGAAACTACTACAAATGTGACGCCGAACAAGATGGAAGGGGTTACCTGGTCGCCTAGCACCAGAACTTGCAAGGACGTGCTTGCAACAGGTATCAAGTACGCCAAGACTGCGATTATGTGGGTAGGACCGATGCTAATTGCATGGCTCCACGTGGTCTGTGCGACGACGACTGTAACTATCGCAAGCCAGAGCACGAGTCCCCACATATCGGATGTCTGGGGCAGGGACCAACCTTGAGCGGCCGCCAACAAGATAAATACTAGCGACGACGGCATCAGGCCGATAAAGAAGATAGTGGGTTGATCTATTTGAGAGCGTCGAGATTCCGTAAGATGAAATAGGCGTTTGGAAATATACATATAAACGCCAGCGCATATCGCGGCTGCGAAGCCCGCCGATACGCCAAGATAATCTGAGGAACCCAGCGCAGCATGATCTACGGACCCGAAGTCCCACACCAAGGCGACGCTGCCCAGGAAAGCCAAAAACAGAAGCGCAAAATCACTCCACGTGCGCTTGTGTGTCGCGTTTGATTGGTCATAGTGGACTAAGAGATAAAGTACGATGGGCCATAGGTAGTTTGCTATATTGGCGTAGATCCGGGTAGTACCCAGCATAGCGTAATAGAATAGAAGGTGATACGCCGTCAGAGAGACAGAAAAGAGCAAAGCCAGAAGCAGAAAAGCGGTCGTGGTCGCGCGATCTGATACAGCAAAGAACCTTAGCAATTCCGCGCGGGGCTTCCGTCTTAGACAAAATGCTAGCAGCAATCCGCAGAAGGCGACAACATGGACAAATCCGGTGAGTTTATAGAAGGGAAGTGTGTTGGCGAGGAGGCCAACGGCAGTGGCCGAAGTGCTCCATGCGACAATTGCTGTGGCCGCAGCCAAGAGCGGGTGTGAGAGCAATGAAGGCATTCGTCAGAAAAGGTCTTGTCTTGAGTGGACCGAGGGCTTTGGGCTTGTAATTCTTGATTAAGATGGAGGGAGAGTAGAGTGTAATAGCATACACCCAAGCGCCTCGCAGTAAGTATCGACCAGGGGGGCGGTCCCGCAGCGCGAGCGCAAGCTTAGTGACCAATCAAGCGTCAACGCTTCGAACTTGAGGACATTTGCGTAGGTGTTGCGTCAGTATGGTCCGCGGGCATTTCTATATGGGGATACGGTTGGTCGCATAGTGCGTCGCACTCGGCTGCTAAGAGGCGCCCTTATGGGCAAAGCGCGTGAGGCTGTTTTTTCCGACTCGTCGCCAGTGGCGCTCAGTGGAAACGGAACGACAGTCTGCGGAATGCGCGCAGTCGGTCCTGGTGCGCCGCTGCGCTGTCCCTAAAGGTCGTCTCCCGCAGCCGATCCGCGTGGAGCGCGTGCAGGTTAATCTCGGCCAGTACTATTTGTCCATTCGCATGGAAGGGCGTAGACTCCGCTAGGAGTCGCGCCTGCTCGAAGATTACGGCGTGGCCATCCCAAGCCAGGTCGGTGGTGGACTCGCCAGGGCCGGCGGCGGAGTAGAGATATGCAGCGATGCACTTGCGCGCTTGGTCGGCTATGAGCCTGTTCCGGTAGGTGACCTTGCCGATGGCGGCGCTGCTGGCGGAAAGGTTGAGTAGCACGGTGGCGCCCGCCAGAGCCGCGTAGGTGCTAGGTGGGATGGGCGTCCACAAATCCTCACACAGTTCCAAGTGCAAGGTCAGGCCCGGCATGTCGGCGGCATCCAGAAGCAGATCGTTGCCGAAGGGCGCCCGCTGCCCCAAAAGTTCGATTTCTGCGGACACTGCGGCATCGGCGCCTGCGAACTGGCGTTTTTCGTAGTACTCCCGAAAGTTTGCAAGATAGGTTTTAGGCACCACAGCCAGCACTCGACCCTCGTGCACCGCCACCGCACAGTTGAAAAGTCGCCCATCCACCGCCAACGGCAGCCCCACCGCCAGCAGCGGGCGCAAGTCACGACTTGCCTGCACCACCTCCGCCAGAGCAACTTGCGCGGCCTCCAGAAGCGCCTGCTGATGGAACAGATCATCGTTGCTGTAGGCAGTGAGGCCCAGTTCCGGGAACAGCGCCAGAACAGCGCTGGCGGCGTGCGCCTGTTGAGCGAGCGTGATCGTTTGGGCGGCGTTGAAGCGTGGATTCGCGACGCGGACCTGCGGCACGCAAACCGCGGCGCGGATCAGGCCGGGACGACAGGGGCCGCATATCTCGTGGCGGTGATCCGAATCCTCGCAATCGGCCATGTCGTATGCTCGCAAGCTGGCTAGACGTTGAGACGCTGATTGTAAGTCAACCGCGACGATTCCAGTTGCTGCATGTGCGCCGCTAAGCGCGAGCCGCAGCTTGTCCTGACCCCTTTGGTCAGGAAGATGTCCTTGTGCGCGATGGGGATGCCCGTGAGCGGCCCGCCGTCGCCGGCCGCGAGGCGCCGGTCCGCGGCCTCGGCCGCCGCGAGGGCGGCGTCGCGGCAGACGGTGACAAAGCTGTTGAGCCCGGGGTCGAGGCGCTCGATGCGCGCAAGGTAATGGTCGGTGAGCTCGCGGCTGGAGAAGCGCTGCTCGCGCAGGCCGGCGGCAAGCTCGGCGATGGAGTGATCGTGCATGGTGCTGGTGGGCGGGTTGGGGCGCGCCCTCGGCGAGCGCGGCGGCGGGTCCGAGCGGGATGGCGGCGTTGGCGGTTATTCGATGACCTTCGGCACCAGGTAAAGGCCGTTCTCGGTGGCCGGCGCGGCGGCCTGAAAGGCCTCGCGCTGGTCCGGCTCCGTCACGGCATCCGGGCGCAGCCGCTGCGCCATGTGCAGCGGGTGTGCCATGGGCTCGACGTCGCGGGTGTCCACGGCGCTCATCTGCTCCACCAAGTCCAGGATGCTCGAAAGCTCCCGGGCGTAATGGTCGAGCTCCGTGTCGGCAACGGCGAGCCGCGCGAGGTGGGCGATCTTGGCAACGTCGGCAGAATCCAGAGACATGGTCGGTATCAGTTTTGTCGGGCAGCGGCAAAGCCGCAACGCTACCACAGGGCCGGGCGGGCGGTAACGAGGCGGCGCAGGCGACCCGGCGCCGCGGGTGCGTCTGCCCGGGGCCGTGCGGCCTGCCGGCACCTGTCCCGCGGGCTTGGCGCCGGCCCCCGCACTTGGCCTGCCCCGTTTAATCCTCAAGGAAAAACTGATTCTTGAAGAATAGCTTCTGACCTATACTGCAACTGGTTTATTAAGCAATTTGCGCAAGGCTGGCCAGAGCATGCCCAAGACCGCCCCGATGCCCACCCAAGTCCGCGCCGCCGTCGCACTGCTCGGCGCCGTGGTCAGCGCCGTCGCGCTGCCTACCGCCGCCGATGCCCCGGCCGCCTATCTCGCCGGCAGCCGCGCCTTCGTCGCCAACAACGCCGCGGCGCTCGGCTACAGCCCGAATGACCTCGCCGCACTGATGGCCGACGCCCGCTATCAGCAGGGCATCATCGATGCGATGAACCGGCCCTACGAGGCCAAGCCCTGGCGCGACTACCGGCGGCTGTTCCTCACCGAAGAGCGCATCGCGGGCGGGGTCAGCTTCCTCAACGACCATGCGGATCTACTGAAAAAGGCGGAGGCCGCCTACGGCGTGCCGCCGGAGATCATCACCGCCATCATCGGCATCGAGACCAACTACGGCGGCAACCTGGGCCAGCACCGGGTGCTGGATGCGCTCTCCACGCTCGGCTTCGCGTTCCCGCGCCGGGCGGGGTTCTTCAGCAAGGAGCTCGGCGAGTTCCTGCGCCTGGTGCGCGAGGAGCAGATCGACCCGCGCACGGCGCTCGGCTCCTACGCCGGTGCCGTCGGCCTGCCGCAGTTTATCCCGTCCAGCTACCGCGCCTATGCCGTCGATTTCGACGGCGACAACCGCCGCGACCTCTGGGGCAGCAAGGCCGACGTCGTCGGCAGCGTCGGCAACTATCTGGCGCTGCACGGCTGGCACCGCGGTGCGCCCGTCGCGGCCCGGGTGTCGCTCGGCACTGGCCGGCCCGCCGGCATCCCCGTCGCCGAGAAGCGCCCGGCGCGGCCGGAAACGACCTTCTCGCGACTCGCCGCCGCCGGCGTCGAGCCCGTGCCCGGTGCCCTCGCCGAGCCGCTGCCGGCCGACACGCTCGCGGCCCTGCTGGAGCTGGACGGAGAGGACACGGAGCACTGGCTCGGCTTCAACAACTTCTATGCCATCACCCGCTACAACCACAGCAACCTGTACGCCATGGCCGTGTACCAGTTGAGCCGCGAGATCGCGGCGCGGGCCGGCGCCGAGGGAGGCGACGATGCGCCGGGCTGAGCGCGCCAGGGTGTTTCCGGCCGCCGCCCGCGGCTGGCCGCTCCTGGCCGCGCTGGCCGTCGCGCTCGTGCTCGGCGGCTGCGGCGGTGCGCCGAAACGCGGCATCGACCTCGACCAGGTCCCCGGCGCCAAGCCCAGGGTCGAGCCCAAGGCCCGCTACGGCAACATGAAATCCTACGTCGTCTTCGGCAAGACCTATTTCCCGCAGGAGACGAGCCGCGAGCACAGCGAGCGCGGCGTCGCGTCCTGGTACGGGACGCAGTTTCACGGCAAGAAGACCTCCAGCGGCGAGTGGTACGACATGCACCAGATGACGGCCGCGCACAAGACGCTGCCGCTGCCGAGCTACGTGCTGGTCACCAACCTCGAGAACGGCCGCAACCTCATCGTCAAGGTCAACGACCGCGGCCCCTTCATCGGTGAGCGCATCATCGATCTGTCTTACGCCGCGGCCAAGGCGCTCGGCATGGACAAGCAGGGGCTCGCGCAGGTGCTGGTGACGTCCATCGATCCGCGGGATCACGACGGCGAGCTGCCGAGCACGCTCAAAATCGCGGACGCCGCCCTGGCGGAGCATCGGGCGCGCGACAGCGGCGTCACGCGTGCGGCGACGGGCAGCCGCGACGCGCGGCGCGTCGCGACGGCGGCGCGTTCCGAGCCGAGCCCGACACCCCCGGCAGCGCGCCGCGTGGCAACCGCCCCGGCGCCGCGCGCGCTGCCCGCCGCGGCGCCCGCGGCCGTGCCGCCGCCGGCGCAACCCGCCGTCGCCAGCAGCGGCGGCGGCTACTACCTCCAGGTCGGCGCCTTCACCGCCCGCGCCAATGCCGAGCAGATGCGGACACGACTCAACGGTGAGCTCGACACGCCCATCAGCATCGCGGACGGCAGCGCGCTCTATCGCGTGCGCATCGGTCCGCTCGGGTCGCGCGGCGACGCCGAGCAGATCGCCGGCGAGCTTGCGGCGATCGGCGTCGGTCCGGTGCTGGTGGTGCCGCGCTGACGGCCCGGCGCCGCGACGGGGAAATCAGCTTGATTTCCGGCCGGTGAAGGGTCTCGGCGGGGTTAAAATGCGCGCCGAGCGGCAGCCCGGCAGGGTGCCGCCGCGTCATCGCCCCTTCGCCCGAACCGCAAAGACCCGCCTCATGAAGCCACCGGCCCGCGCCATCTGCACCGTCCTTCCGACCAGCGCGCTGCTGCTCACCCTGCTGCTGATGGTCATCCCGGTGGCCCTAGCCCAGGAACCGGCGCCAGCTCAGGACAACGCCATTCCGACGCCGCCGGCACTGAGCGCCCGGGGCCATCTGCTGCTCGACCACGCGAGCGGTGCCGTGCTCGCCGAGCAGGCCGCCGACGAGCGCCTGGAGCCCGCGAGCCTCACCAAGATCATGACCGCCTATGTCGTGTTTCGGGAGCTTGCGGACGGCAAGCTCAAGCTCGATGACATGGCCACGATCAGCGAGAAGGCCTGGCGTACCGGCGGCTCCAAGATGTTCATCGAGGTCGGCAAGCAGGTCAGCATCGAGGACCTGCTCAAGGGCATGATCGTGCAGTCCGGCAACGACGCCAGCGTCGCGCTCGCCGAGCACATCGCCGGCACCGAGGCGACCTTTGCCGAGATGATGAACACCCAAGCCGCGCGCCTTGGCATGACCAACTCCAACTTCGTCAACACCGCCGGCCTGCCGGACCCGGAGCACTACACCACGCCGCGGGACATCGCCAAGGTCGCGGCCGCGGTGATTCGCGAGTTTCCGGACTACTACGCCTGGTACTCGCTGCCGGACTTCACCTTCAACAACATCAAGCAGTCCAACCGCAACCGGCTGCTCCGGCTCGACCCAAGCGTGGATGGCGTCAAGACCGGCCACACCGCCGCCGCCGGCTACTGCCTGGTGTCCTCCGCGGAGCGCGATGGCCGGCGCCTGCTGGCCGTCGTCATGGGCACCGGCAGCGATCGCGAGCGCTTCTCGGACAGCCAAGCCTTGCTCAACTACGGCTTCAGCTTTTCCGAGACCCATCGGCCCTTCCCGGGCGGCGAGCCGGTGGAGGATCTGCGCATCTGGGGTGGCGACGTGACCAGCCTGCCGGTCGGCCCCGCGCGGGACCTGTACGTCACCATCCCGCGCGGCAAGTACAGCGCGCTCACGGCGGAGCTGGAGCCCGCGGAGGATATCTCGGCGCCGGTGGCCTGGGGCGACGTGATCGGCGAGATCATCTTTCGGCTCGATGGCGAGGAGATCCGCCGGGAGCCCGCTGTCGCGCTGGCCGATGTGGGTCGGGGCAACTTCCTGCGCCGCGGCTGGGATTCGGTGCTGCGGCTGTTCTGACGTCCGGCCGGGGGTCGCGCGGCGAGTGCGGCGGCCCCATCTTCGCGGCATGCCACCGTCAACGCCAACGCAATACGCGGAGCCGACCATGGCCGACAGCGACGAGACCCTGCTGCAGTTTCCGTGCAGCTTTCCGATCAAGGCAATGGGTGCGGCGGACAGCGCCATCGAGGCGGCGGTGGTGGAGATCCTGCGCCGCCACGCGCCGGACTTCGACGCCACGACGCTCACCGTTCGCGCCAGCAGCGGCGGCAAGTGGCTCGCGGTGACGGCGCACATTCGCGCCGAGAGCAAGGCGCAGCTCGATGCCATCTACCAGGAGCTGACCGACCACGAGCTGGTCGTTTACGCGCTCTGATCACTAAGCGCCGGCCTGGCGCCTCGCCGACGCCGACATGCCCGAGAATCTGCCGAACCCGGCGTTGCCCGCCGCGCGAGCCCTGCGCCTGTCGCGCCTCGGCCGCGTCGATTATCACGCCTGCTGGGAGGCCATGCGGCGCTTCACCGACACGCGCGGCGCCGACACCGACGACGCGCTCTGGCTCGCCGAGCATCCGCCCGTGTTCACGCAGGGGCAGGCGGGCAGGGCGGAGCACCTGCTCGCCCCCGGCGACATCCCGGTGGTGCAGACCGACCGCGGCGGGCAGGTCACCTACCACGGCCCGGGGCAGCCGATCGCCTACGTGCTGGTGGACCTGCGCCGGCTGCGCATCGGCGTGCGTGTGCTGGTGAGCGCGCTGGAGGGGGCGGTCATCGACCTGTTGGCCGACCTGTCCATCCAAGCGGCAGCCCGCGGCGATGCGCCGGGCGTGTATGTGGAGGGCGCGAAGATCGCCTCGCTCGGGCTGCGCGTTCGCCACGGCTGCAGCTATCACGGCGTCGCGCTGAACCTGGACCTCGACCTCGCGCCCTTTGCGCGCATCAACCCGTGCGGCCATGCGGGCCTGCCGATGACGCGGCTCGTGGAACTGGTGCCGGGCGACAGGCTCGCCGACGTCGACATCGGCGGGCGGCTCGCGGAGGCCATCGCGGCACGACTCGAGCTCAAGCTCGCGCCTGACGCGCAAGCCGATCACTAGCTCCTAGCCCCTAGCACCTAGCACCTAGCCCCTAGCCCCTAGCCCCTCACAAAACCGCAGCGCGCTTGATGCCGCCGTAGGCGTTCACCAAGGCGGCGGGCAACTGGTCCGGGCGCAGGTCCAGCACGCGGCAGCCGAGGTGCCGCAGGCGCTGATGATGGCGGCGGCGGTCCGCCAGGTAGTCGTGCACGGCATGGAAGCGCAGCGCCGCCGTGTCGGTCAGGATCGGCGCCGCGAGCGCCTCGTCGAGCGCCGCCTCGCGCAGGTCCGCCACCAGCACCAGGTGGCGTCGGCGCAGCACCTGCACGGCCCGCAGCAGCTCCGGGTGGTCCTCGTCGCGGCTGTTGGTGACGATGAGTACCAGCGCGCGGCGCGGCTGGCGCGTTAGCAGCGCCCGCGCCGCGGCGAGCGGGTCCGCCACCGCCAGCGACGGCGTCAGGTCATAGACGGCGCGGAGCAGCCGGTGCACCGTATCCGGTGCGCGCTGCGGCGGGAACCAGCGCTCGCCGCCGCCGTAGGCGAGCAGCCCCACCGCGTCGCCCTGCCGCACGGCCACGTAGGCCAGGAGCATGAGCGCATTCAGCGCGTCGTCCAAGTGCGCCCGGCCGGCGCGGTCCTGATGGCGCATGCGCCGCCCGCAGTCGAGCAGAAACACCAGGCGCTGGTCGCGCTCGTCCTCGTACTCCCGCGCCACCAGCTTGCGGATGCGCGAAGTGGCCTTCCAGTCGATCTGCCGCAGCGTATCCCCGCGGCGGTACTCGCGCAGTTGATGAAACTCCGCACCGACGCCGCGCCGGCGCTGGCGTTGCAGACCGAGTCCGGCGAGGCTGTCGCTCGCGGCGAGCAGCGTGTAATGGCTGATCTCGGCGAAGTTCGGGTAGACGCGGAACAGCGCCGCGGGCCCCGCGCGCCGGCGCCGGGTCCAGAGCCCGAGCGGCGAGTGGAGCCTGAGATCGCAACCTGCGAAGTCCCGCGGCCCGCGCGCCGGCGCGCGCAGCTCATAGCTCACGGCCACCGCACCCCGAGCACCAATACGCACCGTCGCCGGCAGCCCGCGCACGTCGGCGTCGGCAGGATGCAGGTCGTGCAGGTCGAGCCGCAGCGCGCCGGGCGAGGCGTTGGTCAGCACCAGCCGCACCGGCGACCAGACGCCCTGCGGCACGATGGCGGCAACGTCGCGGCGCACGCCGGGCGTCCGCAGCCGCAGCAGCAGCCACAGGTCGGCGCCGGCGAGCGCTGCCAGCAGCACGCCGAGCGCCTGCCACGCGGGCAGCAGCCCAGGCGCGAAGGCCCCGGCCAGCGCCAGCGCCGTCCAGCCCCCGAGCGCGATGACGAGAGGCCGCGCCGGTCTCATGCGCGCGGCTGGCCCTTGGTCGACGATGCGCCAGCTTCGCCAACGGCGCTTGGCACGCGGCCCCGCCGATCACCGCCGGGCTTGATCGTGCGCGCCAAGTGCCTGTCGGGCAGTCGGCTCTGCATTGAGGGCGGCACCGGGAAATCGGCATCGCGGTGGAGCGGACGCAACGGGCTCATCGGCTCAGGCTCACAGGACGGCGCCCCATTGTAGACGCGACGGAGCCGCCCGGCTCCGGTAAAGGCCGACCGGCTCGGTTCGAGTCGGTTGCGATTTCGCTCGTCGACGGGATTGTCAGGAGAGGGAGATTAAGGAGCGCGCCGCGCGCGACTTTCATGGTAAAGCCGCTCCCACAGCGCGCGCGTGCGCACGGCCCTGCCTCGCGTGGCAGGAGCGGGCTTCAGTCCGCCGCGTCGGGAGCAACGGTGGGATGCCCGCAGCGAAGGATCAGGGAAGCAGGTATTCCAGCAGCCGGATCAGACCCGCGACGGCGCCGACGGCCCCGATGATCCAGATGGTCTGGCGGTGCAGCGCCTGGTGCAGCCTGGTCTCGACGCCGCGGATCTCTCCGCGGACCCGCTCGGTTTCCAACCGTATCTGCTCGATTTCCTTGCGCAGCCGGGCCTCGCTTTCCGCCGCCTCCTTGCGCACCACCTCGATCTCCCTGCGCACCACCTCGATCTCCCTGCGCACCACCTCGATTTCCTTGCGTACGCTCTCGATCTCCTTCTGCAACCGCAGCTCCGATTCGCGGATTTCCTTGCGTACGCTCTCGATCTCCTTCTGCAACCGCAGCTCCGATTCGCGCACATCACCCGCACGCGCGATGTCGGCCGGACGCGGCCAACTGTCCTCCAGCGTACCGATGGCGTCGGCGATCAAGCGCAGCCGCTCGCGCTCGTCGGTGGTCTCGGTCAGTTGCTCGAAGAGCTTCAGTGCAATGCTCATGCGGGACGGGGCGCAGGGCGACGCCGATAAGGACTCCGGCCCACATCATAGCCGCTTGGGGACCCGGGGGCTTGCACCGCTCGCGCAATCGCGGCGGCGACGCCGAAGCAGCGCATTCGACGGCGATGCGATCCCACCTCCACGAGACTGCAATCCAGCCGAACTTTCCTGTTTGCGCCGTGGTTGCGCTTGCGGCCTGCCGGCTTGGCGCCTGTGAGCGCTGGATTGCGCGCCACTGCACTAAGCACGCGGCGCCTCCACCGCGGCCAACAGCTCCCCGAGCACATCGTCGGCGCGGTAGCCCTCGATCTCGCGCTCGGCATCCAGGCGCACGCGATGGCGCAGGACTGCCGGGGCCATGGCCTTGACGTCGTCCGGCGTCACGAAGCCGCCCTGGCCCGCGAGCAGCGCGTGGCCGCGGGCCGCGCGCACCAGCGCGATGGCGGCGCGGGTGCCGGCGCCGGCGTCGAGGCCTTGCCAATCGCGGGTCGCGCGCACGAGCCGAATCGCATAGTCGAGCACGGCGTCATCAAGGGTCAGCGTCGCCGCCGCGGCCTGCACGGCGAGCACGCCGGCAGGGTCCATGACCGTCTCCACGGCCGACACATCGAGCGCGTCGCCGACGGCACCCGCGGTGATGGTGCGCACGATGCGCAGCTCGTCCGCGGCGCTCGGATAGTCGATGGCAGCCTTGATGAGAAAGCGGTCGAGCTGCGCGAGGGGCAGCGGATAGGTGCCCTCCTGCTCGATGGGGTTCTGCGTCGCGAGCACCAGAAAGGGCGGCGCAAGCGCAATGGACTCGCCCTCGATGGTCACCTGCTGCTCCTGCATTGCCTCCAGCATGGCCGCTTGCGTTTTGGCCGGCGCGCGGTTGATCTCGTCGCCGAGCAGCACGTTGCAGAAGATCGGGCCGCGGCGGATGTGGAAGCGCTCGCTCTTCATGTCGAAGATGGCGTGGCCGGTGATGTCGCTCGGCATCAGGTCCGGCGTGAACTGGATGCGCGCGAAGCGCCCGCCGAGCGCCTGCGCCAGTGCCCGCACCAACAGCGTCTTGCCCATGCCGGGCAGGCCCTCCAGCAGCACGTGGCCGGCGGCGGCGAGCGCAACGATGACCTCGCGCACCACCCGGCGCTGGCCGAGCACGGCGCGGTTCACCGCCGTCTCGACGCGGATCAGCGCCGCGCGCGCGGCGTCCAGATGCTCAGGGTTCGGCGGTTCGGCTGCGGGCATGCGCAAGGCTCCTTGTGCTGTGCGTTCGATGATGGCGCTGGCCGCCCGTCAGCGCCGCGCCAGCCGCTGCAGCGCGGCCGTGATGCGCGGGAGTGCGGCCAGGTCGGGCAGGGGACCATACAACGCCGCCTGCACCTCGGACACCGGTAGATGGCTCTGCTCGCTGATGCGGCGCGCCCGTCCCGGCTGATCTAGCTTCCGCAGCGGCGGGTGGCGGCGGAGCCAGTCGCGCTCGATGCGCCGGCGGGTGCGGCTCACCAGCACGGCGCCGCGCCCGCGCTGCCAGAGGAAGTCGCCCGCGGCCTCCAGGTGCTCCAGCAGATCGCGCCGGCCCGCGGCGGGCGCGGGCAGCAGCGGGCCGAGTCGCCCGCCGATGTGCCAGAGCACGGCCGCCAGCAGCAGCGCAGCCGAGAGCACGGCCGCCGGCGCCGCGCGCCAAAGCAGCACGGCGAGATGCGGCACCGAGACGTCGTGCAGCAGCCAGACATGGTCGCGATCCGCCGCCAGCCGGGCGAGCAGCAGCGCGTGGTCGTGCCGGCCGATGGCGCCGTTGCCGAGCCACAGCGTATCGCTCACCACGTAGACGATGCCGTCGCCGACGGCGTACTCCAGCAGCCGCGCACGGCCGTCGGCGCCGGCGTCGCCGACGGCCATGCCGGCAGCATCTTCCAGGTACCAGGGCGCGGCGAAGGCCACCTGGAGCGGCTCGGGGTAGCCCGCGATCTGCACGTCCGCAACGACATCAGCGTCGCCGTCCGCCGCCTCGTCGAAGCGCAGCATCGCGCCCAGCTCAGCGAGGAAGTCGTCGCTGCCGGAGGCGGCTTCGTCGAGGCGGATGGCCTCCGCCAAAAGGCGTCCGCCGGCCTCGAGCCAGGCGCGCAGCCGCGCCCGCCGCTCGGCATTGAGCGGCGGCAGGCCGTCGATGACCAGCATGTCCCGCGGGCCGGGCGGCGTGCGCAGCAGGGACAGGTCCGTGCTGCTGTCGGCCGCGACGCCGAGCCCGGCGAGGAAGCGCTCGGCGGCGAGGAAGGGATTGCGCCGCGCGGCCTCGGACTCGCCCGCCGGCAGCTCGCGCAGTTGCCGCTCGAAGTTGGCATCGAACCACAGCCAGGTGCCGGCGGCGAGCATGACCCCGAGCGCGGCGAGCACCCAGCCCGTGCCGCCCGGCCCGGTGCGGCGCGAGGGGCGGCGGCGCTCAGCCATGCGCCCCCCGCGGCGTGCCGAGCGCCTGGTGCGCATCGAGCAGCGCCTGCACCGCCCGCGGGTCGGCGTCCCGATGGCCGTAGGCCACCGCCTGCCAGAGCGCGACGAGCCGCCGCAGCCAGTCCACCTGCGCGGCCGGCGCCGCAGCCGCCGCGGCATTGAGGCACTCGGCCTCCGTGGCGCTGTCCGGCAGATCAAGCCCGGCGGTGCGCAACCGCACGATCTGCGATCGGTACAGGAGCGAGAGCGCGCCGCGGGCATCGCCGGCGGCGAGAAGTCTCAGCACCTCTGCCGGGATGTCCAGCGGCAGCGGTGCGGGCTCGGCGCCCACGGGCACGCCGGTCGCGGCTTGGCCGCCGGGTTTCGGCGCGCCGCGGCGCCACCCGGGCAGGCGCAATTCCCGCACCAGCCGGAGCAGGAGCAGTGCGAGCAGGATCGCGGCGCCGATCAGCACGACCCATTTCAGCAGTAGCGCGATGGATTCGATGAGCCAGGTCGGCAGCCAGGCCGCGCCGTCGGCCCGGTCGTCCGCGGCGTCCGCGGCGTCCGCTGCTTCGCCGACAAAGACCCAAACGGAGCGTTCGCGCGTGCTGCCGAAGTCCGGGTCGGCGAGGACCTCGGCGATAAGCGCCCGCGCCTCTGCCGCTGTCGGTGGCTCCGCGGCACCCGACTCGCCCGGCGCCATGACCGTCGCCGACAGCGCGAGCACCACCAGCAGCGCCGACACGGGCGCGCCAGGCCGGGCCGTGCGGCGATCGGCCGCCCGCCGGAACGCGAGCTCCAGGTCCCAGGCCTCGAGGGTCGTGCGCCGCCCCAGATAGAGCGCAAAGCCGGCGGCGACATAGAACGGCGCCATCACCGACATCGCGAGCAGCACCAAGAGCGCGCCGGTCCAGTCCGCCGGCGAGCCGCTCTCCAGCAAGGCCTCGCCGAGGTCGAGCCGCGGCATGCCCTCGGGCAGCAAGAACGCGAGCGCGAGCAGCGCCGACAACCACAGCACGCCCTCCAGGTGCACGCAGATGACGGTGAGCCAGCCGGCGGCGCCGGTGCCGAGCACCCGCAGCCGTTCCCGGCGCGCGCCGCCGCGGGGCGCCTCCAGCAGCGTCACCGGCATCGTAAACGAGCGCGCCAGGCCGAAGCGCCGCCACGCGAGCTGCGGCCAGAGCCGGGTTGGCAGCGCCCGCGGCAGCCGGCGGGCGGCCGCGCGCGGCGCGAGCCGCTCGCCGAACATGGCGCGGCTCAGCCAGTACAACGGCAGCGCCTCGAACGCAGGCTTGAGCCACCAGAGCAGCAGCAGCCAGAGATCCGAGCTGCCGTGCAGCGGCACCAGCGCGAGCAGCGCAACGGGCGCCGCCGTCAGCCACCAGCAGAGCCACAGCGGCACGAACCAGGTGCGCGCCAGCGCAAAGCCCAGGTCGATGCTCTCCCAGGGCGTGCGCGGGCGGATGGCGGCGGCGGTCTGCGTCAGGTCCATGGCGTGGCGTTAGGGAGGGAACCCTTCAAAAACAGGTGGTACAGCCCGCGAGATCGAGATCGAGATCGAAATCGATCGAGCGACGGTAGAGCTCGAGCTTCTCGTGCCCCAGTGTCATGTCGAGTCGATCCCCATCCCGATAGCGATCCCGATAGCGATCCCGATAGCGATCCCGATAGCGATCCCGATAGCGATCCCGATCCCGATCCCGATCCCGATCTCGATCCCGATCCCGATCCCGATTTCGATGCCCTTCACGTCGGGTTTCGCTGCGCCGACTCGCCAAGGGCCAACGGCGCCCTCCTCGGCCCTCGGCCCTCGGCCCTTTACTTCAGCCGCGGCCTGCGAGCCCCAAGTACGCGACCACGGCCAGCCAGCCCGCGATACCCACCGCGTACTTGACCTCCGGCGCGACCCCGGCGTTGGACGACCAGAACGCCTCCACCACCGCCGCGAGCACCAGCAGCAGCATCGCGCCCACCACCAGCGGCACCGCCTCGCCGGCGTTGGCGCGCAGCGCCGCGCCGCGGGTGCGCGGCCCTGGTGCCAGCAGCGCCTTCGCGAGCAGCAGCCCCGCGGCACCGGCGATGGGGATGGCCGTCAGCTCCAGGCTGCTGTGGCCGCTGACAAAGGACCAGAACGGCGTGCCATGGCCGAGCTGCGTCAGGTGGCCGGCGATGCCGCCGATAATGAGCCCGTTCATGCCCAGCACGAAGACGCTGCCGATGCCGGCGAGCAGCCCCCAGGCGAAGGTCCGCAGCGCAATGCCGATGTTGTTCCGAACATAGAAGCCGAACATCATCACGTCGTCGTCGGCTGCGCGCGCCGGCGCGCGGCCGAGCTTTGCGTTGGTGGGGTCGTACATGGCCTCGTACTCGGCCACCTGTGCGCTGTCCAGCAGACTGTGGATCAGGGTCGGGTCGTTCGCGCAGGCGACGCCCATCGCGACCATCGGCCCGAAAAAGAGCAGCGCGGCGAGCCAGAACAGCCCCGCGTGGCGGCGCACCGCCCGCGGCAAGCCCGCGAGCGCGAACCGCACCAACAGCGCCGGCCAGCGGGGTCGCGGCTGGTGCAATTGCCGATAGCCCCGGCGCACCAGCGCATGCAGCCGCGCCACCAGCCCCGGGCTGTAGCCGCGCGCGCCGGCCAGCGCATAGTGCCCGCTCACGCGGCGCAAGAGCCGCGGCAGACGCTCCGCGCGCACCGTGTCGGGCGGCCGGCGCGTGCCCTCCAGCGCATCGAGCAGGTCGCCGAGCTGCTGCCAAGCGGCGCCGTGGGCCTGCTCGAAGGCCTGCTGCCTCATGCGCGCCTCGCCGGCCGGTTGCGCCGCGGGCCGCTGGTGTCGGTGCGGGCCGGCTCCGGCTTGCCGCGGCTGATCCAGCTCGCGATGCCGAGCAGCAGCGCCTCCGGGTCCGTGCCGGCGGGGGCACCAAGGTCGATGCGCGCGGCCAGCTCCGCGCGCCGTGCCGGCGACAGCTCGCTGCTGCGCTCCGCAAAGGCGAGCACCGCGCGCTGCGTGGCGAGATCGAGCGGCAGCGGCGGTGGCACCGCGTGGACATTCGCGATGCCGGCCGCGGCCGGCGCCTGCGGCTCGGCATGGATCACCAGGGTGGCGGCGGCGAGGTCGCCCAGGCGCCGGAAATCCCGGTCCGCGAGCATCACCGCCAGCCCGAGGCCGTACAACAGGGGCAGAAAGTCCACCGCCCGCAGCAAATTGCGGATCAGCGACGCCGACGGCCCCACCGGCGTGCCGTCCGCATGCACCACCAGCAGCTTGAGCGCGCGCTTGCCCGGGGTGGCGCCGCTGCGCAGCTCGAAGACTACCGGATAGAGCCATTCGAGCAGGAACAGCGCGATCAGCATGAGCCCCATGCCGACGCCGGCGAAGCCCGCCAGCGGCAACAGCAGCGCGTACAGGCCCACGCGGATGGCAAGATCGATGACGAAGGCCGCCGCCCGCGGCACCGGGCCCGCGAGCTTGAGCTCGATCTCGATGCCCTCCGGGGTCTCGAAGCGTCGCAGGGTGTCGATGGCGGCGGATGATGCCGCGCTGGGGGCGACGCTGTCCACGTGTCTGGCCTGCTCGATGGTGTCCGCGTGTCCGCGTGTCCGCGGGTCAGCGGTAGAGCGCGAGCGCAAAGGTCTCGGTGATCAGGATCACGGGCTCGCCGGCGATGATGATGCGATAGGTGCGGAACACCGCATCATCGGCGCCGCTGTCCGGCTCGATGCCGACCTCCATCACCTCGCGGTAACTCTCGAGGCCGCTGTCGCGGATCAGCGCGCCGATGCCGATCTCCCGGTCAATGAGGCGCTGGCGGAAATGCGGCGGGATCAGCTCGGTGCGGATCACCGAGAAGGCATGTGCGAAGGCCTTGCCGCTGTGGGCGCCGCGCAGTCGGGCGCGACGCACCATGATGCGCTCGCCGCGGGCGACGTTGACCCAAGGAATCTCATCGGCGGCGTCGACGAACGCCTGCTGCAGCGTGTCCACGACCACGGGTTCCCAGAAATAGGCCTCGAGGATCTTGGTCACGGTGCCATCGGTGACCAGGAGCGCGCGCAGGAACGGCGGCAGCGAGTCGATGGCAACCGGGCCACCGGTACCGCTGTCGATGGTGCCCCCATGCACGAAGCCCTCGCAACGGAAGGGGTTCGGCACCCGCTTCGGCGCGGCTCTGCGATAGTAGCGTTCGACCATGGGGGTCAGGTTTGCTCCGATTTGCGTGTATGGATGCGAGGGCCGAGGGCCGAGGGCCGAGGGCTAAGGGAGCCCGCCTCGGCTGCCTGCCCTTGTTGGTCTCAGGCTTTGCCGTCCTGGCCCCTAGCCCCTAGCCCCTAGCCCCTAGATTTTTGGGGGCGCCGAATGTTTCGCTGCTGAGTCGGTTTTCATGGGGCGTCGGAGGCCAGGTGTGTCGGGTTCGGTTGCCACTCGGTTCGATTTCGATTTCGATTTCGATTTCGATGGCGATGAGCACGGCTCGGCGGTCTTAGGCGACGCCTCCCTCGCACCTAGCACCTAGCACCTAGCACCTAGCACCTCATCGTGTTTTCATGATGAACAATACCCGCGTGCTCGGCGGCAGGTTCGAGGCCGAATCGGTGGCGACATCGATGGGGTGGCGATGCTGAGCGTCGGCCAGGTGCACGAGCTGCCCGTGCCCCGTCGGCGTATGGCGGTTGCGCAGCACCGCGGTGCCCGTCTCGCCGCGCACCCGGTGGGTATGCTGATGACTGCCGAGGCGCCTGCCGACGGCGGCGACCTCCGTGGTGCCGAGCAGCATGCGCTCGCTCAGGTCCGGGGTGCCGCGGGTGCCGTCGCAGATGGCCCAGCCGCGCTCGGCAAGCCACTCGCGCAGCTCCTCCGTGCTGCCGGTGAAGCCGCTCGCCTGCGGCACGAAGGCGATAATGGCGCCCGCCGGCAACGCCGCAGGGCCCGGCGCCGGTGCCGCCTGCGCAGTCGGTGCGGGTACCGGTGCCGGCAGGGCCGCGGGCTCTGCCGCGGCGGCGTCGAGGGCGCCTAGGAGGGCGCCTAGCAGGGCACCCAGGGGGGCGCAAAGCAGGGCCGCGGTGCAAAGGGGCCGAGTGGAGATCATGCTGATTGTCGATCCTGGCCGCGGGGGCAGCTCGTGAGCAAACGGCAACGTCACCTCAATGCCGAGGCGCGCTATGAGCGCGAGCGGCGCCGCAACCTGCTGGCGTCGCCGGGCCCGAGTGAGTTGATTCTGGTGCTGGATCATCTCAAGCCCGGATTCAATGTCGCAAAGATCTTTCGTTCGGCTCAAGCCTTCGGGGTGCGCGAGGTGCACCTCGTCGGCATTGGGCCCTTCGATCCGGCTCCGGCCAAGGGTGCGCTGCGGGCGGTGCCGGCGCGCTTCCTTGACGAGCTCGACGAGAGTCTGTCCCGCTTGGCGGCCGCCGGTTACTGCCCCTTCCGCCTGGTGGCGGGCACAGCCCCGGCATTGCAGACCACCCTGTTACCGCATCGGTGCGCCTTCATCCTCGGGCATGAGGAATTCGGCTTGAGCCCCGCCGCCGAGGGCCTGCCGGCATTGACCATAGCGCAGTATCCGGGTGTACAGAGCCTGAACGTCAGTATCGCCGCCAGCATCGCGATGTACGAGTACTGCCGACAGCACGCGGCGCTCCCCTGAAAGGCTGTTGTGTTCGCACAACAAGTTCCGTCGTATCGGTGCAAATAGCCTTCCCCGATGGCGCTGGGGTGGTGCCCCTGGTGGTCGGCGCGCCAGCGCTGGCGCGGTGCTCGGCGGGTCCACGGATTTAACGTTGTTGCCGCACGACGCTGTTCGATTCTGCTAACATTCGCGCCCGAGGGTTCGGACCAGCCCTTGTACTGTGTTATAAACCTGTTGCCGATCGGCAAACTCAAACGGAGAAACCGCAATGACCAAGAACATCAAGCTCGCTTCCCTGTCCGCCGCAGCGCTGCTGAGCGCTTCCCTGCTGGGTGGCTGCGCCACCGATCAGGAGGCTCGCGACATGGCCCAGGCTGCCATGGACGCCGCCAACGCCGCTCAGGCCTGCTGCGAGGCCAACGAGGAGCGCATCAACCGCATGTATCAGCGCGTCATGGCCAAGTAAGCACTCGCTTAAGCTTGGACATGGGTCGGTTGCCCTGCCGCGTGCAGGGCAGCCGACCGTTCCGCTCCCGCCCCCCCCGGCTCTCCAGTTTCTCAGCCGCCGCAGACGGACTTCCCAACGCCGTCGCTCGCAGCGCACCAGTTCCAGCGCCCCAGCGCTAACCCGCCAGTTCCAGCCCGCGTTCCAGCCCGCCAGTCGCAACCCATGGCCGTGCTGGCGTTGCAGCCGGTCAATGCTTCCCTCCGGCGCTTGCGTGCGCCCCGGATGATCTCAGCGTCCACCCTTGGGCGGCTTCACTGCATCGATGAGCAGGGAATGTCGCACGCCATCGCCCCGTCGCGCATGAGTCTCAGGTTGCGCCGGCGCAACGGCGGCTAGAGTCCCCCTCGATTTGCTTGGGGGCGCCAAATATTAGGGCCAAGGGCCAAGGGAGCCCTCCTCGGCCCTCGGCCCTTGGTTCGATGCGCCAAACGAGCGGGCTGCGCAAGACGGCGTTCCCGGTCGGTCTGGGCCTCTGCCTCGCTAGAACACCGAATCCAGCCTGTGCCAAGACTTGGCCCCTTGGCGTCCGCCCACCAAGCGCGGCAGGCCCGAGCGCTCCTCCAGCGCCCGATTCACCTCGTCCCAGTCCACGACCACGCCGTCGGCGTTGGCGATGCTCGCCGGTATCACGTCCCGCGCTGCGCGTGGTTGCTCACCCTCCTCCAAGTGCACCTCCATGTAGAGCTGGTTGCCGAGCCAGCCCACCTTGTAGGGCTGGTCCACGATGCGCACGGTCGTGCCGGTCGGCACCCGCGGAAACAGCGCGGCGATGTCCTCCGGGTACATGCGGGTGCAACCGGCGCTCACCGGCATGCCGACACCCCAGGGCTTGGAGGTGCCGTGGATCAGGTAGCTCGGGTTGCTGAGCCGCAGCGCGTGGCTGCCTAGCGGGTTCTCCGGTCCCGCGGGCACCACCGCCGGCAGCTCGATGCCGCGCTTGGCATAGTCGGCGCGGATCGAGGCCGGTGGCGTCCAGGTCGGGTTCTCGCGCTTCTCGATAATGCTGAAGCTGCCGGTGGGCGTAGACCAGCCCTCACGCGCGGTGCCCACCGCGAAGCTCTCCACCGTGGTGGGCGAAGAATAGAAGTACAGCCGCTTCTCCGGCAGGTTGATGACGATGCCCTCACGCGGCGTGTTCGGCAGCACATGGAACTGCGGCACCATCACGTCCGTGCCCTCGCCCGGCAGCCAGGTGTCCACCTTCGGGTTCGCCTGCTGCATCTCGTCGTGGCCGTAGCCGTAGTGGCGGCCGATGTCGAGCAGCGTGTGCTCCGCATCGCTCTTTACATAGAAGGGCGTGCCGACAACACTGTCGGTGGGATTGAAGCGCATGGGCTCGGTATTGGCTCCGGCCGAGAGGCCCAGCAGCAGCGCGCAGGCGCCGCCGAGCAGTGCGCTCGCGGTGCGACGGCGCTTGGCGCTGCCCGGGCGTCGCCGTATCAGGTTCTCGTCATGCATCGTTTTCTCCGTGGATTGTTGGTAGTGCCATGAGCCGTGACCTCAAGACCAAGACCGGCAGCAGCGCCGCAAGGCTTGCATCGGTGCGCAATATCGGTGTCGCGGCGCACGTCGACGCGGGCAAGACGACCCTCACCGAGCGCATCCTGTTCTACACCGGCGCATCACATAAGATCGGCGAAGTGCACGATGGTGCCGCGCACATGGACTGGATGGCCGAGGAGCAGCAGCACGGCATCACCATCACCGCCGCCGTCACGAAGGCGCCCTGGCGCGGGCACGAGCTGCAGGTCGTCGATACCCCGGGACACGTGGATTTTACCATTGAGGTGGAGCGCTCCATGCGTGTGCTCGATGGGGTAATCGTCGTGCTCGACGGCGTGCGCGGTGTGGAGCCGCAGACCGAGACCGTCTGGCGCCAGCGCTGCCGCTTCGGCCTGCCGGTGCTCTTCTTCATCAACAAGCTGGACCGGCCCGGGGCCGACTTCGCGCGCTGCCTGGCCGCCATCGAGGCCAAGCTCGGCGTCACGCCGGTGGCGCTGACCGCTCCGGTCTTCGACGCGCGCGGCGAGCTTACGCACGCCGTCGTGCACCTGCTGGACCGCACCCTGGTCCGCTTCGGCGGCGAGCAGGGCGAGGCGGTGACCACCGAGCCCTGCCCGGAGGACCTCTGGCAGCGCTGCGCCGGCCTGCACGAGGCGCTGCTGCTCGCCGCCGCCGAGGTGGACGAGTCCCTTGCGGACGCCGTGCTCGCCGGCGAGGAGCCCGAGCGCGCCGCCGTGCTGGCGGCGCTGCGCCGCGGCACGCTGGCCGGCACGCTGTTTCCGTGCCTCGCCGGCAGTGCGCTGCGCAACATCGGCGTGCAGCCGGTGCTGGACGCCGCCGTGGACCTGCTGCCGGCGCCGCTGGACCGCCCGCCCGCGCTGGCGCGGCGCCCCGACGGCGGCACCGAAGACATCGTCCTCGGCGCCGACGGCCCGCTCGCCGCGCTCGTGTTCAAGGTCCAGCTCTGGGACGGGCGCCGGCACTGCTTCGCCCGCGTCTACCGCAACCGGCTGCGGCCGGGCGACAAGGTGAGCTTCGTGGTCGCGGACGGGCGCACCGTCACCGAGCAGGTTGCGCGCATCTTCGACACCGACGCCGGCCGCAAGGCGAAGCTCGACTTGGCCGAGCCGGGCCAGATCGTGCTGCTCGCGGGGCTCCGCCACGCCGCCACCGGCGACACCCTGTGCGACCCGGGGCATCTCGTGCTGCTGGAGCGCATCGAGGCGCGCGCCCCGGTGCTCAGCCTCGCCATCGAGCCCGGCGCCGGCACCGACGAGGAGCGCCTGCTGGAGGTGCTCGGCAAGGTCACGGAAGAAGACCCGACGCTCGCAGTCGCCGAGGACCCGGACACCGGCCAGCGCCTGCTCCGCGGCATGGGCGAGCTGCATTTGCAGATCGTGCTGGAGCGCCTCGCGCGGGAGTTCGGCGTCGCGGTGCGCAGCGGCCGCCCGGCGGTGGCGCTGCGCGAGAGCATCACCGCCGAGGCGACTGTCAGCTTTCTTTACAGCCGCCCGCCCAGCCCCGACGGCAAGCAGCCGGAGCTGACCGCCGGCGTCGGCCTGCGCGTGCGACCGGCCGCACGCGGCGCCGGCAATAGCCTGGCGCTAGACCCCGTCGTGCTGCCCGAGGGCGCCGAGCTGATGCCGGAGCAGCGCGACGCGCTGCGCCAGGGCCTAGGCCAGGCCCTTGCCGCCGGTCCGCTCCAGGCCGCGCCGGTGGAGGACGTCGAGGTCCGGCTGACCCAGGTGGAGCTGTTCGGCGCGCAGAGCCCGCCGGACGCGCTCGCCGCCGCCGCCGCCCGCACCCTGGGCAAGGCGCTCGCCGAGGCCCACCCCTGCACGCTGGAGCCCGTGATGCGTGTCGAAGTCGTTGTTCCGGATGAGAACCTCGGCACCGTGCTCGGCGACCTCCAGCAGCGCCAGGCCGCCATCCAGGCCACCGACAGCGCCGACGGCAGCGCCGTCATCGCCTGCGAGGTCGCACTCGCCAGGCTCCTGGGCTACGCAACGGAGCTCCGCAGCCTCACCCACGGGCGAGGGCAGTTCAGCATGCAGTTCGGGCGCTTCGACCGGTGCTCCTAGGGCAGTGTTGACTGGTATTGACTGGAGTGTCGACTGGAGTGTTGACTGGAGTGTTGACCTCCAGGTCAACACGGCGACAGAGCGCGAGGATGTCGTTTCACAGCGACAGGCGCTTGAAGGCCAAAGGGCCAAAGGGCCAAGGGCCAAGGGCCAAAGGCCAAAGGGCCAAGGGCCAAAGGCCAAGGAGGACCTCCTCGGCCCTCGGCCCTCGCCCCTCGGCCCTTCTTTGACGGCCCCGCGAAACGCCCCAACCACCCGCATCGCCGCCGCAGCAGCGCCCCGGGGCTGCGTGCTATGCTCGCCGTACACCATCTGCCCGCGGCACCCGCGGACAGGCCGACCTGAGCGAGCAGCCCCATGAGCACGCGGCCCGCCATCGCCGAGTACCCCGCTGAAGCACCCGCCGACCACGCGGGATGGGTCTCGGAAACCGACTATTGGTGCCATTACTACGCCAACGCCGACCGCCCCTACGAGTGGAACAATGGCCACCTGGAGGAGAAGCCGGTGTCGGATCAGGGTACCTATCTCGTCTACCTGTGGTTCGTCGAGCTGCTCCGGCATTACCTGCGCGAGCACCCACTGGGGCAGCTCGCGGCCCTGGAAATGGGCTTCCGTCTGGCCCTGCCCGATCGCACCGTCATCCGCCGGCCCGACCTAGGCCTGGTGCTGGCGGCCAACCCGGCACCCCTGCTGCCGCTGGACCGCTCCTACCACGGCATCTTCGACCTCTGTGTCGAGGCCCTGTCGGACGAGGATCGTGCCAGCATCGACCGCGATCTGGTCACCAAGAAGGCCGAATACGCCGCCGCGGGCGTGCCGGAGTACTACATCCTGCATCGCACCGACGGCCAGCTCGGCTTCTTCAGCCTGAACCCCGCGGGCCGCTATCAGCCCATCGCGCCGGTGGACGGCGCGATCCAATCCCGCGTCCTCCCCGGCTTTCAGTTCCGCATCGATGATCTCAAGCGCCAGCCGGACCCGGATCGGCTGCTGGATGATCCGGTGTATCCGTTCGTCCTGCCCGGCTGGCGCGAGGCCGACCGGCGCGCGGCGGCCGCCGAAGCGCAGGCGGCTGCCGCCGAAGCGCAGACGGCAGCCGCCGAAGCCAAGGCCGCTGCCGAGGCCGAGCGCGCCACTGCCGAGGCTGAGCGCGCCGCCGCCGAGTTCGAGCGCGCCACCGTCGAGGGAGCGCGTGCCGCGAAAGAAGCCGAGCGCGCCGAGGCCGCCGAGCAACGCGCACAGGCGGCCGAGCGCGAGCTCGCACGGCTGCGGGCGCAAGCGGCGGGCGATTGAGCGTCCCCGCCCTCTGCTGCGCGCTGCCCCGGCTCCACCCGATCCGGCAGAGCGGACGCCGTTAGTTCCCACCGGCGGAAACCCCAAGCTCGCTGGAGTGTTGACCTCCAGGTCAACACGGCGACAGAGGGGGATGAGGTCGTTTCACGGCGACAGGCGCTTGAAGGGCCAAGGGCCGAGGGCCGAGGGCCGAGGAAGACCTCCTCGGCCCTCGGCCCTTTACCGACCGCAGCAGCGCCCCCGGGGCTGCGTGCTATCCTCGCCGGACACCACCTGGCCGCGGCACCCGCGGTCAGGGCCGACCTGAGCGAGCAGCCCCATGAGCACGCGGCCCGCCATCGCCGAGTACCCCGCTGAAGCACCCGCCGACCACGCGGAATGGGTCTCGGAAACCGACTACTGGTGCCATTACTACGCCGACGCCGACCGCCCCTACGAGTGGAACAACGGCCGCCTGGAGGAGAAGCCGGTGTCGGATCAGGGTACCTATCTCGTCTACCTGTGGTTCGTCGAGCTGCTCCGGCATTACCTGCGCGAGCACCCACTGGGGCAGCTCGCGGCCCTGGAAATGGGCTTCCGTCTGGCCCTGCCCGATCGCACCGTCATCCGCCGGCCCGACCTGGGCCTGGTGCTGGCGGCCAACCCGGCGCCCCTGCTGCCGCTGGACCGCTCCTATCACGGCATCTTCGACCTCTGTGTCGAGGCGCTGTCGGACGAGGATCGTGCCAGCATCGACCGCGATCTGGTCACCAAGAAGGCCGAATACGCCGCCGCCGGCGTGCCGGAGTATTACATCCTCCACCGCACCGACGGCCAGCTCGGCTTCTTCAGCCTGAACCCCGCGGGCCGCTATCAGCCCATCGCGCCGGTGGTGGGCGTGATCCAATCCCGCGTCCTCCCCGGCTTTCAGTTCCGCATCGATGATCTCAAGCGCCAGCCGGACCCGGATCGGCTGCTGGATGATCCGGTGTATCCGTTCGTCCTGCCCGGCTGGCGCGAGGCCGACCGGCGCGCGGCGGCCGCCGAAGCGCAGGCGGCTGCAGCCGAAGCGCAGACGGCAGCCGCCGAAGCCAAGGCCGCTGCCGAGGCCGAGCGCGCCACTGCCGAGGCTGAGCGCGCCGCCGCCGAGTTCGAGCGCGCCGCCGTCGAGGGCGCGCGTGCCGCGAAAGAAGCCGAGCGCGCCGAGGCCGCCGAGCAACGCGCACAGGCGGCCGAGCGCGAGCTCGCACGGCTGCGGGCGCAAGCGGCGGGCGATTGAGCGTCCCCGCCCTCTGCTGCGCGCTGCCCCGGTTCCGCCCGATCCGGCAGAGCGGACGCCGGTAGGTCCCACCGGCGGAAACCCCAAGCTCGCTGGAGTGTTGACCGCCAGGTCAACACGGCGACAGAGGGGGATGAGGTCGTTTCACGGCGACAGGCGCTTGAAGGGCCAAGGGCCGAGGGCCGAGGGCCGAGGAAGACCTCCTCGGCCCTCGGCCCTTTACCGACCGCAGCAGCGCCCCCGGGGCTGCGTGCTATCCTCGCCGGACACCACCTGGCCGCGGCACCCGCGGTCAGGGCCGACCTGAGCGAGCAGCCCCATGAGCACGCGGCCCGCCATCGCCGAGTACCCCGCTGAAGCACCCGCCGACCACGCGGAATGGGTCTCGGAAACCGACTATTGGTGCCATTACTACGCCGACGCCGACCGCCCCTACGAGTGGAACAACGGCCACCTGGAGGAGAAGCCGGTGTCGGATCAGGGTACCTACCTCGTCTATCAGTGGTTCGTCGAGCTGCTCCGGCATTACCTGCGCGAGCACCCACTGGGGCAGCTCGCGGCCCTGGAAATGGGCTTCCGCCTGGCCCTGCCCGATCGCACCGTCATCCGCCGGCCCGACCTGGGCCTGGTGCTGGCGGCCAACCCGGCACCCCTGCTGCCGCTGGACCGCTCCTACCACGGCATCTTCGACCTCTGTGTCGAGGCCCTGTCGGACGAGGATCGTGCCAGCATCGACCGCGATCTGGTCACCAAGAAGGCCGAATACGCCGCCGCCGGCGTGCCGGAGTACTACATCCTGCACCGCACCGACGGCCAGCTCGGCTTCTTCGGCCTGAGCCCGTCCGGCGTCTATCAGGCCATTGCCCCCGTGGACGGCGTGATCCAATCCCGGGTCCTGCCCGGCTTTCAGTTCCGCATCGATGACCTCAAGCGCCAGCCCAAGCCCGACCGGATGCTGGATGACCCGGTCTATCCGTTCGTCCTGCCCGGCTGGCGCGAGGCCGACCGGCGCGCGGCAGCCGCCGAAGCGACGGCCGCTGCCGCGGCCGAGCGGGCCGCGGCCGAGGCCGAGCGCGCCGAGCTGGAAGCCGAGCGCGCCGCTGCCGCCGAACAGCGCGCGCAGGCGGCCGAGTGCGAGCTCGCACGGCTGCGCGCACAAGCGGCAGGCGATTGAGCGTTCCGACCCCGTGCGTCGCTCCGGCCCGGTTCGGCGCGATCCCGGAGAACCGGCGACCGTCGGTCACGCAGGCGGACCCGTCGCGTGCCGTCCTGGCCGGACGCAACCAGGGTTGGCAGGCCTGGCTACGCCGGAAGCCCGCGGCGCTGGTCGGGCTCACGATCAAGGCCCGCAATGCGTGGAGAACGAGACGAGGAAGCACGCGCAGAACGCGCTGGCGCGCCTCGTACCTGCGACCACGGCGTCGCGGGTCGGGTCCGCCGTGCCGCTGCGCGAGAGTGTTGCCCCGGATGCGAGTGTCAGGTTTTTTTACAGTTGCCCGCGGCGTCCTGACGGCAAGCGAAGGCGCTGACGGACGGCGTTCCCTGCGGCGCCGTTGTCGTCTGCGGTGTGGCGTTGGTGTGGCCCGGCGCTATGTGACCGAGCCTCGGCGTCTGACGGATGAGTGGGGTCAGTGCACGATGCAGCTCAAGCGGCTCGGTGGCGGTCGCTCGCGACGATAGCTTTCGGGTCTCACTGTAAAGAATCGTGACATGCGGTCGTGTGTGGGCATGTCATTGAAAATACGACGTAATCTCGCTGTCGGGGGAAGCCCCGAGGCCTGCTTGGTCGCGAATACCGCTCCGGAATCGGGCCGCCACCGTCAGTTTTCTTTACAACCTCTGGGCGCTACGTCCGCGCCGTGCTGTCGAAGGATTCATAACCTGCTGAAAAATAAATGATAAAAAAATGCGGCACGCTCCCTGCTTGTAGATTAGGGGAAGGCTCGGATACCTCCCGGTGCACTCGGGCCAGTCGACAACTAGCGGATGGACCTGGCATGGCCGCAGCGTAGGCGGGCGCGACCTCTAAACCCGGTCGGCTTCGCCTCAAAACAGGGCAGTGTCTCAATTGCATCGCGAAACAGCCGTTACATCGTAGCCATATAGCTTGGCTCTAACCTGGAGAAACCTATGAAGACTGTGAACACTCTCGGGGCAGCCGCCGTCATGATCGGCGGCCTCCTGTCCGTCGGCCCCGTGTCGGCGGCCCCGCTCGACGCCAACCCCTTCTCGCTGGCGGCTTTCTGTGCCACCGACGGGGCTGGCGATCCGCTGAACTCCTACCGCCGGGGCTTCTTCACCTACACCTGCTACACCGGCGGTCCGAGCCAGACCGGCGCCAACGCACCGGAACCGGCCGCCTCGCACATGGCCGTGAACACGCTGGATCCGACCGCCGGCGTCAACATCTCCAGTGCGTCCTTGAGCGGTGTCGAGACCGGCATCTTCAACCTCAACGCGCTGGGCGATCAGCTCACCGGCAGCATCAGCTATTTCATCGACCTGACGCCGCCGCCGGGCTTCTCGGTGGACGATGAGCCGAATCTGCGCTTCACGCTGATCCGCCTGACCAACGAGCTGCTCGATCAGAACAGCGGGAACGTCAACACCCGCAAGCAGATCACCGGTCAGGACACGCCCATCGTCCCCGATGCGGACTTCACCGTCGACCTAAACCTCGGCGACACGCCCACGTCCGTGTCCGCCAACTGCGGCGTGTGCCGCCGGTTTGCGGTGACCGACAGCTATAACGCTCAGGTCTCAGGCGATGCTGGTCAGGTCATCAGCATGACCAACACCTATGAAGTCCAGTTGATACCTGTGCCTGCACCGCTGGCGCTGGTCGCCGCCGGTCTGCTCGGCCTTGGCCTGACCAGCCGCCGTCGCAAGGCCTGATCTGTCGAATCCGACGCTGGAGCGAGTCTGCTCGCTCCAATCAAGCCCCGCGCAAGCGAGGCTTTTTTTTGCCCGGCCGAAAGGCCCGCGCCGCGTTTGCCTACCTTGCGCGCAGGCGGCGCAAGCGTTCTGCCAGCGGCGAGTCTTCGTCCAGCTCCGCGTCCAAGGTATCCAGCAATGCCCGCGCCGCGGCGGAGTCGCCGACGGCCAGCAGGGCCTCTGCATAATCCAGCCTGAGTCCGGCAGCCGGGGGCAGCGGCGCGGAGGCCTCGATAGCGGCCTTGAGCGTCTCGCTCGCGCCGCGGGCGTCACCCTGCTTGAGCCGCACGAGCCCCATCGCCTGCATCGCGGTCGTATCCTCGGGGGCGAGCCGGTATGCCTGCTCCGCGATGGGGGCCGCCGCATCCACATTGCCCGACATCACCAGCGCATACGCCAGCATGGGATCGACATGCGCGCCTTGCGTGCCGAGTGAGCGAGCCAGCTCCAAGTCCGACGCGGCAGCGGCAAAGTCGGCCATGGCGAGGCGGTAAGCACCCCTACGGATCAGGGCGCGCGCATCCCGCGGGCGGACTTCGATCCAGAAATCGAGGGCTTCCACGGCTGCGGGACGTTGCCCCACCGCCCACAAGCTATCGGCGTAGGTCAACAGCGTGTCGGTCGTGCGCGAGGCTTCGTGGGCTTGGCGCAGCAGCTCCAGGCCGCGCCCGGTGGCGCCTTGTCGCAGCGCCAGGTAGCCCGAGAGCTCAACGCCAGTGGGACTGACGTTCTGCTGCATTGCGGCGATCTCGTTCACGGCTTGCTCAAGTCGTTCCGGCGTCGCCGCCAAGTCGGTGATGGCCAGCAAGGTTCGCTCGCGTCTCACGCCCGGGTCGGCGGGTGCGATCTCGGCGAGGTTCTCGATCTCCTGCGTTGCCGCGTCTCTATCGCCGGTCTCCCTGAGGGCCTTGGCGAGCATGAGCCGGGTCCGCACGTCTGCCGGCGCGCGTTCCACGGCGTGGCGCAGCGTCGCGACGGCTTCGCCCGGGTTGCCGACGTCCAGCCAGTAACGCCCGTATGCGAGCAGGATGTGTGGGGACTCCTGGTTCGGCGCGTTGTCCAATACGTCCTTTGCCTTGTCCCATTGCTGCTGCCCCAGGTAGATGTCCGCGAGGGTCGCAGCGAGCGCGACCGAGTCCGGGTGCTGCCGGAGTAGGGCATTCAATCGTTGCGTTGCCGCGTCGTCGCGCTTGGCGGCGCGCTCGGCCAACGCCAGCATGATCTGCGGCCCGAGCTCGCCCGGGTAAGCGGCGGCAACCCGTTCGGCGTGGCCGAGGGCTGCTTGCGCTTCGCCTCGGCTCAGCAGCAGCTCGACCATCAAGACGCTAGCTTGGTAATGTGCCGGTTCGTTTTGCAGAATCCGCTCCAACACAGCCTGCGCCTCCTGCCGCTGGCCTTGTCCGAGCAGCGCCTTCGCGCGCATGACCTCGGATTGGGCACCTGCTGCGCCCGCGTCTGCGTCCACTTCGTCCAGCAACGCCAAGGCCTGGTCGTACTCGCCGTACCGCAGACGCTCCTCCAGCAGCGCTTCGCGCGCTCCGGTGACGTCCGGGTCTTGGGCGAGGCGTTGCAGATCGGCGAGCCCCTGCTCCCGATCGCCGGCGGTGAGCCTGGCCATGACCAGCTCGATCTCGATCCGTTTGTCGTCGGGGGCTGCCGACAACGCCTTCTCCAAATAGCCGACGCCCCCGGTTGTGTCTCCCGCCATCGACGCAGCGGTGCCCAGCAACTGCAACAGGCCGATGTCACCCTCCGCGCCGGCCGCCAGTGGCTCGAGCAGATCGTAGGCCTCGGCGCCTTGCTTGAGCTTGATGAGTGTCGCAGCGTAAACGCGTCGCCCCGCGGCGTCTTCCGGCTCTCTCGCAACGTAACGCGACAGGTACTCGCGAGCCTGTTCGACGTCGCCGAGAAAGTAGGCCGACGCGCCGGCGATGTAGAGCGGCAACGGTGGCCCTTCGGGAGCGCTGGCGAAGCCTTCGGCGAGCCGCCTTGCGCGCTCGTAGTCGTCCTGCTCGAAAGCGGCCATCGCCAGCATCATGCTGGCGTTGCCGTCGTTCGGGGCCATCCGTAGCACCTTGGTCAGCTCGGCATCGGCCTCCGCGAGCTCGCCGCGGCTCAGCATCGCGAAGGCGGCATCGCGCAGCAGATCCGTGCGTCCCGGCGCCGCGGCCAGTCCTGCGCGGTAGGCCGCCTCTGCCCGCTCGAAGTTGCCACGGGCCATCTCGAGGTCGCCGCGCAGCTCGTTGGTCATGGCCAAGTCCGGGTGCTCGGCCTGTTCCAGACGGGCCAGCAGCAGTTCGACTGCGCCGAGGTGGCTTTCGGTCAGCTCCACTCGCCCTAGTCCCAAGAGCGCAGCCGGGTGGTCGGGCTTCAGGGCAAGCGCACGTTCGAATGCTTCCCGCGCTGGGGTCGGGCTCCCGCGGCCAAGCTCTGCCCGGCCGTAAAGCGCTTGGACCGCGGGCTCGTCGTCGGTGCCGAGCGCTTGTTTCAGGCCTGGGTCGATAATGACGTCTTGGTATTTGCCCTGGGCCAGCCAAGCCTCTGCGAGCTTGGTCAGCAGATCGAAGTCGTCGCGGCCGAGATCCCTCGCGCGCAGCAGTTCCTTTTCGGCCGCTGCCCCATCGCCGGCACGCAGGTAGGTGATGCCCAACCGGTAGCGCAGATCGGCATCGTCCGGACGCGCCAGAACCGCGTTCTTGAGCTCGATGAGCTCCTGCTGCAAGTCACGATTCGGCGCGAAGGCGGCGGCGGACGGCTGCTGGGTGTCCGTGGCCAAGGCGGTGGCGGGCCAACCGATGCCGATGCCGAGGGCGTGGGCGATGGCCAGGGACAACAAGGACTTGCGAAACGGCTTACGCATGGCTTGACATTCCGATGTTGAACAATAAGCGCGGACAGCGCCTCGAACGCCGGCCGGGGCGGCGCCGGCTGACCGCGGCCTGATCAGGCGCGGTGGCTTGGTGCGCTCTCCGCATGAGGGCGATGCAGGGCAAACAACGCAAGCCTACCAGGGGCTTGCCTAGCGTGCGATGTCGCCGACATCAAGCCTCGGTCTCTTGCCGCAGGGCGCGGCTTGAGCCGACAGACGGCTGCGCGCGGGTCTTCGGTGGCTCGGGCGTGGGGCGGTGGGGCAGGGCCGAGGACCCAGGGCCAAGGAAGTCCTCCTCGGCCCTTCCGCCCTCCGCCTCCGCCCTCCCGCCCTCACCTAGATTGCTTGACGGCGCCAGATGCTTGCTGATGAATCAAGTCTCGAACGGGCGTTGACTGGAGTGTTGACCTCCAGGTCAACACGGCCACAGAGCGTGATGCACTGGTGTCGCGACTGCGGAGCCGACCTGGAGGTCGGCTCTCCGGCCGGGCCGGGCCGGGCCCGGCTCCCGCTCCGGCTCGGCTACGGGCGGGCAATTGCTGCCCTG
This sequence comes from Thiohalocapsa sp. ML1, assembly GCF_001469165.1. Taxonomy (GTDB): domain Bacteria; phylum Pseudomonadota; class Gammaproteobacteria; order Chromatiales; family Chromatiaceae; genus Thiohalocapsa. Next base: position 4,753 of record NZ_JABX01000051.1, on the reverse strand, counting down.
CCGAGTCTCCGCCGTTCCCGCGCCTCACTGCCCCGTGCGCAGAGGTCGGGATCGGTTGGCACTAGGTTCGATTTCGATACCGATACCGATAGGGGAGCACGACCTGTTGGTCTGCGGCGACGCCTCCCCCAGAACCAGCCTGCCATTGCGGACCCGAGAGATCGGGGGAGTATGCAGGTAAGATTGCGGTTCTGTGACGGCCGGCGCGTGCGGGCGGCAAGCTGCGCAGCGCCTGCGCGGTCCCGGCGCTTCCGGGTCGGCAAGGCCCTTCAACGCAGGCTGGCGAGGTTGCGCACGTGCTCCATGGCGGCGTTGAAGAAGTCCTGCCCGGTGTTGGCGGTGCAGTATTCGCGCGCCGCGGTCATGGCGGTGCCGAGGCCGGAGCCGCGCAGCACGTCCTCGCCCAGCGCGAGGTTGAGGCCGGAGATGAAGCCCGCGAGCCAGTCCTCGAAGCGCCCGAGCTCTGCCGCATCGCCGGCGTCGGCCGCCTTGGCGGCGGCGATGTAGTCATCGCAGCCGCGCACGCCGTAGCCCCAGAGCACCTGCTCCGCTGTCGCCGCCGGGGCCGCGTGCAGCGCGAGCAGCAGCGCGAGCAGCGCGGTGGCGGCGAGCCCCGCGGCCGCCGACCCGCCGCGCGGCAGCGACCGGCCACCGCCGGCGTTGGCGCAACGACGAGAATACCGATGCGCCGGCCGTGGTTTTTGCTGCACGGGGCAGCCCGTGGCGCCGCAGTCGTGGCGGCGGTGCTGGTACCATGACAAGGTTTTTCTCCGGCTTGGAAACGCGGCGCGGCCGCGAATGGCGACCCATGCGCGTATTGATGATTTCCGACGTGTACTTCCCGCGCGTCAATGGCGTGTCCACGTCCATACAGACCTTCGCCCGGGAGTTCGTCGATCTGGGTCACGACGTGACCCTGCTCGCGCCGGATTATGGGCTGGCAGGGGAGCCGGAGCCCTTCGAGGTCATCCGGCTGCCGTCGCGCTATTTTCTGTTCGACCCCGAGGACCGCATCATCCGCTGGGGCCGCATCCGCCGCCACCACGCGCGGCTGCACGCGGCCGACTTCGACCTGGTGCACATCCACACGCCCTTCATCGCGCACTACGCGGGCCGGGCGCTGGCGCGGCGCCTTGGCGTGCCGGCGCTGGCAAGCTACCACACCTTCTTTGAGCAATACCTGGACAAGTACATCCCGCTCGTGCCGAGTAGCTGGATGCGCTACGCGGCGCGCAGCTTCTCGGCGGCACAGTGCGGCGATGTGGATGCGCTGGCGGTGCCGTCGCAGGCGATGCTGGATGTGCTGATGGACTACGGCGTGAGCACGGCGGCCGAGGTGGTGCCCACGGGCATCGATCTGGACAAGTTCCATCGCGGCGATGGCGCCGGCTTTCGCAGCCGGTACGGCATCCCGCCGGAGCGGCCGATGCTGCTCTACGTTGGCCGGCTCGCGTTCGAGAAGAACTGCGAGTTCCTGCTGCGGATGCTGGTGCGCGTGCGCGCCGCCGTGCCGGACGTGCTGTTGGTGATCGCGGGCGAGGGCCCGGCGCGCCGGCAGCTCGAAGGCCTGACCCGGCAGCTCGGCCTGCTCGAGAACGTGCGCTTTGTCGGTTATCTGAACCGCGACGGCTCGCTGGAAGACTGCTATGCGGCCGGCAACGCCTTCGTGTTTGCGTCCCGCACCGAGACCCAGGGCCTGGTGCTGCTGGAGTCCCTGGCGCTCGGCACGCCGGTGGTGGCTACCGCCGTGATGGGCACCCGCGAGGTCCTGCAGGACGGCGAGGGCTGCCTGATTGCCGAGGACGACGAGGCGGACTTTGCCGACAAGACGATCGGGCTGCTCACGGACCGGGCGCTGCACGCGGCGCTGGTGGCCAAGGCGCGACCCTACGCCGAGCGCTGGTCGGCGCGGGCGATGGCGGAGCGCATGCTGGCGCTGTACACGAGCATCTGCGACCTGGAGCGTGTGCGGCGCGCCGCGCCCGAGCGGCTGCGGGCGGTGGAGGTCAAGGGCACGCGCGGCGTCGAGCCGACGGCCGAGCCGATGGTCGACGTGGATGCCGAGCAGGCAAGCGGCACCGCGGCGCCGTAGGGCTATGGTGTCGGCGCTTGGCTGGCGCTGACTGGGAGCGCCGGCTTTCAGCCGGCTTCGCGTGCCGGGGGCTCGATGCCCCCGGCGTGCGATCTGCGGCGCTGGAGCAGGGCGACCGCCCATGCCGCGCCGCCGGGGCGGGCGACTGCGCTGGTGGCGTTGTGCCAGCCCAGGCGACGCCGACGCGGCATCGAGCCCACTGGGAGCGCCGGCTTTCAGCCGGCTTCGCGTGCCGGGGGCTCGATGCCCCCGGCGCGCGATCGACTGCGCTGGAGCAGGGCGACTGCCCATGTCGCGCCGCCGGGCGGGCGACTGCGCTGGTGGCGTTGTGCCAGCCCGGGCGACGCCGACGCGGCATCGAGCCCACTGGGAGCGCCGGCTTTCAGCCGGCTTCGCGCGCCGGGGGCTCGATGCCCCCGGCGTGCGATCGACTGCGCTGGAGCAGGGCGGGCGGGCGACTGCGCTGGTGCCCTTGTGCCAGCCCAGGCGACGCCGACGCGGCATCGAGCCGCGTCGGCGCCGAGCCGGCTGGAAAGCCGGCGGTCCCAGTCCGCGCCGGCGCCGAGCCGGCTGGAAAGCCGGCGGTCCCAGTAGCCGCGCCGGCGCCGAGCCGGCTGGAAAGCCGGCGGTCCCAGTCAGCCGCGCGTCGGCGAGGCGGCTGGGATTCCGGTCCCGATGTCGGGTCGGAAGGATGCACTAAGCCGCTGTGTTTGCAGATGAGTCGAGTTTCGCGGCGATACGGCGTAGGCAGAAGGGCCGAGGGCCGAGGGCCGAGGGAGTGCTCCTCGGCCCTTGGCCCTCGGCCCTTGCTGGTTCACCTACGGTGATGTTCGATTGCGATTGCGATTGCGATTGCGATTGCGATTGCGATATCGGTGCCCTTGAGGTTGGGCGTCGCGTCTCAATGCCGCGGCCAGAGCGGGCTGATGCCGTTCTCGCGCAGGTAGCGGCCGAGGCGCTTGTCCATGTCGAGCACATGCCCCATGAACCATTGCTTGAGGGCCTCAAGGTCTGCAAGGCGGAGCCTTTCATCGCCACGCGCGACGATGTCGCGCATCAATGCGGTGAGCTCTGCCAGCATCAGTGCATGCTCGCCCGCGTGTGCGGCGACCTCCGGGTAGTGCGTTGCGCGCATCAGCGCCTCTTCGCGGCCGAAGTGGTCGCGGGTGCGGCTGCGCAGGGCGTCCAGCCAGTAGCGCAAGGCCGACGGCGCGTCGGCGTGACGCCGCGCCATCGTCGCGTCCGCGGCGGCGCCTTGGGGCGGCATGCCGTCCGCCGGCTCGCCAAAGCGCAGTGCCATGTGGTTCAGAATGGCGGCCAGCGCGCGCCGGTCGCGGTCCAGCGCCTCGATGCCGACGCACCACTGCTCACGCCAACGGAAGAACGGCGGGCGCGACGCGGGCACTGCCCGGCTGGGGCGCTGGCGCGCGGCGACGCCGACATCGCTGATGTCTGGGAAGTAGGTCAGGGTGTTGGCTAGGGCCATAGAACGAGCTCCGGTTTGGGGGCGAGCGGGGTCGGGCTCGGGGCGTTGCGCCGCCGACCTGGTCCCGCCTAAGCGCCCGGAGACGTGACCTACGCCAAAGTCTAAACCGGATTAAGGTTTTTACCAATACAGCTCGTCACCTTATTGACCGACAGTCGGTGGTCATTTTGTCCTGGCCCCTGGTTGGTCCTGCCACGAACCCCCACATTTCGTCCGGATGGGCGCGGGCGGCTCGCTGCCCGCCGGGTTGCCCGCCAGTATTGGAGGTGAATCGATGAACACCAAAGACGTGCTGGACGCCTTCGAGCTGCTGGAGACCTGGGAGGCCCGCTACGAGCTCATCGGTGACCTGAGCCGGGAGCTGCTGCCGCTCGCCGACAGCGAGAAGCACGACGCGAACCTGGTGAAGGGGTGCAACACCAGCACCTGGCTCACCGGCAGCCTGACGCACAGCGCGCCCGCGGTGATCGAGTACCGCGCCGACGCCGAGACGCCGCTGGTGCGCGGGCTCGTCGCGCTGCTCCTGGTGCCGTTCCAGCGCAAGTCCCCGGACGATGTGCTGCACACCGATGCCCGCGACTACATCGCCCGCCTCGGCCTTGCGGAGCATTTGAGCCCGAACCGGCGCGCCGGCATGGAGCACTTCATCGAGCGCGTGTACCAGATTGCCCGCGGGCTGCGGGGGGTCTGAGGCACACCGCTAGATTGCTTGACCTTGCAGATGGGTCAGGTTTCGACGGGGCGTTGGACCGGCCAGGCGCGTCGGGATCGGGATCGAAATCGAACCGAGTGCTGACCGATCCCGATTTCGATAGCGATTTCGATGAGGCCGGAGAGCCGACCTCCTGGTCGGCTCGTCGCGACGACAGTGCTTGCCGCTCTGTCGCGGTGTTGACCTGGAGGTCAACACTCCGGTCAACACTCCAGTCAATACTCCGGTCAACACTCCGGTCAACGCCGGGGCCGGGACGGGCCGGAGAGCCGACCTCCTGGTCGGCTCGTCGCGACGACAGTGCTTGCCGCTCTGTCGCGGTGTTGACCTGGAGGTCAACACTCCGATCAACACTCCAGTCAATACTCCGGTCAACACTCCGGTCAATACTCCAGTCAACACTCCGGTCAACGCCGGGGCCGGGACGGGCCGGAGAGCCGACCTCCTGGTCGGCTCGTCGCGA
>NZ_JABX01000050.1 GCF_001469165.1 Thiohalocapsa sp. ML1 | reverse complement strand
CTTTCGGGACCCTCACCCCAAAACCGCTGTCCCAGGGGGAGAGGGGCTTTTCGGGGACCCTCACCCCAAAACCGCTCTCCCAGGGGGGAGAGGGGCTTTTCGGAGCCATCGGCGTTGCCAGGGAAGCAGGGTCTCTCTTCACTCCCCTCTCCCTCTGGGAGAGGGGCCGGGGGTGAGGGGATCGAGCTTTCGGACGAATCCCGCGCCCTCGTCGCCCAGGCCCGCAAGCTAGACCCCTTCGGCGACGACGACGGCATCGTCTGCCTGCCGGCCATCCGCGGTGAGCCCGCGGCCCACGAGCGGCTGCTGCGGCTGCTGATGGCCGCCTACGGCGACGACTGGACCGCGGGCACCCTCGGGCGCCTCCTCGCCGCGTCCGGCGCCGCCGGCAAGACCCTGGACCTCTGGCTACGGGACTTCTTCTTCGAGCAGCACTGCAAGCTGTTCCACAACCGCCCCTTCATCTGGCACATCTGGGACGGCCAAAAAGACGGCTTCGGGGCCCTGGTGAACTACCACAAGCTCGACCGCGCCAACCTGGAGCGGCTCATCTACACCTACCTCGGCGACTGGCTCCGCGCCCAGGAACGCGCCGCCGCCGACGGCGTGCAGGGCGCCGACGAGCGCCTCGCCGCCGCCCGCAACCTCAAGGCCAAGCTGGAAGCCATCCTGGAAGGCGAGGCCCCGCTCGACATCTTCGTGCGCTGGAAGCCCCTCGCCCAGCAGCCCATCGGCTGGGAGCCGGACCCGAACGACGGCGTGCGCCTCAACATCCGCCCCTTCCTGCTCGCCGGCGACGTGGCCAAGCGCGGCGCCGGCGTGCTCCGCGCCAAGCCCAACATTCACTGGAAGAAGGACCGCGGCAAGGACGTGGAGAGCGCCCCCTGGTACCCCCTGTTCAACGGCGACCGCATCAACGACCACCACCTCAGCCTGGCCGAGAAGCGCGCGGCGCGGGGCGCCGTATGAGCGGCTACCAGGGCATGCGTTGGTTCAAGTGCGATCTTCAGGTCCAAACACCGGCGGATGGGGCGAACTGGCGGGGCGCCCCAATGGCGGAGGGGGACGAGGCCCAACGCGCCGCCGCTGAAGCGTACATTCGCCGCTGTTACGAGATCGGTCTCGAAGTCATCGCGGTAACGGATCATAACTTCCTGTCGAAGGGGTTCATTCCTTACCTGCAACAGGCGATCAATGCAATCTCGGGGGAATACGGCTACAGATTGGTGCTGTTTCCTGGTTTCGAGTTCGAGGCAGACGTTGGCAAGGGCTGCCACGTCCTTGCGTTTTTCGAATCAGGAGCCGACCTCGAAGAGATAGATCACTACCTGACCGAGTGCGGAGTTCCGTTTCCCCGTGTGCAGAACGGCGTTCTCGCAAAGTCCAGAGAGCGGCTTCCCAGGATTATCGAGGTAGTTCAAGGAAAGGACTCATTGGGGAGACAACGCGGTCTGGTCATACTCCCCCATATCATGGCTGCCGACGGCCTCTTCGATACAGATAAAATCAGCGACTGGCTCCAGCAAGAGGAGTTTCTGAATCCTGATTTGCTCGCGGTCGAAGTCCCTAAGCCGGTTTCCAAGATGTCTCGTGGATTCCAGAAGCTGTTCGGGGCCGGTGATAACTGCGATCCTGCGTGGCGTCGGCGGCGATCCATCGCCTGCGTGATGGCATCGGACGCCAAAGCCTTGCGGGCGGACGAGAACTCGGAGAACCCGCTAGGCAAGCGCTACACATGGATCAAGATGTCGGCCCCCTCAATCGAGTCACTGCGCCAGGCTTTCTTGGACCACGAGTCCCGTATTCGGCTTCCGGATGACCCGGCGACCGACGTCAATCCGCTGGACCGGCAGTTTCACGCCCGTATCCTGTCCCTAAGCGTGGAGGGGGCGGCCTTCGTCGAGGATCAGGAGGTCGATTTCTCCCCCAATCTCAACTGCATCATTGGCGGTCGCGGCAGCGGCAAGTCGACACTGTTGGAGTACTTGCGGTTGGCCCTTCGCAAGGATGGAGCGAATCACGTCCAGGATGACCGCACCAAGGAGAAAATTCAGCGCATCCGCAAGACGCTCGCCGCGCCCAGCTCCCGAGTGCGGGTTCGTTGGCGCAGCCGCGACGGCGTCGAGGACGAGCTGGTGCTCACATCCGGGGAAGCGAGCGTCGCAGGACGAGAGGTCGTGGACGCTGAGACCTTCTTCCGCGGACTGCCGGTGCGCTTCTTCAGTCAGCAACAGCTCACCCAACTCACCGACAAGGACAGCAACAACCTGCTGCCCCTCATCGACAACTTGAGACGCGCCGAGATCGATGCTCTCGATGCCCGCGAGCGGGAACTGCGGGCCGAGATCGGCAGCCTGTTTCAAACCCGGCGCGAGCAGGCCGTGGTCAAGGGCGAGCATCAGCGGCTCTCGCAGGAGGTCGCGGAGCTGACACGCCAGCGCAGCGCCCGTGCTGGGCTTCAGGCGGCGGCCCAGGCCCATCAGTCTCTTCAGGCGGAGCTGAAACTGGTCGAACGTGTTCGGGCTAAGTCGATCGAGCCGCAAGCTTGGGTCGAACTGGCCGAGGACTTCGTCGTGAGCCATTCTCCGATCGGGTCCGTTGCCGACACCTGGCCGCACGGCGAGTGGTTCAAGGTCTTGGACAGCAAGGTTGAGGAGGCGAAGCAGAGGTTGCTGGCTTCCATCATGACCGCCGTTGAGACCTATCAGCAGGAGATTGTTAACCTGTTCGACAAAGATGTGGATTGGCCAGGCATCGCTGATGCACTTGCCAAAGCGGATTCGGAGTTTGCCGAGGCCTGCAAGGCACAGGGCCTTTCACCCGAGGAGGTCGCCAGAGTCCAGGAGATCGATCGGGATCTGCGGGTGAAACAGGCAGACCTCGAAGGCAAGCAGCGTAAGCTTGATGCCTTGGCGACGGCGGTGGCGCCCTTGAAAGACCGTTACCGCGACCTCCTTCGAGTCTGGCGGGAACAGCATCGGCTTCGCCAAGAGGCTGCGAACGAGGCGAATCGCGAGAGCGCCGCTTTGCAGCAACGGTTCTTGGAGGTCACGGTGCGCTACTCCGGCGACCGCATGGCCTTCGACGCGATCTGGAATGGGCTTGCGCCGAAGGATCGCAGGACGAAGTTGGCAAAGCAATGGGAGTTTCTCGGGGATGCCGTCTTTGATTACGCGAGGGATGTCGATGCTGATTCACCCTGGCTCGCGCTGCTCAATTTGTTCTCGAAATCGCAGTCAGCCTCCGGCGACCTTGCGGATTGGCTTGATGAGCTGAAAGGACACGTTCGCTCAACAGAGATGCTTTCCCAGTGGGAGAACACGCTGCTCAAGCGGGTGCCGGACTTGGTGGACGTGACGCTCTATCGTGCCGACGGCTCCCGCGCCGGCTCCATCCAGGACGGGGGGCTGTCGGATGGGCAGCGCAATACGGCCGCCCTGGCGCTGTTGCTGGCCCAGGGCAACGCTCCCATCGTCATCGACCAGCCTGAGGACGAGCTGGATTCGAGTTTCATCTATCGTGATCTAGTGCCGATGCTCCGGCGGATGAAGGACCAGCGCCAGCTCATCTTCGCGACCCACAATGCGAATCTGCCGGTCAACGGGGATGCAGAACTGGTCTGCGCGTTAGAAACCCGCAACGGCCATGGCCGTCTCCTCGCCGTGGGCGGGCTGGATCGGCCCGATGTTTGCAGCGCGGTCTTAGACGTGATGGAAGGCTCCAAGGAGGCCTTTCAGCGGCGCCGCGAGAAGTATCACTTCTGACCGCTGCCGCGGACGATAGCCGTAAGCCAAAAGGTGGGGGCCAATGCTCTACGACGACAAAGACGAGCTGCTAAGCGAGATCGCCGCCGGCGAGGACACACTCCTTGAATTCAAAGAGGTGGTTTTCAAAGGCGACCAAGTCCGCTTCGCAAGCGAGGAGGGAAGGGCCAGCAAGGTGATCGCCGAGGTTCTTGTCTCGATGGCCAACACCGAGGGCGGCCTGGTGGTGTTCGGCGTGAACAAGCTGGGCGACGTGGTCGGCATCGACCCGGCTAAGCGGGATAAGCTGGAGCAGTTCGTCGTGCAGTGCGCGCTGGATCATTGCGTGCCCCAGATCGAGCCGGCGTTGGACTGGGTCCACCTGCCGGGCGCCGACGGTGCGCGCCGGCTGTGCCTCAAGGCTTACATTCCGAGAGCCCGCTTCTACGTCCACCAGACCAGCGACGGGCGCTTCCTCAAGCGCGTGAGCAGTCACCGCAAGCCGATTCCGCCGGAGCAGTTGGGGCGGATGCTTGCGAGCCGGCAGCTCCTGTTGCCCTTCGAGGAGCGGCCGGTGTTCGGCGCGGGGCTGGAGGTGTTGAGCCGGGATAGGTTCGACCGCTACCACCGGGACCGCTTCGACCGCGCCCTGTCCGAGACCGGGCTCCCCTACGAGCGACTGCTGGCCAACCTCAAGCTCGCCGTGCATGAGGAGGATCGGCCCTGGCGGCCCAGCAACGTCGGTCTGCTGCTGTTTGCGGATCAGCCCGAGGCTCATCTCCCGGGCGCTTACGTGGACATTGCGGTCTACGATCACGACGTCGCGGACGGCAACACGGTCGATACGAAGCGGATCACCGGCCCGATCCCGGACCAGATTGAAGGCGTGCTGACGTATCTGCGGATGAGCCCATTGGTGGCGGTCCGGTCGCAGAAGGACGGTCTCGGCCGGCTGGACCGGCCTGCCTACAGCGAGCACGCGCTCCAGGAGGCCATCGTCAATGCCCTGGCGCACAGGGACTATGAGATCACCGGCTCCCAGGTCATCGTGACGCTGTTCCAGGACCGCATCGAGATCCGCAATCCGGGCGGCCTGCACAACACGCTGACCGAGGAGAATCTCTACGCCGGCTGCCAGCCGGTGCGCCGCAACCAGATCCTGGCCGGCTTCCTGCGGGATTACGGCAATCCGGTGACCGGGCGACGGTACATGGAGACCCGCGGCGAGGGGTTTCTGACTTTGGTGCGGACCAGCCTGGAGCTGTCGGGGCGCCGGCCGGAGCTGACCAACCTCGGGCACGCCGTGCGGCTCACTATTTTCGCAGCCCTCGGCGACAATCGGTCCGATGGCTGAGAGACTGGGTGCGTCGAGGGCAAGAAGATCTATGAGCAAGCACATTCGCTACACTGACGAGCCCATCGGCGAGGTTCGGCTGGTGGCCGATTTTCTACCCTCACCGGAGGAGCTGGCTCTGAAGAACGAGCAGACGAAGGTGACCATCCATCTCAGCGCGGAGACCGTTGCGTACTTCAAGGCGGCGGCGGACAAGCATCACACGGAGTATCAGAAGATGATCCGGCAACTGCTCGACGAATACGTTGCGCATCAAAAGCGAGCCGAGCAGTGATGTCTTATGCGAGGTCGGCTTGGAGCACGCCGACCACAGCAGCGGTCGTCCGCGTAGTCAGGCTATCCGGGCCTGATTCACCAGGGCTGGAAGCCCTGGCTACGCACGGAGGCCGGAATAACGATCAAGGCCACGCGGTCCGCCTGACCATCCTCGCCGCACGCCGGGATGATCGGTCCGGCGGCGGCCAACGGAACCGACAAAAGCGATGCAAGAGACCATCCTCGACCGCCTCACCGAATCCCTGAGCGGCGCCGCGAACATCAGCCGCGCCGCCCAGGCCCGCCCCGCCGCCGTGCTCTGGACGGACCAAGACGGCCAGTGGCAGGGCACGGCAGCGCGGCTGCGGGAGATGCTGCCGCATCTTTTCACCCTCGGCGATTACAAGCCGGCGGAGCGCCAAGGCCCCGCGATCTGGCTCAAGTGCGCGCTGGCGCGGGTGCTGGAGGAGCCGGACTGGCCGTCGGGCGTGGTGCCGGTGGTGTACTTGCCGGGCGTCTCCCGGGCGGACCTGCGGGCCATCGAGGGCTGCCCGCGACATCTCCAGCCGCTGGCGGAGCTTCAGTATCGGGGCGTGTTCTGGAGCCAGAGCAACGGGCGGGACTGGACCCTGCGCGCCTTTTTGTCCGGCAGCCGTGGCGGTCTCGCACTGGACGTGTCGGGCGACCAGGCGACCCGGGCGGCCATGCTCCGGGCGCTGGGCGCGCTGCTGGACACGCCGGTGGGGCGTCTGCGCGGGCGGCGACTGGAGGCCGGCGATTTCGATGCCCTGCTCAGCGCCGACCCGGTGCGGGACCTGCTGACCTGGATGAATGATCCGCAGCGCTCCGCCGCGGACTGGCAGGGCCCGCGCTGGGACGCCTTTCGCAGCCGCTGCCGGGGCGATTGGCAGCTCGACCCGGAGGCGGACGGCCCCCTGGTGGCCGCGGAGCGCCTCGCCGAGGGTGGCGGAGGCTGGGAGCAGGTTTGGGAGCGCTACAGTGGCGCCTGGCGTGCCTTCCCGAACATCCTCGACCTGCTGCGCCAGGTGCAGCCCCCGCCGATGCGGGATCTGTTCACGGACCTGGGCAGCTATCCGCGGGCCAACGATGAGGCGGAGGGCAAGCTTCGGGCTGCCCTGGCCGCGCTCGCTGGCTTGCACCACACGGCGGCGGCCGAGCGCATCGCCGACCTCGAAACGGAGCACGGCCGGCGCCGGCGCTGGCTCTGGGCGGAGCTGGGGCAGGCACCCCTGGCGCTCGCCCTGGAGCCGCTGGCGCGGCTGGCGGCCCTTTCGACTCGGCCCTTCGGCGGTGCGCGCCTCGGCGAGATGGCCGAAGCCTATCGGGACGAGCTCTGGCAGGTGGACGCCGCGGCCCGGCAGGCCCTTGCCGTGCCGCGGACCAAGGCCGACCTGCAGGCGGTGGGCGCGGCGCTGCGGGCGGTCTACCTGCCGTGGCTCACGGCGTCCAACGAGCGCTTCCAGGCGCTGGTGCGCCAAGACGGCTACAGCGGCTCGGAACTGGTGGAGGATCGCGGCGCCGGCTACCAGGCGGGCGGCGAATGCTGGGTATTCGTGGACGGGCTGCGGTACGACGTGGCCCGTGAGCTGGCCGAGCGGCTGACGGGCGACGGCCACGAGGCCATCGTCGAGACCGCGTGGGCGCCGGTGCCGTCGGTCACCGCCTCGGGCAAGGTGCTGTGCTCCCCCGCGGCCCAAGTCGCGCAGGGGCGCGACACCGACCGGGACTTCGTCCCGTCCCACGGCACGCTGGAGCGTCCGCTCGACGCGGACCTGCTGCGCCGGGCGATCAGCGCGCTGGGCTGGCAGGTGCTGGGGCCGGACGACGCGGGCGACCCCGGCGGCCGGGCCTGGACGGAGTGCGGCGACCTGGACCACTACGGCCACGAGCACGGGATTCGCCTTGCGCGGGAGGTGCCGGTGCTGCTGGACGAGATCATGGAGCAGATTCGGTTCCTCTTCGATGCGGGCTGGAAACGGCTGCGCATCGTCACCGACCACGGCTGGCTGCTGATGCCCGGCGGGTTGCCCAAGACCGAGCTGCACCGCTCCCTCACCGAGACCCGCTGGGGGCGCTGTGCCCTGCTGACGGATAGCGCCGGTAGCACGGATCTCACCCTCACCTGGACCTGGTGTGCGGACGTGCGCATCGCGACCGGCCCCGGGGTCGCGAGCTTCATTGGCGGGCTCGAATACGCCCACGGTGGCGTGAGTCTGCAGGAGAGCCTGATCCCGGTGCTGCGGGCGCAGCGCGCCGCCGGCGTCGCGGAGCGCTCGGGCGTGGAGATCGGGGCGCCCGGCTGGCTGGGCCTGCGCTGCCGCTTCACGGTGAGCCCACCCCGTGACGGGCTCGAGGCCGATCTGCGCCGCAAGGCCAACATCCCCGCGACCAGCGTCGCCGGCGGTCCCAAGCCCCTCAAGGACGGCAAGGGGTCTTTGGTGGTGGCGGACGACGAGCTGGAAGGGGAGGCGGTGTCGCTGGTGATTCTGGACGCCGCGGGGCAGGTGCTCGCCCGGGTGCTGACCACCATCGGCGGAGGTGACTGATATGCAAATGGACGCTCTGGACCGGAAGGCGGCCGGGCGCTTCGAGGGCTACATGGTGCGCAAGGACCTGGTGCGCCGGTTCAGCCGCCAGTTTCCGGTGCCGACCTACGTGGTGGAGTTCATGCTCGGGCGCTACTGCGCCACCACCGATGAAGCCGAGATCGCCGAGGGGCTGGATGTGGTCCAGCGCCAGCTTGCGTCGCGCACCGTCAAGGCGGGCGAGGAGGAGCTGTTCAAGGCCCGCGCCCGGGAGCAGGGCAGCGTGAAGATCATCGACCTCGTCAGCGCGCGGCTCGATGCCAAGACCGATGCCTACCTGGCGACCTTGCCGGGACTCAGGCTCAAGGACGTGCGCATCAGCCCGGAGCAGGTGCGCGAGCATGAGCGGCTGCTGACCGGCGGCTTCTACGCCGAAGTGACGCTGAGCTATGACTCCGCCATCGCGCAGGAGGCCCATGGTCGCCCATTCGGCATCGACACCCTGCGGGCCATCCAGCTCTCCAAGCGCGACGTCTTGGAGGTGCTCGGCCGCGGCCGCCGCGCCTTCAGCACCCCGGAGTGGAAGGTCTTGCTGCTGCGCAGTGTCGGGCTGGAGCCCGAGCGGCTGAGCCCTCGGGCGGTGGATGCCCTGCTGCTGCGGATGGTCCCGTTCGTGGAGCGCAACTACAACCTGGTGGAGCTGGGGCCCCGCGGCACCGGCAAGAGCCATCTGTTCCAGCAGGTCTCGCCCTATGCGCACCTGATCTCGGGCGGCAAGGCGACGGTGGCCAAGATGTTCGTCAACAACGCCACGGGCCAGCGCGGCCTGGTCTGCCAGTACGACGTGGTCTGCTTCGATGAGGTGTCCGGCGTGTCCTTCGACCAGAAGGATGGCGTCAACATCATGAAGGGCTACATGGAGTCGGGGGAGTTCAGCCGGGGCAAGGAGAGCATCCGCGCCGACGGCTCCATCGTGCTGGTGGGCAACTTCGACGTGGACGTGGAGCACCAGCAGCGCATCGGCCACCTGTTCGGGCCGCTGCCGCCGGAGATGCGCAACGACACCGCCTTCATGGACCGCATCCACGGCTACCTGCCGGGCTGGGACGTACCGAAGATGCAGCCCGGCCTGTTTACCGATCACTTCGGGCTGGTGAGCGACTTTCTGTCCGAGTGCTTCAGCCGCCTGCGGATGGAGAGTCGCCTGACTCTGCTGCAAGGACGGGTGCACTTGGGCGGCGCGCTCAGCGGGCGGGACATCAACGCCGCCAACAAGACCCTGAGTGGCCTGCTCAAGCTGCTGTATCCGTCCATCGGGGCGTCCACGGAGGAGCTGGAGATCGCCGATGAGGACCTGGAATGGGCCGTCCGCCTCGCGCTGGAAACACGCCGGCGGGTCAAGGAGCAGCAGAAGCGCATCGGCGCGGCGGAGTTCCGCAACACCCACTTCAGCTACATGCTCGGCGAGGCGGGGGTGGAGCAGTTCGTCGTCACCCCGGAGCTGGCAAGCGACAACAGCATCGGCGGCGACCCGCTGGAGCCGGGGCAGGTCTGGACCATGAGCCCCGGCGGCCAGGACGAGCACCCGGGCCTGTATCGCATCGAGGTGAGCGAGGGACCCGGCAGCGGGGTGCGCATCCTGAACAAACCCGCTCCCGCGGCCTTGCAGGAGTCGGTCCGCTGCGCCGCGCAGAATCTTTACGCCCGCGCCGTGCAGCTCGTCGGCGACCGGGACCCCCGCGCCCATGAGTTTTCCGTGCAGTTGCGCAGCTTCGACGCCGCCAGGACCGGCAGCCAAACCGGCGTGGCAACGCTCATCGCCCTGTGCAGCAGTCTGCTCAAGAAGCCGCTGCGGGGCGGCCTGGTCATCATCGGCGAGATCACGCTGGGCGGCTCCATCGAACCCGTTCACAATGCCGTCACCCTGGTGGAGATGGCCGTGGAAAAGGGCGCGCAGGCGGTCCTGATGCCCGTCGCCAGCCGCCGGCAGTTGTTCGACCTGTCCGATGACATGGCGACCAAGGTCGATACCCAGTTCTATCAGGACGCGCGGGATGCGCTGCTGAAGGCGCTGCTGGAATAAGCAAAACCACGGTGTACAACTACGATGACCCTTCAGTGGTCGATGGGTGTCGGCTTTGGCGATACGAGTTCAAGGCATCGAGGCGAGCCGCGAAGCGGGGGCATCCTGCCCCCCGTCTTCGTTCGCGACCGTCGCAGCGTCGCGTGCCGGCACGGGCGGCGAGCTTGTGCTATACGGGCGAAGCAGGTAGGGCGTGGTTGCCGCACCTGCGCTCGGGGCCGGCGCCGGGCTCGCGGAGCTCGGCGGCGGCTTTTCGCAACTTCGTGGAGTGAGCTCATGCGCATCATCGACGCAGACGCACAGGTCATCGCGGACCTGAAGGACGAGGGGCGGGTGGTGGAGGAGCGGACCTACGCCAGCTTCAGCTTAGCCACCATCCGCCACCCCACCCTGGGCAAGCTGGTGGTCGTCCAGGGACCGAACGGGAACGGCGCCCTGGTTGCCACCGAGGAGTAGTGGTGCGCCGATCGCCGTCCCGGGCCGTGCATGGCCCGGCGGCGAGCGAGCCGCTCCCGTCGCCGCCGTCAGTGGATTCGGGTCTCTGACATCGGCACATCGTCGCGCGGGCATTGGTCCCGCCATAGCCGCATCCAGGCCTCGAGGTCATCCGCGCTCATGGCGGGCGCCAGATGATTGCCCTGGCCGTACTGGCAGCCCAGGCGATGGAATTGGTCCGCCTGTGCTTGCGACTCGATGCCCTTGGCGATGACGAGGCAGCCGAACTGTTCGCCGAGGGCGACCCCCGCCTGCACGAGGCTCTGGGCTCGGCCCTGGCTGGCGACGCCGGCGGCCAGCACCGGGTCCAGCTTGAAGCTGTCGAAGGCGAGGTCCGCGAGCGCCGCGAGCGGCGTGTGGGTGGCGCCGAAACCGTCGAGCAGGAGCAGGATCTGCTGGCCCGCGAGGCGTTCGCGCCAAGCGTCCACGGCGGCGGAGGTCTCGGCGAGCGACGCGGCCGGTAACTCCAGCCGCAGCATGTAGGGCTCAATGCCCTCGCGCTCCACCGCCTGCTTGATCTCGGTCAGCAGCGCCTCGTCCCCCACCTGCTCCGTGGCGAGGTTGATGCTCAGGTACTCGCCGCAGAACCAGCGCTGCTGTTGCCAGCGGCGCAGCGCTGCGCAGGCGAGCCGAAGCGCCCGATGACCCAGCTCGCGGCTGATGCCGGCCGCCGCGGCGACGTGAACGAACTGGGCCGCCTTCAGCAACCCGCGCCGCGGGTGCTGCCAGCGCAGCAGTGCCTCGACGCCCAGCGGGCGGCCATCGTCCAGCGCCAGCACGGGCTGGAAGTGCAGCAGAAAGCCGTCCTGCTCCGGGGGGCTTGCGAGCGCGGTTTTCAGCTCACCGCGCAGTTGCTCTGCCGCGGCGCTTGCGCGGCGCATTGCGGGCACGAAGCGCACGGCCCGGTGGCCACCGGCGCGGCGGGCGGCCGCTTGTGCGAGTGCCGCGTCGGCGATGATGTCGTCGACGCGCGGGTAACCCGCGTGGATGCCGACAATGCCGATGCTGGCGCGCAGCCGCAGCACACAATCACCCCGACGCAGCGGCTGGGCCAGCTTGGCAAGGATGCTGGCGGCGCGGCCTTCGGCGACGCAGGCATCCTGACCCGGGCGCAGCAGCAGCACCAGCTCGTCGCCGCCGAAGCGGCCGATGGATTCGCCGTGCTCCAGCAGCCCCGTCAGCGTCTTGCCGACGCTCGCCAGCACGTCATCGCCGCCCGGTTGGCCGCAGCCGGTGTTGACCGTTCGCAGATTGTCCAGGTTCAGCAGCAGCAACTGGCTTGGCGCCATGGGCTGGCGCTCCGCCGCGCGCATGGCCTGTTCGATCTGCTCGCGCAGCCAGCGGCGGTTGTGCAGCCCGGTCAGGGAGTCGCGGTAGGCAGCGGCCCACAGGCGCTGTCGGTCGGCGAGATGGCCGGCGCGGAAATGCAGCGCCAGTGCGATGAGCCAGCACAGGGACTCGACCAGATTGCCGATCGCGAAGGCGACCGCGAGCACGTCCGGTGTGCCGGCCCCCATGCCCAGGATCGAGACGGCCTGGAGCCCGCCGCCGATCATCGATGCGCCGATGCCCGCCGCGAACCAGCGCAGTGCCGCGCGACTGCCGGTGGGCGCGCTGTCCGGCGCATCGCCCAGCAGCCGTTGAGACAGCAGCATGAGCACGAGTATCGCGAGCATGGCGAGGCTGAGGGCGCCGACGCGATAGCCCCAAGTGGTCCAGGCGGCGGCCAGGAATGCGACCGATGTGATGGCGATGCCGGTGATGATGATGCGCCGCAGACCCCGTTCCGGCCGCAGGAACGCCAGCACGGCGGCGCCGATGCCGGGCACCACCAGCGCGATGGCCAGCGCCTGCGTGAGCCGCGCGTGCTCCGGCCCCGGCCAGAACGGCAGCCACGCGGGACCGAGTCCGAGCGCCTGGAGCTGGTAGACCTGCAGCGTGGCGAGGTAGACGACATAGGCCAGCGCAAAGCCGCTCGGCTGCCAGAGCAGGAAGCCGATGCCCACCAGCAGCAGCACGGCGAGCACGGCCGCGTAGCCGCCGAGCAGCATCCAATGACGGGCGGCGGCGGTGCGGAACTCGGACTCGGCGCGGTGCTCGATCCAGGGCCGGATGGCCTTGGTATCGGCGACGATGGCGACCGGCGGCGTCGCGCCGAGCGCTGCCGGGATGCGCACGTTCGCGAGCGGGCTCAGCACCGCACGCTCGGCGAAAGGCAGGCCCCGCCCGGCGGCGCCGGCATGGACGCAGCCCGCCGCGTCCTCGGCCAGCACGATGAGCCGCTCGACGATGTTGTCGCGGCTGTAAACGATGCCGGGCTCCGCCTGCATGGCGCCGTCGAGGTGCGCCAGCGCAAAGGCGCGGCTCGGCGACGATGCCGGCACGGCCGGAATCGCCACCGGTGTGCAGTGTTCAGGCTGGTTGGCGGCCAGGCGCTGGTAGCGCTCGATCCACGGCGCCGCGGGGCCCGCCACCGGGCAAGCGGCGACCGGCGCGACGGCTGCGAAGAGCAGCGGCAGGAACCATAGGGCAAGGATCAACACTGGCGAACGGCAGAAAGCGTCCGACCAGCGGCGCGGCAAGCGTGTGCGTTCGCTGTTCGACATGGGCTTAGGGGGCGTCTTGGCGGCCCCCGAGCCTGCGGGCGCCGCCGGTTCTTCTTCTTCCGCGACGACCGTGGCTGCCGGTGCAAACCTGCGTGGCCGCGCGGTTTGCGGATGGCTGCTTGCAACGCCGCTGCTTGGCGGTGCCTGAAAGGTCGTTCGGGTGCTCGGTAGGCCTCGTGCCCCGCTCGTCCTGTAGCCTCGTCGTGACCGTTGGGGCTGATGGCTGCCGTGCTCGCCGTTGTGTCCCGCTGCGTCCTGGGCACCGTCACAGGGAGCGAAGCATACACGGGATGTAAGGGTCTCGACATGACAATTGCGGGACGATCTCTGTCCGTTCGTCGGTCGGCTCAGGTCGCGGACCGCGCGCTGCCGCCATGCCGAGCCCGTGCGCCGACCGGGCGCGTCGCGGCCGGGTAGAATCCTCCGGACCCCCGACCATCATCGCGATTCTCCATCGGTTCATCGTGGAAGCCCGCTTCGTCCATCTGCACCTGCATACCGAGTATTCGCTGAGCGATGGCCTGGTGCGGGTCAAGCCACTGGTGAAGGCGGCTGCCGCCGCCGGCATGCCCGCCGTCGCCGTCACCGACAAGGTCAACCTGTTCTGCCTGGTGCGCTTCTACAAGGCCGCGCTCGGGGCCGGCATCAAGCCCATTGCCGGCACCGAGATCGCCGTGCATGACCCGGCCAACCCCGCCCAGCCGCACCGGCTCGTGCTGCTGGTGCAGGACATGACCGGCTACAGGAACCTGACCCGCCTCATCTCCCAGGGCTATCTCAAGGGGCAGCACCAGGGCATTGCGCAGGTGCAGCGGGACTGGGTGCTGGAGGCCAGTGCCGGGCTCATTGCGCTCTCGGGCGGCGTCGGTGGCGATGTTGGCCGGGCGCTGGTGGGCGGACACCGGGCGGACGCGGAGGCCCGCCTAGATGCCTGGCTCGGCGCCTTCGGCGAGCGCTTCTATCTGGAGCTGACCCGCACCGGCCGCGAAGGGGAGGCGGATTGCCTTGAGGCGAGCGTGGACCTTGCCGTTGCCAAGGGCGTGCCAGTGGTGGCCACCAACGACGTGGCCTTTCTGCGATCGGAGGACTTCGACGCCCACGAGGTGCGCACCTGCATCCACGGCGGCTGGACGCTCGCGGACAAGCGCCGCCCGCGCCTGCATAGCCCGGAGCAGTACCTGCGCACGCCCGACGAGATGGCCCGGCTGTTCGCCGACCTGCCGGAGGCGCTGGAGAACTCGGTGGAGATCGCCAAGCGCTGCAACCTGGAGCTCACGCTCGGCGAGAGCTACCTGCCGGCGTGGCCGGTGCCGGCGGGCAAGACCATCGACGAGCTGTTCGCGGACGAGGCCAGGCAGGGGCTCGAGTGGCGCCTTGCGCGCACCTTTGATAGTCACGCGCCCGATTTCGCCGAGCGCCGAAAGCCTTATGACGAGCGCCTGCGAACGGAGCTGACCGTCATCTGCCAGATGGGCTTTCCGGGCTATTTTCTGATCGTCGCGGACTTCATCCAGTGGGCCAAGGACAACCGCATCCCGGTGGGGCCGGGGCGCGGCTCCGGTGCCGGCTCGCTGGTGGCCTACGCGCTCAAGATCACGGACCTGGACCCGCTGGAGCACGAGCTGCTGTTCGAGCGCTTCCTGAACCCCGAGCGCGTGTCCATGCCCGACTTCGACGTGGACTTCTGCATGGAGGGCCGCGACCGCGTCATCGACTACGTGGCCGACAAATACGGCCGCAACGCCGTCTCGCAGATCATCACCTTCGGCACCATGGCCGCGAAGGCCGTGGTGCGCGACGTGGGCCGCGTGCTCGGCCACCCCTACGGCTTCGTCGACAAGGTCGCGAAGATGGTGCCCTTCGAGCTCGGCATGACGCTCGATAAGGCGCTGGAGGAGAGCGAAGACCTCGCCAACGCCTACCGCGACGACGAGGCCGTCACGGCCATCATCGACATGGCCCGCAAGCTCGAGGGCGTCGCGCGCAACGCCGGCAAGCACGCGGGCGGCGTCGTCATCGCGCCGACCGAGCTCACCGACTTTACGGCGCTCTACTGCGAGCCGGGCGGCGCCAACCTCGTCACCCAATACGACAAGGACGACGTGGAGCAGGCCGGGCTGGTCAAGTTCGACTTCTTGGGGCTGCGCACGCTCACCATCATCGATTGGGCGCTGCGCACCATCAACGCCGAGCGTGCCAAGTCCGGCGAGCCGCCGCTCGACATCAACCGCATCGACCCGAAGGATGCAGACGCCTTCGCGCTCTTGCAGCGCTGCGAGACCACCGCGGTGTTCCAGCTCGAATCCCGCGGCATGAAGGACCTGATCAAGAAGCTCAAGCCCGACAGCTTCGAGGACATGACCGCGCTGGTCGCGCTGTTCCGACCTGGTCCGCTGCAGTCCGGCATGGTGGACGACTTCTGCGACCGCAAGCACGGGCGCGCCGATACCGCCTATCCGCATCCCAAGCTCGAGCCCGTCTTGAAGCCCACCTACGGCGTCATCCTGTACCAGGAGCAGGTGATGCAGATTGCGCAGGTGCTGGCCGGCTATTCGCTCGGCGGTGCGGACCTGCTGCGCCGCGCCATGGGCAAGAAGAAGCCCGAGGAGATGGAAAAGCAGCGCGTGATCTTCGAGCAGGGCGCCGTCGAGCGCGGCGTCGAGGCCGCCACCGCCACGCACATCTTCGACCTGATGGAGAAGTTCGCGGGCTACGGCTTCAACAAGTCCCACTCCGCGGCCTACGCGCTGGTGTCCTACCAGACCCTCTGGCTCAAGGCGCATTACCCGGCCGCCTTCATGGCCGCCGTGCTGTCCGCGGACATGGACAACACCGACAAGGTCGTCACGCTCATCGACGAGTGCCGCAACATGGGTCTCGTGGTGGAGCCGCCGAAGGTGAACCGCTCCGAGTACCAGTTCACCATCGACGGCGAGGACACCGTCGTCTACGGGCTCGGGGCCATCAAAGGGGTTGGTGAGTCGGCCATCACGTCCATCCTGGACGCCCGCCGCCGCGACGGCCCCTTCCGCGACCTCTGGGATCTCTGCCGGCGTGCCGATCTGCACAAGGTCAACAAGCGGGTCTTCGAGGCCCTGATCCGCGCCGGCGCCCTGGACGGCTTGGGTGCCGCCGACGCCGACGTCACCGGCCGCAACCGCGCGACGCTGACGAACCTGCTGCCGCTCGCGATCCAACTGGCGGAGCAGCAGCGCGAGCAGCAGATGTCCGGCCAGACGGATCTGTTCGGCGCGCTGCTGGATGCCCCCACCGGTGCCGTCGAGCCGGACCCGCAGATCGCCGCCCAGACCTGGCCGGACTGGGACGAGGACCAGCGCCTGCTGGGCGAGAAGGAGACGCTCGGGCTCTATCTGACCGGGCATCCCATCAATCGCTTCGATGCGGAGCTGAGCTTTCTCGTCGCGCAGCGCATCGGCGAGCTGCTGGCCTCCAGCCATGGCCTCGGCGAGTCCAATGTCACACAACTACGCGGCGGTGACCGGGACCTGCGCACCGTCGCCGGCCTCGTGCACCAGCTCCAGGTGCGCAAGACCGCGCGCGGGCGCATGGCGTCGCTCACGCTCGACGACCGCACCGGGCGCATCGAGGTCACCTGCTTCACGGACGTTTACGAGTCGGTGCGGGAGCTGTTGCAGCCCGACGCGATCCTGGTCATCAGCGGGAACCTGCGCGCCGATGAATTCACCGGCGGCGTCGCCCTGGTCGCCCGCAGCGTCAAGACCTTGGAACAGGCGCGGGCCGAGCGCGCGGAGCATCTACTGCTGACCCTGGACCTCGCCGACGCCGCCGCGCACGCCGCCGGCCTGGCCCAGGTGGAGCACCTGCTGCGCCTGCTGCAACCCTTCCGCGGCGACGGCACGCCGCTGCGGCTGTGCTACCGGCGACCCGGCTGCGAAGGACGGCTACGCTGCGCCGACACCTGGCGCGTCAACCCGACGGATGCGCTGCTCAAGCGCCTCGCGCTCCTGCTTGGTGAGGATGGCGTGCAAGTGGTCTACGAGCGCGAGCGTGTCGTGATGGCCCCGCCGCCGCCGCCCGTGGCGAGCGGCCGACCGCAGCTTGCGGTGGTGCGGTGAGCGGGTGTTGCGCGCCGACGGCGTGCTCGTCCCGCGCCTGGCGGCCGGCGCTCAGCGCGGGTATCGGCGGTGCTATCGGTATCGCAATCGAGATCGAACCGAGTGGGAGGCGATCCCGATCCGGATCCCGATCCCGATCCCGATTTCGATGCAATTGGCCCGTCCGACGCCCCGTGCGAAGCTTGACTCATCTGCAAACATTCGGCGCCGTCAAGCCATCTAGGTCGTGGCGGAATCGATCGGCCGACTCCTGGCCCGCGTCTGCGGCATCGCCATGCTGACGCTTTTGGCCCGGTTGCTCCTGCCGCCTCCGCGCGGTGCGGCCGGCGAGGCCGCGGTGTCGCGCGTGCTGCGGCGGTTCTGCGCCGAGGTCGCGGACGATGTGCTGCTGCCGGACGGGCGCGGCGGCCTGACGCAGCTCGATCACCTGGCCCTCACCGGCGCTGGCCTGCTGGTGGTCGAGACCAAGAACTACGGCGGGCTCATTTTCGGCCGCCGCGGCGAGCCCACCTGGACCCAGACGCTCGGGCGCAGCCGCCATCGGTTCCAGAACCCCCTACGGCAGAACTTCGCCCACCTGGAGGCCGTGCGCGCCCTGGCCGTCGGCGCCCCCGTGCTGGGGCTGGTCGTGTTCCTCGATCGCGCCCGCTTCGCCCGGGACATGCCGGAGGGTGTGCTGCGGCTGACGGCATTGCCGGCGGCGCTGGGGCCGTTGAGCCAATCCGCCCCCGATGCTCGGCTGCATGACGCCTATCGGCAGGTGCTCGCGGCGGCGGTGCAGGGCACTGCCGCACGTCGCGAGCATCTGGCGCAGGTGCAGGGGCGTGCACGTTCGGGCGCAGCGAGCGCCCGGCGCGAACCGGTCGTTGGCTCGCTGGCGGACGTGGTGGACCGCCAGTCCGGGCAACGGCTCGCAACGGATGCAGCCAGGGGCCTGGCGCCCAAACTCGTGTTCGCCTTGTCCGCGGCAGGCATCGCCATGCTCGGCTTGGTTGGGCTTTTGGTTTGGCAAACCGAGCAGTCGGTGCCGCAACCCAGCGCCCACAGCGTGCCACCCGCTACACCACGCCCGGCCGCACCGGCGCCGCCACCGCCGACACGCATCGTCGATCCGCCGCCCGCCCCGGTGGCGGTCAAGGCACCCGCCCGGCCATTGCCGGAGCCTCAGCGGCCGAGCATCCGCTGGGAAGATCCAACCGCATCCGCGCGTGTCAGCGACGCGTGTCGGCTCGCAACGGCCGCGGTGCTCGCGGCCAATACGTCGGAGAGCCGGCTTCAGCAGCGCCGCGCCTGTGGCGAAGTGCCCCCCGCCGCGACACCGCCGCCGCCCCAACCATCCGCGCAGCCCGTGACCGTCGACGCGCAGCCCCGCGTGCTGCGTTCCGCCGCCGAGTTGACGACCGACCACTGACGGCTGGCCTCGGGGTTTTCGCTCGACGAGCCGACCCGTAGCGCCTCGACGACCTTGCAGTGCGCAGCGCCCGAACGAGCACGGCCGCTCGTCCTCAGGCGCGTACCTGCTCGCAATGCCGCCCCCAGTCGTCGCAAAGCTTGCGAAACGACCTGCTGTTGGCCCTCGCCTGCTCCAGGTCCATTCCCGCCGAGAATGCGGGCTGGTCCGTGACCTCCCGATAGCCGTTACGCATCCTTGCGTGCAGCCAACCCTTGGCGTCTCGGTAGATTTCCGGATCGGCAGGGATTGCGTCCAGATTGAATCCGCGCTTGCCGTCCAGCGACCGGCCACTCGCGATGAACCAGGCCTCGAATTCTCGCGTGGGCAACACGACGGACACACGCTTGTGTCCGACGAGCGTCTTTGCTTGCTCCGCGATGCGTGGTGCGAGCGCCGCGGGGCAATCGTCGTCCGCATCCAGGATGATCAGAATCCAGCCGACCTTGCCCGCCTTCGCCGACGCGAGCAACACATACTTGCGAAAGTCCTCTTCCCTGTGGAGGAAGCGATCGCGGCGCACGCGAATGGGTGGCGAACGCTGAACCGCCGTCTGCGGGGTAAGCCATGCCGCCAATCGGCGTAGCAGGACGGGTACCGCCGCCACTTCGCCGTTTCCTTCAACAATGCTTGCCACGGTGACCATTGCCGACACGTTAAGCTCAGTGTTACCGTTCGCGCGTTGCATCAATCGGCGAAGAGGTCGAGCTGTTTGCCCGATTGGGATTCAAGCACCTCGGGATCGGGCTCCAATTGATTGAGCCGCAAAAGCTCGCCCGCGGTGAACAGGTCACTCTGGAGTGCCTCGCGTGAGGCCGGGTCGGCCGGCGCGATCTGCGTCTCTCCGCCCGTGGAAACAACAGCGAGCAGCGAGTCGGCGGGCAGCTCGGGGTCATCGAGGAGCGGGGGGCTGTGGCTGGTGATCAAGACCTGACGCTGCTCCGCGGCGCGCTTCAGCGCTTCGCGCAGCGCCGCGAACGCCCCCGGATGCAGCGCGGTCTCGGGTTCTTCGATGGCCACGAGGCGCGACGGCTCTTCACCTTGCCCCTGGAACAGGGCGGTCAGAACCCCGAGTGCCCGCAGGGTGCCATCGGACATGTTCCGCGCCAGAAAGCGCCACGGCTGGTTGGAGTCCGTGATGTCCTGGCGGAATTCCAGCGTTTCCATTGGCCCGATGGATGTGTGCCGTACGCCATGGACCGTTGGCGCCATGGCATGCAGATACTCGCTGATGCCGTCCAATACGCTGGTCGATGCAGTGCGCTCCAGTTGCCGGATGACGCTCGCAATACTCTCGCCGGCGGGTTTGGGCAGGCGCCCATCCTGGGGCTTTTGCAGCTCCCGCATGAGCTTGGGATTAAGATTGTAAAAGCCGGCCTTGATCATCACTCCGACCAGCGCGCGGGGGCTGCTACGGAGCGCGGCGGCTGTAGGGCCGAGGGCCGAGGATGGCTCCCTCGGCCCTCGGCCCGCGGCCCGCGGCCCTCGGCCCTTCCCCCAGGTGTGGTCGTACACTTGACTCATCTGCAAACTCTCAAACTGAGGTATGCCCGGCAAGCGGGCTCGAGACCGCGCCGGCGCCGACTGGGAGCGCCGGCTTTCAGCCGGCTTCGCGTGCCGGGGGCTCGATGCCCCCGGCGCGCGATCTGCGGCGCGGGAGCCGGGCGGTTGCCCATGCCGCGCGGCCGGCCGGACGAGCGCGCATGTGCTCTCTGATCGGCCAGGACGCCGCCGACGCGGCATCGAGCCGCGCTGGCGGCGAGCCGGCTGGAAAGCCGGCGATCCCAGCGCAGTAGTGTCCGCTGTGCGAACCGCTTGCGTGCGGCAGGCGATGTGGCCGGCACGATGATCGAGGCCTAAAAGCCCATGGACGTCAATGCGTCGAAGAGCGGGCGGAAGGCCGTCAATCCGGACGCGGCGACCAAGCCGAGACGATCCGCGGTGGTGGCGGGAAAGACGGCTTCGCTCGTGTTTTCCATCTGACCCTTGACCAGATGAAACGACGGTCCCTTGCCGTACCGTTCGCCGATGACGCAGCGCTCGGTCTGGACCTCGTAGTCGCCGCCGCGGACCGCGCCGACCCGGAATGCGTAATAGCCTTGCGGGCCATCGTCGGGGAGCTGAAACTCCAGGCGGATGCCAAAATGCGTGGGATGACCGCCGGAGCGGCGCCGTACTTCGTTGAGACCCCCGCGCTCATTCAGCGCATGATCCAGTGAGCCGCTGAGCGCATCGCGCACGAGGTGGAGGGCGTCGACGAAGTTGCTTTTGCCGGAGCCGTTCGGCCCGAGCAGATAGGTGAGTGGGCCGAGTCTGACGTCGCAGCCGGCGATGCTTTTGTAGTTCCGCAGCACAACGCGCGTGAGGAAAACGGTGCTTGGCATGACGGCAAGTCCGGTGCGACGGCAATCGGCTGTGCGCAGTTTGGCGGCCGCGCAAAGAGCGCCATAATGCGCGATCCGGCAAGCCTTGGAAACCGCGCCCATGCGCCTGTACGACTTCGAACGCTCCGGCAACTGCTGGAAGGTGCGGCTCTTGCTCGACATGCTCGGGCTCGACTACGAGCGGGTGCCGGTGGACAGCAGCCGGGGCGAGACGCAGACCGAGGCCTTCAAGGCCATCAGCCTGCGCGGGCAGATTCCGCTGCTCGCAGACGGCGACGCGCGCATCTGGGACTCCCAGGCGATCCTGTTCTACCTGGCACGGCGCTATGGCGGGCCGGGCAGTGCCGGCGGGCCTTGGCTGCCGGCTGACCCGCTCGGCGAGGCGCAGGTGCTGCAATGGCTCGCGCTGTCCGAGAACGAGCTGCTGTACGGGCTCGCGCGGGCGCGGTCGGCGTTGCAGTTCGGCCGGCCGTTTGACGTTGCGGCCTGTCAGGCGGAGGGGCGGGCAGGGATTGCGCTGCTGGAGCAGCGCTTGGCCGAGCACGACTGGCTGGTGGGTGACGGTGCGACGATTGCAGACCTCGCCTGCTATCCCTACGTGGCCCTCGCGCACGAGGCGCAGGTGGCGCTCGACGACCGTCCGGCCGTGCGGGGCTGGCTCGCGCGCGTCGCGGCGCTGCCGGGGTATCGGGCGATGCAAGGGCTGTAGCGCCCTGGCGTTTGCGTTGGTTTTGTTTGTCCTTGTCGCTGTCGTCATCGGATCGCGCAAGACTACGCGCACGACATGCGCCCGCAGCCGGAAGCCGTCACGCCCTCACGAGACAGAGCGGCACATACAGCTCCTCCGCGCTCAGCCCCCCATGCACGCCGATCTGCTCAAAGGTGTCCTCGGTGGGCAATTGCTCGTGGATGAGGGCACGGCCGCGCGAGATGAGCGTGAAGTCGCCGATGCGCTCGGCGAGCCGCGGATGCGGGGGGCCGTCGCCGAATAGCCCGGTGGTCATGAGGTCTTGACTTCGATGCAGCGCGAAGCGGTCGCCGAGCACGTCGCGGCAGTACGCCGTGAAGCGCTCGACCCGATCCGGCCGGACGTAGCAATAGGCCGCGCGTGGCTCGCCGCAGAGGGGCAGGGCGAGGCAGTCGGCGAGGTCCGGGTGATCGGCCAGCGCCACGATGTCGTCCGGGCCGCGATCGAGATGCCCATGATCCGCCGAGACCAGCACGGCCGTGTCCGTGCCGGCGATGGCGCGCGTGAAATCCGCGAGCCGCGCATCGATCTCGTTGAAGTGCGCCAGTGCCTGCGGGCTCTCGATGCCTTGCTCATGGCCGATGCCGTCGAGCCCCGGCCAGTACAGGTAGAAAAAGCTCGGCTCCCGGGCCTGGCGGATGGCGCGGGCGGCGCGCCGGAACATCTGCTTCAGCGACTTGTAGGTCAGGAGCCGGGCGGGGCCTAAGTGCGCGAGGTTGAAGTCCGAGCGCGCGATCCAGCTCGGCGACACGGCCACCGATGGCGTCGCGAGCTGCGCGAAAAGCGACTCATGGCCGAGCAGGCGCTGCAGATCGACCCCGGCCTTGCCGTAGCCGACGCCGCCGTAGCGCGGCGTGCCGGGTAGCACGGACATGACGCAGCCGAGCTCGCGAAACCACATGAACCACCCCGTGAGCCCGTGCTGTTGCGGCGCGAGCCCGGTGAGAAAGGTCGTGACGGCGCTCGCCGTGGTCGGCGGGAACACCGACGTGAGCTCCGTCACCTGCCGCTGCGCGAGCAGCGAGCCCGGGGCGTGGCGCGCGAGCCAACGGCTGCCGAGGCCGTCGAGCACCACCAGCACCACATGGCGGGCGGCGGCCAGCTCCGCGGTGGGCAGGGCGCGCAGGGTCGGCGCGCGGGGCCGACCGCCGCGGGCCTCGATGAGGCTAGCGGCGAGGTTGACGATGCCGCCGCCGGTGTAGTCGGGCCTGTTGGTGTTGCTGTCCATGGCGATGCAGCATACCGGGGCCGTCGCAGTCGGGCGAGCAACGGGGGCGGGTCGGGTGCGCCTCACGTCTGCGCCGGCCGCTTTTGTGCCATAAGCACGCTTTCCGGAGGTTACGGGGCGAGCTAACAGCGATATTGTGCGATGGTCCGCGCCGTCCCGAGCAAAGCCCAGAGAACAGCCATGATCAGCGTGATGATCGTCGACGATCACCAACTCGTGCGCGCGGGCCTGCGCTCCATCCTCGAGTCAGCGGGGGATCTGTGCGTCGTGGCTGAAGGGCAGAGCGGCGAGGAAGCAGTCGCGCTGGTGGAGACCGGGCTCGGCGCGGATATCGTGTTGATGGATCTCAACATGCCGGGCGGCATGGGTGGCATCGAGGCGATCCGCCGCCTCAAGCGGCTCCTGCCGGAGCTGCGCATTATCGTGCTGTCGGCGCTGAGCGACGAGCCGTTGCCGACCCAGGTTCACGAAGCCGGTGCCGTCGGCTATCTCACCAAGGGCTGCCCAGCGCGGGAGCTCCTGGACGCCGTTCGCGCCGTCCACCGCGGGCTGCCCTATGTCGACGCCAAGCTGGCGCAGCGGCGCATGGTCGCCGGCTGGCGCGGGATCTGCTCTACCCCCTTTGAACAGCTCTCGGGCCGCGAGATACAGGTCACGCTGATGATCCTGGACGGGCGGCGCAACCACGACATCGCCGATGCGTTGGGCATCAACCAGAAGACCATCAGCACCTACCGACAGCGGATTTTTGAGAAGCTCAAGGTCGGCACCGACGTGGAGCTGACGCGGCTCGCTTATCGTCATGGGCTGATCGACGAAGGCTCGGCATGATGCGTTGGCCCGATGCAGCGGGGGTGCCCGAGCGCCGATGACCGCCCCCGCCCCAATCACGTTCGATCCGCACTGCACGCGCTGCCCGCGGCTCGCCGCCCACCTGGCCGCGGTGCGCCGGGCTTGTCCGGGCTACCACGCCCGGCCGGTGCCGGCCTTCGGCGATCCGGCGGCGCGCCTGCTGATTGTCGGGCTGGCCCCCGGCATGCACGGCGCGAACCGCACCGGCCGCCCGTTCACGGGCGACTTCGCCGGCATTCTGCTGTACCGAACGCTGCATCGGCATGGCTTCGCTAGCGCGCCGGAGTCGCGGGCGGCCGACGACGATCTGACCCTGTCGAACTGCCGGATCACCAACGCGGTCAAATGCCTGCCGCCGGAGAACAAGCCCACCACGGAGGAGGTGCGCACCTGCAACCCCTACCTCGCCGCCGAGCTGGCCGAGCTGCCCGCGGGCGCCGTGCTGCTGGCGTTGGGCCAAGTGGCCCACAACGCCGTGCTGCGCGCGCTGGACCTGCGCCAATCCGCCTGGCCCTTCGGCCACGGCGCCGAGCACGCGCTGCCGAACGGCATGACCCTGCTCGATTCCTACCATTGCAGCCGCTACAACACCCAGACCCGTAGACTGACGGAGGCGATGTTTGATGATGTTGTCGGGCGGTGTTGCGAAAAGTTTGAAGTTTGAAGTTTGAAGTTCGAAATGAATACGCCCAGACACCGTCGCTCAATGCGTAATGCAGCTTGAGCCTTTCTTCTTTTCAAACTTCACCCTTCACCCTTCAAACTTTCTTCAATGGCTTTTGATCATAAGAATGCGCTAAAGGATATTCCGCCCCAGCCAGGTGTCTACCGCATGCTGGACGCCGAGGGCGGCGTGCTCTATGTCGGCAAGGCGAAGGACCTGAAGCGCCGGGTGGCGAGCTACTTCGGCCGCGCGCTGAACCGCCGGCTCGTGGTCATGGTGAGCCAGATCGCGGACATCCAGGTGACCGTGACGCGCACCGAGGGCGAGGCGCTGCTGCTTGAGAACAACCTCATCAAGGCGCACAAGCCGCGCTTCAACGTGCTGCTGCGCGATGACAAGAGCTATCCGTACATCCGGCTGACGGCGAGCGACACCTTTCCGAGGCTCGCCTTCTACCGCGGCCCCAAGCGCGGCGGCGACAAGTACTTCGGCCCCTATCCGAGCGCCTGGGCCACGCGCGAGACGCTGCAGCTCTTGCAGAAGCTCTTTCCGGTGCGCCAGTGCGAGGACACCTTCTACGCCACCCGCACGCGGCCCTGCCTGCAATACCAGATCAAGCGCTGCACGGCGCCCTGCGTCGGCTTCGTCTCGCCGAAGGACTACGCGGCGGACGTCGCGCACAGCGTGAAGTTTCTCGAAGGTCGCACCAACGAGGTCATCGACGAGCTCGGCGAGCGCATGGAGCAGGCCGCCGAGGCACTGGAGTTCGAGCGCGCCGCCCGGCTGCGCGACCAAATCGCGACGCTACGGCGCATCCAGCAGCGCCAGTACGTCTCGGGCGACGGCGGGGATCTCGACATCGTCGCCGCGGCGGGGGAGGGCGGCAGCGTCTGCGTGCAGGTCTTCTTCATCCGCGCCGGGCGCAACCTGGGCAACAAGGCCTTCTTCCCGCAGGTGCCGGACGCCGCCGGGCTGGAGTCGGTGCTGTCGGCGTTTCTCGCGCAGTTCTATGGCGACAAGGAGCTGCCGCCAGAGATTCTGGTCAACGCGGAGCCCGACGAGCGCGAGTTCCTGGAGGCGGCCTTCACCGAGCAGGCCGGCCGGCGCGTCGGCATCAAGCATCGCCTGCGCGGCGACCGCGCCCGCTGGCTCAAGATGGCCGAGGACAACGCCGAGCTGGCGCTCAAGTCCCGCCTCGGCAGCCGCGCCGGCTATGCCCGCCGGCTGGAGGCGCTGCGCGACGCGCTCGACCTCGACGAGCTGCCGGCGCGCATGGAGTGCTTCGACATCAGCCACACCGGCGGCGAGCTGACCGTGGCCTCCTGCGTGGTGTTCGACGGCGACGGTCCGCGCAAGTCCGATTACCGGCGCTTCAACATCGAGGGCATCACCCCCGGCGACGACTACGCGGCCATGGAGCAGGCGCTCACCCGCCGCTACCGGCGCGTGCAGCAGGGCGAGGTGCCGATGCCGGACGTGCTCTTCATCGACGGCGGCAAGGGCCAGCTCGGCGCCGTCGGGCAGGTGCTGGCGGAGCTGGGCGTGTCCGGTCTCAAGCTCGTCGGCGTCGCCAAGGGGCCGGACCGCAAGGCCGGCGCGGAGCAGCTATGGCTGCCGGAGCGCCCGTCCGCGATCATTCTCGGTGCCGACTCGCCGGCGCTGCACCTGGTGCAGCAGATCCGCGACGAGGCGCACCGCTTCGCCATCACCGGCCATCGCCAGCGTCGCGACAAGGCGCGCCGCACCTCGGTGCTGGAGGGCATCCCCGGCGTCGGCCCCAAGCGCCGCCAGAACCTGCTCAAGGCCTTCGGCGGCCTGCGCGGCCTCGCCCGCGCCGCGCCGGAGGACATTGCGCGGGTGGACGGCATCAGTGACGAGCTGGCGCGGCGGATACATGATGCCGTTAGTAAAGAAAGTACGTAGTACGTAGTACGTAGTACGTAGTACGGAGTACGGAGTACGGAGTACGGAGTACGGAGTACGGAGTACGGAGTACGGAGTACGGAGTACGGAGTACGAAGTACGGGGGCGGAAGCAGGCCGTTCGTCGGGGAGCGGCACGCGCTTGCGTCTTCCCGCCTATCGTGCGCCTATCGTGCGGTCCAGCTCGCAAAGCTTGCGCTCCGCGGCCGAGGGGGCACCGGACGCACTGCTTCCGGCCCCGACAGCTTTTCCGGCGCCAGGCTTGCGCTTCGGGCCGGCGCCCCCGTACTCCGTACTCCGTACTCCGTACCTCCCCGTTAGAATGTCATGGCCCGCCGCCGCCGCCGCCGGCAGCATGGGCGCCCCCTGCCGGAGGAAACCTCGCTTTGATCTGGAATCTGCCGAACGGCCTGACGCTGCTGCGCATCGCGCTGATCCCCGTCTTCGTCGTGATTTTCTACCTGCCGACGCCTTGGGCGCGGCCGGTGTGCGCGCTGGTGTTCACGCTGGCGGGGCTCACGGATTGGCTGGACGGCTGGCTCGCGCGCCGTTTGGGGCAGACCTCGCCGCTCGGGGCCTTCCTGGACCCGGTGGCGGACAAGCTGATGGTCGCCGTCGCGCTGGTGCTCTTGGTGCAGGCGGACCCGAGCATGTGGCTCGCGCTGCCGGCGGCGGTCATCATCGGCCGCGAGATTACCGTGTCGGCGCTGCGTGAATGGATGGCGGAGCTCGGCGCCCGGGCGCAGGTGGCCGTCAGCATGGCCGGCAAGCTCAAGACCACGGCGCAGATGGTCGCCATCGTGCTGCTGGTGCTGGGCGGGCCCGTGCTCGGGCAGCCCGTGCGGGGCATGGGCTATGTGCTGCTGTACATCGCGGCGGCGCTGACCCTGTGGTCCATGTTCCTGTATCTGCGCGTCGCCTGGCCGCTGCTCACGGCCGGCCCGCGCGGCGCCGCCGACGACCGCTGAGCTGCTGTCGCGCGCCGTAAGATCTTCGCAACATCGGTTGACAGAGGCATCCGCGGCGCTACAATAGCGCGCTCTCAGGCGGGAATAGCTCAGTTGGTAGAGCACAACCTTGCCAAGGTTGGGGTCGCGAGTTCGAGTCTCGTTTCCCGCTCCAAACATCGCGATACGGCGGCCACAGGGCCGCCGTTTTCGTTTGCGGCCATAGGCCGCCGAGACCGCAGCTCAGCGCATCATTCCAACTGCTCGCGCAACCGCGCGAGCTCCTCCTTCAGCTCCGCGACGTCCTGTTCCAAGCTCTCCACCCGCTGTGCGAGTGCTGCGCCCGTCGGCGACGCGCTCGCCGCGGCGGGCGCCGTCTCGATCTCGGGCTCGCCCGAGAGCAGGTGCGCAAAGCGCTGCTCCCTGGCGCCGGCCTGGCGCGGCAGCTCGCGCACCAGCGGCGGCTGGTGGCCGGCGAGGCTGTCGAGCGTCTCGTGCACGGTGGCGAGGTCCGGCAGGTCCGCAAGGCGCCCGGCGTTGGTGCGCAGCTCGCCCGGCGTCTGCGGCCCGCGCAGCATCAGCACGCAGAGCACGCCGAGCTGGCGGCGGTCGAGCATGAAGTGACCGGCGAGCTTGTGGTCGTAGCGCTCGGTGCGACCGCTGAAGCTCGCATGGATCAAGCCGCGGTCGCGCAGTTGGTTGACGGTATGGCCAACCTCGCCCGGGGGCAGGTGCATGATGGGGTGGCGGCTCGTCTTCTGGTTGCAGGCCGTCACCAGCGCGTTCAGCGTCAGCGGATACTGATCCGGCGTGGTGCGCTGCTTCTCCATCAGGCAGCCGAGGACACGGGCCTCAATGGGGCTCAGCAGGGGTTCCGGGGCGTCGTCGTCGTCATGCATGGTGGTGGCGGTGTTGTCGGTGGGCCGCGATGAGAGGGGCGGCGCTGCCTGTCAGGCGCGAATATCTTCCCACAGCCCCACGGACTGCGGGAGGTAGTGCGCGACGCCCTCGAGGATGCCGGCGGCATAGCAGCCGTTCATGCCATGGAAGTCGCCTGTCGCGACATAGAGCCGATCGGCCAAGCCCGCCGCTTCGGCGAGGCTCGCCGCCTCGGCACGGACATCCGGCGCCGCGTTGGCGACGAGCACGGCGTTGATGGGGCCGGTCAGCATCTCCAGATCGTTGCCGCTGTCGCCGGCGCAGACCGTGCGCTCCGCAGCGAGCCCCATCTGGCCAATGAGCCATTGCACGGCGGAGAGCTTGCTCGCCGCCGCGGGCAGCACGTCCAGGAGCCCGGTGCCGGCGTGCTCGTCCAGGCTCCAGAACAGGTTCGCGGCGATGCCGGCCTGGCGGAAGCGCGCGTCGATCTCGGCGAGCCGCGCCGGCCGTTCCCAGTCCTCCGGCGTGTAATAGCTGAGCTTGAAGGGGCCTTGCTTGCTGGGCTCCTGCTCCAAGAGCCCGTCGATGTCCGCGATGATGGCGTGCAGCGCGGCGCCGTCGCGCCCGCCCCAGCTCGCGGCGATGACGTCCTGCCAGGCCTGCTGCGGCTGCCAGGCGCGGCCCTCCACGTGGTAGATGCTGGTGCCGACATCGCCGATCAAAAAGTCCGGCACCGGGATGTCGAACTCGGCGATGGCCTGATCGACGAGCGCATGGTGACGCCCGGTGACATAGGCCACGCGCACGTCGGGGTGCGCCGCCAGGGCGCGAAAGCGCGGCCGGGCGCTCGCGGATTCGGGCTGGAAGCCGTTCGGCAGCAGCGTGCGGTCGAGGTCGGTGCAGATCAGCATGGTGCTGTCGAAGACGGGCATATTGTTCCCCGGTTCGTGGTCGTGGTCGTGGTCGTGGTCGTGGGTATGGTGGTCCGCTTGGTTGGGACTCCTTGCCGTCTCCATCGAAATCGACATCGCTATCGAAATCGCCCCTCTCACCGCGTGCCCGGCGGGAAACGCCGAAGACTTCCGCGTTTCCTTAAACCTCGGATTTCGCCGCCATTGCACTCCCGCACTCTGGTACTCCCGCCTAATCCGGCGCCCGCGGCACCTGACAGGCATCGAAGAACCGATAGTGCTCGATCGCCTCCAGGATGCCCGCGGCATAGGGCGCCTCGGCGAAGTAGATGCCCTGGGTGTCGGTGAGCTGCGAGAGCTCCTCGTGGTGGCGGTTGGCGACGACGACGGCCAGCGTGTTGCCGCGCATCATGTCCTCGTCCGCGCCGCTGCCGCCGGCGGCGAGGCAGTGCTCCAGCGGGATGCCCCATTGATCGACCACGTAGTGCAGCGCCAGGCCCTTGGAGGCCCGCGCCGGCACCACGTCCAGGAACTGCCCGAAGGAGAGGTTCAGGTTGATGTGCAGGTCCGCCTGGTGCAGCAGGCTGCCGATCTCGTCCAGCCCCGGGGCGCGATTCGGGTCGATGTAGAAGCTGACCTTGAAGCGGCTCTGCTCCGTGCGCGGCTGGCGCTCGATGCCGGGCAGGTCCGCCAGCGTGTCGCGCACGCGGCGCGGGTGCCAGAGGTAGTCGATGTAGCGCGACCAGGCATGGTCCTGGGTCAGTTGCGGGGCGTAATAGATCTCGGTGCCGAGGCCGGTGATGAGCACGTCCGGGCGCGGGATGCCGTAGCGGCGCATGATGGCGAGCGCCGAATCGAGCCGGCGCCCGGTGGCGATGCCGAAGCTGGTGCACTTGCGGTTCTCGCGGATGATGCGGATGAAGTCCGCGAGCGAGTCAGGGTCGCCAAGCAGGTTCTGGTCGAGGTCCGTGAAGATGGCGCGGTCGTGATAAAGCATGGGCCGGCGTGTCATCGGGTGCCGCGGCGGCGGTGCCACGCGCGCGAGCAGCGGTGCGACGGCCGCCATGTAGCTCTCGGCGTGGGCCTCCCAGGAGTAATGCTCGCGCACGCCGGCGATGCCGTTCCGCGCAAACTCGCGCCAGCGGCTGCGGTCGCTCAGCACCTTGAGCAGGGCCTTGGTGATGTCCTGGGTATCGAGCGGATCGATGAGGATGCCGTTTCGGCAATGCTTGACGATGTCGATGGGGCCGCCGTCCTCGGTGGCGACGATGGGCAGGCCGCTCGCGGCTGCCTCGATGAGCGTGAGGCCAAAGGGCTCGGTGAGCGCCGGGTTGACGAAGACGCCGTGGGAGGCTGCGGTGAGCTGGTAGAGCAGCGGCACGTCGTCGGCGCCGTGGTGCTTGGGGTAGGCGACGCGGCCGTAGAGGTCGTAGAGGTCGATGAGGATCAGGACATCGGTGAGCACCTGCTGCGCGCCGGCGTCGAGCTCCCGGATGTCGTCGCGATTGCCGGCGACGATGACCAGGTTTGCGGCGCGCTGCAGCTCGTCCGACGCGCCGTAGGCCTCGATGAGCGTCGCGATGTTCTTGCGCTCGTCCGGCCGGGACAGCGCCAGGATCATCGGTTTGCGCGGCTCGCTCAGGAAACGCTCCAGCTCCC
Organism: Thiohalocapsa sp. ML1; assembly: GCF_001469165.1. GTDB lineage: Bacteria > Pseudomonadota > Gammaproteobacteria > Chromatiales > Chromatiaceae > Thiohalocapsa. Next base: position 9,382 of record NZ_JABX01000050.1, on the reverse strand, counting down.
GGCCGATGGCGCTCTGCTGCTCGGCGCCCGTCGGCGGGTGGAAGCGCTCTAGGTCCGTCCCCGGCGGGATCACGCTCATGCGCTCGGGCTGGTAGTGATCGTAGAGCCCGTATTGCTCCTCGATCTCCTGCGTCGTGCTGGTGATGACGAGGGCCGCGGCGGCGAGGACCTCTTCCTCCGCATTGATGCGCCGGTCCATGGTGTAGCGCGTATCGATCAGCTCCTGCTTCACGCCGGAAGCCAAAAGCCGCTGACGCTTGACGCGCCCGAGCGAATGCCCGGTATGCACCAGGGGCACGCCGAGCTGCGCCGTAAGCCTGGCACCGACATAGCCCGCGTCGGCGTAGTGGCTGTGCAGCAGCTTGGGCAGAAGGTCCTGCTCGCGCAGGAACGCGAGCATGTTGTCCGCTAAGGCGTCCAGGTGGTCCCAGAGCTGCTCTTTCGGCAGGTAGCCGGCGGGGCCGGCCGGGACGCGGACGATGCGCGCGCCCGCCCCAAGGTCCTCGATGGGCACCGCGTAGTCGGGGCTCACGGCCGGGTCGTCCACGAGCCGCGTGAAGAGATCCACGCGCGCGACATCGGGCCGGGCCGCGAGCGCCCGGGCCAGCTCCACCACATAGAGCGTCTGCCCGCCGGTGTCGGCGTCGCGGCCGAGCTCCAGTTGTTGCCCGCGGAGCAGGCCGTGGACGCTGATCAGCGCGATGTAGAGGGGATCGTCGGTCATGGGCTTGCCGGAGCGGCGTGTCGAGACATGCCCCAGACTAACGCCTCAGGCCCGCCGGCTCCAGTCGGGGGCGGGCCGCGCTTGGCGCAGAACCAAAGGGCCGAGGGCCAAGGGCCGAGGAGGGCGGGCTCCTTTGGCCCTCGGCTCTCGGCCCTTCACCTTCGCCCTTTGCCCACCGCCCTCTGCCCTCAAGAGGTGAAGCACCGCTCCGGGTCAAGCCCGTGCGTGATCAGGTTCGGCGCCGACAGCAGCGCCTGCATCTCCGTGGCGACACGGCGGTAGCTGAATTACTGGAGCCCGATGCGGAAGTTCTGCTCCACCATGTCCTGCCGATACGCGGCGTCTTCCAGCACCCGGCGCACCTCGGCGAGCACGTCATCGGTGATGTAGCCGTCGATCTCGATGGTGTTGAAGCCGAGCGGCTCGATGTCGGTGCGAAAAATCGAGTAGCGATTACAGAGGATGGGCCTGCGATGGTACACGGCCTCCAGAAAGGCGTTGCCGAAGCCCTCGTAGGTGCTCGGATAGGTGATGAGGTCCGCCTCCTCGTAGGCGTCCCAGATGCTAAAGGGCGCGGCCCCGGAGTCCGCCCCGCCCGCGTCGATGACGTCGCCGGCCAGGATCAGCTCCACGCCGAGCAGCGCGGCGTAGTCCAGGATGCGCCGGGCATAGGTGTCGCCCTCGTCGCCGGCGGTATGCGACACCACGAGTTTCACGCGCGGGTCATCGAGCCGCCGCACCAGCTCGATGGAGGTCTCGATGCCCTTGCGCTGCACGATGCGCGTGGGCTGCAGCACCAGAATGTCGTCATCGCGGATGCCAAGCGCCGCCCGCAGCCCGCGCGGGGCCGCAGCGGCCGGCGGCCGGTCGAAGTCCATCACGTTCGGCACCACGGTGCAGGGCAGGCCAGTGCGGCGGCTGAACTCGCTCGCGGCCTGGGTGTTGATCACGACATGGTCGATCTGCGCGAGCCGCGGCGGAAAGGCCGTGACCAGATAGTCATCGACGCAGTTCACTAGGAATCGGTCCCGCTCCCAGACGAAGTCGTGGTGATGCGCGATGCAGGCCACCGGCGTCTCCATGATGGTCTCCACCAGTGCGAGCCCGAGGGGGATGTTCATCGGGATGGTCAGGCAGTTCTCGGCGATGAGCACGTCGAGGTCGAAGCGCTCGATGGCCGCGCGCAATTGCGCATCGATGCGCGCCGTCAGCTCCCGCACCCGGTCGCTCAGCTCCGGCGCACGTAGCCGCCCGCCGAAGGACTCCCGGCTCACGACCTCAATGTCCGGGTGGCGGAAATGCGCCTCCGGGATGACGTGGCAGCGCTCCGGCGGGCGGTCGTCGCAGAGCCCGGCGATGTAAAAGCATCTGTGCCCCATGGATTCGAGCACGTGCGCCCATTTCTCGATTTCCAGACTGACGCCATCGGTGCCGCTGATGCGGGTGGAGACGAAGCCGATGCGCTTCGGGCCGTTCTTCTTGCGCGTAACCATTGCGGGAAAGCCGTCAAGGCCGGCGGAGCCGCCGCCGCGGTCGGCGCCCCGACGCCGCGCTGCCGAGTCTATTCCTGATGACAGTAGTGTGACAGCGGGAGGGGCTGCGGTACGGGCTCAACGGGAAGGGTTCGCAAGTCAAGCATGGCTTCGTCGTCAATGTTACGGCGACGCCGGGCACGGCTTGTCGGCGTCGGCGGGCGCCGTATCAGCCTCGCCGCGCCGCTTGCGTCTGGCCGCGAAGAAGCCGCGCAGCAGCTCGGCGCAGTCGTCGGCCAGCACGCCGCCGACGCAGGCGGTGCGGTGGTTGAAGCGCTGATCCGACGGCAACAGGTCGAACACGCTGCCGCAGGCGCCGCCCTTGGGGTCTGCTGCGCCGTAGACGACCCGCGCGATGCGGGCATGCACGATGGCACCGGCGCACATGGGGCAGGGCTCCAGCGTCACGTAGAGCAGGGCGTCGGTGAGGCGGTAGTTGCCGATGTGTTGGGCGGCGGCGCGCAGGGCCTGGATCTCGGCGTGGGCGGTGGGGTCGTGCGCGGCGATGGGGCGGTTCCAGCCTTCGCCCAGGACCTCGCCGTCGCGCACCACAACGGCGCCGACGGGGACCTCGCCCTCGGCCGCGGCGCGTTCGGCGAGCAGCAGCGCGTGGCGCATCCAGTGCAGGTCCTGCTCCGCTGCTGCGCTTGGGATGGATTCAGGGGCCTGCGCCATCGGGGGTCAGCGCCGCAAGATCGGGCTCCAGTGCGGTATTGCGGGGCGGCACGACCGGCGCCGCGAGATCGGGTCGGCGTGCGGGCCGAGTCCGCCGCTCACTCCCACTCGATGGTGCCCGGTGGCTTGCCGGTGATGTCGTAGACGACGCGGGAGACGCCCGGCACCTCGTTGACGATACGCCGGCAGACCTGGTCCAGAAACGCGTAGGGCAGGTGCGCCCAGCACGCGGTCATGAAGTCCAAGGTCTCGACCGCGCGTAGCGCAATGACGTGCGCGTACTGGCGGTTGTCGCCGACGACGCCGACGGAGCGCACCGGCAGAAACACCGCAAACGCCTGCGAGACCTTGTCGTAGAGCCCGGCGGCGCGCAGCTCTTCGATGTAGATATGATCCGCCCGGCGCAGCGTGTCGGCGAAGTCTTTCCGTACCTCGCCCAAGATGCGCACGCCAAGGCCGGGGCCGGGGAAGGGATGGCGGTACACCATCTCCGCCGGCAGGCCGAGCTCGATGCCCAGCCGGCGCACCTCGTCCTTGAACAGCTCCCGCAGCGGCTCGATGAGCTTGAGGTTCATCTGCTCCGGCAGGCCGCCGACGTTGTGGTGGGACTTGATGACCTTGGCCTTGCCGGTCTTGGCGCCCGCGGACTCGATCACGTCCGGGTAGATGGTCCCCTGTGCCAGCCACTTCACACCGGGCAGCTTGGCGGCCTCGGTGTCGAACACGTCGATGAAGGTATTGCCGATGACCTTGCGCTTCTGCTCCGGGTCCTCGACGCCGGCGAGCCGCGACAGGAACCGGTCCGCCGCATCCACGCGGATCACGCGCACGCCCATGTGACGCGCGAAGGTGGCCATGACCTGGTCACCTTCGCCGAGCCGCAGCAGGCCGTTGTCCACGAACACGCAGGTGAGCTGCTCGCCGATGGCCCGGTGCAGCAGCGCGGCGACCACGGAGGAGTCCACGCCGCCGGAGAGGCCGAGCAGCACTTCGTCGCCGCCCACCTGAGCGCGTACCGCGGCGATGGCGTCGTCGATGATGTTGGTCGGCGTCCACAGCCGCCCGCAGCCGCAGATCTCGTGGCAGAAGCGCTCGATGATGCGCTGGCCCTGGCGCGTGTGCGTGACCTCGGGGTGGAACTGCACACCGTAGAAGCCGCGCGCCTCGTCGGCAATGCCGGCGAGCGGGGCGTTGTCGGTCTCGGCGATGACGCGAAAGCCGTCAGGGAGGGCCTCGACGCGGTCGCCGTGGCTCATCCAGACGTCGAGCAGGCCGTAGCCCTCGGGCGTGGTGTGGTCCTCGATGTCCCGCAGCAGCTTGGAATGCCCGCGGGCGCGCACCTGCGCATAGCCGTACTCGCGCTCGGTGGCCGGCGCGACGCTGCCGCCGAGCTGCGCGGCCATGGTCTGCATGCCATAGCAGATGCCGAGCACCGGCACGCCGAGATCGAACACCAGCGGGTCAGCCCGCGGCGTCTCGGCCTCGTGCACCGACTGCGGGCCGCCGGAGAGAATGACCCCGCTCGGCGCAAACTCGCGGATCAGCGCCGCATCCATGTCCCAGGGATGCAGCTCGCAGTAGACGCCGGCCTCGCGCACGCGCCGGGCAATGAGCTGCGTGTACTGGGAGCCGAAGTCGAGGATCAGGAGGCGGTGGGAATGGATGTTGGACATGAGGGGCTAGTCGCTAGGGGCTAGGGACTAGTCAGGTGAGCCGTGGGCCCCGGCGCGATCGGACCCTAGCCCCTAGCATCTAGCCCCTAGCCGCTCAGTTGTCGATGCGATAATTAGGCGCTTCCTTCGTAATCGTCACATCGTGAACGTGGGACTCGCGCATGCCGGCGCCGCTGACGCGGACGAACTGCGGCTTAGTGCGCATCTCCTCGATGTCGCGGCAGCCGGTGTAGCCCATGCTGGAGGCGAGCCCGCCGATGAGCTGCGTGATGACGTTGATGACGCTGCCCTTGTACGGCACGCGGCCCTCGATGCCCTCGGGTACCAGCTTGTCCTTGTCCGTGTCGGCCTGGAAGTAGCGGTCGCTGGAGCCCTCCTTCGCGCCCATGGCGCCGAGGGAGCCCATGCCGCGGTAGGACTTGTAGGACCGGCCCTGGTAGATCTCGACCTCGCCCGGCGCCTCGTCGGTGCCGGCGAAGAGCCCGCCGATCATGACACTGTTGGCGCCGGCGGCGATGACCTTGGCGACATCGCCGGAGTAGCGCAGCCCGCCGTCGGCGATGAGCGGCACGCCGGTGCCGGCCAGCGCCTCGTGCACGTTCGCCACCGCGGTGATCTGCGGCACGCCGACGCCGGCGACGATGCGCGTGGTGCAGATGGAGCCGGGGCCGATGCCGACCTTGACCGCGTCGGCGCCGGCCTCCACCAGCGCGCGGGCGGCGTCGCCGGTGGCGATGTTGCCGCCGATCACCTGCACGTCCGGGAAGTGCTCCTTGATCCAGCGCACACGGTCCAGCACGCCCTGGGAGTGGCCGTGGGCGGTGTCCACCACCAGCACGTCGACGCCGGCCTCCACCAGCGCCGTGGCGCGCTCTTCGGTGCCGGCGCCCACGGAGATGGCGGCACCGACCCGCAGGCGCTCGTGGCCGTCGCGCGACGCCTTCGGGAAGTCCGCCGCCTTCTGGATGTCCTTGACCGTGATGAGCCCGCGCAGCTCGAAGGCATCGTTGACCACCAGCACCTTCTCGATGCGGTACTTGTGCAGCAGGCCCAGCACCTCCTCGCGGCTCGCGCCCTCCTTGACCGTGACCAGGCGCTCGCGCGGCGTCATGATGGCGGACACCGGGGCGTCCATGCGCGTCTCGAAGCGCAGGTCGCGGCCGGTGACGATGCCGGCAAGGTGCCCGCCCTCGGTCACCGGCACGCCGGAGATGTTGTGCTTGCGCGTGATGGCGAGCACCTCGCCGATGCTCAGCTCGGAGTCCACGGTGATGGGGTCGCGGATGATGCCGCTTTCGTAGCGCTTGACCGATTGCACCTCGCGGGCTTGGCGCTCGACGGACATGTTCTTGTGCACGATGCCGATGCCGCCCTCCAGCGCCAGCGTGATGGCGAGCCGCGCCTCGGTCACCGTGTCCATGGCCGCGGAGACGAGCGGTATCTTGAGCGCGATGCCGCGGGTCAGTTTCGTGGAAAGATCGACTTGGCCGGGCAGCACCTGCGAATGGGCAGGCACCAGCAGGACATCATCAAAGGTCAGGGCTTCACCGAGCAGGCGCATGGCGGGAATCTCCGGCGGCAGTCAGGTGCCGATGAGTTAACCTCTTATCATAGGAATTCAACGCGAGTCGGTAAACCGGCACTTTTGCGGCAAGCGCCCGATCGGCCCGCGCCCTGCCTGCTTGCCCGACGTCGGGCGGCCCCGGCTCCGGCCTCGCCCCAGGGTAAGCCTCAACCTCCACGAAGCCGTCCGCAGCAGCTCCGCCACACTGATTATGTCCTTCGCCGCCAGCCCCGCGCAGGCGCTCGATTTTGAGCGCGATATCTGGACCGTATCCCGTCTCAACGCCGAGGCGCGGGCCATCCTCGAGGCCGCGCTGCCGATGCTGTGGGTGCAGGGCGAGATCTCGAACCTCGCCGAGCCGCCGTCCGGGCACTGCTACTTCACGCTCAAGGACGCCGGCGCCCAGGTGCGCTGCGCGATGTTCAAGCCGCGCCGGCGGCTGCTCGCCTTCCGCCCCGCCAACGGCCAGCAGGTGCTGCTGCGCGCGCGGCTCACGTTGTTCGAGTCGCGCGGGGACTTTCAGTTGCGCGTCGAGCACATGGAGCCCGCCGGCGAGGGCGCCCTGCGGCTGGAGCTGGAGCGGCGCAAGCGCCGGTTGGCGGCGCTCGGGCTCTTCGCCGAGGCCGACAAGCGCCCGCTGCCGCGGCTGCCGGCGCAGATCGGGCTCATCACCTCGCCGAACGGGGCCGCGGTGCATGACATGCTGAACGTGCTGTGTCGGCGCCTGCCGCTGGTGCCGGTGCTGATCTATCCGGTGCCGGTGCAGGGCGACGGCGCGGCGCAGGCCATCTGTGCGGCGCTCGCGCTCGCCAACCGGCGCGCCGACTGCGACCTGCTGATCCTGGCGCGCGGCGGAGGCTCGCTGGAGGACCTGATGGCCTTCAACGACGAGGCCCTCGCGCATGCCATCCGCGCGTCCGGCATCCCACTGCTCACCGGCATCGGCCACGAGATCGATCTCAGCATCGCCGATCTGGCCGCCGATCGTCGGGCACCGACGCCGTCGGCGGCGGCGGAGCTTGCCGTGCCTGCCGCGGACGCGTTACGTGAGCGGCTGGTTGCGCTGCACCGCCGCTCGTCCGACAAAGTACGCGGGCGCATGGTCGCGACGGCGCAGCGCCTCGCGGCGGTCACGCGGCGGCTGCGCCTGCGACACCCCGCCGCCCGGTTGCAACAGCAGGCGCAGGTTCTGGATCGGCTTGGGCTGCGGCTCATGCAGGTCATGGACCGGCGGCTGCGCGATGACCGGGCGGTGCTGCGCGAGCGCCGCGCCGCGTTGCTCGCGGCGGCGCCGGCACGGCGTCTGCGCGAGCAGCGACTGCGCGCGCAGGCGCTCATGCAGCGCTTGGGGCTGCTCGGCCCTGGGCTGCTCCGGCAGCGGCGAGCGCGGCTGCAGGCGCTGGTCGCGCAGTTGGATGCCCTGAGCCCGCTCGCCGTGCTGCGGCGCGGCTACGCCATCGTCATGCGCAGCGCCGACGGCAAAGTGGTCCGCTCGGCGGCCGACACCGGCCCGGGCGAACGGCTCGAGGTCAGGCTTGCCGAGGGCCGGCTGCAGGTCGAGGTGCAGACGGCCGAGGGTGAGGTCGGCGACCGAATGTAAGGCAAACAGCCGCTACGGCGGGGCTCGCGAGCCTTTGCGGGCCTCGTTTGCGCTCGCGCAGGCGATTGGCCGGGGCGATGTCGTACTATCTTGCGGCGACGGCGACGGCGACGGCGACGGCGACGGCTGTCGAATCGGACGGCCGGCGCGCCGCGCCCGCGTGGGAGCATGGTGCGTCATGCCCGCGGGAATCGGGCGCCGCATCACGGGCGGGGACGCTGAAACGATCTCGTCCGCGATGTGCCGTCGGCCCCGGCGAGCATCCGGAGAAAGCATCCGGAGAGAGCATCCGGAGAGAGCATCCGGCCATCGTGCCCGGCGGCACAAGCGAGAGAGGATCGCGTGCAGAGACTCTTGATAGTTGACGAGCAACCCGTGATGCGCGCCGGTATTGTGCACGCGGTGGAGGCCACCGGGCTCGGGCTCGAGGTCGTCGGCGTCGGCTCGGCGCCGGAGGCGATCACTAAGCTGCGCAACGGCATCTGGTCCGCGGCCATGATCGACATCGGCCTGACCGAGGGGGGCGGCATCAGCTTCCTGAATCGGCTGGTGAAGACACACGCCGATGTGCCCGTGCTGGTGTTCACGGCCATGCCCGAATCGCCCTACGGCCTGCGGGCGCTCCGGGCCGGGGCCGCGGGCTACGTGCATAAGAGCGTCGCGCCGGATACCCTCGCCGAAGCCCTGCGCCGGGTGCTGTCCGGCCGTCGCTACGTGAGCCCGGCGCTCGCCGAGCAGCTCGCCGACCGCATGGTCAACGATTCCGACCGCGTCCCGCACGAGCTGCTAACCGACCGGGAGTTCGAGATTTTCAGGCTCCTGGCCCTCGGCAACAGCGTGGCCGAGATCGGCGAGATGCTGAACATCAGCCCCAAAACCGTCCACGTTCACCGCTCCAATATCCTGCGCAAGACCGGTCTCGCCGACAATCGCGCACTCACTTCTTACGCCTTCGAGCACAAGCTCATTCCCGGGCGGCGGTCGGAGGACCGGACGGACGAAGGGGAACAGCCCGCACCCTAGATTGCTCGACGGCGGCGCATGCTTGCAGACGAGTCAAGTTTCGCGACCACACGGCGCTTGCGGGCAAAAGGGCCGAGGGCCGAGGGCCGAGGGAGCCATCCTCGGCCCTTGAATCACCTGCGCTGACCGAAAAGTGGTCCCCAACTGAGGTATGCCCGACAAGCGGGCTCGACGCCGCGCCGGCGCGGACTGGGAGCGCCGGCTTTCAGCCGGCTTCGCGTGCCGGGGGCTCGATGCCCCCGGCGCGCGATCTGCGGCGCGGGAGCCGGGCCGTTGCCCATGCCGCGCCGCCGGGCGGACGACCGCGCATGTGGCCTCTGATCAGCCCAGACGCCGCCGACTGGGAGCGCCGGCTTTCAGCCGGCTTCGCGTGCCGGGGGCTCGATGCCCCCGGCGCGCGATCTGCGGCGCAGGAGCCGGGCGGTTGTCCATGCCGCGCCGCCGGGCGGACGACCGCGCCTGTGCCCTCTTATAAGCCCAGACGCCGCCGACTGGGAGCGCCGGCTTTCAGCCGGCTTCGCGTGCCGGGGGCTCGATGCCCCCGGCGCGCGATCTGCATCGTGGGAGCCGGGCGGTTGGCCATGCCGCGCT
>NZ_JABX01000049.1 GCF_001469165.1 Thiohalocapsa sp. ML1 | reverse complement strand
CGGGCAAGTGCTTCTGGTGCGTTGACTGGAGTGTTGACTGGAGTGTTGACCTCCAGGTCAACACGGCGACAGAGCGGGATGCGGTCGCGAGTGCCGAGCCGACCAGGAGGTCGGCTCTCCGGCCGGGCTCCGGCCCGGCTCCGGGCGCGCAAGTGCTTCTGGTGCGTTGACTGGAGCGTTGACTGGCGTGTTGACTGGAGTGTTGACCTCCAGTTCAACACGGCGACAGAGCGGGATGCACTCAGGGCGCGAGTACCGAGCCGACCAGGAGGTCGGCTCTCCGGCCCGGCTCCGGCCCGGCTCCGGGCGCGCAAGTGCTTCTGGTGCGTTGATTGGAGTGCTGACCGGAGTGTTGACTGGCGTGCTGACTGGAGTGTTGACCTCCAGGTCAACACGGCGACAGAGCGAGATGCACTCAGGGCGCGAGGACCGAGCCGACCAGGAGGTCGGCTCTCCGGCCCGGCTCCGGTCGGGCAAGTGGGTCGCTGTCGAGTCGCCGCCGCTCCCGCGCGTCAACGCACCAGGGCGCAGAGCGCCCTTCGCGGCGCGACACCGCTGGAGCGGTGTCGCGAGGGGATCAGAGCGCGGCCTCAATCAACCTCGGCGCTGGAGAAGAGCCGACTGAACCAGCCGCGGCGCTCCTTGCCGCGCCGGCTCGCTGGGACCTCGCCCCGGCGTGCAGGAGGCGGCAGGACGCTGTTGCTGGGCTGGTCCGCGAGCACCGCCCGGGGGCGATCATCGACCAGACGCTCGGCTTCTTCGGCGCCCACCCACTGCGCCGCGGCATCGCGACCCGCGGACATGATCGGCGGGCGATGATGCGGGTCATGCGCATCCGTGGCCAGTATATGCACGACGCCGTCGTCCAGCATGCGCTCGCTCCAGTAGCGCGCGCGGCGTCCGAAATCGCCCGTCAGCGCTCCGGCGGTGAGCTGAATCCAGGCGCCGTCGGCAGCCGCGTCCAGGAACCAGCCGTAGTGCTCGTCGTCCAGCCAGGTGAGGCGCTCGGGATGGGTGATGATGGGCGTATAGCCGGCGGCCAGGGTGTCGAAGAGGGTCTCGGCAAAGCGCACGGGCACCGTGTGGTGGGGCGGCTCGAACAGGAAGTACCGCGAGCCATGGAGCGTTGGGTGGGTTCCGCGGCGCAGACCGGCAAGCAGCTCCGGCACGATCTGGATGTCCGCACCAAAGGTGAGCTGCAAACCGATGTCGGCCTCCGCAAGCGCAGCGCGCAACGCATCAACGGCGGCTGCGATGCCTGGGGCGGTGTTTTCGTAGAGCCCCGGATAGATGTGCGGCGTGCAGGCGGTGACCGCGATGCCGTCCGCCACCGCGATGCGGGCCATGGCCAGCGCCGTGTCCAGATCGCCGGCGCCGTCGTCGATGCCGGGGAGCATGTGGCAGTGCAGGTCGATCAATTGACGGTCTCCTGAAGGTCTCCTGATGGTCTCCGACAGCGTTCGGGGCGGCGGATGACGGACCCGGCAGGGGGTTTGGCTCGCCGGTCCGCCTCGGGGCAAGTTGATGGGGGCTCATGGGCGGAATTCCGAGGCCGCGCGCCGTGGCGCACCGCAACTTGCCGGTCCGCGCCCGGCCGGCAGCAGCTCAAAGTCCAGGGCACCGAGCCGAACGCGAACCGGCCGGCGTCGCGCGGGACGCCCGCCGCCCTCGACGCGTCGAGAAATGCCGCCGAACGTTGCCGAAAGCGCTGACCGTGCCCCTGCCCTTTTGTTTGCCTGTTGTCACCGCCGCCGACGTTCGGCATCATTCCAGCGCTTACATTCCCGCCGTGCCCCGACCCGTCATGCTCAGTCAATCTCCGCTCGTCGTTCTGGCTGCCGTCGCGCTGCTTGCCGGCTGCGCCGGCGGCGGTGCCGTTCGCGATGCGCAACCCCTGCCGGGTTCCGGTCCGACGGAGCTTGCAACCCGTGGCGAGGTTCCGTCGGAGAATCTCGTGCCTGCGGTGGTCGGTGTCCCGCGCAACGTCGACGTCGGGGCAATCCATCGCATTACGCCGGGCGATGTTATCGATATCAAGGTCTTTCAGGCTGACGAGCTGAACACCACTGTGCGGGTGAACGACGCCGGCGGCATCAGCCTGCCGCTGGTAGGCATGGTACTCGTCGCCGGGCTCAACACGGGCGAGGCCGAGCGACGCATCGCCGCTGCGCTGGCGCAGGACCATTTACAGGACCCGCAGGTTGCCGTGTTCGTGTCGGAGTTCGCCAATCTGGAGGTTTCCATTGCGGGCGAGGTGAATAAACCCGGCGTCTTCCCGATACGCGGTCGCACGACCTTGCTTGAGGGCATTGCTTTAGCGGGCGGGACCACGCGACGCGCCAAAGAAGAGCAAGTTATCGTGTTCAGGACAGGAACATCGCCGGCCGGGGTCGATGCCTATGTCGTCGACTTGAAGAAGATCCAGCAAGGCGAGCTCAACGATCCCATGCTCGCGGCGGAAGACAAGATTGTCGTGCCGAAGTCGGGCTCGCGTGTATTCTTTGAGGACGTGCGCGATACCCTGCGCGGGTTCGTCAACTTCAATCCGCTGCTGTACTGAGCCCCGAGCCCGACATGACTGACCACGTACCGGTTCCGGCCGCGGACGCTGCTGCTGCTGCGTCAAGGAGCGCCGTTGCGCCTTGGGCCGGCGCGGGCCCGCCAGGCAGGTTTTACCCTGCGGGGGGAGCTGCGGATCAGGCCGCCGATGACGACATCATCGATTTGCGCGAGTATTGGCGCCTGCTCATGCGCCGGCGGGCGACGATCCTGCTGGTGGTGCTCATTGCGACGGTACTGGCGCTGGTCGCCACGTTCAACGCGACGCCCATCTATCGCAGCACGGCGCTGCTGCAGATCGATCGCAGCGCCAACAAGGTGGTCGAATACGGCAGCGTCTCGGCGGAGGAGCGAAGCTGGTTCGGCGACCAGGAGTTCTATTCCACACAATACGAGCTGCTGCGCAGCCGCACCTTGGCGCGGCGCGTCATCGACCTGGTCGGGCTAAGCACCATCGAGGACGAGGAAGCGGACGAGCCGTCTTTCGCGAGCGACGTCAAGGCGGCCATCAAGGGCGCCATCACGTCCCTCACCGGCGGCAGCGACGAGGCCGATGCAGTTCCGGCCGATCCGGAGCTGGCGCAGCGCATGGCGGAAGAACGCCTGTTTCTCGACAGCCTGACGGTTGATCCAGTCCCGGATTCCCGACTGGTCCGCGTCTCCTTCGAGAGCCCCAGCCCGGAGGAAGCGGCGGCGGTCGCGAACGCCATCGCCGCCAACTTCATCAGCATGAATCTGGAGCGGCGCTACGACGCATCCTCTTACGCCAAGGAGTTCCTGCAAGACCAGCTCGACCGCATGCGCGTGTCTCTGGAGGACTCGGAACGGCGCTTTGTCGCGTACGCCCGCGAGCGCGAGATCGTCAATCTGGACGACCGCCTGGAGACCATCCTCACCAAGCTGCGGACCATGAACGACACCCTGGTCAAGGCAGAGGCGCAGCGTTTCGCGGCCGAGGCCACGTGGCAGGAGTTTCAGGCGGCAACAGACGGCGGCGCGCCGGGCGTGCAGGACAGCGAGGTTATTCAATCCTTCAAGAAGCGCCTGAGCGAGCTGCAGGCGACCTACGAGGAGAATCTGCAGGTCTACAAGCCCGGCTACCCGAAGATGCAGCAGCTCCAGCGGCAGATCGACGAGCTGCGCACCGAGTTGGGCCGCGAGACCGCGGCCATCGGCGCATCCGTCAGGGCCGAGTATCAGGCGAAGCTCCGCGAGGAGCAGTCCATCCGTCAACGCCTCGGCGAGCTTAAAGATGAGGCCTTGGCCATGCAGGATCGCAGCACGGACTACGAGACCTTGCGCCGGGAGGTCGAGACCAACCGCGAGCTCTACGACGGCCTGCTCCAGCGCATGAAGGAGGTCGGCGTCGCCGCCGGCGTCGGCGAGAACAACATCTCCGTCGTGGATGCCGCCCAGGTGCCCCTCGCGGCTTACAAGCCGAGCCTGTCCAAGAACCTGGCCATCGCCATCGCGCTCGGTCTGTTCTGCGGCGTGGGCCTGGCCTTCCTGCTCGAAATGCTGGACGACAGCGTCAAGGCCAGCGATGACGTCGAGCGCCGCGTCGGCGCCCCAGTGCTAAGCCTGGTGCCCTATGCCTCGCCGCGCGAGCATGGGCTCATCGACGTGGAGGTTCCGCTCATCGCGTTCCGCGACCCGAAGAGCGCCGTGGCCGAGGCGGTGCGCTCGCTGCGCACCTCGCTCTTGTTCTCGACCTCCGAGGGAGCGCCCAGGATTCTGCACTTCACCAGCGCCAGCCCTACGGAGGGCAAGACCACCACGGCGGTCAGCACGGCCATCGCCTTTGCCCAGGCGGGCGGCAAGGTGCTGCTGATCGACGGCGATCTGCGCAATCCGTCCCTGCACCGCGTGTTCTCACTGCCGAACGCCCAAGGCCTGACCAATCACTTGGCCGGCGACGCCGACCCGGCGGAGATCGCGCAGCCGACCATGGTGAAGAACCTGTTCAGCATCACCAGCGGTCCGCTGCCGCCGAACCCGGTGGAGCTATTGTCGACACCCAAGATGGCGGACCTGCTGAGCCTTGCCGTGGAGCGTTTCGATCACGTCATCATCGACGGCCCGCCGGTCATCGGGCTTGCGGATGCACTAGTGCTGGCCAACCTGTCCCGCGCGACCATCTTCGTCGCCGAGCCGGGCCAGACGCGCAAGCACGATATCGACGGTGCAATCCGCCGCCTCCAGCAGGCCAATGCCCGCGTCATCGGCGCCGTGCTCACCAAGGTGGGCCGCTCGGGCCAGGGTTACGGCTACGGGTATGGATACGGCTACGGTTACAGCTACAACTACCTCTATAGCTACGGCGGCAAGGGCCGCGACGCGCAGCTTCCCGAGAAGGCCGACGCCTGACCCCGCGCCGCCATGATTCCGCCGCTGGTCGAGCTGGCGCTCGACTACTATCGCGATCCCCTTGCCTACGGCCACCTCGCGGATGGCGCTTTTCCCTTGCCGGCGGGGTTCTCCGAGCAGTTCTCCGCCCTGGGCTCCGCACTGTCGCCCCTGCACATCGACGCGACGGCGCTGGCACTCGGCAGCTCACCGGAAGAGCTGGAAGCCTCCGCCCGGTTCTTCGCCCGCCATGTCCTCCTCGACCCCGCCACCACCTATTACCGTGCCCTCGGCGTGTCGCCGCGCGCGTCACACACCCTGATCAGGGAGCACTATCTGTTTCTGATCAAGCTGTTCCATCCGGATCGGCTGCCCGACGCCACGGCTGCGGATTTGGCCTGCTCGCGCCGCATCAATCTGGCCTACAAGGCGTTGTCCGACCCCAACCGCGGGCCGAGCTTCAACCTCCGGCAGCCCGGCGCCAAGGCCCGAATCCGCGTGAGCGATCCGCGCGACTTCTACGGACCCCATCGGGTTCCCATCCACGCAGCAGACGCACCGGCGCACGCGCGGCCGGCGCGCGCGGCGTGGCGCACGGCCCTTGTGCTCGGCGCCACCGGCGTTGTGCTCGCCGCGCTGGGCATCGGCCTCTGGGCCTTCGAGCCGGCGCGCCCGCTGCGGTTGGCCACGCTGCCGGAGCCGACGCAGCCGCCGAGACCGCGCTATCTCCAGCCCGTCGAGCGGTTGCCCCAAGCTGCCGCCGCGACGCTATCCTCTGCGCCTGCGCCGGCGTTGCTCCCGGCGACCGCCGGCCCGGCTGCGATGGCAGAGGCCCGCCAAGCACGCGTGGATGCGGCCGAGATCGGTGCGCGCATCGTCAACGAGCTGCAGATCGCCGTCCGCCGCGGCGATGTGGCCAAGCTCGCCGCACTGTGCGCCGAGAGCTTCCCCCTCGGCCCGGAGCAGCTACGCTCGCTGATATCGCCGAATCAGCCCCGGCCGGTCCGGACTGCGGACCCGCTCTGGCTCACACTCGATGACATGCAGTGGCACAGCGCCGCGGATGGCCGCATCAACGGTCGCGGGCGCATTCTCATCAGCACGGGACCCCAATCCGGCGGACAGGCACAGGGCCGCAACGGCACCGTCGAGCTGGAGCTGATCCCTGTGGCCGCCGACTACCGCATACATAGGCTTCAGATCCAGGACGATTAAACGGACGTGACCAAGGTAAGCGTGACGCTGTGGCGGCTCCTGCTGTTGGCCATAGCAGCCTTTCTCTCCTGGCAGATCCTCACCCACGGGCTCGCTGCCCATTACGCGCAGCGGTTGGCGCGCGGGGATGCGGACGCGCTGCCACAACTGCTCCGATGGCAGCCCGATCATCCGCGCGTCCTGTACCAGGAGGGCCTGCGCGAGGTGGGGGAGGACCGCCAGGCCGCGCTGGACCGCTTCGCCCGTGCCTATGCCGCCAATCCGACCGACCCCTACCCGCTGGTCGCCGTGGCAGCGCTCTATTTCGACTCTGGCCGCGCGGAAGAGGCCGATGCGCTAATGCAGCTTGCCGACCGTCTGAAACCGGTCGATCCGCGCATCCAGCAGCGGCTGGCGCTGCATTGGGATCAGCGCGGCGATCCCGCAACCGCGTTGCGGCACCTGAGCAAGGCCATGTCGGCGAATGGCCGCATCAGGCAGGAGAACCTCCCGGTCATGCTTCGGCTCGCGGAGGACCCTGCGCTGCGCGGGCTGCTCGAGCCCATCGCGCTCGAGGCGCCCATGTGGTGGCCCGGATTCTTCGGTTACGCCGCGAACCGCGCTGCCAGCACAGAGGTCGTGCGCTATCTGCTGGCGCTGCGCCGCCAAGCGGGCGCGGATGACATCACTGCGGCAGAGCGCATCGCCTACCAAAACCGACTGCTGCGCGATGGTTTTGCCGCCGAGGCCTACCTCGCATGGCTGAACGGCTTGGAGCCTGCCGCGCGCGAGCAGCTCGGCCTCGTGTTCAACGGCGGCTTCGAGCTGCCCCTCGGCAACTCCGGGTTCGCCTGGCAAGCGAGGCCACACAAGCAGTTGACCATTCGACCGCTGCGCACGCTCGGCACCGCCGGCTCAAAATCGCTGCTGGTGCGCTTCAGCAGCTTCGATGATCGCTTCGCGCATCTGGGCCAGCGCCTGTTCCTGCAACCCGGCCGCTATCGGCTGACCGGCGTCGCGCGCGTGGATCGATTGGAGACGGAAGGCGGCGTGCGCTGGCGCGTCCAGTGCCACGGCGAGGGCAACGCGCTGCTCGGCGAGAGCCGGGTCTTTCGCGGTCCCGCGCCGTGGGGGGATTTCTCCATCGACTTCGACGTGCCCGCGCGCAACTGCGACACGCAGGACTTGCGTCTCGTGTCCGCCGGCAAGCACAATTTTGAGCTCGCGATGGATGGCGCGCTGTGGTTCGACGCGCTGCGCATCCAGCGCGCCGACGGCGACGACGCGGAGGACGGCGCCGATGCGGTGCGCAATCCTTGACCCGGGATGCAAAGGCGCGACAAAGAGACTAGCGAGGCAGAGTCTCAGACCGACAATTCGTGTCCATCGCTATCGAAATCGAACCGAGTGCCAACCGATCCCGATTCCGACGCATAGCCGGGCCGGGCCGGGCCGGAGAGCCGACATCCCGGTCGGCTCCCACTCGGGTGCGGCCTCCCAGAAGATGTCGAAACCCGTAGCGATGCGGCAAGAAAAGCGCCGCGCAGAACGACGATAAGTGACGGTTCAAAAACAACTCAAACACCTGTGTCGCCAAAGCCGAGGGCATCGACGACTGAAAAGGAACTACGAAACACGCGAAAAGCGCGAAAAATGCTCGGCCACCCGCCGACCTTTTCGTGTGTTTCGTGTTTTTGGTAGTTAGAAGAAGTTGTACACCTTATTTCTGAGTCTTCACTAAGAAGAAACTCGCGCAGAGACGCAGAGCCGCAAAGGAAGAAAGAGCATTGCTCGATGTTCCCACTGCAATTTCGATTTCGATTAGCGATGGGCACTCTCGTCGGTCTGAGGCGAACACCCCCGGGGCAGGGCCGAGGGCCGAGGGCCGAGGGAACCCTGCCTTGGCCCTCGGCCCTCGGCCCTCGGCCCTCGGCCCTTGGTTCACCGCTGCGCTAAAGCACCTTCGTCACCAGCTTCACGCTCGGATCGTTGCGATCCGTCTCGATGCGGAAGCCGAGTGACTTCATCAGCGCCAGCATGCGGGTGTTGGCGGTGAGTACCTCGCCCTCCATGATGCGCAGGCCCTTGGCGCGGGCGTTCTGCATCAGCGAGCGCATCAGCCGCGAGCCGATGCCGCGGCTGCGCACCTTGTCGGCGACGACGATGGCGAACTCGCAGGTGTCGCCGCCCGGCCTGGTCATGTAGCGGGCGACGCCTACCTGCAACTCGCTGCCGTCCTCAGCGATGACGCCGATGAGGGCCATCTCGCGGTCGTAGTCGATCTGCGTGAAGCGCACCAGCATCTCCGGCGACAGTTCCTTGATGGCCTGCATGAAGCGGAAGTACTTCGTCTGCTCCGACAACCCGCGGACGAACGCCTGCTCCATCTCGGCGTCCTCCGGGCGGATGGGCCGAATCGTCAGGTCCGTGCCGTCCGGCAGCGGCACGTGCTCGATCAGGTGCTGCGGATAGGGGTGGATCGACATGTGCCCGTATAGCGACTGCTGTGGCGGGCGGTAGTCCACGCGGATGCGCGCATCCACCGCGATGACCTCCAAGTCATTGCCGATCAGCGGATTGACCTCCATGCCGATGATCTCCGGCAGCTCGCAGACCATCTCGGACACCCGCTGCAGGATGCGCGCCAGCGCCTGGCGGTTCATCGGCGGTTTGTTGCTGTAGGCGCCCATGAGCCGGGCGACCCGCGTGTGCGCAATCATGGTCTGGATGATGAAGCTGTTCAGCGGCGGCAGCCCGAGCGCTCGGTCGAGCATCAGCTCCATGTCCGTGCCGCCGGCGCCGAAGCTGATGACGGGGCCGAACACCGGGTCCCGCGCCACGCCTACCATCAGCTCCCGGGCGGCCCGCGCCGGCACCATGTGCTCCACCGTCACGCCCTCGATGCGCGCCTCGGGCCGCAGCTTTGCGGCGCGGTCGGTGAGGTCGGTGTAGGCGCGGCGGATGGTCTGCGCATCATTCAGGCCGAGCCGCACGCCGTCCACGTCGGACTTGTGCTCCAAGTCCGGCGAGTTGATCTTCATGACCACCGGAAAGCCGAGCGCCTCCGCCGCCATCAGCGCCTCGTTGGGGCTGCGCGCGAGCACCGCCTGCGTGGTGGGGACGCGAAACGCGGACAGGATCGCCTTCGCCTCGATGGTGCCCAAGGTCTTGCGCCCCTCGGCCATGACGCTCTCGATGATGAGCCGCGCGCCTTCAACGTCCGGCGCGCTCTGCTGCGACAAGGGTCCGGGCGACTGCACCAGGAGCTTCTGGTTGCGATTGTGCTCGGCGAGGTAGGACATGGCATCGACGGCCACCTCCGGCGACTCGAAGTGCGGCACACCCGCCTCCGAGAACAGCCGGTGCGCCTCGGCGACGCTGGCCTGGCCCATCCAGCAGGTCAGCAAGGGCTTCTTCGTCTTCTTGGCGGCGGCGATGACCACCTCGGCGCTGGCGGTCGGGTCGCCGCAGTCCGCGACCGGCACCAGCAACACCAACACGCCGTCGACGTTCTCGTCCGCGATGCAGGCCTCCACGGCCGCTTGGTAGCGGTCCTCGCCGGCGTCGCCGATGACATCCACGGGGTTGTTGTGCGACCAGTGTTTCGGCAGCGCCGCCTCCAGCGCCGCACGGGTGGTGTCGCCGAGCTTAGCCAGCGTCAGCCCCCGCTCCACCGCCCGGTCCGCGGCCAGCACGCCGGGGCCGCCGCCGTTGGTGATGATGGCGATGCGGTTGCCCGTGAGCCGGCGCCCGGCGCCGAACACCTGCGCCGCGGCGAAGAGCTGCCAGAGTCGGCGCACCTGCACGGCGCCGGAGCGCTCCATCGCCGCCGAGAAGACCTCCGAGGAACCAACCCAGGCGCCCGTGTGCGACAGCGCCGCCCGCGAGCCCGCCGGATGCCGGCCCGCCTTCACGACCACCACGGGCTTCAAGCGCGCCGCCGCGCGCAGCCCGCTCATGAACCGCCGCGCATCGCGGATGCCCTCCACGTAGAGCAGGATGCTCTGCGTCTTCGGGTCCAGCGCCAGGTAGTCCAGGATATCGCCGAAGTCCACGTCCGCCGCGGCGCCAAGCGACACCACCGCGGAATAGCCGAGCCGCCGCGGGCCCGCCCAGTCCAGCATCGCGCTGCACACAGCGCCGGACTGCGACACCAGCGCGACGCGGCCGTCGCGCGCGAGCTCGGGGCCGAAGGCGGCATTGAGCCCATTGGACGGGCGCATGATGCCGAGGCAGTTCGGCCCCAGCACCCGGATGCGGTTGCGCCGCGCGGCCTCCACCATGCGCTCCTGCAGCACCAAGCCGCGCGCATCGTTCTCGGCGAAGCCCGCCGAGTGCACCACCGCCGCCCGCACGCCGAAGCCGCCGCACTGATCCAGTATCCCCGGCACCGTCTCCGCCGGCGTGGCGATGAGCGCCAAGTCCACGTGCTTGTCCAGCGCCGCCAGATGCGGCCAGCACGGGCGGCCCTGCACCTCCTGGTACTTCGGGTTGATCGCGTACGCCTGGCCCTTGAAGCCACCTGCAAGCAGGTTGCGGAACACGGTGGCACCGAGCGAATCCGCCTGCTCGCTGGCGCCGAATACGGCCACCGCGTCGGGCACGAACAACTGGTCGACATCAGACAGCCGCATCGGTGCTTGCCCTCCCGGGCAAAAAAGGCATTAAGCTTGTGACAAAACGGTTGCGCCCCGGGGAAGCGCTGCGGTATCGATTAGCGGCATGCGGCGCTTGAATCTCCGCTCGCGGCAAGCGGCAAGGGTCGACGCCGCCGTCGCTTGCCGTGATGATCAGCCGGCAGCATGTCCGCAGGCTCGCTGCCCGCGGGACCAAGCGCCGCAACCACGGCGGCCGACGCGCAGCGCGGCCGGTCAGGCAACACGACTCACCACGGGGCCCCTTGATGAATCTCGCCTTCATCTCCCACGACGACTGCCGACAGCACAAGATGGGCGCCCACCACGTGGAGGTGCCGGAGCGGCTGCACGCCATCGGCGACCGCATGATCGCCGCCGGGCTCGAAATGCTGGTCACGCATTATGACGCGCCGAAGGCGGCGCGCGAACAACTCTTGCGCGTGCACGACCCGAGCTACGTGGACATGCTCTGCGAGGCCGCGCCGAAGGCCGACGACGTGCTGGTCTGGGTGGACGGCGACACCGCCATGAACTGCTGCACGCTCGACGCGGCGCTGCGTGCAGCGGGCGGGACGGCCTACGCCGTGGACCTCGTCATGGGCGAGCGCCATCATGCGGCCTTCTGCGCGGTACGCCCGCCCGGCCACCATGCCGAGCGCAAGGCGGCCATGGGCTTCTGCTTCTTCAACAACGTCGCCGTCGGCGCCGCGCACGCCATGGCCGAGCACGGCATCGAGCGGGTCGCGATCATCGACTTCGACGTCCACCACGGCAACGGCACCGAGGACATCTTCGCCGACGACGAGCGCGTGCTCTTTTGCTCGAGCTTTCAGCACCCGTTTTATCCGGGCACCGGCGCCGACTGCAAGGCGCCAAACGTCATCAACATCCCGCTGCCGGCGCGCACCGACGGCGCCGCCTTCCGCGCCGCGGTGCAGGCGCGCTGGCTCGAGCGCCTCGACGCCTTCGCACCGCAGCTCGTGATGATCTCCGCCGGCTTCGACGGCCACGCCGAGGACGACATGGCGCACTTCAACCTGCGCGAGCCGGACTACGCCTGGATCACCAAGCAGTTGCACGAGCTCGCGGAGCGCCACGCCGGCGGGCGCATCGTCTCCTGCCTGGAGGGCGGCTACAACCTGTCCGCCCTCGGGCGCAGCGTCGCCGTGCACATCGACGAGCTGATCGGCCACGGCTGACGGCGAACAGCATCATGAACCGCTCGACTCCATCGGACAGCCCCGTGGCCCGCTTCCAACCCTGCCAAGGCAAAGACGCCTGCCGCGACAACGGCGAGCGCTGCGTCACCTGCGGCCGCTCGCTGGAGGAGATCGCCCGGCTGCGGGCGGCCATGGACGCCCTCGCCGGCATCGCCATGGACTTCGGCTACGACAACGTCGAGGAATACGCCGCCTACGTCGCCCGCAAGCTCTTCAAGACCGTCAACCACCGCCGCGAGCAGGCTTCCCAACCCTAGCGAGGCTTCGCCTCAGACCGACGCGTCGTTCTCATCGCAATCGCCGAGGGCCGAGGGCCGAGGGCCGAGGAGGGCTCCCTCGGCCCTCGGCCCTTATGCCCCTAGCGCCTTGTCGCCCTTGTCGCCATGAAACTTGACTGCAACTCGGGAATCGCCCGGCCGGAGAGCCGACCTCCAGCTCGGCTAGGGACTCGAACATCAGTGCATCCCGCTTTGTCGCCGTGTTGACCTGGAGGTCAACACTCCAGTCACACGCCAGTCACACGCCAGTCAAGGGGCTAGCGAGGCAGAGCCTCAGACCGACCAGGGCACGGCGCCTCGTCTTGCGCAGCCCGCTCGTCGGCGCATCGGGCCAAGGGCCAAGGGCCGAGGCGGGCTCCCTTGGCCCTCGGCCCTCGGCCCTTTTGCCTGCAAGCGCCTTGTCGTCGTGAAACTTGACTCATCTGCAAGCATTCGGCGCCGTCAAGCACTCTAGGGGCTTGAAACCAAGCGTTTCTCCATAAAGAGATACTGCACCGCCCGCCCGTCGCCCTCCCCGGCACCGAAGCCGAGCCCACGATAGAGCGCGGCGGCACCGGGATTGTCGTCGCGCACCTCCAGCGTCAGCTTGCAGTGGCCGCGCCGGCGCGCCTCGGCCGCCACGGCACCGAGCAAGCGCCGGCCGACGCCGCGGCGGCGCCAGGGCGCGAGCACGGCGAAGTCGTGAATGTTCGTGAGCGGCCCCCTGCGGCAGTGCGCGGAAGGTCGAGAAGCCCGTGAAACAGACCGCAGCACCAATGGGCTCGTCGCCCTCGAACGCGAGCAGTTGCCACGCACCCGGCACCTCCCGCAGCGCCGGGATCAGCCGCTCCCGCACCGCAGGCGAAAGCGGCCGGCCGGCGCCCATGGGGTCGGCCGCGTAGGCGTCGAGCACGGTTAGCAGCGCCCGCGCGTGGGTGGGGTCGTCGAGACGGGCCTCGACGATGTCGATGTGGTCGGTGTCCATTCGTGCTCCGTTGCGACAGAGGATCGGGCCGAGCGGCCGAGGTCAAGCCCGTGACCTTGCGACATCAATACTTGCAGCGCCCTTGCAGCGCCCTTACAGCGCCAAGGAAAAGCCGCGGAATCGATTGAGTCCCGGGGGCCGATCCCCGAGAATCCGGCGCGATCATCCTCAGGAGAAACCCCAAATGCCCACCCTGCTCCTCCGCCGGTTTGCGCTGGCGGCAACGCTGGTTTTGTTCTCGGCCTTCGCCCGGTCCGCCGAGATCCTCCTCTACGACGGCAAACAGAACAACCTGCCGCAGAACCAGCCCTGGCTCGTCTACATGGACGACTCCCTCTTGAACCCGCCTGCCCCGCCCCAGAACGTCGTGGCAGGAACCGGCGTCCGCATGAACACATCTGGAGCGGGCGCCGCGGGCTACTTCAACCACTGGTATTTCTTCAACTGGTTTCCGGTCAATTCAAGCTTTCCCGCGCTCAACCCCGCCGACGGGTTCAATCTCTCCTTCCAGCTCCAGATCCACGCCGAGAATCACTCAAGTCACAACCGCGCCGGCTTCAGCGTCATCCTGCTCGGCATGGACGTACTCGGCATCGAGCTCGGCTTCTGGGAGAACCGCATCTGGGCGCAGAGCGGCCCGAGCTTTACCCAAGCGGAATACGTCAAAGACTTCGATACGACGCCGAAGCTGATCGACTACGAGCTGCTGATTCTCAACAGCAAATACTTCCTGCTCGCGGACGGCATTGAGATCCTGACCGGGCTCACCCGCGACTACTCGCCCGCGAGTCCCTTGCCGGACCCGTACGATACGCCGAACATGCTCTACCTCGGCGACAACACGGGCAGCGCCCGCGCGGACTTCACACTCGGCAGCATCCTGCTCCGAACCGGTCCCTTCGACTTGCCCGCGCTGGTGCCCGCGCCGGCGCCTTATGCACTGCTGCTCCCGGCTGTGGCTTGGCTCGCCCGGCGGCGGACCCGATTGTCGGCTTGCCCAACGAGCGGTCCGTGCCAACCGCCGAGATCGCTCCAAGCCCGCCATCACACCCGCTCCGGACAAGGCACCCAACGAGGTTCCGATGCCTAATGCCGCAACGGCCATCGTCTGGTTCCGCCGCGATCTGCGGCTCGCCGACAACCCGGCGCTGGCCGCGGCACGCGCGCGCTGCGAGCGGGTCATCCCCGTCTACATCCACGCCCCGGACGAGGAGGCACCGTGGCAGCCCGGCGGCGCCTCGCGCTGGTGGCTGCACCATGCACTGACGGCGCTGGCCGACGGGCTGGCCGACGCCGGCTCCAGGCTCATCGTCGCCCGCGGTGACTCGCTTGAGTCACTGCGCGCGCTCATCGACGCCACCGGCGCCGCGGAATGCCACTGGAACCGCCTCTACGAGCCCGCCACTGTGGCCCGCGACACCCGGGTCAAGCAGGCCCTGCGCGCCGACGGCGTTCGATGCGAGAGCCACAACGCCGCCGCGCTGTTCGAGCCCTGGACGCTCAAGACCCAGGCAGGCGAGCCATATCGCGTGTTCAGCCCCTATTGGAAGCGCTGCGTGGAGCGGCTGGCCGAGGTGCCGACCCCAACGCCGGCCCCGCAAACGCTGCCGCCGGTGCCGCCCACGCTGGGCTCGCTCCCCATCGCGGACTTGGGCCTGTTGCCGCGCATCCGCTGGGACCAGGGCCTCGCGGACGCCTGGCGACCCGGAGCCGCGGGCGCCCAGGCGCGGCTCCTCGCCTTCCTCGCGGGGCGCGTGGCCGACTACACCGACGCCCGCGAGCGCCCCGCCGAGCCCGGCACCTCGGCCCTGTCGCCGCACCTGCACTGGGGCGAGATCGGCCCGCGGCAGGTGCTCGCCGCGGTACGCGAGGCCGCCGGCAGCGTTACGGACGGCGGCGCCGGGCACTTTCTGCGTGAGCTGGGCTGGCGCGAATTCAGCGTGCAGATGCTGTTTCACTTCCCGCACGCGCCGACGGAGCCGCTGAACCCGAAGTTTGCGGCTTTTCCCTGGCGGCAGGACGACGGCGCGCTGCTGCACGCCTGGCAGCGCGGTCAGACCGGCATCCCCATCGTCGACGCCGGCATGCGCGAGCTCTGGCACACCGGCTGGATGCACAACCGCGTACGCATGGTGGTCGCGTCCTTCCTGACCAAGAACCTGCGCCTGCCCTGGCAGGCGGGCGCGCGCTGGTTCTGGGACACGCTGGTGGACGCCGACCTCGCCAACAACACCCAGGGCTGGCAATGGGCCGCGGGCAGCGGCGCCGATGCCGCGCCCTACTTCCGCATCTTCAACCCGGTGCTGCAGGGCGAGCGCTTCGACGCCGAGGGCCACTACGTGCGCCGCTGGTGCCCGGAGCTGGCCGCGCTGCCGGACCGGCTGATCCACCAGCCCTGGAGCGCGAAGCCCATCCTGTTGGAACTGGTCGGCATCGCACACGGCCGCAACTACCCGGCACCCGTGGTGGACCTCAAGGCCTCGCGCGCCGAGGCGCTGGCGGCCTTCGAGCAGATCAAGCAGACGCGCTGACGCCGAGGGGGCTGCGCCGCAGCCCGCCAAGTGAAGGACGGGCGGTGTTGCGCACCCGCTCGTTGTCGCAAGTGAAGCAAGGGCCGGGAGCGGAGCCCTCCTCGGCCCTCGGCCCTCGGCCCTTCGCCATCTCGCCCGCTTGCCCCCGAGGCGCGTGTCGGAATAGTCGGCCCGCCCCGCTCATGCGTTGACACCGACCATCGTCCGCCACGGCTCCGCGGAGTAATCTGTCCGCCGAGTCAGCCGCCGCCCGAGCCGCCGCCGGCCGCCGCCGAAGCCCCTTGCCGTCACCCCCGAGACATGCTCATGGCCCAGATCCTGAAGGTTCCGCCGACGAAGAACACGCTGCTGTCGCTCAAGAAGCAGGTGAAGTTTCTCGAAGAGGGGCACGACCTGCTGGAGCGCAAGCGCGAGCTGCTGACCCGCCTCGTCTACGAGCGCATCGGCGAGTACCGACGCCTGCGCGAGGCGAGCCGCCAGGGGCTGGAGGAGGCCTACCGCTGCCTCGGCATCACGCATCTGCGCCTTGGCAGCCGCGGCCTGCACCAGGCGGCCCTCGGCGCCCAGCCGGCGCTGCGCGTCGACATCCTGCCGCGGCGCTCCCTCGGCGTCGAATACCCGGCCGTCACCGCCGAGCGCAAGCCCATCGAGCCCGTCGGCCTGCTCGGCAGCGATGCAAGCTTCGACAACACCCGCGAGCGCCTCGCCGACGCCGCCGTCGTGCTGGCCCGCCTAGGCGAGGTGGAGATCGCGCTGCACCGGCTGATGGAGGAGCAGCGC
This sequence comes from Thiohalocapsa sp. ML1, assembly GCF_001469165.1. Classification (GTDB taxonomy): domain Bacteria; phylum Pseudomonadota; class Gammaproteobacteria; order Chromatiales; family Chromatiaceae; genus Thiohalocapsa. Next base: position 26,523 of record NZ_JABX01000049.1, on the reverse strand, counting down.
AAGGCACAAAAACGCGTCAACGCGCTCAAATACAACATCATCCCGCTGTACCGCCGAACCATTCACTTCATCCAGTCCGCGCTGGAAGAAGAAGAGCGCAATACGTTGTTCCAGGTGAAAGTGCTGCGCGAGCGGCAGCAACAGCGGGCGGCGGGCTGATCGCGGCCGGCACCCCTCCCAAACCCACTCAGCGGAGACCATTCGATGGACACAAGCTCGTTGAAGGGCCTTGAGTTCCTCATCATCGTCGGTGCAGTTGCCTGGTTCTACTTCTCGCAGATGTCGAAGCTCAAGCGGTTGAAGCAGGAGCGCGAAGCCAAGCACGAGCAAGCCGACGAGGGCGACACCGGCGGACAGGACAGCGCCGAGCGCTGAAAGCAGCCGGGGCAGCCCGCCCGCAAGGGCTTGATTGCAGCTTGCATTGCCGGCAACACGCCAGTCCCGATGAGCGCGGCGTCAACGCCCTGCCCAGACCGCTGCCACCACCATCGGAGGGCTCACGATGGAGCTGCGCACGCTCAAGTTCCTAGAATTCGCCGCCATCTTCGGCGCCATCGCCTGGTACTGGTTCTTGCAGAGGTCAGCGACCAGCCCGCCGACGGCGCCGGACAAGGCCAACGAGACGGCCGAGCCGAACGAACGATCTACCAGTCAAGGACGCCAATCCGCCGGCCTGAGAGGAGGTGGATCATCCAGGTGGGCAAGGAGAGCAACATCGGCGCGGGGCGACAGCGCGGGCGGCTCAGGACCGCGGCGGCTGAGTAGAACGCAGCAGCATGGTGAGGCTCGCCTGTCGGGCTTGACGCCGTTCGGCGCCATCGTCACCTATCACCATCGCTCCGGCAGCTTGCGCTCCAGCACGAAGCGCTTGCCCTCGCTTGAGATGTAACCGCCGGTTTTCAGGTCGCCCAGGATGCGGCTCACCATCTCCCGCGAGCAACCGACGCGGTCCGCGATGCCCTGCTGCGTCAGCGGGGCGGTGATTAGGCGGCCGACCTCGTCTTCTTCGGCATGCTCGGCGAGCAGCTTGGCGACGCGGCCGTAGACTGTCAGCAGCGCCATGTCGCTCGCGGTGTCGGTGAGGTCCGCCACCTGCCGGGCCAGATGGCAGATGAGCTGCAACGCCACTTCCGGATGGTGCGCGAGAAACTCCTTGAACACCGGCCCGGTGAGCACGAGCACCTCGCAGTCCGTCAGCGACATCACCGACGCGGTGCGGGGCGAGTCGCCGAGCAGCGCCAGCTCGCCGAAGTGGTCACCGGGGCCAAGCTCGCGCAACACCACCTCCTTGCCGGCGTCGTCGGCGATGTAGACCTTGGCGCGCCCGCTCGCGAGCACGTAAAGCGTGGAGGACTCGTCCCCCTTCTCGATGATGACGGTGCGCTTTTGGTAGTGCTTGCGCTTGGTGTGTTGTTGCAGCTCGTCCAGTGCTGCCGCGTCCAGGTTGGCGAACAGGGGCACGCGGTCCAGCATGGCATGGGGCCTCGGCACGGTGGGGGATTGGCTTGAACAGGCTAGCGGTGCCGACCCCGGCCGACAAGTGGTCATTCGCCTGCCTGTGCGACAGCCCACAGGATGTGCGGCCAGCGGCGCGGACACCGCTGCGCTAGAGGCAAGACCTGAGCTCGCGGACCGTGACCCCGCCGGCCGCACGATCGTCGGAGCCCGCCGCGGTTCCAAGGTGTTAGGATCCTGGTAACCGCAGATTTCTAAAGCCTTTGCCGATGCACACCGATCCGTTGCTGTATCGCCTGTTTCAAGAGCGCCCGGCGACTCTGTTTTAGTTGGCCGGGCTTTGAGTTGGCCGGGCTGCCACCGCCGCAGGTGGCCTACGGGCTCGCGTCCATCGAGGTCAAGCAGACGGCGTTTCGTCTCGACGGCGTGCTCGCACCGGTGATCAACCGGCCGAATCTGCCGGTCATCTGCAGCGAAAACCAGTTCCAGCGCCGTAAGGGCTTCTACGGTCGCTGGTTTGCGTCGATCTTCTTGTTCCTCTACCGTCACCGCATCCATCAACCTTGGGTCGCCGTCGTGGTCTATCCGGAGCCGGCGCTCGATGTCGGCCCTGGCGCCAGCCACCTCCCGTTGGAGCAAGCCGGACTGCTGCGGAGGGTCTACCTGATCGATCTGATCGGCCGTCCGGGGCTCGGCACCGGCGCGCGGCTGGCCCGGCTGATCGTGCTCGATGAGGCCGCCGCCGCGCGCGAGGCTAGGGACTTGGCCGCGGAGTCGCTCCCGTCCGCCGAGCGGCTGGTCGTACTGGACCTGCTGGAGACCATCCTGGTCTATAAGTTTCCCACCCTGTCCCGCGAGGAGGTCGTCAGAATGCTGCACCTGCCACAGACTGACTTGAAGCAGACTCGGTTCTATCAAGAAGTGTTCGACGAAGGCCGCGAGGAAGGCCGCGAGGAAGGCCGCAAGGCAGCCGAGATCGACATGTTGCTCAAACTGCTCGTCCGCCGTGTCGGCGAGCCGACCGCCGAGCAGCGCGAGCGGCTGGGCAGCCTGTCCAGCGAGCAGCGTGGTGCCCTTGCCGAGGCGGTGCTCGACGCCGCCGAGCCGGTCGAGCTGGATACCTGGCTGGCCGTGCATGGGGGGCAGACCGGGTCGCATTGAGCGCTGCGTTTGGCGCCTGAGCTCCGCAGTATCTAACCCTCCGTCGCACCCCGGACTCCCCGCCATCCTCAAGACGCGGGGCCTGTGCGACCCCCCAAGTATCGTGGGCATTCTGCGCAAGCGGCCTCGCGCCGAGTCCGCGCCGTCACTACCGCGACATCCGTTTACGGCCGTTCGCTATACTGGCGGTCGTTGTCCATTGCAGCCCCATCGACCACCGCGAGCCCCCGCCATGCTGGAGAAGACCTACGACCCCCATCGCCTCGAAGCCGAGTGCTACCAGCGCTGGGAGCGCGCCGGCTGGTTCGCACCGCGGCTGAACGGCGATGGCCCGGCCTACTGCATCATGATCCCGCCGCCCAACGTGACGGGCAGCCTGCACATGGGCCACGGCTTCAACAACACGCTCATGGACGCGCTGATCCGCTACCACCGCATGTGCGGCGACAAAACGCTCTGGCAGCCAGGCACGGACCACGCCGGCATCGCCACGCAGATGGTCGTGGAGCGCCAATTGGAGGCCGCGGGCAAGACCCGCCACGACTTGGGGCGCGACGCCTTCATCGATCGCGTCTGGACCTGGAAGGCCGAGTCCGGCGGCACCATCACGCGCCAGCTTCGGCGGCTGGGCTCCTCGCTGGACTGGCAGCACGAGCGCTTCACGATGGACGCGGGCCTGTCCGCCGCGGTGCAGGAGGTCTTCGTGCGGCTGTTCGAGGAGGGCCTGATCTACCGCGGCAAGCGGCTGGTCAACTGGGACCCGGTGCTGCACACCGCCGTGTCGGACCTGGAGGTGATGTCCGAGGAAGAAGCCGGCCACATGTGGGACATGCGCTACCCGCTCACCAACGGCACCGGCAGCCTCACCGTCTCCACCACGCGCCCCGAGACCATGCTCGGCGACTGCGCCGTCGCCGTGAACCCGGAGGACCCGCGCTACAAGCACCTGATCGGCGAGCTGGTGGAGCTGCCGCTCACCGGCCGGCGCATTCCGATCATCGCCGACGAGCACGCCGACCCCGAATTCGGAACCGGCTGCGTCAAGATCACGCCGGCGCACGACTTCAACGACCATGCGGTGTGGCTGCGGCATCGGGACGAGAACCAGATCAGCGAGCAGCCCCACGGCGGGCTCATCAACATCTTCACGCCGGATGCGGCCGTGCGCGCCAACGAGCCGGACGAGGACGGGCTCCTCCCCGCCGCCTACGTCGGCCTCGACCGCTATGAGGCCCGCAAGCGCATCGTGGCGGACCTCGAAGCCCTTGGGCTGCTCGCCGGCATCAAGGACCACAAGCTCATGGTCCCGCGCGGCGACCGCTCCAACGCGGTCATCGAGCCCTATCTCACGGATCAGTGGTACGTGAAGATCGGCCCGCTCGCCGAGCCCGCCATCGAGGCGGTGGAGACGGGCCGCATCCGCTTCGTGCCGGACAACTGGAAGAACACCTACTTCGAGTGGATGCGCAACATCCAGGACTGGTGCATCAGCCGCCAGATCTGGTGGGGCCATCGCATCCCGGCCTGGTACGACGACCAGGGCAACATCTACGTCGGCCGCTCGGAACAAGAGGTCCGCGACCAGCACGGCCTACCCGCGGACTTTCCGCTGGAGCAGGACCCGGACGTGCTCGACACCTGGTTCAGCTCCGCGCTCTGGCCCTTTTCAACCCTGGGCTGGCCGGAAGACACCGACCGGCTGCGCGCCTTCTACCCGACCTCGGTGCTCATCACCGGCTTCGACATCATCTTCTTCTGGGTCGCCCGGATGATCATGATGGGGCTCAAGTTCATGGGGGACGTACCCTTTCGAGACGTCTACATCCATGGCCTGGTGCGCGACGCCCAGGGCAACAAGATGTCCAAATCGAAGGGCAACGTGCTTGACCCCATCGATCTCATCGACGGCATTGAGCTGGAGCCCCTGGTCGAGAAGCGCACGCGCGGCATGATGCAGCCGCAGCTCGCCGAGAAGATCGCCAAGCAAACGCGCAAGGAGTTCCCGGACGGCATCCCCGCCTTCGGCACCGATGCGCTGCGCTTCACCTTCGCGGCGCTCGCCACCACCGGGCGCGACATCAAGTTCGATCTCGGCCGCATCGAGGGCTATCGCAACTTCTGCAACAAGCTCTGGAACGCCTCGCGCTACGTGCTGATGAACGTCACCGTGGGAGCGGCTTCAGCCGCGACGCCCGTGGGAGCGGCTTCAGCCGCGACGACTGCCCGCGACGATGCCGGCACAAACATCGACCTCTCCGCCGCCGACCGCTGGATCACCGCCGAGCTGCACCGCACCATCGCCGCGGTGCGCACGGCCCTCGACGGCTATCGCTTCGACCTCGCCGCCCAGGCCATCTACGAATTCACCTGGAACCAGTTCTGCGACTGGTACCTGGAGCTGGCCAAGCCGGTGCTCACCGGCGCGCACGCGAGCGACGCCGCCAAGCGCGGCACCCGCCAAACCCTGGTGCAGACGCTGGAGACCCTGCTGCGGCTCGCGCACCCCTTCATGCCCTTCATCACCGAGGAGATCTGGCAGAAGGTGGCGCCGCTCGCCGGCGTGACCGGCGACACCATCATGCTCGCGCCCTACCCCGTCGCCGACCCCGGCACCGCGGACCCGGACGCCGTCGCCGAGATGCAATGGGTGCAGCAGTTCATCCTCGGCGTGCGCCGCATCAAGGGCGAGATGAACATCCCGCCCGGCAAGCCCCTGCCCGTGCTGATCGCGAACGCGAGCGCGCAGGACCGCCAGTGGATCGACCTCGCCCGGCCCTACCTCGACTTCCTCGCCCGCACCGAATCCATCACCGTGCTCGACGACGAGGCCGCCGCCCCCGAGTCCGCCATGGCCCTCGTCGGCGACATGAAGCTCCTGATCCCGATGGCCGGCCTCATCGACAAGGACGCCGAGCTTAAGCGGCTGGAGAAGGAGATCACGCGCCTGCGCGCCGACATCGCCCGCATCGAGGGCAAGCTCGGCAACCCCAGCTTCGTCGACAAGGCCCCCGCCGCGGTGGTCGCCAAGGAGCGCGAGCGCCTCGCGGACCAAGGCGCCGCGCTGGCCCAGCTCGTCGCGCAGCAGACCAAGATCGCGAGCCTGTGACCCTCCCCCGGGTACGCCGACTTCAGTCGGCTCCCGCCTCGTTCCCACGCTCCAGCGTGGGAGTGTGTCGCCGGCGCTCCAGCGCCGCGTGTCCCCGGTGCCGTCGCCAACGCAGCGCGCTCGGGGCGCTGGAGCGTCCGCCTTTGCTCCCACGCTGGAGCGTGGGAGCCAGTCGCGATGAAGCATTTGTTGGAACTACGAAGTACACGAAACACGCGAAAGGGGACCGTCTCCTGACCGGCTTCGGCGCTTTCGCGCTTTTCGCGTGTTTCGTAGTTGCTTTCGTCGGTCCTAGGCGCAGCATCGCCACGCGGTGCTGGATTGCGCGACGACGCCCCAAGGTCTGTCGCCATCCTTATCCATCACGAGGCATCGCCATGGATCTGCAACACATCTCCGGCGTGGCCCGCCCGCTGGACCCGGGCTACCCGAGCAACCGCTGGATCGGCAGCGGCACGCTGGCCGTGCTCGCGCTCGCCTGGCTGGGGCGCGGCGCGGTTACGGGACACTGGCTCGCCGCCGCCGGCTGGGCCGTGGTCGGCGCCGTGGCGGTCTTCCTGGCCTGGGCGCTCGCGCGTGAGCTGGACCCGGATGCCGAAGGCGCCGCGTTCACGGCGGCTGGCATCATGGCCGCGGCGCTGCTCGCGGCCGGCGCGAGCGGCGCCGCGCTGCCGGACCTGGCCGCGCTGTTCGTGCTGTTGCTTGCCACGCGCGTGCTGAACCGGACCTCCGGCCTGGGCGCGAGCGTCGCCGACGGCATCGGCCTGCTCGCGCTCGGGCTCTGGCTGACCACACAGGGCCAACCCCTGTACCTCGTCGCCGGTGCCGCTGCCCTGCTGCTCGATGGGCTTTTGCCGCCGCGTGCGCGCCGTCGGCTCATGGTCGGCGGCGCGGCCCTGGCGGTGGCGGCGGTCATCGCCGCCGCTGCGCCGCAGCCCTTCGCCCCCGCGGTGGCGCATCCGCTCGCGCCGACCTGGCTGCCGCTGCTCGCCGCGCTGGCCGCCGCCTTGCTGCTGCTGCCGTCGGCGCGCGCCGCCGGCCGAATGCAGAGCACGGGCGACGCGACGGGCGCACCGCTGCGCCCGGCCAGGGTCCGCGCCGGTCAGGGGCTGGCACTGGCGACGGGTCTCATCGCCGTGCTGCTGCAAGGCGCCGCCGGGCTCTTCGCGCTGCTGCCCCTATGGGCGGCGAGCGCCGGCGTCGGCGGCAGCCGGCTCGCGGCGGGGCGGAGCCGCCGCTGAGGCGAGTACCGCCCGGCGCGGCGCCGGCGCCTTGCCCCGCGCCCGCCCCGCGCGCGGGCGCAAGCACCGGGCGGCGATGGGCTAACATGCCTTCCTAGGTTCAACCCGAGGAGCGAGCCATGCAGGCATTTCAGCGCATCACCTTCGACCCGCAGGTCATGGGCGGCCAGGCGTGCATCCGCGGCATGCGCATCACCGCCGCCCGGATCATACGGCTCATCGCCAACGGCATGACCCGAGAAGAGATCGCCGCCGAGTATCCGGATCTGGAGCCGGAAGACATCCAAGCAGCACTGTCCTACGCGGCGTGGCTGGCATCCGACCATGTCCACGAGGATCGCGCCGCGTGAGGTTTCTCGCGGATATGAACATGTCGCCGTTGACCGTCGAGTGGCTGCGGTCTCGGGGGCATCATGCCACCCACGTGCGCGAACAAGATCTCCAACGCGCAAGCGACGACTTCATTCTGGACAAGGCTCGATCCGAGCAGAGCATATTGTTGACGATGGATCTCGATTTCGGCTACCTGATGGCGGCCAGCCGAGAGCAGATGCCCAGCGTCATCCTGTTCCGGCTCGTCAGGGACACCTCGGACGCTGTGAACGAGCGCCTATCGGCGGTGCTTGGCCTCGACGACATTGACTGGGCGGCCGGCGTCTTCGTCACCGTGTCGGATGCAACGATTCGGGTTCGTCAGCTGCCGCTGCGCATCGCCACGCCGGCGAACCGGTAAACCGCAACCCCCACGTCCGCTTCCGTGCCTTCCTGATCCCTCGGATTCCGGCCGCGGCCGGGTCCTCGCTCCGTTGCCCACAGCATGCACCGCGCTCGTCACCTCCTCCCCCTGCGCCTGCTCACCGCGCCGGTGTCCGCCCGCTGGCTGGCCGCGCTGCTGTGGCTGCTCGGGCTCGGGCTGGGCTGGCTCGCGTTCCGCGTTGGTCTCGGCCTCAGCGGCCCCGGCGCGCTGCTGTTCTGGCTCGCGGCCATCGCCGCCGGGCTGCTGCTCGCGCTGCGCGTGGAGCCGCTGCTGGACGAGGCGGCGCCGGCGCCGGCGCCGCCCGAGCCACCCGCCCCGCCCCGGCCGCCGCCGCTGTTCGAGACCATCGCCATCCCCGCCGGCGGCTTCCGCATGGGCTCGGAGCCGGCGAGCGCCGAGCAGGTGCGCCGCTATGCCAGGGAATGGGCGCCTATACTCGGCGGCAAGCCGGAGGAACGCGAGCGGCAAGTCCGCGACTGGCTGGCCCTCGAGCAGCCCGTGCACGCGGTCCAGGTCTCCGCCTTCCGCATGGCCCGCACCCCCATCACCCGCGGCCAATGGCTGGCAGTCATGCCGAGCGCGCCGGACGAATGGGCGGCCGACGGCAAGGATGCCAAGCTGCCTGCTACGCACATCGACTGGCCCACCGCGCTCGCCTTCTGCAACGCCCTGTCGGCGCGCGACGGTCTGCAACCCTGCTACCGCCAAGCCGCCGGCGGCGACTGGCACTGGGACCGCGCCGCCGACGGCTGGCGCCTACCCACCGAGGCGGAGTGGGAATACGCCTGCCGCGCCGGCACCGCCACCCTGATCGAGGGCGTGCGCGGCTGGCTGGCCGGGCGCCGACTGGTTCTGGGGCAGCAACCTGGCCCATGCCAAGCGCTACGCCTGGTACCGCAGCAATGCCAAGGGCCGGCTGCAACCGTCGCCGCTTCAGTATCTGCACCAGATCGGGCAGCTCGACCTGCTGCCCCGGCTGGTCGGACGGATCATCGTACCCACGGCCGTCGCAGCCGAGCTTGCAGGCAGAGGGTGAGCGCCAGGGGATCGACGTGCCCGCGCCGGAAGCCTTGCCTTGGGCGGATGTGCGCGCTCCGTCGATGGAGCTGGTGACTCCGTGGGTTGCGAATCTTGGTCCCGGGGAGACGGCGGTGTTGTTGCTCGCTCTGGAGTGCGCCGATCCCGTCGTGATCCTCGATGGCGCGCTGGGTCGGCGGCAAGCCGAGGCCTTGGGTATCCCGCTGACCGGGACGCTTGGCATCCTGCTGGACGCCAAGCGGCGCGGGTTGGTGTCGTCGGTGACACCCCTCATCGACGCCCTGCAACGGCGGGGCTTTCGGTTGAGCGCGAACACTCGCAGCGCGATCTTGAGCAAGGCCGGCGAGGTGTAAAGGTCGCCTGCAAGCGTGATGCGGCGGCGTGCGTTTGGTGTCGCGTCGTGGCTCTTGCGCCCGGGCGGGTCGGTCGGCGGCGGCGAGATCACGCTCGGCGGGGGCGCGGCGCCAGCCCGACAGCCACGCGACGCTGGAGCGCCGGCCCTTGCTCCCACGCTGGAGCGTGGGAGCCAGGCAGAGGTTCGTCGGCCGCCGCTCCGGCGCTGGAGAGATGGGGAGCCGGGCCGGAGAGCCGACCTCCCGGTCGGCTCCGCTCGCGGCGCTTCACTGCACCCCGCGCTGTCGCCGTGTTGACCTGGAGGTCAACACTCCAGTCAACGCCGCTGCGCCGCGGTCGGAAGACAAAGGGTCAAGAGGACAAGGGGTCAAGGCTGGCGGGCGCCGGAACGAACACAACGCAGGCCCAGGAGGTCGACCCGGCTCACGGGCCTGTCGACGACCCGGAGCGCGGAGCGCAGGAGCGCTGCTCGACCTCCCCGCCAAAGACCTCCACGTATTCCCGGGCGTAGGTGTCGATGTGCTCGTCCTCGCTCGCCGACGAGCCCATGGAAAAGCTCCCCCCGCAAACCCGCACACAGGTGATGCCGCGGGCGTCGGTCTGCATCTCGGGGCCGCCGACGGCCCATGATCCTGCCCTCGCCCATCGGTCACTCCCGTCCGTCGAAACCGCCGAGATGGATACCGCGCCGACGCGCAAGCGGCGCGCGCCGCCGGCACGGGCGGCCGATTGTCCGCAACGTGCCGTGACCGGCGCAAGCGCGCAGGCCGTCGCCGGCCTGCACAGCGCCCGCTCAGTTCTCCGCCGGCCCAGCGGCCATGAACATGAACGCGCGCGAGTCGCGCTTGCCGGTGTGGGCGTCGCGGGTCTCGATGGTGAACCCCTTGGCGCCATTCACCTCATAGACCTGGAATACCGGGGCCTGCTGGCTGTTGCTGACGCAACTGCCGGTGATGGCGGGCTGCCCGGTGAAGGTGCCGGGCTTGAAGACGATGTCGTAGAAGCCGGGCTGGGACTCCTCGGACACGGTGAAGTCACCGGAACCGGACTCGACCTCGCCGTCCTCGTTGCAGTAACCCCAGACGATCTTGGTGGCCATGGATGCAGGTACCTCTTTGCATGGATGTTGCTCGTCGCTGACGGCCGCGCCGCCGGCCACGCCATGCTAACGCCGCGGGCCGCCCGCTCGGGCGGGCTTAGCTGCACCAGATCAACTCCGGGCCGCTTAGCGGCCGGCGAAATGCACGGTTGTTGACCGTGACCGCGTGCGCGGCTCTGCACGGCCCGCGCGTGAGTAGCGGGCGGATGCTTTGCCTGCGGCGCGGGTGGTCATGGCATGCCGGCGCGCGCCGGTGCGGCGTTGCGGCGCTCGCCCGCGGGCGCCCGGCCGGCACCGACCGAGTCCCGCAAGCCCGCGGCCTTGAGCAAGCCGCCGGGCGCGCCCCCCCGACAACGGGCGCCAAGCCTCGCGGCCGGCACATCAACACCTCGGCTCGACCGGCCGCCATGCTGCGGCGGCGACGGCCGGGTATCATGCGCGCGGACGCTGGAACCAGAGCCGTTGCCGCATGAACCGGATCAAGAGCACCCTCAGCAGTTGCTGCAGCAGCAGTTGCCGCAGCCGGTGGACGCATCGGCGCGCGGGCGTCAGTCGCGGTCGCGCACGCCGGACGCGGTGCGCGTCGGCCGGCCACAGTCGGGCACCGGCGAGCGCCGCATGAGCACCGGCGACGTCCACGGCCGGCTCGCGCGGCTCGACGCCTGGCTCCAGCTCGTGCGCGTGCCGACGCTGTTCACGGCCTGGTCCAACGTCATCGCCGCGCATCTCATCGCCACCCTCGGCAGCCCGCATTGGCGGCTCTTGGCGCTGCAGCTCGCCATCGCCACCTGCCTGTATTGGGCGAGCATGATCTTGAACGATTGCTTCGATCTGGGGCGCGACCGCGTGGCGCACCCGGAGCGCCCGCTGCCGTCGGGGCGCATCGCCCCGCGCGCGGCCTGGGCGGCGGGCTTCGGCCTGCTCGCCGCCGGGGTCGTGCTCGGCCTGCTCGCGGGGCCGGGGCCGTTCGTGCTGACGCTGCTGCTCGCGGCCGTGATCCTGGCCTACGTCGGCGGCATCAAGCACCGCGGGCCGGGACCGCTGCTGCTGGCGCTGGCCCGCTGGCTCAACTGGCTGCTGGGCTTGAGCGCCGGGCTGGTGCTGATCCCGGAGCTGCTGCTGGCGCTGCCCGTGCTGCTTTACACGCTGGCCTTCGCCGTACTGCACCGGGCCGGTACCGCGCCGAGTAGCCGTGGCGTGCGCCGTGCCGTGGTGGTGCTGGGGCTCGCACTCGCTGCGGCGCTGGCGCTCTATCCGCTCGGCATCCTCACCGACCCCTACGCGGTGGCGCTCACGGCCTTGGGCGGCGCACTGCTGCTGCGGCGGCTGCTGCGCCTGAAGCAAGACCCGACCCGTGCCCGCGTGCGCGCGAGCGTCGCCTTTATGCTGCTCTGCAGCATTGCCTTGGACGCGCTGCTCCTGGCCGGGGACGGCCAGCGCCTGGCGGCCGCGCTGCTGCTGACGCTGCTGGTGCCGGTGTGGCTGCTCGGCTATCGCGTGCCGCCCACCTAAGCGCCCGTATCCGATCCGCGTGATCCGATCCACGGGCGGCTCGAAATCACGCCCCTCCGCTACCAACTCCCACCCCGACTCGACACGATGCCAAGGACACCCATGACCGACACAGCACCGAACATCGACGCCTCCGAGATCCACAAGTTCGAGGCCATCGCCTCGCGCTGGTGGGACCCTGCGAGCGAATTCAAGGCCCTGCACGACATCAATCCGCTGCGTTTGGGCTACCTGCAGAGCCATGTCAAGCTCGCCGGCAAGCGAGTCGTCGATGTCGGCTGCGGCGGCGGCATCCTCGCCGAGTCCATGGCCACGGCCGGCGCCGAGGTGCTCGGCATCGACATGGGCGAGGAGCCGTTGCGGGTCGCCGAGCTGCACACGCTGGAGACGGGCGTCGCGGTCGAGTATCGGCAGATCACCGCCGAGGCACTGGCCGACGAGATGCCGGGCGCCTTCGACGTCGTCACCTGCATGGAGATGCTGGAGCACGTGCCGGACCCGGGCTCCGTCGTCGCCGCCTGCGCGCGGCTGGTGCGGCCGGGCGGACACGTGTTCTTCTCGACGCTGAACCGCAACCCCAAGAGCTATCTCTTCGCCATCGTCGGCGCCGAGTACATGCTGAGCCTGCTGCCCCGCGGCACCCACGACTACGGCCGCTTCATCCGCCCGGCGGAGCTGGACCGCTGGGTGCGGGCGACGGAGCTGCGCACGACCGAGCTGACCGGGCTGTCGTACAACCCGCTGACGCGAACCTATCGGCTCGCACCGGACGACATCTCGGTCAACTACCTGGCCGCGTGTCGCCGGCCCGCCCACGGCTGAGGCACACCGTGCCGCCGCAATCCCCGCCGGGCGGCGCCCGCGCCGCGGTGCTGTTCGACCTGGACGGCACCTATGCCGACACCGCCGCCGACATGGGCGCGGCACTGAACGCGCTGCTCGCCCACCACGGCCGGCCCGCGCTGGCGGCGGCGCAGATCCGCCCGCATGTGTCGAACGGCGCGCGCGGGCTGATCGGCGCCGGCTTCGGCCTGGTGCCGGACGACCCCGGCTACGCGGACCTGCGCACGGCGTTTCTGGATCTTTACGCCGCCGACATCTGCCGTCACACCCGGCCCTTCGACGGCATGGACCCGCTCATCCGTGCCCTGGTGGAACAAGGGCTCTGCTGGGGCATCGTCACCAACAAGCCGGCCTGGCTCACCGAGCCCTTGCTCGCGGCGCTGGCACCCATGCCGGCGCCCGCCTGCATCGTCAGCGGCGACACGGCGGCGCGGCCCAAGCCGCACCCCGACCCGCTGCTGCACGCCTGCACGCTGCTGGATCTGGACCCGGGACGCTGCTGGTACGTCGGCGACGACCTGCGCGACATCCTGGCCGGGCGCGCCGCCGGCATGGCGACGCTGGCCGCCGGCTGGGGTTATCTGGGCACCGAGTCGCATCCGCGTGACTGGGGCGCCGACGGGCTCGTGGAGCATCCGCTCGCGGTGCTGGACTGGCTCGCCGGGGCGCGTCCGCCCACGGCACCGCCGTCGCGCCCGCCGCGCGCCGCATGAGCAGCGCAGCGGGCCCGGGCAGCGCCGAGTGGCGGTATCCGAACCGGGCGACACCGCCCGGTTCCAGCTTCTACTACGCCGTGCGCTTCGCGCCGCAGTCGCACCGCGACCTGCTGGCCGCGCTGATGGGCTGGCGGCACGAGGTGCGTGCGATCCTGGACGACGTCTCGGACCCAGGCGTCGCGCGCCTCAAGCTCGACTGGTGGCGCGACGAGCTGCGCCGCACGCAGGACGGCGCCCCGCGCCATCCGCTGAGCCAGGCGCTCGCGGCAGCGCTCGACGCGCACGGCGCGCGCCTGCCCGACGCGCCCTTCCTGGCCCTCGCCGATCAGGTCGAGCAGGAGATCAGGCGGCTGCGCCCCGCCGACGCCGCGGCGCTACGTGCCGCCGACGAGCAAGACTTGGGCGCGCTGTTCGAGCTGATCGCCCGCGCGAATGGCAGCGGCGGCGACGCCGCCCTCGCCGCCGCCCGCAGCCACGGCGGCTGGTGCGCCGCCGTGCGCCGGGTGCGCGATGCCGGGCTGCTGCTCCGCAGGGACCGCAGCGTGCTGCCGCAGGACACGCTCGCCGACGCCGGCCTCACACACGAAGCGCTGGCCAGCGCCGAGCACCGCGGGCGCCTGCCGACCCTGCTCGAACCGTTGGCGGAGGCGCTGCACCGAGCGCTGCCGGCCCCGTCGGCGCCGCTGCCCCGAGCCCTGCGCATCCTGTACCGCATCCACGCCGCGCTACTCGATGAGCTGCGCCGCAGCCACCTCGCCGTCGTCGACCAGCGCATCGGACTCACGCCTTGGCGCAAGCTCTGGATCAGCCTGAGGACGCGGTAAAGGCCGAGGGCCGAGGAAGAACGTCCCTTCCCCTTTCAAACTTCACGCTTCAAACTTCAAACTTTCCCCCTCCCCCTTTCAAACTTCACCCTTCAAACTTCAAACTTCAAACTTCAAACTTCAAACTTTCGCGCCCCCTTTCAAACTTCACCCTTCAAACTTCAAACTTTCCCCTTCCCCAACTTGAGATTCGCCATGGACATCCTCCTCGCCAACCCCCGCGGCTTCTGCGCCGGCGTCGACCGCGCCATCGACATGGTCGAGCGCGTGCTGGACATCTTCGGCGCGCCCATCTACGTGCGCCACGAGGTGGTCCACAACCGCTACGTGGTCGAGGATCTCAAGTCCCGCGGCGCCGTCTTCGTGGACGACATCGAGCTGATCCCGGAGGGCGCCACCTGCATCTTCAGCGCCCACGGCGTCTCGCAGGACGTGCGCGCGCAAGCCGCGGAGCGGGGGCTTCGGGTCTTCGACGCCACCTGCCCGCTGGTCACCAAGGTGCACCTGGAGGTGGCCCGCCACTGCAAGGCCGGCTACGACGTCGTGCTCATCGGCCACCGCGGCCACCCGGAGGTGGACGGCACCATGGGCCAGTGCGCCGCGGACGGCGGGCGCATGCACCTGGTGGAAGACCTAAACGACATCGAGGCGCTCGCCATCGCGGACCCGGACAAGGTCGCCTACGTGACGCAGACCACGCTATCCGTGGACGACACCGCCGGCCTGATCGCTGCGCTGCGCGAGCGCTTCCCGAACCTGACCGGCCCGAAGAAGAGCGACATCTGCTACGCGACGCAGAATCGCCAGGATGCGGTGCGCGCGCTCGCCGAGCGCTCCGATTTGGTGCTGGTGGTGGGCTCCGTCACCAGCTCGAACTCGAACCGGCTGCGGGAGCTGGCCGAAAGGCACGGCAAGCCGGCCTATCTGATCGACGGCGCCGACGACATTCGGCGCGAATGGCTCAGCGACGGCGCCCGCATCGGCCTCACCGCCGGTGCTTCGGCACCGGAGTTGCTTATCGAACAGGTCATCCAGCGGCTCAGGGATTGGGGCGCCGGCAGCGTCGAGGAGCAGTCCGGCATCCGCGAGAACGTCAGCTTCGCGCTGCCGAAGGCGCTTCAGCGCCCCGCCGAGCCCGCCTGCTGATCTGCTAAAACCCGGTCTCAGCCATGACTCAAACATCCGGCAGCGACATCCTCGTCATCGGCGGCGGCGTCATCGGCTTGATGACGGCGCGCGAGCTCTCGGCCGCTGGCGCCGCCGTCACGCTGGTGGAGATGGGCGACACCGGCCAGCAGGCGAGCTGGGCCGGCGGCGGCATCCTGTCCCCGCTCTATCCCTGGCGCTTTGCGGGCGCCGTCACGGCGCTCGCCGCCTGGAGCCAGCGGGAGTACCCCGGGCTCTGCGCCGAGCTGTTCGAGACCACCGGCATCGACCCCGAGTACGGCACCAGCGGCCTCATTGTGCTGGACCCGGAAGAGCACGCCGTGGCCGAGGCCTGGGCCGTCGCCGAGCAGATCCAGATCGAGACCCTGACCCGTGCCCAGATCGCCGAGAAGGAGCCCGGCCTCGACACCGAGGTGCGCGAGGCGCTCTGGTTTCCAAGCATCGGCCAGGTGCGCAACCCGCGCCTCACCAAGGCGCTGCGCGTCGCCATTGAGCCCCGGGTGACGCTGCGCGAGCAAGAGGAGGTGCTGGAGCTCAAGGTGAAGGACGGCGTCGTGCAGGGCGTGCGCACCCGCGCCGGCGACATCGACGCCCGGCAGATCGTCGTCTGCACCGGCGCCTGGACCGCGGACCTGCTCGCCAAGCTCGGCCGCCCGCCGGACATCCGCCCGGTGCGCGGGCAGATGATCCTGTTCTACGCCAAGCCCGGCCAGATCCGGCACCTGACTCTGTTCCGCGAGCGCTACGTGATCCCGCGGCGCGACGGCCGCGTGCTGATCGGCAGCACGCTCGAGGACGCGGGCTTCGAGAAGCGCACCACCGCCGAGGCCAAAGAAGAGCTCTACCGCATCGCCACCGGCCTCTTCCCGCTGCTGAGGCGCACGCCCATCGAGGACCACTGGGCCGGCTTGCGACCCGGCTCGCCGAGCGGCATCCCCTACATCGGCCCCTACCCCGGTGCGGACGGGCTCTTCATCAACGCCGGACACTTCCGCAACGGGCTGGTCACCGGCCCCGCGTCGGCGCGGCTGTTGGCCGACCTGCTGCTCGAGCGCGAGCCCATCCTGCCGCCGTCGGCCTACGCGGTGGACGCGGCGCGGGGCTGAGCGCCGCCGCGGCGGGCTGGCCGCCTGCTCGCGGAGCCGGCCGTCGCTCGTCACGGCGCCGCCGAGGCATTGATCTATACTCGACGGGAAATCCACGAGTGTCCGCCCATGTCCGTGTTGCAGCCGCAGGCGTTCTACAGCTTCGATGACTACCTCCGCGCGGAGCGCGAGTGCGTCGACGCGCGTCACGAGTACTTCAACGGCGACGTCTTCGCGATGACGGGCGCGAGCTGGGAGCACAATCTCATCACCGCCAACCTGACCGGCGAGCTGTCCCTGGCACTGAAGCAACGCCCTTGCTACGTCGTCGGCAACGACATGCGTGTGCGCGTCGAGCGCGCGAACGTCGGCACCTACCCCGACGTCGCCGTACTCCGCGACGAGCCCCGCTTCTACGACGAGCGGCGCGGCACCGTCGTCAACCCGACGCTGCTGATCGAGGTACTGTCGCGGTCCACGGAAGGCCACGACCGCGGCGGCAAATTCGCGGCCTACCGCCAACTGCCGAGCCTGCGCCAGTACGTGCTGGTGGCCCAGGATCGCGTCGGCATCGACCTGCTGACCCGCGAGACGGACGAGCGCTGGGTGCTCACGGCCTTCGACACCCTGGACCAGACCCTGGTGCTCGACGCCATCGACTGCGCCATCCGGATGGCCGAGATCTACGCCAAGGTCGACATCGACGCCGGCGCCCGCTGACCCCACGGCCGCGCCAGCCGCACCGGCCGCACCGGGTTTCCAGTTGCCGAAGCGCCCGGATCGTCCTAAGATGCCGGGCTTGCTCGGGCACCGCCCCCAGCTCCCCTCCCCGCCGGTGTAGCTCAGTTGGTAGAGCAACGCATTCGTAATGCGTAGGTCAGCGGTTCGAATCCGCTCACCGGCTCCATCTGCCGTCATTATCCTGCAAGTGCTCCAACATCTCGCCCAGCGGAACCTTTCCGTCTAGCATTGGGAGATATCCGTCAACGCCGGCTGCGCGCCGATGGCCATGACAACCGATCTCCCCGCCATCACCCGCCTGTATCAGCTCTGCGAGCCGCTGGAGTCCCTGCATCCCGGTGATCCGCGCTGGGTGGACTTTGACCCGGTGCGCGGCGACGAAAATGTGGTCGCACTCTATGCGCGGAGTCTGCGGCGCGCCGCCGCCGACCGCCCGGACTTCAAGCTCTTCACCGGCCATCGCGGCGTCGGCAAGACCAGCGAGCTGTTCCGGCTTCAGAATATCCTGGAAGCACCCGGTGACGGCCAGCCTGGCTTCGTCGTCGTCTATTGCGACGTGGGCGACCGGCTGGACGTAAACGATCTTGATTTCCCGGATCTCCTGGTGTTCGTCCTCGCGTCGCCCAAGGTGCACACGGTCTACACGGTGCCGATCTCGCTGATCTACTCGCCGCGCTTTGGCCAGCTCCAACAGGCCGTCGGCGAGCACAATGTGCCGCTGTCGATGATCCGGCTGCGGCCGGGCTGGAATGCCGACATCAGCGACGACTCCCCAGGCATGGCCAAAATGCGGGAGATGGTCGAACGGCGCTGCTGCGAAGCTGGCACCAGCCTGGACGCCGCCTTCGACGGTCTCGCGACGCTGAATCATCTCTGCCGCATGAGCGGCGGCCATCCGCGGCATCTGATGATGTTCCTCCAGGCTGCCTGCAACGAGCTGGACGACCTCCCCATCACCCGCACGGCCGCCGAGAAGGCCGTGCGCAAGTACGCCAACGCGCTATTGCGGGAGGTGCCGGACGCCGACTGGGACAAGCTCGCTGTCTTTGCTACACCGCAACGCGACATCCCCAAGGACGAGCCCCACCAGCAAATGCTCTTTCTGCTGTTTGTCTTCGAGTACATGGACGGCGACATCTGGTACGAGATCAACCCGGTGCTTCGGACCCTTGAGCGCTTCCGCCCCTGAGCTGCACGCCGCGGTAGGCCTCGCCGAGATCGTCGTCGAGGGGCCGGGCCATGCCGCAAGCATCGATGCGTCCGACCCCCGCCTTGCCCAAGCGGGCGACGCGCTGCGGGCGCTGCGCCGCGCCATCACCCGCAGCCGCGGCTTCGCGTTGATCCTCTGCGCCTGCGACGCGCCGGCGAGCCGAGATGAGCTCATCCACCGATTGGCAGACTCCATGCCGTCAGCGACCTTGCACCGGATCGACCTTGGCGATCAGGACAACGATCTGCTCGATACCGTCGCAGCCTGCTGCATATCCGCTACGCCGGGGCCGGCGATGATCACCGGCGCCGAGCGGATGCTGGACGACCCTGACCTCGCACCGGGATTCCTGCAAGGCCTCAACCTGCGCCGCGCCGAATGGCCGCGCCAAGCCCCGCAGCCGGTAGTTTTCTGGGTGCCTCGCCGGGTCCTGGGGCAACTAACGGCGGGTGCGCCGGACTTCTTTGACTGCCGCAGCGACAGCATTGAGCTCCCGGAGCTGACCAACCTGGCGCTGCGCCCCTTCGCGGAGCGCGAGTGGCAGTGGGGCGTAGACCCGCGCTTCACTGCCGAGGAGCGCACCGAGCGTCGCAAGGAGCTAAAGGCTCGGATTGCCGCCGCGGCGGGCTCCAATGACGAGCGCGTGGTTCGCGCGCGGCTCGAGTGGTGGGACGAGGTCGCCGAGCTTGAGGAACTGCGCGGCAATCTGGACGAGGCGCTGCGCATCCGCCGCGAGGAGGAGCTACCCGGCTATCAGCGCCTCGGCGATGCGCGCTCGATGGCTGTCACCCAGGGCAGGATCGCCGACGTGCTCCAAAACCGCAGCGAGCTGGACGAGGCGTTGCGTATCCGCCGGAAAGAGGCGCTGCCCGTATTCCAGCGACTGGGTGATGTGCGCTCCGTGGCCATTACCCAGGGGCAGATCGCCGACGTGCTCCAGCACCGCGGCGAGTTGGACGAAGCGCTGCGCATCCGCCGGGAAACGCAGTTACCGGCCTTCCAGCGCCTCGGAGAGCTGCGCTCGGCGGCCGTCACCCAGGGCAAGCTCGCCGACGTGCTCCAGGCCCGTGGCGAGCTGGACGAGGCGCTGCGCATCCGCCGGGAGGAAGAGCTGCCCGCCTACCAGCGGCTTGGCGACCGCCGTGAAGTGCTCGTCTGCTGCGTCAACATCACCCGTGTGTTACTCGAGCGCGCCGCCGACCGTGACTGCGCTGAGGCCAACACCCTGCTCTGCCAAGCACTCGCCGACGCCCGTGGGCTGCGCATCCCCGAAGCCGAGCACATCGAGCAGCTATTGGCCGAGCACGGCATGAGCTGCGACGTAGCGGACGTGGCCACCGACGCCGCTCGGGTCTAGTCCGTTGCCGCGAAAGCCACGATCCCTTCGCCTCGTTGTCGGTATCGTCATCCCGCGTGCGCAGTCGATGGCGACTGCGCTGACGACAACGCCAACGCCCCGTCCCTCCCGCGTGTAACTTTTTCTTCCGATCTTCGCAAACCCGCCGTAACATTCTGTTTCCTCGGTGCGGGCGTGAGCGGCGGCGATGGCGAGACTGATTTTGGACGGTGGTGACGGGCGGCCGCGGTGCTGGCCGCTGCGGCCCGGCTGCAACAGCGTCGGGCGGGCGCCGGATAACACGGTGCCCCTGAACCTGGACAGCGTGTCCCGCCATCACGCGGAAATCCTGCTGGTGCCCGCGGCGACGGGCTGCCGAGCGGTGCTGAAGGACCTGGGCAGCAGCAACGGCAGCTTCGTGAATGGCGCGGCGGTGATGCTGGTGGAGTTGGCGGATGGCGACGAGGTCGGCTTTGGCAAGACGCGCTGCCGCTTCGAGGCAACCGGGGTGCCGACACCCGACCCGGCCGCCGAGGGTTCCGGTCCCTGGTCGCTGGCCGACCTCGCTGCGGCGCGCCAGGCCGCCGCAGGGCCGGAGGCCGGCGGCAGCACCGAGTTGTCGGTGCTTCGCCTCGCCGCCGGCGCCCCCGCGGACCGCACCGAAGCCAAGCTCCGCATCCTGCTCGACATCGGCCGCAGTCTTGCGGGACCGCAGGACCTGGATGCGCTGCTCACGCGCGCGCTGGAGCTGCTGTTTACGCACATGGCCGTGGACCGGGCTTGCATCCTGCTGCGCGACGACACGGGCGGTCTCGCACCGCGGGCGCATCGGGTGCGCGACGGGCTGCCGCAGGACGCGGGCTTCTTCAGCCGGCACATCGCCGAGGCCGCCTTCGCCACCGGCGAGCCGCAGCTCACGAGCCACGCCGGGGCGGACCAACGCTACGAGGGCTCCGCATCCATCATCGCCCAGCACATCCATGCGGGGCTGTGTGTACCGCTGACCGGCCGCGACGGGACCCTGGGGGCGCTGTACGTGGACAACCTGCGCCTCACGGGCGTCTACACCCGGGAGGACATGGACCTGCTCAGCGCCATCGGCGGCCAAGTCGGACTCGCGCTGGACAACGCCGCACTCATCGAGCAAGCGCGCGCGGAGGCCGCCTACCGCAGCCGGCTAGAGCGCTTTTTTCCACCCGCCGTCAGCCGCCGCCTGCGGGAGACCGAGACCATTGTGGTTGCCGACACCGAGGTCACGGCGGTCTTCTGCGACATCTCAGACTACACCGGGCTCTGCTCGCGGCTGCCGCCGGCGGAGGTCATCGCCATGCTGAACGCCTGGTTCGAGCTCGCCGTGGAGGAGATCATCTTCCCGCTGGGCGGCACGCTGGAAAAGTACATCGGCGATGCCCTGCTCGCGCTCTGGGGAGCGCCCTATCGCGCCGACGACGACGCCGAGCGGGCCGTGCTGGCGGCGGTACGGATGCAGCATGCGGCGGCGCGCTTCAACGCGGGCTGGACCGCCCGCGGACACGCGCCCATCGGCATCCACATCGGGCTCAACACGGGGCCGGTGGCGGCGGGCAATATCGGCTCAGAGCGGCTCGTGCAGTACGCCGCCATCGGCGACACGACCAACGTCACGAGCCGCATCTGCGGTGTCGCGGCGGACGGCGAGGTGGTGCTCGCCGACAGCACCCGCGCACGGCTCGATCCGGCGCGCTGGCCGCTGACGGCACTGCCGCCGACGCGGGTCAAGGGCAAGGACGAGCCGCTCCTGCTGCATCGGCTCGAATGGCAACGCGTGGCACTGTCCGACTGAGCGCAGCGGACAGCCCGGAATCGTCTCCGGCAGGCACCCAGAAAGATCGAGTTTTTCGATGGGGCTTTCGCTTGTTTTCTAGCGGCGAGGCTAGATGTCCCGCTTTACGCCGCGGTTGCGCAGTGGGCGGGTAGTCGCCCTGCGGACCCGCGCAACCCGCAGCGTGAATACAACTAGATCGCCACCAGCCCCCGGATGAGGATGTTTTCCCCATGACCGAGCTTGCCCCCATGCCGAGCCGCACCGGCTCACCGATGCTGCCGCAGCGCAGCCCGTCCCTGTCGATGGAGAAGACCGCAATCGGCGCCCTCGCCACGGGCCTCGTGCTCGGCGTCGGCGCGCTGCTGCTGACGGACCCCGCCGCACATCGCAACAGCGATACCACCGTCGAGCGGCGCGCGCGCATCAGCCCCGTGGGCGAGGTGAGCGTGACGGCCCCGGGGACGGCCGTCGGCGCATCACTCGCCGTCGGCAGCGATTCCTGAGCGGAGCTACCGCCGCTCCCAACGCAGCTCCCCGGGCGAAGGGCCACCTGCCGCGCCAGCGTCGAGCGCTGTCCTGCACCTTGGTGCGAGCGCGCTCGGGCCGCGCAGACCGACACGCGCCGGTGCCGCTGTCCGGCATATTCGGCCCATCCCGCGCGCTTGCGGGTCTGCGCCGCGCGTGCGCCGGCCGATGCCGCAACCGGCCTTCGGGGAACGCTGCGCAGGATGCGGCGGTACCACGTCCATGCGAAACACCAAGCCGAACCGAACCTGGCGCCCGGCCATCGGCGCCGCGGGTCCAGTTGCAGCCGCGCGCTGCGCGACACCGGCACCGCCGCGCCGACGCGGGCTGCTCGGCACCCTCGCGGCCCTGCTGGCTTGCGTCGGCGTACTCGCCGGCACCACCCCGGCCCGCGCCGAGTGGGCGCCGGACGCGCGCGGCGCCCGTTCCCCGGCAGCCACGGAAGGGCTCCGCGTCATCGTGCGCTACGACGACGCCTGCCAGCCGGAGCTGCTGGTGGGCTGGCTCTCTCGCCAGCGGACGCTGCGGCTGCCCCGAGGCCCGGTGCGCGCCGCGGTCGACGGCAGGCTCGTGGCAGTGGGCGAGCAGTCCATCGGGCAGCGCGTGCAGCTCACCGAGCACGCGGTGACGGCGCTGCGCGACGGTGACGTCGTCACCCTGAGCGTCGGCGATGCCGGCGTCGAAGTCCGCCTCACCGGCGCCGCCAATGCCATCGCCGCCGCCGGCGCGCACTGCCGCAAGGCCCGGACACTGCCCCGGGTCCCCGCCGTACACTGGACCATCGTCAGCGGCGACATCGGCAGCGGTTGGGCGCAGGCGGTGATGGAGATCGTGCGCGCCGTCGGCGCCACGGGGCTCGTGCTGGACGCGAACGGCCAGGACCTGGCCGAGGCCGAGCGGCTCGGCCAGTGGATTCGCGACCGCGGCCTCAGCACCGCCGTCACCGGCGACTGCGCGCTGGCCTGCGCCCAGGCCTTCGCGGGCGGCATGCTGCGCTTCGTGGCGCCGGGCGCGCGACTCGGCCTGCAACGGCTGCCGCTGCTCGGCGGCAACGCCGGCACCCGCGGCGCCATCGTGCGCCAAGCGGGCTATCTGCGGGGGCTTGGCGTCGAGGGGGCGCAGGCGCTGGCCGAGCGCGCCGCGGCGACAGCCCCGGGTGCCGTGGACTGGCTCGGCGCGGAGGAGGCCATTGCGCTGGGCCTCGCCACCGAGCTCGGCACGCCGGGGGGCATCGCAGCACTGGGACGGTGAGAATCTTCCCCGACCCCACATCGTCCTCATCGAGATCGCTATCGAAATCGCCAAAGGGCCGAGGGCCGAGGGCCAAGGGCCGAGGAGGGCTCCCTCGGCCCTCGCCCTCGCCCCTCGCCCCTCGCCCCTCGCCGCTTACAATCTAGCGCCCAAACCCCGAAGCCATCCCAATAGCATGTCCGACTTCCCCGACCGCCACGAGCAGATCCGACTGGTGCACGCCGAGCTCATCCGCCAGGCGGCGCAAACCTGCGGCAACGCCGAGCGCCGCGCCGAATTCGATGCCCTGCTCGCCGGCGCCGAGCAGAGCGGCTGGCACGAGCTGGTGGCCGCGCTAAAGCGCATCGCCGCCGGCGAGCGCGGCCCCGCGGTCTTCCGCGGCCTGGACGAGGAGGACCAGATCATCGCCGATGCCGTGCTGCGCGGCATGCAGGACCCGGCCACGCTGCCGGACCCCGCCAAGCGCCAGGACCCGGCCATGGCCGCTCCGGGCCTCGCGCACATGATCCACGCCGCCCGCACCGGCAACCCGCAGGCGCTCGCGCTGATCGGCCACATGGCCGA
Organism: Thiohalocapsa sp. ML1; assembly: GCF_001469165.1. Taxonomy (GTDB): domain Bacteria; phylum Pseudomonadota; class Gammaproteobacteria; order Chromatiales; family Chromatiaceae; genus Thiohalocapsa. The sequence goes on along the minus strand of NZ_JABX01000049.1, from coordinate 2,734 downwards.
GCAGATGAGCACCGTCGGCGGCCAGATGGCCCGCCTCGCCGGCATCATCCGTCCCATGATTCAAGGCGAGCGCGACCCCGACCGGCTCACCCGCGGCATGGACAGCCAGGGCGAGCGGTTGGTGCTGCTGATCCTGTCCGAGCTCGGGAAGCTGGAGGCGCACTGACTGCCGCGGATCGGCCCGTCGGGCTGTTCGCGGGGAGGGAGATGTCCATACTCGTGGCAAATCCATTCCACATGGACACGCCAATGTTTTGGACACCATCGGCATTGCCGCAGAGCCCGCGTTGTTCGACAACGCCCTGCGACTATTGCAGTAGATTGTCGGCCCTTGGGCCTCGACCATTGCGCGTCGCCGGTCGATCGCGCTTGGCGCGGACGGACGCTGATCGGAACACTTCGCCTGGACCGACGGCGGTGGACGTATCCACGGCGTGACGCGGCACGTTCTTCGCGCAAGCAGGCCTCGGGCTCTGGTGCGCACCAAAACTTGCGGTTCGGGCCGCCGACCCCGAGCACTTGTTCGCGGTCATGTTCGCTGCGACCCCAGCGCTTGACGGCCGCAGACTGCAGGTCACGGCTCTCCGAACCGCAGCGCCCGCGCGTCGCGAGCACTCATCGGCCACATGGCCGAGCAGATGAGCACCGTCGGCGGCCAGATGGCCAAGCTGGAGGCGCATTGAATGCCGCGGATCGCCCCGCCGGGCTGTTCGCGGGGAGGGGAGTTGTCCATAATCGCGGTAAATCCATGCCGCATGGACACGCCAATATTTTGGACACCATCAACATTGCCGCAGAGCCGGAATTGTTCGACAACGCCCTGTGGCTCTTGCAGTCGCTGGGCCTAGACCCGGCCATCGTCCCCGCACCAACATCGGAGCGCGGGTGGGACGGGAACCTGCAACTGCACTGGCAAGGCAAGCCGTTGTCTTACCGGCTGCTGATCAAGCGCGGATTGCGGCCATCTGACATAGGCAGCGTCGCACGCGCAATCCAGGCGGCCGGGAACAACGTTTTCTCCTCGCGACGGACCAGATTACCCCGCCACTCGCAGACAGGCTTCGCGGCCTTCACATCCCTTTCGTAGACGGCGCCGGTAATGCCTACATTGACGGCGAAGGGCTTCTCGTCTACGTCGTCGGCCAACGCGGCGCCCGCATGCGGCCGCGCGAGACGGCCGGGCGCGCGTTTCAGGATAAGGGTCTGCGCGTCTTGTTTGCGCTCTTGGCGCAGCCCGCCCTCGTGTCGTCGCCATATCGTTCAATCGCCCAGAGCGCCGGCGTTGCCCACGGCACCGTCGGCATCGTCATGGCTGAGCTGAAGCGCCTCGGGTTCGTCGGCGACATCGGCGGACGCCGGCGCTTGTTGCAGGGGGAGCGGCTGCTGCGCCAGTGGGTGGATGCCTACGGTCGCACGCTGCGGCCCAAGCTGCTGCTCGGCAACTATCGCGCGAGCGATATCGGTTGGTGGAACGAGATCGATCCCAGCGAAGCGGACGTCGTGCTCAGCGGCGAGGCGGCCGTTGCGCGATTGTCCGGGGTGCTCGTGCCGCAGATCATCACACTCTATGGAAACCGGGCGGCGGCGAATCGCATGCAGATCCAGCACCGCATGACGCCGGATGCCCACGGGAACGTCGAGATCCTGAGCCGTTTCTGGCGATTCGACCAGCAGCCTCCGGAACTGGCACCGGCGCTGCTGATCTATGCCGACCTCCTTGCAACCGGAGACGCACGCTGCATCGAGGCAGCCGCAACGCTCGAGGAAGATCTCTTTGCACGACTTAAGTGATCGGCAGGAGCTCGCCATGCTGGCAGCCGTGGTCGCGGACAACCGGCGCTGCTTGGGCGGCGGAGAGCTGCTCTATGTCGGCGCCGCGGCCAGAGACTTGTTGATGGTCCAGATTCACGGCGTCGTCACGCGGCGGCGAACCCACGAGCTTGCGGTCGCGCTCGGCGAAGAACAGCGGGCGATCGCGGCGCGGATGTGGGCGAGGGGGGGTAGGAGCAAAGCGCTCTCACGGCTACTGTTGACGTGCCCATACAAAACTTTGTATGCTCCTACGCAACTAGGGAGCTTATCTGGGATTCACGACAAGGCATCCGCTTAGTCTCGTACTGGCCCAGGGGCCTCGATCTTAGAGTCGAAGCTGAATAATGGACTGCTTTGCCACGTTTTTTTCAGCAGGCAACAAGAAGTGACAAATGACCATTGTTTTTAAGAGATAGAGTTTTGCGGTAGATCCCTAGACGACCTGCGCGCTTTTCCTGAATCGGCGCGCCGCGAAGCTGGACACCAGCTCGACCTGGTGCCGCATGGGCTGGAGCCGGACGACTGGAAACCCATGAAGGGTATCGGGGCAGGGGTGCAGGAGATTCGCATTTGAGACGCAGTCTGGCGCGTTCCGCGTCATCTATGTGGCGAAGTTCTCGGACACCGTTTATGTCCTTCACTGCTTCCATAAGACATCCGAGAAAACAAGCCAACACGACATAGACTTAGCAAAACGGCGTTACCGCGAGGTAATTACTCGCCAGCAATGACCTACAGGGTTGGCATCAAAGGATTCGGCAGGCAACTCTTCGCCTTTGCCAACCGATCCGCGATGCCAACCCCAATACCTAGATAGTACGCGGGATATATATTATGGGCAACGAGCGATTCCCCAGCATTTGGGATGCCATCGAAGACACCCCTGCAGAAGCTGAGAACATGAAGCTTCGCTCCGCTCTAA
>NZ_JABX01000048.1 GCF_001469165.1 Thiohalocapsa sp. ML1 | reverse complement strand
CCCGATCGGTGTTGCCGACGTTGTCGAGCGAGACGGACAGGTCGCGCAGCGCCTCTGGCGTCTCGCCGACGCGCGCGAGGATGCGCCGGCGGATGTCCAGCGACTCCGCGAAGGCCGCGCGCGCCGCCTCGAAGTCGCCGAGGGCCTGATCCATCTTGCCGACGTTGTCGAGCGAGACGGACAGGTCGCGCAGCGCCTCTGGCGTCTCGCCGACGCGCGCGAGGATGCGCCGGCGGATGTCCAGCGACTCCGCAAAGGCCGCGCGCGCCGCCTCGAAGTCGCCGAGGGCCCGATCGGTGTCGCCGACGTTGTTCAGCGAGATGGACAGATCGCGCAGCGCCTCTGGCGTCTCGCCCACGCGCGCGAGGATGCGCCGGCAGATCTCCAGCGACTCCGCGAAGGCCGCGCGCGACGCCTCGAAGTCGCCGAGGGCCTGATCCGTGTTGCCGACGTTGTCGAGCGAGACGGACAGATCGCGCAGCGCCTCTGCATCATCCGGCTGCTTGAGGACCCGCTGCCGGGCGGCTTCGACCATCCAGACGGCGGCCTCGGCCGCTTCCGTGATCTGCCCGCAGCGGCGCAGGGCATCGACGGCCCGATCCGCGGCGGCGAGCGCGCCGCGGTCCGGCTCGGCCTTGTCCCGCACGCGCCGCCATTCGTCCACCAGCGCCTGCTCCGTGGCGCCGAGCGGGAAGGGGGTGGGGGCCTCCGGGGGGCGGGTGGGCGGGGGCTCGGCGGTGTCGGCGGCGAGCCAATTGCCGGTCTCGATGCTGAAGCGGCGGATCGCCCAAAGGTCCGGCGCCAGGGCCTTGATGCGCGCCTTCTCGGCCAGCGGCAGCACCAGGATCAGCGGGCGCGTGAGGGCGTGGCGCAGCGGCTCGCGGCGCTCGTTGAGCCGGGCGAGAAAGTTGAGCCGTGCCTGCTGCCAGTCCGCGGCGTCCATGCCTGCGGGCGTGTGGGTCAGGTCCAGCCACACCGGCGCGTGCAGCGCCTGCTGATAGCTCGGTGGCTGCAGCAGCCAGGGCAGGACGCGGTGCAGCAGCTCGTCGTGGTTCTTCGGAGTCGGCGTTGCGAGCCCGGTGACGCGGGCCCGATAGATGGCCGCGAGGCGTTCGCGCAACACGCGCACCACGGCCGGATGGGCGGTGAAAATAAAGATCAGGTCGAAGCTGTCCAGCCAATCGAGGTGCAGTTTGAACCTGAGCCAGGCGGCCTCGCCGTCGGGGGCGAGCGCCGAGCGCGCGTGCGCGTCGCCGATCAATGGTCGGCCTCGTCCGCCAAGACGCCCCGGATCGCGTCCACCAGCAGCGGGTGAACGTCGTACCAGGGCTCGCCGTTCAGATAGTTCATGATCAGGTTGCCGTCCAGAAAGCGCGCCAGCGCGGGCAGCTCGCCGGTGCTGGGAAGCGCGGCGTCTTTGGTCGCGTGAATGCGCGCCAGCCAGCGTGCGTCATCGGCGGCGATGGGCAGCAGCTCGTTGCGTAGCTGCTCCTCCACGCGGCGCACCATGTCGTCGTCGAGCCCGGCCTCGGGCCGCGTGTAGCGTGCCGTGCGCAGCGTCACGACACATTCGCTGATGAGCCGGAAGTAGTCGCGCAGGTCGCCGCCGCTGCACTTCGCCAGCCGGCGCAGCTTGGGTGTCGGCACGATGTCGGACCAGCCCGGGTGGCGGCGGTCGATGATGCGCTCCATCAGGGCCAGGCCCGTGGGGTCGTCGCGGCCGTCCTGGTGCCTCACATGCACGTTGGGCCAGGAGACGATGGGGTGGCCGCCCAGGGTGCGGCCCAGATTTTGCGCCAACGGCAGCAGATAGGGGGGCACGGTGTAGATGACGTGCAGCATCGGAAAGCCGAGGCTCGCCGCCTGCCCCGAGAACAGGCTGACCACGCTGTCGTGCACCTTGCCGGCGTCGGCGCCGACGCCGCGGATCTGCTCCACGGAGTCCACCAGCAGCACGACCTTCAGGTCCGGATCCTGTGCCTCCTTGCGCAGCGCCTGCACCAGGCTGATGACATAGCCTTGGGCGCCGTCGATGAGCCGCGCCAGGTGGCCGCGCAGGTGCTCCTGGATGCGCTGCTTGAAGTCGGGCTCGTTCTTGAGCTTGAGGCCGAGCTTGGCCGGTGCGCCCGGAACCTGCAGGTCGAGGTCGAAGCTCTCCACGTGGACATCCGAGGTCAAGAAGCGCTGGAGCCGCTCCCAGTAGCCGTGCGTGAGCGCCTTGAGGTCGGTCTCGGCCTCCACCGCTTGGCCGAGCGCCGTCATCAAGGACAACACGAAGTCCGAGAGCTCCACCGGCTTGGTCATCAACAGGAAGTCCGCCATGTCCACCAGGAACACGCGGGCGCCGCTTTGGCGTTGGAGCAGATCCCTCAGGCGCCGCAGCTCCGTGCTCTTGCCGTTGCCGCGGAAGCCCGTCAGCAGATTGACGCTTTCCGATTGCGCCCAATCCAGTCGCTGCCAAAGCTTCAGGATCGGGTCCTTGTCCGGCGTGGACTCCAGCAGCGGCACGTAATAGGGGTCGCTCGGCTCCAGCGGCAGCGCGCCGCGGCCATTGAGGCTCTGGTAGAGCGCTTTCAGCGGGTCGGTGGTTTGGGACATCGGGCGCCTCGGTGACGATGGGCACCGCCCGATTGTAGCGAGGCCGCCCGCGCTCCGTGGGAGCGGCTTCAGCCGCGATTCCCCGTGGGAGCGGCTTCAGCCGCGATTCCCCGTGGGAGCGGCTGCAGCCGCGACCAGCCCTCACGGCGCCTCTTCCAGCCAATCCTGCGGCACCAGATAGCGGTCGTACAGCTCCGCCTCGGGGCTGTCGGGCGCCGGGTGCCAGTCGTAGCGGAAGCTCACCTCCGGCGGCAGGGACATGAGGATGGACTCGGTGCGCCCGCCGGATTGCAGGCCGAACAGGGTGCCGCGGTCGTAGACCAGGTTGAACTCGACGTAGCGGCCGCGCCGATAGCGCTGGAAGTCGCGCTCCGCATCGCCGTAGTGGAGCCCCTTGCGGCGGGCGACGATGGGGCGGTAGGCGGGCACATAGTGCTCGGCGATGCTCTGCATGAACGCGAAGCAGCGCGCGAAGCCCCAGGCGTTGAGATCGTCGAAGAAGAGCCCGCCGACGCCGCGGGGCTCCTGGCGGTGCTTGAGATAGAAGTACTCGTCGCAGGCGCGCTTGAGCCGCCCGTGCAGCTCATCCGAGGTCTCGCCGGCGTCGCCGAAGCCCTCGCAGGCGGCGCGCGCGGTGCGATGCCAGTGGATCACGTCCTCGTCGTTGCCGTAGTACGGCGTGAGATCGAAGCCGCCGCCGAACCACCACACCGCCGGCTCGCCGGGCTTTTCGGCGATGAAGAAGCGCACGTTCATGTGCGACGTCGGCACGAAGGGGTTCCGCGGGTGCATGACCAAGGACACGCCCATGGCGCGAAAGCCGCGGCCCGCCAGCTCCGGCCGCGCGGCGCTGGCCGAGGCCGGCAGCCGCTCGCCCTGCACGTCGGAGAAGTTGATGCCGCCCTTCTCGAACACGGCACCGCCCTCGATGACGCGCGAGCGCCCGCCGCCGCCGCCGGGGCGCTCCCAGGCGTCCTCGCGGAAGTCGGCCGCGCCGTCCTCGCCGGCGAGGTCCGCGCAGATGCGCTCCTGCAGGTCGAGCAGATAGGCGCGAACGGCGTCGGTGTCGGGCAGGTCGGGCATGTCGCCTCCGGGGCGCGGCGGTGTGGGGTCGCATGGTAACCAAGCACCGGCGCGGGCGAGGGCCGGAATGCCGCGGGATTCTTCGGGTAGTCGGGGGGCCTTGCACGGCGAAATGCCTGCCGGGGGCGAGGGTCGCCGCCTGATCTTGCCCGGCATTTTCGCTGTCCGGCGGGGCTTGCCTCGACAGCCCGCAAACCCGTGGTCAATACTCAAGCTATGAAGACGCTCAGCCTCATTGCGCAGAAGGGCGGCACCGGCAAGACCACGCTCGGCATTCACCTCGCCGTGCAGGCGCTGCGCGACGGGCGGAGCGTGCTGCTCATCGACACGGACCCGCAGGGCAGCGCCGGGGCCTGGTGGCAGCGCCGGCAGGCGGAGGTGCCCGCGCTGGTGCAGGGGCAGGGTACGGAGCTGCCCGGCATGCAGGCCGAGGCGCGGGCGCGCGGCTTCGACCTGGTGATTGTCGATACGGCGCCGCACAGCTCCGAGCAGTCCCGCGCCTGCGCCGAGTGCTCCGACGCGGTGCTGATCCCGACCCGCCCGGCGATCCTGGACCTGGACGCCATCGGCATCACGACGGCGCTGGTGGCGGGCCTCAGCGTGCCCGCGGAGATCGTGCTCAACGCCTGCCCGCCGCCGCTGCTCGGCCACGAGACGCGGATCGTCGCCGAGGCACGCGAGGCGTTGGGCGCCTATCCGGTGTCGGTCTGTCCGGTAGCCGTCAGCCAGCGCGCCGCCTTCAGCCATGCGCTGATCGACGGCCATGCGGTGGTGGAATTCGAGGCCCACGGCAAGGCCGCGGCGGAGATCGACGCGCTGTGGCGGGCGGTCAAGCCGCGGCTCGGCCTGTGAACGGCCGCCACCAACCCCAGCCGAGGACAAGGCCATGACCAGACGCGCCAAGCTCAGCCTCGACCCGGAGCAGCGCACCAAGGCCGCGCCGCCGCACGGTTTCGACGGCGAGCCCGATAAGCAGGAACCCGACGCGGTGCCGGCCCCGGCACCGGCCGCTGCGGCGGAGGGCATCGCCGAGGCCGAACGCGTCGCCCGGCATTGGCAGGCCGACCGGCCCACGCCCTGTGCCGAGGAGGGTGCCGTCGCCGCCGCGCCCCAGCATCCGCTGCGCGCCGCGGGCAGCACCGTTGTGGCCGTCGCCAGGGTGCTCGCGCGCAAGCCCGCGGTGCGGGCCGTCGGCGTGGCGGTGCTGGCCGGGGTGTCGATCTATCTATTGCGTCGCCGGTTGTTCTGAGCGGGCGTCGCGCCGAAGCGGGCAGCGAAACAGCGGGTCCGATTGTTGGGCAGGATGTCCAATCAATCCGTGTCTTCTTTGGCGATGCTCAGCGCCGCTGCTCGTTCTCCAGCGCCCTGCGCGTGATCTGGTCGTAGAGGTCGATGATGCGGGAGTAGAGCGGCTCCCATTCCGGGTGGTGCTGCACGTAGGGCCCGTCGCGCCGCAGGCCTTGGAGAACCTCCTCCAGGAACTGCGTGTCGCTGTCCGCGAGCCGCTCGCCGGCGTCCACCCGCGCTCTGATGTCCACGGTCCGCGGCAGGGTGTGTTGCTCCAGTTGCTCAAGGATCGCCTGCACGACCCCCGCTTCATGCTGTTGATTAGCCGTCATATCGTTGCGCCCCGCGGGTCTTGCCCCCGCGCTTGCTGTCGGTGCGCCGGATTGTGGCCGGCAGGCCGCGCGCGCACAAGCGGGAAGATGCAAGCAGCGGCGCTCCAGTTCCGTGCTGTTTTGCGGCGCCGATGTGCGAGAATCCGCGCGGTTTCGCTGATGACAACGACAGTGCCGCCGGCGCCGTGGACGCGCGCCCTCGCGGCCGATCTCGCCGCACGCCGCGGGTTGATGGACATGCCATGTATACGAATGACCGTCTGGTGATACTCGACGCTGACGGCACCACCATCGACGCCTTCAAGGCGATCGAGAAGACCTTTTCCCATCACGGCATGGACATCGGCCCGTTGGCCCGATTTCAGAAGCGGCGGAACATTTTCAAGTACTTGGGTGGCCTCAAGGAGATGCCGCAGAACCTGCGCCAGCAGCTTGGCCGCGGCACCCGCTCCAAGATCGTCGACACGCTGACGGAAGTCTACCGGGAGGAGGCCGTCATGTTCGAGGGCATGGAGCGGCTCATCCGGCGGCTGGCATCGGCGCGCGACGTCAAGGTCGGCATCGTCACGCGCAACATCACGAATCACCCCGTGGAAACGCTCACAAAGCTGTTCGACCGCCACGGCATCGAGCCGGACCTGCTGGACTTTCTGGTGCACCTGCCGCTGTCGGACGACAAGCTGCCGTACTTTCGGCGCACGCGCGAGGAGCTAGAGATCAACCCGGCTCGCGCCTACGCCTGCGGCGACGAGGCGAAGGACTTTCGCGCCGCCGTCAACACCGGCATGCACCCGTTCATGGTCTGCTACGGGTTCGAGGGTTTCGACCGCCTGCATCTCAAGCACGAGATCCCGGCCGAGGTCATCTCCCGCACGCCGGACGAGCTCTCGTGGCGCGTGCTGCATGCGCTGGGGCTCGACCCGGACTGAGCGAGTGCTCGTGAAGAAGTCGACGCCGGATTCTGCGGTGCGTAATGCGCGCAGAGCAGAGCCGCGATCCCGATCCCGATTTCGATACCGATTTCGATTTCGATGAAGACGGCAAGGAGGCCTAACCAAGCGGCGACCGAGACGGGCTTCCTCGGCCCTCGGCCCTCGGTCCTCTGTTCCGATCGTCCATGACCAAGCTGTTTCCGCTCTGGGCGCTGCTCGGCTCCGCCATCGCCTACTGGCAACCGGACTGGTTTGCGCCGCTCAAGCCCGCCATCGTGCCGCTGCTCGGTGTCGTCATGTTCGGCATGGGCGTCACGCTCACTTGGCGGGAGCTCGCGCAAGCGTGGCGGCAGCCGGGGCGCATCGGGCTCGGCATGGCGCTGCAGTTCGGCGTCATGCCGTTCGCGGCCTGGGCCATCGGGCATGGGCTCGGGTTGCCGCCGGCGCTCATCGCCGGCCTGGTGCTGCTGGGGGCGAGCCCGGGCGGCACGGCGTCGAACGTGATCTGCTTCCTTGCGCGCGGCGATGTGGCGCTGTCCATCACGCTGACGGCGGCGTCCACGCTGCTCGCCGTCGTTGCGACGCCGTTCCTCACCTGGCTCTACGTCGGCCAGCAGGTGCCGGTGCCGGCCTGGGACATGCTCTGGTCCATTGCGAAGATCGTGCTGCTGCCGGTGGCGCTCGGCGTGGCACTGAACACTTGGGCGGGGCAGCGACTCGGCACGGTGAAGGAACTGTTCCCGCTGGTGTCGGTGGCGGCCATTGTGCTGATCATCATGATCATCGTCGCGCTGAACCAGCCACGCATCGGCGCCGGCGGCTGGGCGATCGTGCTCGCGGTGGTGCTGCACAACGGCGTTGGGCTCGCCGCGGGCTTCTGGCTCGGCTGGCTTGCGACTCGGGATCGGCGCACCGCGCGGACGCTGGCCATTGAGGTCGGTATGCAGAATTCGGGTCTCGCCGTCGCCTTAGCGGTGCAGCACTTCTCGGCCGCCGCCGCCATTCCGGCGGCGCTGTTCTCGATCTGGCACAACCTCTCGGGCTCGGTGCTGGCGGCCTGGTGGTCCCGGCGCACGCCCCCGCCGTTGGCCGGGCGCTGATTCCGTGCGCGTTGCCTGTTGATGACCGGGGACATTGCCTCGATCATGTCTTGCAGGCCGGCGCCGCCGGCGGTAACAGCGAGGCTCAGCATCCGATGGACTACACCAACTTCAACAGCCTGCAGATCCTGCTGCTCTGCGGCTCCGCCATTGCATTGTGCGTCTGGCAACTGCGCGCGGTGCAGCGCTCGCGTCGGCAGCAGGTCGTGGTGCGGGCCGCACCGCAGTTGCAACGCCGTGGCCGCACCGCGGCGCGGCGGCGCTGAGCACGGGCGACGCCGGGCGATAATTGGCCGGCGGAAACGAAAAACGCTGCCCTAGGGCAGCGTTTTTTGTCGGGAGCTCGCTCCGCGGGTAAGCGGGGCGGCGCCGTGAGATGGTGCCGAGGAGAGGACTTGAACCTCCACCTGGTTTCCCAGACATGGACCTGAACCATGCGCGTCTACCAATTCCGCCACCTCGGCAGGGGGCGCGCAGTGAGCCGCGAACGATGCGGGCCTGCGAAGCTCGGGAATCATAGTGAGACAGCGAGGCCCTGTCAACGCTACACTAGCGAGCTTTAGACAGTGGCAGGTAACCCGTGGCACGACGCAAATCGGCCCAATCCGCGAAGGCGCAGGATCCCCATCGCCAGCGCGAAGCCAAAAAGTACGACAACCCCATTCCGAGTCGCGAGTTCATCCTCGAAACGCTGACCACGCACGCAGCCCCGATGGAGTTCCAGGAGGTCGCGGACGCCTTGGGGCTCTCCGGGGAAGAGGACCTGACCGCCCTTGAGCGACGCCTGGGCGCCATGGTCCGCGACGGGCAGCTCGTCCGTAACCGCCGCGACGCTTACTGCCTGGTGAACAAGCGCGACCTCGTCGCCGGGCGCATCATCGCGCACCCGGACGGCTTCGGCTTCGTGAAGCCGGATGAGGGCGGCGACGACCTCTACCTGTATCCCAAAGAGATGCGGGCCGTCTTCCACGGCGACCGCGTCGTCGCCCGCGTCACGGGGCAAGACCGGCGCGGCCGGCTGGAGGGCTCCATCGTCGAGATCCTGGAGCGCAGCACCAGGACCGTCGTCGGCCGGCTCTACTCCGACAGCGGCGTCGGTCTGGTGGTGCCGGACAACAAGCGCATGACCCACGAGGTCATCATCCCGAGCGACCGATTGCTGCAGGCGCAGCGCGGCCAGATCGTCGTCGCCGAGATCACCGATCAGCCCACCCAGCGCACGCCGCCCATCGGGCGCATCGTCGAGGTGCTGGGCGATCACATGGGCCCCGGCATGGAAACGGACATCTCGATCCGCGCCCATGATCTGCCCGTGGACTGGCCCGAAGCGGTGCTGGCCGAGATCGCCGGGCTTGGTGAAGAGGTGCCGGAGCACGCCAAGGTCGGCCGCACCGATCTGCGCGAGCTGGCGCTGGTCACCATCGACGGCGCCGACGCCCGCGACTTCGATGATGCGGTGTACTGCGAGCGCAAGCCCAAGGGCTGGCGGCTCTTGGTGGCCATCGCCGACGTGTCGGCCTACGTGACGCCCGGCAGCGCGCTGGACCAAGAGGCCGCCAAGCGCGGCAACTCGGTGTACTTCCCGGATCGCGTCATTCCGATGCTGCCGGAGGTGCTCTCCAACGGGCTCTGCTCCATCAACCCGCAGGTGGATCGGCTCTGCATGACCTGCGAGCTGTACGTGAATCGCGAGGGCAAGGTGACGCGCTCGCGCTTCTTCGAGGCGGTGATGCGCTCCCACGCCCGCTTCACCTACGACCAGGTGGCCACGCTGCTCGACGGCGACGACCCGGAGCTGGCCGAGCGCCATGCCGAGCGGCTGCCGCAGTTGCACGAGCTGCACGCGCTGTTCAAGGCCCTGCACGAGGCCCGCGTCCAGCGCGGTGCCATCGACTTCGACACCACCGAGACCAAGTTCATCTTCAACGAGGCGCGACGCATCGAGCGCATCGCGCCCGTGCAGCGCAACGACGCGCACCGCCTCATCGAGGAGTGCATGCTCGCCGCCAACGTCGCCGCCGCGCGGCACTTCGAGCGCAAGAAGATGCCGGCGCTGTACCGCATTCACGAGACGCCCAAAAAGGAAAAGCTCGCCGACCTGCGCGAGTTCCTCGCCGAGCTCGGCCTCAACCTGCCGGGCGGTGAAAAGCCCACGGCGCAGGACTATGCGACGGTGCTGAGCACCGTGCAGGGCCGCGCGGATGCGCACCTGATCCAGACCGTGCTGCTCCGGTCCATGCAGCAGGCGATGTACAGCTCGGACAACGTCGGCCACTTCGGCCTCGCGTACGACGCCTACACGCACTTCACCTCACCCATCCGCCGCTACCCGGACCTCATCGTCCACCGCATCATCAAGCACATGCTGGCTGGCGGCACGGCGGCGGACCTGGAGTACTCCAAGCCCGGGCTCCAGCAGATCGCCGACGTCTGCTCCGGCACCGAGCGCCGCGCCGACGAGGCCACCCGCGACGCCGAGAGCTGGCTCAAATGCGAGTACATGCGCGACAAGCTCGGCGAGGAGCTCGACGGCACCATCACCAGCGTGCAGGGCTTCGGCCTGTTCGTGGAGCTGGACCAGATCTACGTCGACGGCCTCGTGCACATCACGGCGCTCGACAACGACTACTACCACTTCGACCCCGTCGGCCATCGCCTGACCGGTCAGCGCACCGGGCAGGTGTATCGGCTCGGCGACCGGTTGCGGGTCAGGGTCGCGGCCGTGAATCTGGACGATCGCAAGATCGACTTCGTGCTCGCCGAGCAGGCCCGGCCGGGCGGCCGGAAGCCCAAGGGCGGTCGGGGATCGGGTGCTCAGGGACAAGGTGCTCAAGGACAAGGTGCTCAGGGACAAGCTCACCAGGGACAAGCGCCCCAGGCGCAGGGTCCGCAGGGTCAGGGTGCACCGCAGGGCGCAGAGCAGGGTGCCGAAGGCGCCAATCCGGCCCGGCCGCGTGGCCGGAAACCCAAGGGCGGTCGGGGACCGGGTGCTCAGGGACAAGCGGCGAAGGGACAGGCTGCTAACGGACAAGCTGCTAAGGGACAGGGTGCTGAGGGACAAGCTGCTAACGGACAGGCTGCTAACGGACAGGCTGCTAAGGGACAAGCTGCTAAGGGACAGGCTGCTAAGGGACAGGGTGGTAACGGACAACCTGCTCAGGCGCAGGACCCGAAGACCCAGAGTGCACCGCAGGGCGCAGAGCAGGGCGCAGAGCAGGGCGGAGAGGGCGCCAAGCCGGGCGAAGCGCCCGCCGCGAAGAAGCGCTCACGCCCGCGGCGCAAGCGCAAGGCCGCGCCTGAGGCGCCATGACGCGCCTGGGCGCCATCACCGGCAGCTCGGTACTGCCGCCGACGGCGCCCGGCCCCATGACCGCATGACCCCGTGAGCGCGCCCTCTCCCCCTGCCGCCACGCCCGCCGCCGGCATCAACAGCGCCCGCAGCGCGCTCAAGTTCGGTGCCGGCCAGGCGGCGGAGCTGTGGCTCGACCGCCGCCGGCGCGATCGCCGGCTCGCCGAGCTCGCCGCGCTGGCGCGCGAGGCCGGCATCCCGGTGCGCCAAGTGGACCGCGAGGCGCTGGATGCGGCCGCGGGCGGTGCCAACCACCAGGGCGCCATCGCCTGGGTGCAGGGCCCGGCGAGCCGGCCGGTGCAGGACCTGGACGCGCTGCTCGCCGGGCTCGACCATCCGCCGCTGCTGCTGATCCTGGACGGCGTCACCGACCCGCACAACCTGGGTGCCTGTCTGCGCAGCGCCGATGGCGCCGGCGCCGACGCCGTCGTCGCCCCCAAAGACAAGGCGGTCGGGCTCACGCCGGTGGCGGTCAAGGTCGCGAGCGGGGCCGCCGAGTCCGTGCCCTTCGTGCAGGTGACCAACCTCGCCCGCACGCTGGAGCGGCTGAAGGACGCCGGGGTCTGGCTCATCGGCACCGCCGACGACGCGGCGCAGGGCCTGTTTCAAGCGGACCTGCGCGGCCCCATCGGCATCGTGCTCGGGGCCGAGGGCACCGGCATGCGCCGACTCACCCGCGAGCATTGCGACCTGCTGGTGCACCTGCCGATGCGCGGGCGCGTGGAGAGCTTGAACGTCTCCGTCGCCGCCGGCGTGTGCCTGTACGAGGCGCTGCGGCAGCGCGAGCAGCGGCCGGCCTGAGCGTCCGCGGCGAGCCGGTCACGGGCAGCGCGTCGGTCATAATGGCCGCCCCGAACGAGCCGCCGTTGCGCCCCAAAGCCGTCCACCGGCGGTGCCGCCGAGCAGCGCGGACGCGGCCGCGGCGGCGTCGGCGATGATCGCCTGCCGGTGGGCACCGACGGCGCCGTCGGGGTCCGCGCAGACCAGGCGTCGGCGCCGCCCGCAAGCTCGAGAAACCGCTCGTCGCGCTCACCGGCGCTCCGACCAACTGCAACGCGAACGGCAACGCGAAGCCTGTCGATACCGCGACGGCACGCGCGCACGTGGCGCCCATCGCCGGTGCCGGCCACTGCGACTTCGAGTCCCCCACCGACCGCCTCTGCGAGAAAATTGCCGCGGACTGTGCGCAGCGCCGCCGGCCTGGGCGCGTCGTCGCCCGTGGGAGCGCCGTCCCCGGCGCGATCCGCGCCGATCGGCTCCGCGGCGATTGGCGGCGCGCACGCCGCTCCCCCGGCGGCGCCGCCTGCCCAGCCGGCAATCAAGGCCTCAATGCCCCGGCGGCAACTGCTTCACCAGCAGCGCGATGGCGATCAGCAGGTGCAGCAACCCCATCAGGCGGTGGCGGTGGTCCTCGGGCAGGGGCAGCCGGTGCTCGGGGACCAGGTGCAGCAGGCCGAGCAGGACGTAGCAGGTGATGTAGGCGGCGGTGAGGAGGAGCATCAGGTCGAGCATGGCGGGCCTCGGCGGTTGTCGTTGAGCACGCTTTAACGAATACACGCACTTGCGCCTGCTGTACGGGAGTTTGCCGGCTCCCGTTCCTCCCGCCGCGGGAAAGTCCGGCCAAACGGGAGATTCCGGAAAATTTGTGGCCATGATGCGGGCTTGCGTCTTCCAAGCACGCGCCGCTTGCCCAAGCCATCGGGGATGACCCGTGCCTTGGGGTAAGATTGCGCCGCAGTGTTCGCTGAAGTCTTTGCCGCGTCTGCTGTTTGCCGGAGGCCGAATATGAGCGCAAGGCAAGGGGACAAGCTCGATCCCCACAAGATCGCCGAGCTGTTGCGCAGCATCGAGGACGCCGGTGTGACCATGGAAGGCTTCGCGGATCTGTCGGGCGTGGACGCCAAGACGCTGCGAGGCTATCGGGACGAGGCCGTCAACAGGCCGCAGCCCCGCTTGCAGCGCAAGGTGTTGACGGCGGTCGAGAACAAGCCCGAGCTCAAAAAGCTGGTGAAGCCCCGCGATCATTATCGCCTCGGCGATACGAGCGGCACCGAACCGGCCCTGCCCCTGGATGCCGAGACAGCGCCGCCACCGGCCAAGACCCTCCGCGTCCAAGTCCTTGTCACCCCGGACGCCACCCACGAGGCAGCAGAGCTTTGCAAGCGCCTGCAAGGGCTCGCGGCCGAGCTGCGGATGCCGGGGGCGTTTCAGGTCGCGATCTCGGCCGCCGACGCCGAGCACCCCGCGCTCGACCCGGATGCCGCCCTGGTCATCGCCGTGCTCGGCTGCACGCTGGGCGCGCCCGGCAGCGAGCAGGCGCGGCAGACGCAGCGCTGCTGGGAGGGGTTCCGCGCGCGCTGCGCTGCGGCCGAGGATTCGGCCACTGCCGCCTCCGCCCCCGCCATCGTCTATCGCCGCAACTGGCGTGACTGTGCTCCCAACGCACGGGACTTCGACGACCCCGTCGCGCTCGACGCGGCCACGGAGGCCGCCAGGCAATTCCGGACCTGGGCCGACGCGCTGCTTGATGGGGCCACAGCGCACGCGCTGCCGGGCCAGACCCATGGCCTGACCTGTATCGCCTACCACCAGGACGAGATCGCCAGGCTGGCCGATCGCCTCGCCGGCGATCTGGCCGGACCGGTCGAGGCACTGCTCCCGGCGCTGAGCGCCGCGCCGGGCGCCGGCGAGACGGACACGGCCGGTGCGGAGCGCTGGATGGCCGGCTCCCCGTTCCGCGGGCTGCTGCCCCTGACGGATGACTACGCCCTCGTCTTTAAGGGCCGCGGCCGGCACGTCGACGCGCTGATGAAGCTGCTGCGCAACCCGCGGACCCGGTTCGTCGCCGTCGAGGGGGCCTCGGGCTCCGGCAAGTCGTCGCTGGTCTGGGCCGGCTTGCTGCCGCGCCTGGCCCGCGGCGGCGCGATCGAAGGCTCCGAGCACTGGTTGGCGGTGCGCTTCGTGCCCACGGATCGACCGTTCAACGAACTGGCCACCCAGTTATCGGCGCATCCGCAGCTCAAGGGGCATTGGCCGAATCCAGGCCCGCTCGTTGATCAGCTACGACGCCCGGTGGGCGGCTTCGCAGACGTCCTGCGACAGGCCCTTGCCGGTCGTCCTCAGGGCGCCCGGCTGCTGCTGTTCGTGGACCAGTTCGAAGAGCTGTTTACGATGCCCGCCGCAGACGGGGCCGCAGACGGGGCCGCCGACGGGCCGCCCTGGCCCTGGGAGCCCTTCGTCGCCCTGCTGTCCGACGCAGCCGCTGAGGAGCGGGCGCGCGTCGTCGTCACCATGCGTCGGGAATTCGCGTCCCGCGTCAGCGACACCCCGGCGCTGGCGGCGCTGTTCAACCAGGCCCGTTACGCCCTGCCGATGCCAAGCCAGGCGGAGCGGGAGAGGATGATCCTGGAGCCCGCCCGCCTGGCCGGCATCCGGTTTCCCGCCGACGTCGCCGCCGAGATCGTCCTGGATACAGGCGACGAGCCCGGCGCGCTCGCCATGATGGCCCACACCCTGGCCGCGCTGGTGGCGCCGGAGGCGCAGCCCGAGTGCCCCGCCGAGGAGGTGCTGCGCCGCTTGCAGGCGCTCGAGCCCGCCGACTTCAGGCTGCGCCTGGACAAGATGCGCGGCGCCAAGGGCGCCATCGCCGCCAGCGCCGAGCAGGCGCTCGGCAAGTTTCGCGAAGCGCACGGCGGGCAGTGCGCCGAGGAGGCCCTCGCGCTGCTGTTCGGCAAGCTGGTGCAGGTGGCGGATCTCGACAAGCCACCGACCCGCTGCCGGGCGCCCAAGGCCGTGCTCGGCGCCGCGGACGGCCCCGCCGCCCGGCTCGCGGCCTTGCTCGAAGACGAGGCACGGCTGCTGGTGAGCGACGGCCCGAGCGGCGGCACCGCGCCCGAGGCCAGCGCGGAGGCGCAGGCCGACGACCCGCCGCGGCGCGTCGCGAGCATCGAGGTCGCCCACGAGGCCCTGCTCACCGAGTGGCCGCTGCTCGCCAAGTGGATCGACGCCCGCAAGGACCAGCTCTGGCTCAAGCACCGGCTGGCGGGGCTGACGCAGCTCTGGCTGGCCCATGACTGCCACCGTGGCTACCTGGCCGCCGCGGTGCAGGTGGCCGAGATGCGCGACGCGATGGCGGCCCTCGGCGAGGCGCTGACGCCGGAGCAGCGTGCCTTTCTTGAGCCGGCGTTCCGCGCCGACTGGCTGCTGCGGCGCGACCTGGCGGCATGGGAGCAGGCCGGGCGGCCCGACGACCGCCTCTGGGGCGACGACCGCTTCCTCGGGTTCGTGCCGGAAGACCGCGCCGAGCCCGACGCCGACGACGAGCCGGGCGAGGCCGCCGCCCCCGCCGCGGCCGCCGCGCGGCAATCGCCCGAGCCGCCGCTGCTGCCCGAGCCCGCCACGGCCGAGCAATGGCAGGCGCAGCGCGAACGGCGCCGGTTCCTGAGCCGTTCCTTCGAGCAGGTGCTCGCGGACCACGCGGGCAGGCCGATGCGACGCACCCGCTGCGCCGAAGGCCTCGCGCGCCTGGGCGACCCGCGCTTCGACCCGCTGCACTGGCACCTGCCGGACGACGACATGCTCGGGTTCCGGGAGGTGCCGGCTGGGCGGTTTCTGATGGGCACGCCGCCGGCGCAGGCGCGGTGGGACGAGCTCTATCACCCGCGGGAAGGCGTGCCGGAACATCCCGTCGCGCTGAGGACGTTCTACTTGGCCCGCTGGCCGGTGACGGTGGGGCAGTTCCGGGCCTATCTGACGGCAGCGGATGTTCGCGAGCGCTGGCCGATCGACGCATGGGATCAGCACTGGCGCACCGCGCTGCCCACGATGCCCGTGGTCTACGTGAGCTGCGCACAGGCGTCGGCCTATATCGACTGGCTGGCGCAGCAGATGCGCACGCAAGCCGGCCGCCGCGTGGAGCGGCTCGAGGCACGCATCGATGGGGCGCCGGAGGGGCAGGCCGCGTACCGCTTCTGGAAGGCCATTGCGGAGCGCGCCGTCAACCCCGGGCTGCCGTCCGAGGCCGAGTGGGAGAAGGCCGCGCGCGGCGGCGAGGACCGCGCCGACGCGCACGGTCGCGTCTATCCCTGGGGCGACGACTTCGACGCGACGCGGGCCAACGGTTCGGACACCCGCATCGGTGGTGCCTGCCCGGTCGGCTGCTTCCCCGCGGGCCGGAGCCCCGTTGCGTGCGAGGATCTGTCGGGCAACGTTTGGGAGTGGACCCGCAGCCTCTGGGGCAGGCAGGAAGACACGCCGGATTTCCCCTACCCTTACGATCCGGATGACGCCGAGCGGGAGGATCGCCAGGCACCCGGCGACCGGCGGCGGGTGTTGCGCGGCGGCTCGTTCGGCCTCTCTTGCGACCTCCTGCGTTGCGCCATGCGCTACAGAAGCAACCCCGGCAGCCGCCTCTACGACGTCGGCTTCCGGGTCGCCTGGTCCCCATACCTCTGATCTCTGTCCCCTCTGATCTCTGTCCCTCTGACGTCGTCGTCGATGGGGTGACGGGCGGCGTTCTCGTGTACGCGAGGGTTGCCGTAGAGACCCCCGCATGCGCGAGCCACGACAGATGCCGATCTTCTCCCGCACTTTCCACCTGCTGTCCTGGCTGCTGCCCGCCACCCACGAGGTTCCGCGCGCCCACCGCCACGACTTCACGCGGCGGCTGCTGCCCTCGTGCCGAGGCTCTGCCTCGGCACGCCTTCCCGCGGCTCTGCCGCCCGGGACGTTCACTGCCGGCAGAGCCGGCGAACGCGGTGCCGAGGCGGAGCCTCGGCACCAGACGGAACACCTGCATGCGGCCGACGAGGCCCTGGCACGGCTGCGGCTCTACCTGCGGCTCGCCGTGCATCGGGGCTGGCTCACCGGCGGGCAGTACAAGCACGCGGCCGCCATGCTGGCGGAGGTGGGCAGGCTCTTCGGCGGCTGGCACCGGGTGAGCGCCGGCCCGCCGGCCGCGGCGCTGTCGTAACAGTCCGTCCAGCCGACGCGCGCCGTGGACGACGCGGACGACCTCGATGCCTTTCGATAGAGCACGATAGAGCACGATAGAGGATGAGATAGTTGCCGACCGGCAGGTAGCGAAGTTGGGGGGGCAATGTCGGGGCGGGCGCGGCCGAGGAGGGGATTCGCGGCCAGGAGGAGGCACTTGCGGTCGATCTCTTCAAGCAGTCGGTCTGCGGCGTCCGGGTTGTCGGCAGCGATGTAGAGCCAGATCTCGACGAGGTCGTCCTCGGCCCTGGCGGTACGGCGAAGGGCAGCCATGTTCCGTCGCCAGCCTGATCGATATGCTCAGCGGTTGCCGGATCGCTGCTGCTCGTCTAGTCGGCGCCGCGCCTCTGCTTTGATTGCCTCGATGTCTTCGAAACGCCCGGGACCGCTGGCAAGCCCCTCGGTCCAGAACCGTCGCATATCCTCGATGTCCGGTTGCCGAAGTGCGCGTCTCTGCTCCCATTCCCGCAGGGCATCCCGAACGACCTCGCTGTTGCTCGCGTACTCGCCGCTCTCGACGGCGACACGAACCAGCCTGGCCATCTCCGGGGTCAAGGCGATGCTGAGTTTCTCGACGTTTGCCATGGATGGGTACCTTTCGACTCCAGGCGGGTCATCAGGCGATTTCTGTCAAAAAACATACCGCCTGGCTTGTCTTTTCGCCCGCCTTCTGCGTCGCGGCAGCGGGTGCATAGTTCGACTATGCACCCGCTGCCGCTCCTTGAAGGCGGACGAAAATCCTGCGCCATTCGGTACGTTTTTTTCCGGCAATCGCCTTATTCCTACTCGTTGCCATCGATGCGAGCATCCTGGCGAACCGCAGCGCCTGCTACTGTCCCGGGAGTTGCGGCCGGGATGCGCGTTAAGGCCGTCCACCGGCGGTGCCGCCCAGCAGCGCGGACACCGCCGCGGCGGCGTCGGCGATGATCGCCTGCCGGTGGGAGGCGGCCGCGCCGTCGGGGTCCGCGCAGACCAGCTCGCAGAGGCCGTCGGTGGGGGACTCGAAGTCGCAGTGTCCGGCGCCCGCAATAGGTGCGACCTGGGCGTGCGCGGTCGATGCGTAAACGGCCGCGGCGTTGCCGCCGGCGTTGCAGTTGGTCGGTTGGCCGACCAGCGCGACCAGCGGCTTGTCCAGTTGCCGGGCGGCGCCGAGGCCGAGCCCGCCCGCGTCCACCAGATCCAGCGTCAGGATGCCGACGGTGTTTGCATCCGCCCGGCCCGCCAGCAGGGCCGCGAGCCCGCCGGCCGAGAAGCCCGCGTAGACGACCCGCTCCGCGCCCAGGTGCCGGGCCAGCGCGAGCATGTCCCGGCCGTTCTGCACATGCCGTCCGGCCCAGGGTTTTTGGTTGCAGAAGTCGAGCGTGGCCACCTGCATGCCGTCGGCGGCGAGCGCGGCGGCAAGCCCCTGCATGCGCTGCTGGCTGCGCAGAAAACCATGGGCGAGGATCACCCAGGCGTCGCCGTCGGCCGTCGCCGCCGGCCGATAGCGGCGGTAGTCGATGGTGCAGCCGGTGCTGGACCTGAGCTGCCCCGCCGCGACCTGCACGCCGGCCGGCAGGTCCGCGGGCGTGGTCCGGGCCGCCGCATCCGGGCGCAGCAGGAGCCCGCTGCAGCCGCCGAGCAGCATGAGCAGGAACGGATAGAGCGTGCCGAGGCGAGGTTTCATGGCGCAGCAGATGCCGGCCGGAAGGCGTGCGCGCAACCTCTCCCGGCCCCGTATCCAGAAAGCATCGCACCGGCGACGTCGCCACGGAAGGGGTCAGAGAGACGCGAGGGAGAAGAATGTGCAACTACGAAATGCGCGAAACACGCGAAAGCTGGACGTAACTGTCACGGTTGTGGGGGCTCTTTCGCGCTTTTGGCGTGTTTCGTAGTTCCTCTTCGGAGCGGCGCCGCGGGCCGGCGCGCGATCGGCACACCCTTCGCCCCGCTGTGTACTCGCCCTTTCCGGGCGTTGTCGTTGTCGTCAGCCCGCCCCATCGGGCTGCATCCGCGCCGCCGGCCCGGTAAGCTCCCCGCATGCCAGCACCGCCCCAGACCATCGCCGACGCCGCCCCGGTCCGCATCCGCCGCTTCGGCGAGCATGCGACGGCGCCGGCGAACCTGCCCGCGCTGTTCCATCGGCTCTACGCCCACCGCGGCGACGCAGAGCCCGCCGTGAGCCTGGCGGAGCTGCTGCCGGCGGCCGGGCTGCAAGGCATCGACGCCGCCGCGGCGGTGCTCGCGGACCAGGTCCAGCGCGGCGGGCGCATCCTCATCGTCGGCGACTACGACGCCGACGGTGCCACCGGCAGCGCGGTGGCGCTGCTCGGGCTGCGGGCGCTCGGCGCGGCGCATGTGGACCACCTCACGCCGAGCCGCTTCCAGCACGGCTACGGGCTCGGCCCGGCGGTTGCCGACGCCGCCGCGGAGCGCCGTCCGGATCTGATCGTGACCGTGGACAACGGCATCGCCAGCCACGCCGGCGTCGCGCGCGCCGCCGAGCACGGCATCCCGGTGCTGATCACGGACCACCACCTGCCGGGCGCCGAGCTGCCCGCCGCCGCGGCCATCGTCAACCCGAACCAGCCCGGCTGTGGCTTCGCGAGCAAGCATGTCGCCGGCTGCGGGGTCATGTTCTACCTGCTCGCGGCCACGCGCGCGGAGCTGCTGCGGCGCGGCTGGTTCGCCGCCGGTGCCGCAGCGGGCGGGCGCTCGCCGCCGAACCTGGCCACGCTGCTGGACCTGGTCGCCTTGGGCACCGTCGCCGACGTGGTGACCCTGGACCGCAACAACCGCATCCTGGTGGAGCAGGGGCTGCGGCGCATCCGCGCCGGTGCCTGCCGGCCGGGCTTAAGGGCGCTGCTCGAGATCGCCGGCTGCCGCATCGAAGGCGTCACGGCCCGGGATCTCGGCTTCGCGGCCGGCCCCAGGCTCAACGCCGCCGGGCGGCTGGATGACATGGGCGTCGGCGTGGAATGCCTCACCACCGATGATCCGGTGCGCGCGATGCGCCTCGCGCAGCAGTTGAACGGCCTGAACAGCGAGCGCCGGGAGCTGGAGCACGGCATCCTCGATGAGGCCGTCGCGCTGGTGGAGCGCGACGCCGCGGCGAGCGGTGCGCTGCCCGCCGCGCTCTGCGTCTACGGCGCGCACTGGCACGAGGGCGTCATCGGCATCGTCGCGGCGCGCCTGCGCGAGCGCTGGCACCGGCCGACCATTGTCTTCGCCGACGGCGCCGACGGGCTGCTGCGCGGCTCGGCGCGTTCCATCGAGGGCCTGCACATCCGCGACGCCATCGACGCGGTGGACAAGCGCCGGCCGGCGCTCATCGCGCGCTTCGGCGGGCACGCGATGGCCGCGGGCCTGACCCTGCCACGGCAGGCGCTGGCGGAGTTCCGGCACGCCTTCGCGGCCGAGGTGGAGCGCGAGCTCGGCGGCGCACCCGCCGTGCGGGAGATCCTGTCCGACGGGGAGCTGCCGGCGCCGTTGCTCACGCTCGGCACCGCCGAGGCGCTGCGCCGCGCCGGCCCCTGGGGCAAGGGCTTCGCGGAGCCGGTGTTCGACGGCGTCTTCGCGGTGGCGCACAAGACCATCGCCGCGGAGCGGCACCTCAAGCTCCGGGTGCGGCTCGGCGACGCGCCGCCGCTGGACGCCATCGGCTTTCATCTGGCCGAGCAGCGCGGCGCCGTCGGCGAGCGCGTGCGGCTCGCCTACCGGCTCGACATCAACGAGTACCGCGGGCTCAAGGCACCGCAGTTGGTGTTCGAGCATCTGGAGCCGGTGGCGGACTGACCCCGCGCGCTCAGCCGGGGTGCTCGATGCGCGCGCGTGCCCAAGCCAGCACGCGGCGCAGGCGCGGGTTCAGCAGCGCATCGGCTTCCTCGGCACTCACCCAGCGCCACTCGTCGTGCTCCGGGCGGCCGAGCTCTGCGCTCACCGGCAGGGTCACGTCGCCGTGCGCTGCCTCGGCGATGTAGTAGCGGGCGATCTTGCCGCGGCCGTAGCGCTCGGTCTCGATCCAGTCCTCGCCCCAGCGCAGGCTTAGGCCGGTGAGGCTCGTCTCTTCCTCGGCCTCCCGCAGCGCCGCGGCGAGGGGTTCCTCATCCGGCTCCAGCTCGCCCTTCGGAAAGTCCCAGTAGCTGAAGCAGCGCAGCAACAGAAAGCGCGGTGCGTCGCCGGCGAAGCGCACCGGCACGACGCCGGCGGCGCGGGTGACGGGCTTGTCTGTGCTGTTGCGGGTCGGCATCGGAGAACCCTGCGTCACGCTGCCTTTTCGACCTCGACCGCCAGACGTCGCCCCAGGGCGCGCAAGGCCCGCTCCAGCGTCGCTGCTTTGCTGGCGTGACGAGGGTCGATGAGGCGTCGCGCCTCTTTCTCGTTGATTCCCAGCCGCCGCGCCAGCTCGGCCGGGCCGACGCCCATGTCGCGCACGGCCAGGTACAGGGCCGCCTTGAGCGCGGTCTGGATCGGGACCGCCACCGGATGCTCATCGGGCAGAAGCGCAGAGGACGCCGGAATATCGCCTCGGTCGTCGATGCGCGCTGCGACGGCCTCTTCCAGGCAGTCGGCCGCCTCTAAAAGCGCCTCATCGCGGGTGTCGCCCTGGGCGATGGCCTCCGGCCAGTCGCGGAAGGTCACGACGAAGCCACCGGTCGGCTCGGGCGTCAGGGTCGCAGGATAGATAAATTGCATCGGGTGCTCCGCTCACAGATCGCCGGGGCGGAAGCCAAGCTGCCTGAGCATCGCAATTCCGCCCCCTTCATGCGAGCCAGTATCAGACAACTCTTTCCGCTTGCGAAATCGCGCCGCGGGTCGGGCGGTCTCAGAGGTATCCATCATCGACGAAGCAGCCTGCCCATGACCATCCGACAGCTACGCATCCGCTTCCTCCTCGTGATGCTCGCCGCGAGCCTGCTCGCCGCGCCGACGCCGGCGCCGGCGCAGCACGGCGACTTCGACCTCGACAACGCGCTGGTGCCGGTGGCGGAGATCCACGCCGGCGGCCCAGCGCGCGACGGCATCCCGTCCATCGACCGCCCGCGCTTCCTGCCGGCCCGCGACGCCGACTTCCTGCGCGGCGCGGATCAGGTGCTCGGCATCGTGCGCAACGGCGTCGCGCGGGCCTATCCGATCCGCATCATGAACTGGCACGAGATCGTCAACGACGAGATCGAAGGCGAGCGCATCGCCGTCACCTACTGCCCGCTCTGCGGCACCGGCGTGGCCTTTGCGTCGGCGTCCGGCGGCCGGCCGCTAACCTTCGGCGTGTCGGGGCTGCTCTACAACAGCGACATGCTGCTCTACGACCGCGAGACCGAGAGCCTCTGGAGCCAGATCAAGAAGCAGGCCATCGCCGGGCCCCTGGCAGGCCGGGAGCTGACCGCGCTGCCGCTGACCCACACGAGCTGGAGCGGGTGGCTGCGCGAGCATCCGGACACGGTGGTGCTGTCCACCGACACGGGCTACCGGCGCGACTACGCCCGCCAGCCCTACGACGGCTACGAGACCGAGCGCGGCCTGTACTTTCCGGTGGCGAACAAGTCCCGTCGCTATCACCCCAAGGAACGCGTGCTCGGGGTCGAGATCGACGGCGCGTACAAGGCCTATCCGTTCGCGGAGCTGTCCCGGACCGACGGCGAGGTGGCGGACCGCATCGCCGGGCAGCCGGTGACCATCCGCTTCGACCGGCTGAACCAGAGCGCCCGCGCCTTCGATGCCCAAGGCCGCCAACTGCCGGCGATGACCGGCTTCTGGTTTGCGTGGTATGCCTTTCACCCGGAGACCGAGGTGTTTCGGGCCGGGCGTGGGTGAGGTCCTGTTCGCCGCCGCCGTTGCCTGCGCAACCGAAAAGGCCGGCTCAGGGCCTGTCTGATGGTTCGGCGGGGATTCCCGGCTCGGAGAACCGACGCCAGCTCGCCTCCAGCTCTTCGGGTGTGGCGTTGATCGGACCCAAGCCCTTCCTGCCGATCAGGGCTAGAAACTCGGCGTAAGTCAGGTCGAGCAGCTCAGCGGCCCTGGCCATGCTGATTACGCCGCGCTGGCGTTGCTCGATGATGAAATCCTCGAACAACGCCCGGCGAATCGCGTCATGCGTCTCGAAGTGCGCTGCCAGCTCGTCAGGGATGTCGACGGTGATGGAGGTCATGGGACGGGCTCGGTGCGGAGCAGACTGGTGTGGCGATTCTAATGCTTGAGGAAGGGATGGCCCGCGCGGAGCAGCGATCAGACATGTCGAGCGCCTGCCGCGAGCCGCCGCCCGAGCGCCGCGGCGCGCCGCTCGGTGCGGGCGTGGATGTGCTGCTGGGGCTGCTGCGCGGACAGCCCGTGCCAGAGCTTGCCGACGGGCGCGCAGCCGAGCACCTCCGCCGTTTGGGTCAGCTCCTTGAGCGCACTGTCGAACAGCCGGGCCAGCAGCGACGGCGCGGCGCTGGATGTGATCAGCACCGCCGGGCGGCGTCGGCGCTGCTTGCCCTCGGAGAGATCCCGCCGCAGCTTCGGCGCCGGCTGGCCCCAGGGCCAGTACGCATGGCAGATGAGCCGCTCCATGAAGCGCTTCATCACGGCGGTGACGGTGCCGAAGTTGACCGGCGCGGCGAGCACCAGGCCGTCCGCCGCGTCGATGCGATCAAGCAGCGCCGCCATGCCGTCGCCGAGCTCACAGGTGCCGCGCACCGGGGCTGCATCGGTCTGCTCCTGCGTGCAGGCGCGGCAGTTGCGGCAGAAGGCGATGGGCTGATCGATGAGATGCACGCGCTCGGTGTCGGCGCCGGCGGCGGCTGCCGCCGCCAGCACCTGATCAACGAGCTGATCCGTGATGCCGCCGCGGCGGTAGCTGCCGTCCACGGCGATGATCCGGGGGCGTGGCAGGGTCGGTGACGGCGGGCTGCTTGGCATGCGGCTGGTCCTCTTGGGGAGGCAATGCGATGCGTCCATGCTACGGCGCTGCCGGTGCGCGGTCAGCGCCGCCCGTCGCGGGGCGAGAGGTCACCAGCGCGCCCGCTGCTGCCCGTTCCAGCCCCGGCCGGCATCGCCGCCGCGCGCTGCCATGCGGGCGCTGCGGAAGTCGCCGAGCTCGGCCTGGCTCAGCTCGCCGTCGCCGTTCGCATCGATGTCCTCGAAGGCCGGCGCGTTGCCGACGTTGCGCATGGCGCGCCCTGCCGCGGCGTTCGCGGCGATGCGCTCCGCGCGGAAGGCCGCGTGCTCGGCGGCGCTGATGGCGCCGTCGCCGTCGCTGTCCATGGCCGAGAAGGCGGCCGGTCCGCGACTCCCCGAGCCGCCGGGTGCGCCCATCCAGCCCGGCTGCGCGACGGCCGTGCCGCCGGCGCCGATGAGGCCGATGCTCGCGGCGAGCAGAGTGATGGTGAAGATGCCGGTATTGCGTGACATGTGAGCCTCCGTCAGTGGCGGTGAATTGATGGACAACGGCGATGCGCTGCTCTGCCAGCGTCGGCGCCGCCCGGCGGCCGGGGCGTGTTGCCTCTGCCGCCTGATTCAAAGCCTAGCCCGCGAGCGTGCAGCACCGCCGCAAGGCCGGTGCAAACATCGCGCAAGCCGCCGGCGGGGCTTCGGTGCGGAGGCTTTTCGTTGTCGTAGTCGGTCGCGACGGACGATGCACGATTACGACAACGGCAACGACAGCGAGCTAGCCGCTTTGCGACAACGCCCGCAGCAACAGCACGTAAGCGGTGACGCCGTCCATCAGCATCTGCACCGCCATCATGATGAGCAGCATGCCGGTCAGCCGCTGCAAGGCCCGCAGCCCGCGCGTGCCGAGCTTCTCCATCAACAGGCTGGAGGCCAGCAGGATCGCGGCGCTGATGCCCCAGGCGGCCGACAGTGCGCCGAGCCAAACCCAGAAGCGTGCCGGGTCGCGGCTCACCAGGAGCAGCACGGCGGCGAGGGCGGACGGCCCCGCGATCATCGGCATCGCCAGCGGCACGATGAAGGGTTCCTCGTCCGGCGTGGTCCGCACCGGCTCGGGCCCGTCCGGGAAGACCATGCGCAACGCGATAACGAACAGCACCACGCCGCCCGCGATGCCGAGCGCCGGCTGCTCCAGGCCGAGTAATCCGAGCACCGCATCGCCGCCCACCAGGAACAGCACCAGCACGGCGTAGGCGATCAGCAGCTCCCGGGCGATGATCCAGAGCCGCCGTCGCCGCGCATAGCCGGCCAGCAGCGCGTGGAATACCGGGATGTTCCCGAGCGGGTCCATGATGATGGCGAGCAGCACGGCGGCGGAGATGAGCTCCATGGTGGGTCTATCGGCAGGCCTGAGGTAGGTAAAGGGCAAGGTCGAGGGCCGAGGACCGAGGACCGAGGAGCGCTCCCTTGGCCCTTGGCCCTTGGCCCTCAAGCACCTTGTCGCTACGAACCGTGACACATCGCCAAGCTGCCGCCGCACTCGTCTCTGTGCTGGTGGATCATCTGCATGCTCAACGCCTGACTCAGATCATGGTTCTCTTGCGTGCCGCCGGTCCGGGCCGCATGCCCGAGGCCGCAACCGCGGGCAACCGGCCCGCCGATGCTGATGCAAGACAACCCGTTGGGCAACGTCGCTTGGAAGCGTCGGACAATGGGTTTCAAATAGCGTCCATTACAAACCGCAACGAACCGATCCGAGGAGAACGCTGGCATGTCCGAGGCAACGAAGTCCGAGTCGACCAAATGGGTGTACGCTTTTGAGGAAGGC
Organism: Thiohalocapsa sp. ML1; assembly: GCF_001469165.1. Classification (GTDB taxonomy): domain Bacteria; phylum Pseudomonadota; class Gammaproteobacteria; order Chromatiales; family Chromatiaceae; genus Thiohalocapsa. Next base: position 17,990 of record NZ_JABX01000048.1, on the reverse strand, counting down.
GACGGCAAGAACAAGAAGCTCTTGGGAGGCAAGGGCGCCAACCTCTGCGAGATGACCCAGATCGGGCTCAACGTGCCGCCGGGGTTCGTCATCACCACCGAGGCCTGCCTGGCCTACCTGGACACGTCGGATCATGCGCTGCCGGCGGGCGTCATGGCGGAGGTGCAGGCGCAGATGGCCGCGCTGGAGCGCAAGACCGGCAAGGGCTTCGGCGACCCGGACAAGCCGCTGTTGGTGTCCGTGCGCTCTGGCTCGGCCATGTCCATGCCGGGCATGATGGACACGATTCTGAATCTTGGCCTCAACGCCGAGACCCTGCAGGGCGAGATCCGCGCCACCGGCGATGCGCGCTTCGGCTACGACGCCTACCGCCGCTTCGTCCAGCTCTTCGGCAAGGTCGCGCTCGGCGTGCCGGATGAGCTGTTCGACCGCGAGTTCGAAGAGGTCAAGGAGCACGCCCACGCCAAGCAGGACGTGGACCTGTCCGCGACCGACCTGAAAGAGATCTCCGAGCGCTTCCTGCGCGTCGTCGAGGAGCACACCGGCAAGCCGTTCCCGGCGGACCCGATGCAGCAGCTCGAGATCGCCATCAAGGCCGTCTTCAACAGTTGGTCGGGCAAGCGCGCCGTGGACTACCGCAACCAGTTCCACATCACGCCGGACATGGCCAACGGCACCGCCGTCAACGTCTGCACCATGGTCTTCGGCAACCGCGGCGACGACTCCGCCACCGGCGTCGGCTTCACCCGCAACCCCGGCACCGGCGAGAACGAGCTGTATGGTGAGTACCTGATCAACGCCCAGGGCGAGGACGTGGTGGCCGGCATCCGCACGCCGAAGCCGCTCGCCCGCCTCAAGGTCGAGATGCCCAAGATGGCCGAGGAGCTGGCCGAGCTGCGCGCGAAGCTCGAGACGCACTACCACGAGGTGCAGGACTTCGAGTTCACCATCGAGCGCGGCGTGCTCTATTGCCTGCAGACCCGCAACGGCAAGATGAACGCCGCCGCCATGGTGCGCACGTCCATCGAGATGGTCAACGAGGGCCTCATCAGCAAAGACCAGGCCTTGCAGCGCGTGGACCCGATGAGCCTGGAGCAGATGCTGTTCCCGCGGCTGGACCCGAAGGCCAAGCGTGAGCCCGTCGCCGAAGGTCTGCCGGCCTCGCCCGGCGCGGCTTCCGGCATTGCCGTGTTCGACGCCGACCGCGCCGAGCAGCTCGGCCGGGACTTGGGCCAGGACGTGATCCTGGTGCGCGAGGAGACCAAGCCGGAGGACATCCACGGCTTCTTCGCCTCCAAGGGCATCCTCACCTCCCGCGGCGGCAAGACCTCCCACGCCGCCGTCGTCGCCCGCGGCATGGGCAAGCCCTGTGTCGCCGGCGCCGAGGGCATCAGCGTGGACGTGACCCGGCGCGAGGCGAAGGTCGGGCTCACCAGCTTCAAGGAAGGCGATGTCATCACCCTCGACGGCTCCAACGGCCACGTCTACATCGGCGCCATCCCCACCGTGGAGCCCGAGTTCACCGCCGAGCTGTCCACGCTGCTCGAATGGGCGGACGAGACCGCGCGCCTCAAGGTGCTCGCCAACGCCGACACCCCCGACGACGCCCGCGCCGCGCGCAAGTACGGCGCCGTCGGCATCGGCCTGGCCCGTACCGAGCGCATGTTCAACACCGTCGAGCGGCTGCCCATCGTCATCGAGATGATCGTCGCCGAGACGCCGGAGCAGCGCGAGCAGGCGCTCGCCGAGCTGCTGCCGTTGCAGCGCCAAGACTTCCGCGAGCTGTTCGAGGTGATGGCCCCGCACCCGGTCACCATCCGGCTGCTGGACCCGCCGATTCACGAGTTCCTGCCTGACGAGCACCAGTTGGAGCGCGACCTTGCGGACCTGCACGTGCTCGCGCAGAGCACCCGCGGCATGACCGCGCTGGCCGGCACCATGGGCCTGCTGCACACGCCGGACAACGAGCGTATCGCCTTCGAGGACCTGCGCCGGGTCATGGACCCGATGCTGGTGGAAGAGGCCATCTCCAAGAAGGAGACCATGCTGCGCAAGGTGCGCGTGCTGCACGAGACCAACCCCATGCTCGGCCACCGCGGCGTGCGGCTCGGCATCAGCTTCCCCGAGATCTACAAGATGCAGATCCGCGCCATCCTGGAGGCCGCCGCCGAGTGCGTCGCCGCCGGCATCGACGTGCATCCGCAGATCAAGGTGCCGCAGGTCTGCACCAAGCAGGAGCTGCTGCGCGTGAAGGCGTACGTGGACGAGATCCACGCGGAGCTTGAGGCCAAGCACGGCCGCCCGGTGCCGTTCAAGTTCGGCACCATGATCGAGGTGGTGCGCTCTTGCATGCGCGCCCAGTCCCTGGCCGAGATCGCCGAGTTCTTCTCCTTCGGCACCAACGACCTGACGCAGGCCACCTTCTCGTTCTCCCGCGAGGATGCCGAGAACAAGTTCCTGCCGCTCTACAACCGCAGCCAAATCCTGCAGGACAACCCCTTCGAGGTGCTTGACGTGAAGGGCGTCGGCAAGCTCATGCAGCTTGCCGTGGAGTGGGGCCGCAAAGAGCGCCCGGACCTGCACGTGGGCATCTGCGGCGAGCACGGCGGTCATCCCAAGTCCATCAGCTTCTGCGACGAGGCCGGCCTCGACTACGTGAGCTGCTCCGGCCCGCGCGTGCCGGTGGCGCGCCTCGCCGCCGCGCAGGCGGCCATGGCGCATCGGCCGCAGTAGCCTCCCTGGTGGTGCCGGCATCCTGCCGGCACCGCCTCGGTCAACCTGAGGAAAAAAGCGCGGCGCCGGGCAACCGGCGCCGCGCTATGCTTTTGGGCCAGTCGTCAAACTCCCATGCAGCTTTGCGATAGCGCCATGACAGCGCACCAAGACTACGAAACCGACTTCTACGCCTGGGCCAATACCCAGGCCGAGCTGCTGCGCGCCGGCAAGCTCGATGCGGCGGACATCGAGCACATTGCCGAGGAGATCGAGAGCATGGGCAAGGCCGAGCTGCGCGAGCTGGAGAACCGCTTGGCCGTGCTGTTCACGCACTTGCTCAAATGGCGCTTCCAGCCGAGCCACCGCAGCCGCAGTTGGGAGCTCACCATCAAGGAGCAGCGCCGCCGCTTGCGCCGCCATCTGGCGCAGAACCCGAGCCTCCAGTCCAAACTGCTGCAAGCGCGCGAAGATGCCTACGGCGACGCCATCCTCGAAGCCGCGCGGCAGACCGGTCTGGCGGAAGAGGCTTTTCCTGCGGTCTGCCCGTTCACTGTCGAGCAGGCGCTGGACGATGGTTGGTGGCCGGCTTAGGCACGCCGCGCGAGCGCGTGGGGGCTGGAGTATGAGGCAAGCGAATGACACACTATCTCGCGAGATCGCCGACAGCAGCGTCCGCTACGACCGCGAGCGCAAGCTGCCGCTCTACGCCCGGTTCGCCATCCCCGAGGTCTGGCTCATCGACATCCCCGCGCGCGCAGTCTGGGTGCACCGGGAGCCGACGGCAGGCGCCTATCGCACGTCCTTCCGGCTCGACGCCCCGTACCGGATCAGCCCGTTGCTGCTCAAAGGGGTGGAATTGGAGCTTGGCGGGGTGGTGGGATAGGGTGTCGTGTCGGTGATCAAGAGCGTGGTCTGAGAGGCGGCGACGCTGCACGAGAAATGGGGTGTGAACGGCAGCGGTCGTTATGGCAGCTGGCCGCTTGTCGCTTTCCGGGGCTACGAGAGTTAGTGCATTCAGTAAACTGTCACCGTAATTCTGGGATAGGGTGGCGTGCCAGCGATCATGAGCATGGTCTGAGAGGCGGCGACGGTGCATGAGAAATGGAGTGTCAACGGACACGGTCGCTATTGAGCCTGGTCCGATTTCGGCTAGATGGTGCATTTAGTAAACTGTCACCGTAATTGCCGTAATTGACACCGTAATTGAGGCCGCACTGTCACCGTAATTGCAGCATTCCCCAGATTAAAGCACCGAGCGAACAAACAGGCTTGTTCCAGACTCACATCAAAGCTAGGCATCATGTCGATAAACCTCTCGGTCCTCTCGGCCAATATCCTTTTCTGCGACGACGCACTCTACGCCCTTGAGCGATTGCCGTCGGAATCTGTCTCAGTCGCGTATTTGGACCCCACTTGGAACAGTAACCTCCATGTCGCTAGTGCTGGCGCAGGGGACTGTGATAACGCTGACGCGGCCCTTGGTAATTACCTCTCTAAACTCATTCAACAAATCCACCGGTTACTGAACGAACGCGGAACCCTCTTTCTATACTGGTCATCTGAACCTGATCTCGACGCTCGCCTTGTCGCAACCCAAGCATTCGGCACCGCTCCCACCTATGAGATTACCTACATCCGGAAGCTTGCGGCTCGCAGCCATCCAAGACGCCCTACGTCGAACTCTGACCAAATCTACGCGTACGCGAAGTCCGACAGATTCACTTTTAACCCGCTGGTACGACAATTGACCGCATCCGAGCGTTCCAGATATTTCTCGATGAGTGACGACCGGGGGGCTTACCAGTCTAAGATCCTACATACAACTGGCATGCGCCCTAGACGACAATTCGAATGGCGAGGCTATCGCCCACCTGAAGGGCGCTCATGGGCTTACACGGCGGAGAAGCTCGACGAGCTTGCAGCCAACGGTCTCATACACTTTGTTGGAGAAGGAATGCCTCGGCTGAAGAAGTATCTTGATGAGCATCCGGGCGTTGAACTGGGGCTTACGTGGGACGACATATCCACCCACATTCCACGGAATGAACGTACTGAGTATCCTTATCAGCAGCCGGTTGCATTGCTTGATAGGCTGTTTAGATTGGCCAGCGAACCAGGTGATCGTATCTTGGACCCCATGTGCGGATCGGGCACCGCGCTGGTTGCGGCGCATCGCTTGCACCGGACATGGTGGGCAGTGGAACATGATCGAGACATACAGTCGCTTGTGCAGGAACGTCTACTCCGGGAGTTTCCAGAAGATCAGCGGCATGGTTTCTCTGTACTCGACCGATCTCACCTCAAGGATCTCCCTCCAACTGATGCGGATTACCGCTCCGTGGTGACAAATTTTGCAGAAATTGAATCAATGCGCGAACAAGTTGCCACGCTGAACAGTCAATTCGCTTCACTGCGGGCGAAGATGCCGCTCGAAGGGGATTCGCACGGGACCACAGATGAAATAATCGCGGAGATGGAAGATTGGATCGAGCGCGCGGCATTCTTGTCGACCAAAGCGTCTGGCAGATTCATCGCAGTCGTTTGCAATTGGCTTACAGGTTGGGATGAGCTTGACGAGGCGAGTAGATCCTTTTTGCCGCAGGCCGAGCAGGTTTATGAAATTCTTGCCGCCAATGTAGACCAGGATTTCTCCCTTTTCGTCTTACAATACTGTAAAGCGCTTGAAAACGAGTTGCTCTCGAAGCTTTTTGTTGCCTACACAACAGACTGTCATGCGCGCGGAGATATGGCTCCAGAAATCGTGGAAAGGGCACAGGGCGAGGGTAAAGATGCTCCTTTTGCCCGGAAACTCAGCAAGCGCGAGACAACCTATACTTTGGGAGAGATGTCATTCATTCTCGGGCTAGTGAAACCGACAGGCAAAACGCTCGCACAGAGTCGCTTGCTGCAGGATTTTCGCGACTTTGCCGAGCGCTACTTCGGGCAAAACATAATGGACCGCCAATTCCTCCAGCAAATAGAGCTTATCAACTCGGATTACCGCACTAAGGCCGCGCACCCGTATATCCTCAGCAAAGTCACAGCGGACCGATGCAGAGATGCTGTGCGCAAATGCCTCAACGAATTAATCCTTAGCTACAGAGCGCAGCGCGCCACCGAATAAGAGGACCGGAGGAGCGGGGTCACACAGAGGAGCGCAGTGGAGGTAAACTGTGGCAAACGGGGACGTACCACGCTGAATGCCTTTTCTGTTCGGACTGGGAGATACGATCGAAATCTTCGCCGCTTGGCGGGCAACTCCGATACGCATCACCCCAAGTTTAGGGCCCGCTGCCGCTTCGCCTCGTCGGCGATCCGGACCGACTCGCAAGTCCACCAACCCGTCCGCTCTCTCGCCGCGCGGACCTGCGCGGGAAACAGCGCGTTCAGCTCCTTTCTCTGGTCGGCAAGGATCTTGCGGTCTTGCTCGATCTCGGCAAAGCGCTGAACGATGTCGTCCGTTGGGCCGATTTCGATACCGAGCCAGCGGCGGGCCTTGAGCTCCGCGGCCATGTAGGTGGTGCCGGCGCCGCCGAACGGATCGAAGACGAGATCGCCCTCGTGCGTTGACAGCTCGATTACACGGTCCAGTACCTTGAGCGGCAGCTCGTTGGCCCCGTTGCGGCGCTTGTACTTGGCGTGCCGCACGGGGGAAACGTCCCACCAGACATCGGAGAGGTTGACCCCTTTCGGGTTCATCTTGGCCTTGTAGCCGCCGTAGTCGCGCAGGTCGCCGGCGCAGTGCGGGCAGACCTGCATGGGCAGGCGGTCGGGGTGGAAGACGCGCGCCTGCGGCCCTTTGACGTAGTAGAGCAGCGAGTAATGCGATGGGTACAGTCGGCCCTGTATAGGGAGGCTGTATTTGATATCGACGGCAATCCAATGGACGAAGGTCAGGCGTCCATTCAGGAAGGCGGCAAGCTCGGCGTTCCAGCGCGGGAGGTTCCACACGAAGAGCGCGCCGCCTGGCTTGAGCAGGCGAATGCACTCGGTGAGCCAGGCCTCGCACCATTCCAGGTAGCGCTCGGTCTTGAGGTTGTCGTTGATGCTCGACGGATAGAGCTTGTTCAGGTTGAAGGGCGGGTCGGCGAAGATCATGTCCACCGAGTCGCTGTCCAGCGTGGGCATCAGGTTCATGCAGTCGCCTTGATACAAGCGGCCAAGCTCGGTTTCCAGCGCGATCCGGGGTGCGGCGGTGGCGGTCTCCGGGCCTGCGTCGGATTCGGACTGCGCTTGCAGCAGCTTGGCTACGGTCGCCGCATTGGCTTGGATGGCGTTCAGGGTCTCGCGGGTCAGTCGGCCCATCGCGAGCATCAGCTCCAGTTCCGTGATGCCCCCCGCGACGAGCACGCGCGGCAGGTCGTCGCCGCTTGGCAGGATGTTGCCGTCGTTGTAGTGACGCAGCCGCGGCACCGGCACGCCGCTGCGCTCCGCAAAGGCGTTGAGCTGGCGTCGGTCGCCTGGCGCAATGCCGAGGGCGCGGAAGAACTGATCGGAGAAACTCATCGGCGGTCCTCTGTCATGCCGCCCGCATCCTAGCACGACTGCGGCATGGCCTGAAGACTATAGTCCGTCGACTATTGTCTGACGGGTTCTTAGGCTGCCGACTGTTGTCCGGTCGGAGCAGAAGATGGCGCCTGAGCAGGCATTCGGCATTGTGCTGCGCGATCTGCGCCGCCGGCGCTCGCTGTCACAGGAGGCGCTGGCGCAGGAGAGCGAGCTGGACCGAACGTTCATCTCGCTATTGGAGCGCGGTCTACGCCAGCCGTCTCTGACGACGATCCTTCAGCTTGCCGGTCCGCTCGGCGTGCGGCCGGAGCAACTCGTGGGCGACGTCGTCGCGGTCCTGTCCCGGGGAGGCATGGACCATGAGGCTTCTTGAGCATCACGACATCCTCAATCCGGAGCTGTTCAAGCAGTCGGCCGCGTTGCAGGTTGCTTGGGGCGATGTGCGCGAGGCCATCGCGCGGACGGATTGGCCGCACGGCTCCGGGTCTTTCACCATCTACCCGGAGTGCGGCAAGAAGAGCGGCAAGGGCAACGGCGTGAAGCTCATCAAGGTGCCGTGCATCCGCGTGCTGCGGGAGCGCGGCTGGCAAGTCGAGCGGTTGCCCGATGTCGGCTCCAGCGTCCTGCGCACCGGTGACCTGGATGCGTTGAAGACGACGCCGGAGGGCTTCGTCGCCTTCGAGTGGGAGACTGGGAACATCTCGTCGAGTCATCGCGCGCTGAACAAGCTCTTTCTGACCATGAAGGAGACGGAGACAATCGGGAGCTTTCTTGTCGTGCCCAGCAACCGCCTGAAGGTCTACTTGACCGACCGCATCGGCAATATCGGCGAGTTGAAGCCGTATTTCAGCCTGTGGCGGGATCTGACCGGCATCAACGGCGCGCTGCGCATCGTCGTCGTTGAGCATGATGCTGAAAGCTTCGACGTGCCCAAGATCCCGAAGGGAACCGACGGTAGGGCGTTGCGGTAGCGGGCGCCTGCGACCGCCCGTCCGGCGGGTACGCATTCGGATTACTTCTTCTTTAGAAACACGATGTACTCCTCACGCATCGTGTTGGCAATGCCCTTGATGGCCCGTGGAATCTCTGCGCTGAACGAGAATCCGACCGACTCCGCAACGTCTCGCAGTACCTTATGCAGCCCGGTCACTTGATCCGCCGGCTGCTTGAGCACCTTGCTCAACTGATTGCTGTTGGTGCCGACGACGATCACGCAGTGGCAACCGTTCCGGAGCACGCGGTGGCACTCGCGCAGCACTTGACCCATGTCGTCCAGATAGCATGCGTACTTATCGGCCAGCCTGCTGCCGCCGCGAAGTCCGATCATGCTGTCGTCCAGGTTCGCGCGGTCGACGCCTAGCGCCGTGAGGTGAAAGGCGTCGTTCTCGGCGTAGTCGATGGCAAAGCTGTAGGGAGGGGAGAAGAGCACGGCGTCGACGGACGCCTCGGCAAGGTCAAGCCGTCGGGCATCGCCTTGTCGGGCGTCGACTTGGCCCAAGTCGAAGCCCTGAGCGTTATGAACGCGCTGGAATTTGCGGCAACAATGGAGATAACGCTCCAGGATGCCGCGGAACTGCTCGAGCGGCGGCTTTCGTTGCGAGCGCTGCGTGTAGCCCATGGTGTCCAGAAACGCCAGCAGCAGCAACGCATAAGTCTCTGCCGTCCCGCGCTCGCGGAAGCGGCGGCCGGAAACCACGTAGTCGGCCCCTTCCTCCATGACTTGCCGCAGATCATCCGCCGCTGCCGACTGCCGCGCCGGGACGGGAAGCGCGACCCCGTAGCGGCGAGCGAAGTAGTCGAACGTGGTTTCGACATTCGCCAAAGCGCCCTCGGACCGTTCCAGAGACATGGTCAGCCCGGATGCCTTGGTCTCGGTCATGAAGGCGCAAAAGGGACTGATATCGACGCCAACCGCATCGGCACCCAGCAACGCCGCCTCGATCAGCACGGTTCCCGAGCCCATCATCGGATCGAGAACCGTCTTGCCGGGGCCGACTCCGATCACGTTCAAGATGCCCCGGACCATCTGCGGATGAAACTTGCCCCGGTACGGGAACAATCCATGCGTCGCGTACCCGGTACGGAAGCTGTTGGTCTTGAAAAACGACTTGAGCCGCGCGGAAGAGAAATCGGGGAGCTTCAGTGTCTCGCCCACGCAGGTTAGGAAGTGCCGTGTCGGGCGACCGTCGACAGCGCAGAAGTATGCCGCCTGCTCGACAAGCGCGGCGCCGGTTAGGGTCTCCGCCTCCAACCAAGCGAGGTGCAACTCGTAAACTTCCCGGAGACCCGGGATGAGCGTCAGGTTGTCGGGGAAGAGGCAGGAGGGGAAGGCCTGAGTCAGAGGATGTTCCAAGTCGGGTAGGTCCTTGCCATGGATCTTGCACCGACGCTGAGGATGGCTCGGGTGCGCTCGGGTCGCAACTAGAAAGTCGCCGGCAATGGGGCTGGGTTATGAAGCGCGTGGACCCGCTAAGCCTGGAACAGGTGCTGTTCCCGCGTCTCGACCCGAAGGCCAAGCGCGAGCCCCGTTGCCCGCCGATTCACGAGCGCAGCCAAATCCTGCAGGACAACCCGTTTGAGGTGCTCGACGTGAAGGGCGTCGGCAAGCTCATGCAGCTTGCCGTGGAGTGGGGCCGCAAAGAGCGCCGGGACCTGCACGTGGGCATCTGCGGCGAGCACGGCGGCCATCCCAAGTCCATCAGCTTCTGCGACGAGGCCGGCCTCGACTACGTGAGCTGCTCCGGCCCGCGCGTGCCGGTGGCGCGCCTCGCCGCCGCGCAGGCGGCCATGGCGCATCGGCCGCAGTAGCCTCCCCCGTGGTGCCGGCATCCTGCCGGCACCGCCTCGGTCAACCTGATGAAAAAGCGCGGCGCCGGGCAACCGGCGCCGCGCTATGCTTTGCGTTGATCCGTGGCGACGGCATTCGTTCGCGCTCGACACGCCGAGTCCGGAGAAGCCCGCCTTTGCGAGGTAACCAGAGCATGCATGCCCGAACGCGACCAACCTTGTACGAGCGGTTGCAGGCGCTGCCGGACGGGGTCGTCGGCGAGATCCTGGATGGCCAACTGCATGTCCACCCGCGGCCGAGCGGCCCACACGGCTTCGCCGCCTCATCCCTGGGTTATGACCTGATCGGCCCCTTTCAGCGCGGGCGCGGGGGGCCGGGCGGTTGGTGGATCATCGACGAGCCGGAGCTGCACTTCATCCGCGACAGCGAAGTCGACGTGCCCGACCTCGCCGGCTGGCGACGTGAACGCATGCCGCTGTTGCCGCAGGGGCATCGCTACACGGTCGTGCCCGATTGGGTATGCGAGGTGCTCTCGGGCTCGACGGAAAGCGTGGATCGGGAAATCAAGATGCCGATCTACGCGCAGTTCGGCGTCGCCTATGCCTGGCTCCTCGACCCGCGGGCACGCACCCTTGAGGCCTATGCCCTCGATGCCGGCAACTGGCGGGAGATCGGCCGTTTTCGGGATGCCGACACCGTATGTGTGCAGCCCTTCGATGCCGTCCCGCTTGATCTCGATGCGCTGTGGGGGCCGACGGGGTAGGGACGGCGGGCTACCCGGACGCTAGGATCGAGCTCATTGAAGGAGAGACGATCGACCTGCCGCCCATCGCACCGCCGCATGCTGGCCGCACCAAGCGACTCAACCTGCTCCTCATCGAAGCCATCGGCAGGCGCGCGATCGTCTCGACGCAGGATCCGATCCTGCTCGGCGGCCTCAGCGCACCGGAGCCCGACCTCGCGATCCTCAAACCGCGGGACGACTTCTACACCTCCGCGCATCCAAGGGCCGAAGACATCCTCCGGCTCATCGAGATCGCCGACAGCAGCGTCCGCTACGCCCGCAAGCGCAAGCTGCCGCTCTACGCCCGATTCGCCATCCCCGAGGTCTGGCTCATCGACATCCCGGCGCGCGCAGTCTGGGTGCACCGGGAGCCGACGGCAGGCGCCTATCGCACGTCCTCCCGCGCGCGCGTCACTGCCGGGAGCAGATAGCGCGGCGGCAGGTCGGCCGCCCTGGGTCCTGCGATCCACACTCGGTTCGCGCCGGTGACCTGGCCGCGGTGGACACGGAACAGGTCGCCGAGGACGGCCCTGGTGGCAGACCAAGTGGTCGCCTTGGTCGTGCCGCCCAGGATCAGCGGCGTCCAGCGCTCCGACTGCGCGAGGCTCGCTCGGGCAACGGCGCGGACCGGCGCCGGGCGCATCAGCTCGGCGTCGGTTCGGGCGTGGCGCAGATGAAGCGTCGGCGCGTCCGTACCGATCCGGAAGCAGGCAATCGCCGCTGTCGTGGCGATGTCCGGGAACGCCGATGCCGCCGCCGCCAACGAGCGGATCTCCGCGCCGCCCAGCCGCCCCAGAAAGAGCCTGCGCAGGGCCGCACCGTAGTTCACATCCAGACATTCGGCGGCGGTGATGAAGCAGCCGAGGTCGCCATCGCGCCCGAGTAGCGCGGTCTTGAAGAAGAAACGGATGTGCAAGCCGGCCATCTGACTGGCATTGATGCCGAGGCTCGCCGCGGTGTCGCTGAGCCACGTTTTGCGGGCGGCATCAATGCCGTGATGTCGCACATGGGGCGGGTTGCCGATGAAGGCGGTCGTGCCCCGTATCGGCGGCAGCGATAGGTCGCGGTAATCGCCGACGAACAACCGCAGTCGCTCGCCGAACCCCAGGGTGTTGGCGTTGGCGCGCAGCATGAGCGCGGCAAGCGGGTCGAACTCGACCGCGACCAATTCCGACAGGGGAAAGACCTCTGCCGCCTTGGCGATGAAGCGGCCCGAGCCTGCGCCCGGATCCACGACTCTGGCCGGCTGGCAGTGCTTGGCCGCAATCCATCCGACCATCGCCGTGACGATGTTGTGCGGGGTGTAGACGGCGCCGGTCGGGCGTCGCGCCGCCGCCGTGCGCAAGCGGCAGAAGGCGTCACCGAGCGGGTCGGCGCCGCCGACAATGGCTTGCCTGACGCGTTCGACCTGCCGCGCCAAGCTCACGGGGCAGGCGGGCGGGGCCGCGTCGGCGAGGCGCCGTTCTGCGACTGTCCAGTCCTCGGGATTGCCGGCAAGGCGCGCGGCCGTGGTCGCGAGCGCCGCCTCCGAGGCGATGGGCCGACTGTCGCCGGGATCGGTCTCAGGTGGCGCGCGCAGCGACTCGGCAGCGAGGGCGGGCATCCGGCGGGCGTCCTCGGTTGATGTCGGCCTGGGCGGCCTCTTGGTCAGTCGAAGCCCGGCGGTAGCGCTCGGTGCCAGTCCGTCGCCTGTTGCAGCCGGTGGGCGATGTTGAGCAGCCGCCCTTCCGCGAAGTAGTTGCCGATCATCTGCAGGCCCGCCGGCAGCCCGTCCACCGGCGCCACGGGTGCGGACAGGCCGGGCAGGCCGGCTAGGTTGGCCGCGATGGTGTAGATGTCGTTCAGGTACATCGCCACCGGGTCGTCGGTCTTGGCGCCGAGCGCGAAGGCCGGCGTCGGCGTGGTTGGGCCCATGATCACGTCCACCCGCTCGAAGGCGCGGCGGAAGTCCTCGGCGATGCGCTGGCGCAACTGTTGGGCCTTCAGATAGTAGGCGTCGTAGTAGCCCGCCGACAGCGCGTAGGTGCCGATCATGATGCGCCGCTTGACCTCGGCGCCGAAGCCCTCGGCGCGGCTGCGCTTGTAGAGATCCTCCAGATCCTTCGGCGCCTCGCAGCGGTAGCCGTAGCGCACGCCGTCGAAGCGCGCAAGGTTGGATGAGCACTCCGCCGGCGCAACGACGTAGTACACCGGCACCGACAGCGGCACGTTCGGCAGGCTGATGTCCACGAGCCGCGCGCCCTGGGCCTCCAGTTCCGCCAGTGCGGCGCGTATCGAGGTCTCGACACCGGCGTCGAGCCCGGCGCCGAAGTACTCCTGCGGCAGGCCGATGCGCAGCCCCGCGAGGTCGTCCGCGAGCGTCGCGGTGTAGTCCGGCACCGGCGCGTCCGCGCTGGTGGAATCGCGCTCATCGAAGCCCGCCATGGCGCCGAGCAGCAGCGCCGCGTCCGCCGCCGAGCGGGCGAGCACGCCGGCCTGATCCAGGCTGGACGCGAACGCGATCATGCCCCAGCGCGAGCAGCGCCCGTAGGTGGGCTTGATGCCGGTGAGGCCGCAGAAGGCGGCGGGCTGGCGGATGGAGCCGCCCGTGTCGGTGCCGGTCGGGGGGCAAACGGCGACGTTCCACGTTAAACGTGCGGGCAAACGGGGGCGTACCACGTTGCACGCGTTTCCTGTTCGGACTGGGAGATACGATCGGAATCTTCGCCGCTTGCCGGGCAACTCCGATACGCATCACCCCAAGTTTAGGGCCCGCTGCCGCTTCTCCTCGTCGGCGACCCGGACGGACTCACAAGTCCACCAACCTGCCCGCTCTCTCGCCACACGGACTTGCGCGGAAAACAGCGCGTTCAGCTCTTTTCTCTGGTCGTCCAGGATCTTACTGTCTTGCTCGATCTCGGCGAAGCGCTGAACGATGTCGTCCGTCGGACCGATCTCGATACCGAGCCAGCGGCGGGCCTTGATTTCCGCGGCCATGTAGGTGGTGCCAGCGCCGCCGAAGGGGTCGAAGACGAGATCTCCCTCGTCCGTTGACAGCTCGATAACTCGGTCCAGCACCTTGAGCGGCAGCTCGTTCGCGCCGTTGCGGCCATTACATTTGGCATGCCGCACGGGGGACACGTCCCACCAGACGTCCGAGAGGTTGACGCCTTTTGGGTTCATCTTGGACTTATATCCGCCGTAGCCCTACGTGTCAACCTGACGGCCGACACTCGCCGTCTGGATTCTTGTATAAAGAATCCGAGGGCCAGCCGAGGAGACAACGAGCGTGAGCGAGTCCAACGAAGTCCTGACCGAGCCGAAGCTGGAGCGACGAACCCGGCGACGGTTTTCCGCGGCCGAGAAGCGACGCCTGCTGGCGGCGGCTTGGCGAGTTGGCCGACGCGATTGACCTGCCCGAGCGTGCGCGCGAGCGTGACGGCTAAGGCCGAACGCCTGACCACGCAGTTGTTGGCGACACTGACCTTCTTCTTCGCCACCATCCAGGCCAAGGTCGAGGCCTTGGGATTGGCCCCCGAGCTCGAAACGCTCGTGCACCAACAGCTCATCCCGGCGATCTATCTGGAGCGGGTGGCGGCGCGCAGCACCCGCGCCGAGCGGCGCCACGAGCTGCACCGCCGCTCCCGCGCGCTGTCGGCGCCGTTGCGCCTGCCCGACTCGCCGTACGTCCCGAATGGCGCTAACCAAGAGACGACTTTATAAGAAACAGTAGCTTATCGGCTGCTGCTTGACAATGCCCGCGCGCTGGTCGAGCACCACGACGCCGCGACCCGCGAGGTGCGCTACAACGAGCGCTTTCATGCCTTCTGCCGCTACTGGGGCGTGCGCCCGCAGGCGTGTGCCCCGTACCGCGCGCGTACCAAAGGCAAGGACGAGAACGGCGTCGGCTACGCCAAGGGCAACGCCCTGGCGGGGCGCGAGTTTGCCAGCTGGGAGGCGCTGCATGCGCATCTGGCGTGGTGGCTGCGCGAGGTCGCCGACGTGCGCATCCACGGCACCACCGGCGAGGCACCGATCGCGCGCTTCCGGGCCGCCGAGGCCGCCGCGCTCAAGCCCCTGGCCGGCAAGCCGCCCTTCGTGCAGGACCGCGAGCTCAGCCGCCGCGTGCACAGCGACGCCTGCGTCGAGGTCGACACCAACCGCTACAGCGTGCCCTGGCAGTGGATCGGCCACCCGGTGCGCGTGCTCGTGGCCGGGCAGCAAGTGCGCATCTGCCACCGCGAACAGGAACTGGCCGTGCATGCCCAGAGCCCCGGCCGGCGCCAGCGCAGCATTCAGCCCGCCCACCCGGAGGGCATCGTCGGCGCCTGGCCCGAGCGTCAGCGGCCGGCTGCACCCGCTGCCGCACCGCCGCCAGCGCCCGCCACCGGCGAGCTGCTGCGCCCGCTCGGCGACTACGAGGCCCTCCTCGGCGGAGGCTGGCAATGAGCACGCGCGCCTACGACCCCGAGCGCCTCGACGCCATGCTCACGCGCCTGAGGCTCACCGCCATCCGCGAGCGGCTCGACAGTCTCCTCGACGAAGCCGCCCGCGGCGAGTTGAACCTGCGCGAGGCCCTGGCCTACTTGTGCGAGGCCGAGATCGCGCACAAGGACCAGCGGCGCATCCAGATGGGCCTGTCGATTGCCAAGTTCCCCTTTGTGCGCACCCTGGAGGGCTTCGACTCCTACGCGCAGCCCGCCGTCGACCCCGCGCAGCTGCGCGAGCTCGCCACCGGGCGCTGGATCGCCAATGGCGACGCCGTGCTGCTGCTCGGCCCGCCCGGCGTCGGCAAGACCCATCTGGCCGTCGCGCTCGGCCGCGAGGCCATCGTGCGCGGCTACTCGGTGCTGTTCACCACCGCCACGGCCCTGATGACCGCGCTCAGCCAAGCCCACGCCCGCGGCCGGCTCGACGAGCGCCTGAGCCATTACGCCAAGCCCAAGCTCCTGATCATCGACGAGCTCGGCTACCTGCCGCTGCAGCCGCAGGCCGCGCACCTGTTCTTTCAGCTCGTCTCGCGCCGCTACGAGCGCGGCAGCCTGCTGGTGACCTCCAACCGCAGCGTCGGCGAATGGGGCGAGGTGTTCGGCGACCCCGTCGTCGCCACCGCCATCCTCGACCGGCTGCTGCACCACAGCCACGTCATCACCATCCGCGGTGAGAGCTACCGGCTGCGCGAGAAGCGCCGTGCCGGGCTGCTCGGCGCCCGCGCGGACGGCGCCGAGCGGGCGCGTGGCGCCGGCGGGGGCGAGCCCGCCCGGTCGCCCTACGGGCTCCCTCCCGGGCTCGCCCCCGCCGGCGCCCAGGACTAACCCTCCAGGACGGAAACCAAAAAACCCAGGGGGTCAATTGTTCGTGTCGCCAGGGGGGCAGTTCCTGGTGTCGCTTGACAGCGACATCTGGAGCGGGTCGCCCGCAACGCCCGGCACGCTTGCACGATTATCCTAAGCCGGACAGAATGGCACTCGTGCGTAACCTCACAAAGGGGAACAAATGATGACTCCCGCACCTTCGCTCTCGGCTGCTGACACCTGCCGCGAGTCCATCATAACGGACCTAGCTGAACGTCTGCGGGTACAGCCACATGGTTCAACCACCCTCACTACGAAAGCCCTGGCTGCAATTGAGCATGCCAAAGAAATCAACGCGTTCGTAACCATTACCCAGGAACTTGCTCACGCTCAAGCAGAAGCGTCGGATGCGCGGCACCGCACGAACAGACCGCTAAGCGAAATTGACGGCATCCCGGTAGCTGTTAAAGACAATTTTTGCGTGAAAGGTACTCTAACGAGCGCTGGCTCCAAGATTCTTTCCAATTTTATCGCGCCTTACGAATCTACCGTCACCCAGTTGCTGCGCGAGGCTGGCGCTGTGTTCCTCGGCAAAACCAACATGGACGAATTTGGTATGGGATCCTCAACCGAGAAAAGCTTCTTTGGCGCCACCAAGAATCCCTTAGCGCTAGAACTAAATCTCGGCGACTACGTGCCGGGCGGTAGCTCTGGTGGCTCTGCTGCTGCCGTCGCTGCCGGAATCTGCGCCGCAGCTATCGGAACCGATACTGGAGGTTCAATCCGCCAACCCGCGAGCTTCTGCGGACTAGTAGGCATGAAACCGACGTATGGCATGTGTTCTAGATACGGAATCGTTGCGTACGCTTCATCGCTGGAACAAGCAGGAGTAATAACACGCACCGTAGAGGACGCCGCCATTCTACTCGATCTTATCATGAAGGAAGACCCAAAGGATTCCACTTCTCTTCCCTATTCCGGACCTTCCCTTAAAGCTTCGCTAACTCACCCGGCCAGAATCAGGAGTCTGGCCATCCCCCAAGAATTCCTTGAGCTAGAGCTCGGCCAGGATCTTAAAGACACATGGACTGCGATTTTCTTACTGTCGAAGCGCGCAGGGTTTGAGACAAAAGTTGTGAGCATTCCGGCGCTTAAATACGCTCTAGCATCCTATTATGTCATTGCAATCAGCGAAGCGTCGTCCAATTTATCGCGCTACGACGGAGTCCGGTTCGGATACCGGGCCAGCAACGCCGCCACTATTGAGGAACTATACAAGCGCACACGAGCCGAAGGCTTCGGACGAGAGGTCCGAAAGCGCATCATAATTGGGACATATTTCTTGTCCGCTGGCTATTACGACGCCTACTACTTGAAGGCACAGAAACTTCGACGGCTCTTAGCGCAGGAAATGCTAAAGGCGCTTGATGACAGTACTGCCCTAATCTGGCCAACGACACCGACGGCCGCCTTCCCTATAGGCCAATACGACGCCACCCCTGCGGCGATGTACCTTGAGGACATCTTTACGGTGCCGGTAAATTTGGCTGGCATGCCCGCATTGACGCTCCCTGTCGCCTACACAAAAATGGGAATGGCGCTGGGCGCGACGATCGCCGGACGCCTCATGGGGGACGCCGATGTGATAAGTGTTGCAAGAGAACTCGAAGCTGTTCGACATCACTGACTGTGTGCACATGAGCGCATCTCATGGTTCGCTTCCTGATCGGCGGCCGCCCCCCTGTGTCAGGCTAGTTGTCGCCTCCACCTTGTAGGACTGTAACCGCAACCAGGGGCGAAGACGAGAGACCGGTGGCGAGATCAGTAATTCCCGCCGCTTCCAAGAGTAGAACATTTCCGAGCTTCTGCCACCCTTCGGTGGTTGTCAAGGTAGTTGTCACTTCAACCCATTCGCTCAAAA
>NZ_JABX01000047.1 GCF_001469165.1 Thiohalocapsa sp. ML1 | reverse complement strand
TGCGGCGGGCGGGAAGAAAAGAGCGCGGCTAAAAGCCGCTCCCACGGCGCCCGTGCGAGAGCCTCGCCCCGTGGGAGCGGCTTTAGCCGCGACGACTGCGGCGGGCGGGAAGAAAGAGCGCGGCTAAAGCCGCTCCCACGGCGCCCGTGCGCGAGACAGGCCCCGTGGGAGCGGCTTTAGCCGCGACGACTGCGGCGGGCGGGAAGAAAGAGCGCGGCTGAAGCCGCTCCCACGGCGCACCTGCGCGAGCCGCTCCCACAGCGCCCGTGCGCGAGCTATGCCCCGTCGCGCAGCAGCACCCCGCGCTCGCGCGCGATCTCGTGCAACGGGTGCGGCGGGCGGCTGCGCGGCCGTACGGCGATGTCGATCTTCTGCTCGCCGAAGACCGCTTCCAGCTCGCGCCGCAGGTCCGAGCGGCGCGCAACGATGCCTTGCTCCACGTCCGTTTCGATGTACAGGTCGATGTCCCCGCCGCGCTGGCAGTCGTCGGCGCGGGAGCCGAACAGCCACACCTCGGCCTCGTCGCCAAAGCGCTCGCGCACGGCTCGCAGCAGCGCAGGGATGGTGGCCGGGTCCAGTCTCATGGCTTAAGCACGGGGCGGCAGGGACAAGCCCACCCGCTCCGCCGCGTAGCTCGCCGTGGTGCTCAGCACGCCCAGCAACTCCCGGGCGCCGCCGACGGCGAGGGTCAGCGCCTCGGCGCGCTCGCTCGCGTGCTCAGGATAGTCGCGCATGAAGGCGTCGCGCACCTCCCGCAACCGTTTCCATGCCTGAAACGACGCGATGATGCCCCGCTTCTCCATCGCGTTGAGGACATCGAGCTGCGAGCCGGGCTGCTCCTCTTCCAGCAGCAACAGACTGCGAAACACCTTGCCGGCGAGCAGATCCTGCAGGTCTGCGAACCGCACCCGAAACGCATCCAGGCGTTCCTTGCCTTCGTCGTCAAGCTGCTCAAGCCGGGTGCCGTCCAGCGGCAACAGGTATGCGGTGCGCCTCAGCGAGGTCTTCAGGTTCTCGGCCACCCGAATGGCTTCGCGCAGGTTGGCGACGAACAGGGCCGCGAGCTTCGGATCGTACGATTGCGCTGGTTCCGTCATGGCCCGGTTCGGCGTCGCTGGGGGCTGCAAAGCATGCTGGCCAACTGCATCCGCCACGCGTCACCGCAGGCCGCGGCCATCGTGCCGGCCGGTCGCCGCCGACGTTGCCTCGCAGAGGATAGCAGTCGCGAAATGCTTGGTTCCGCGTTCGGGCGTTTCGTCGACTGCGCGCCGAGGTGGCCGCAGCCGCGACAGCAGCTCAGAAGCCGGCGCCGGCGCCAGGGTCGCGGCTCGCAACCGCGTGCACAAGCCGCACCGCTCGGCGTCCGCCGCGTACTGTACAGAATCCTGACACCCCCGCTAAGCCTGTGCCGGACCCGGCGCCGAGGACGCGACGCGGTCCGAGCCGAGGGCGCTGCCCGCACAGCAGGCTGCCGATCTCTCGGCACCGCCGAGTCGACAACGCCGACAGTCGGGGCAGTGTGCGGTCTTGACCCTTACGCGGGGGTAGCAGAAAGCCCGTGCGCTGGGTAAGCTCGCGCCCATCTTGCGATCAGGTCGGCCTCGGTCTGCCGGTGGAGTGCGTTACTGTCGGGCAGATAAGGCATCAGCGGCCCGGAGCCGTGACCGCCGGGCCAGACCGACGCTGGCACGCTCTCGAGTACATCGTCGCCCGCAGGCTAGGTCCGTGATCGACGACTGTAAAATTTCACGACACCCGGATCTGGTCCGCGCAAGTCAATGAACAGAAACAAGTTATTGTCTGTCTTTGGCCGCCGGCAAGCACTGCCCCGGCGCTGCCGGCGGGCTGCGAAGCCCCTGCGTGCGCCATATGCCTGCCAGAGTGTCAGGATTTTTTACAGTCTCGGAGCCCGCGCGGCGGGTGAGTTCGATGTGTTGCTGTAAGCGCATGATTCAAAGGGCCCAGCAGGATATGGCATTCCCTTTGCATGCTTTAGGGGGAAATCCGATCGGCGGAGCAGGTGTAAAGAATCCGCTTCCGGCGGCCCCCGGTACGGCGGCCAGGCTTGCGCCGCGAGATCTCCAGCAAGCACAGGATCGCGGCGGACCAAAGCCTTCTTTAGGAACTGCCGGAAGCAGAAGTGACGCGAGTGATTCCGTCGCGACGAGGGAGACGCCGCCCGGCGGCGTGCCAGTGCCCTAGGCCCGTCGCGGCACGTGCTACACGTTAAGAAACTTCAGTAATTTTTGTGACCACGGAGCTTGAGCGATGCGACTCCTGACCATGACCCAGGGTACGTACACAGCACCGGCGCCAGCGGCGCGTCGGGCATCCCTAGCCGTCGCGATCAGCGCGGTCCTGGCGGGCGCCGTCGGTGTCCGTGCGAACGCGGCGGAGATCTTTCTGCAGGGAGCCGATGGCCCCAACGAGTCCTCCTTCACGACGACGACCAATAGCTGGGGCGCCGGAGGAGCCAACGACCCTAATCACCCGAACGCCGACGACGACTACAACTCCAATGGGTACCTCCTGCGTACACCTCGGGTCAGCACGCCGGAAACCTTTGCCGGCAAGTCCTTGACCATCGGCGGCGGTGCGGGCGGGGCGACCGGAGTCATGGTTCTGCTGTCCGGCGGCGGTGCGGGCGCAGCTGTAACCGTGGACGATCTGCGGGCAAACAACGGCCGCCTCTCCGTTTCCAGCGACACGTCTCAGACACTCAACGGTGTCGTAACCGTGCTCGCGGGCGGCCTCGAGATCAACGGGAGCCAGGCCAACCGCACCATCGATATGGGCGCGCGACTCCGCGGCTCGGGCGGCATCACGGTGCGGGCGATTCAAGGTGCCGGGGGCACAGTCGTCTTCCGCGATGCGACCAACGATTACACGGGTAACCTGACGGTCGAGAGTGGCGCGATACTGCGCCAAAGTGTCTCCGGTGCGTTGTCGAGCGCGGGCTCCGGCGTCGTTAACGTGGCCGGCACGCTGCAGCTCCGCACCGGCGCCGGTGAGGCAACCGCAAGCACCGATGCGTCGATCAACGGCCTGACCGGCGGTGGCACAGTCACCAATGGCAACACTGCCTCCACGCTCACCATCGACGGCGACGGCACAACCGTGTTTAGCGGCGGTATCAGCGGCTCGCAGTTCGGTATCACAAAGACGGGCAGCGGTTCGCAGACCTTCGCGGGCGACAACACCTACGAGGGCGAGACCACCGTGCAGGGTGGCCGCCTCATCGCCGCCAGTGCCACCGCCCTCGGCGACACCAGCGGCGGCACGACCATCGACAGCGCCGGCGGCACCGTCGAGCTGGCTGGCGCGACCACCAGCGAGCCCTTCACGCTGGAAGCCCGCGTCGACGACAGCACTGCGCACCTGGACGCGACGGGCGCCAGCAGTTCCGAGATCGACGCATCCGGCTCCATCACGCTGGCCGACGGCGACGGGGACGATCCTGCGCACTTCAATATCACCACCAACACCACCACCGGCACGGGCGTCTTCACCATCGCCGCCGAAATCAACGGCACCGGAGCCGCGGCCGCCGAGCAGAACCTCAACTTCGGCGGTGGTGCGGACGGCGAGGGCGTTGTCTCCGGCGCCGTGAACATGGACACCGATGCGACGACGAACCTCAACGTCAGTGCCGCGAGCTGGGACTTCTCTGGCGCGCTCAATGATGTTGACAACCTGAACGTCTCCGGCGGTCTGGCCACGCTGTCCAACACCGCCAAGACCATCGGGACGGTCGATGTCACCGGTGGTACGCTCGACCTCGCCACCGGGCTCACCACGTCCAACACCGTCAGCGTGGGCCCCGGCGGTGCCTTGACCCAGACCGGCTCCAACATCTCCGCGAGCCAATCCGGCGGCTACGATGTTGAGGGTATCGTCAGCCTGAACGGCGATGACGCCACGATGACCAGCCTCACCGGCAGCGGCATCGTGCAGAACGACGACGACGCCGGCAATGGCACCAACACGCTGACCATCGACACCGACACGAGCCAGTCTTTCACCGGCACGCTGCGCGACGGCGACGGCAGCGGGGGCGACGGCACCCTGGCGCTGACCAAGCGCAGCAGCGGCAGTCAAACGCTCTCCGGCAACAACACCTACACCGGCGACACGCTTGTCGAAGGCGGCCGCCTCATCGCCGCCAGCAACACCGCCCTCGGCGACACCAGCGGCGGCACCACCATCGCCTACGCCGGCGGCACCGTCGAGCTGGCGGGCGTGACCACGAGCGAGCCCTTCACGCTGGAAGCCCGCGCCGACGCCACCACCGCCCACCTGGATGCGACGGGCGCCAGCAGCTCCGAGATCGACGCATCCGGCTCCATCACACTGGCCGACGGCGACGGGGACGATCCTGCGCACTTCAATATCACCACCAACACCACCACCGGCACGGGCGTCTTCACCATCGCCGCCGAAATCAACGGCACCGGAGCCGCGGCCGCCGAGCAGAACCTCAACTTCGGCGGTGGTGCGGACGGCGAGGGCGTTGTCTCCGGCGCCGTGAACATGGACACCGATGCGACGACGAACCTCAACGTCAGTGCCGCGAGCTGGGATTTCTCGGGCGCGCTCAGCGACGTTGACAACCTGAACGTCTCCGGCGGTCTGGCCACGCTGTCCAACACCGCCAAGACCATCGGGACGGTCGATGTCACCGGTGGTACGCTCGACCTCGCCACCGGGCTCACCACGTCCAACACCGTCACCGTGGGTCCCGACGGTGCCTTGACCCAGACCGGCTCCAACATCTCCGCGAGCCAATCCGGCGGCTACGATGTTGAGGGTATCGTCAGCCTGAACGGCGATGACGCCACGATGACCAGCCTCACCGGCAGCGGCATCGTGCAGAACGACGACGACGCCGGCAATGGCACCAACACGCTGACCATCGACACCGACACGAGCCAGTCTTTCACCGGCACGCTGCGCGACGGCGACGGCAGCGGGGGCGACGGCACCCTGGCGCTGACCAAGACCGGCAGCGGTACCCAAACGCTCACAGGGACCAACACCTTCGACGGCCTGACCACCGTAGAGGATGGCGCGCTAAACATCCAGAACGCTGCTGCGCTGGGTTCAACGGTAGGCGATACCGACGTCAAGGAGTCCGGTCGGGTCGAGCTGCAAGGGGGCATCTCGGTTGATGAGGTGTTCAACCTTTACGCCACCGACACCGGAAGCGTCCAGCTCTCGAACGTCGCAGATGCGAACAGCATCACGGCTGCGGTGAACCTGGTGGATTCCGACCCGGTCGGCGGGGAGCAGTTCCGCATCGATTCCGAGAGCGGCACGCTGAACCTTGACGGCGGCGTTGTCAGCAGCCTCTCGGGCGGTGACGAGATCCTGAACCTCGGCGGCGCCGGCAACGGCACTGTCGAGAGCCTCTCCATGACGACCGCGGACGCCAGCAGCATCGTCAAGGATGGCGATGGCGAGTGGACGGTTTCGGACGCCACGATCACCAACGCCAACGAGATCGTCTCCCAAGGCGGCGTGTTGGCCCTTGCGGACGCCGCCAACATTGACGGCGATGCCATCTTCAAGCTTGCGGGCGGCACCTTGGCTGTTGAGGATGTCACCGGTGGCAGCAGCTTCGATAGCGACGCCTTCCGGATTAAATCCGGCCAGTCCTTGGTCGGCAACGGTCTGGTAACGGGCGACATCGTCGTCGAGAGCGGCGCCACCGTGGCCCCTGGGAGCTCCATCGGCTCGATGGCCTTCGACGGCAATCTGACCCTTAACGGTACGCTGGAGACGGAGATATCCGACACCCAGATCGACTTCATCGACGTGAACGGCGCGTTCGATATCACCTCCGCCACGCTGGACCTGGTGGTGCTTGCGACACCATTCTTGGACTGGCTGGTGTTGGCGGAATACGACACCCTGCCCACAGCGGAGTTCTTTGAGATCAACATCAGCAGCGGCTGGGAGTACCAGATCGACTACGACTACGACGACGGTGCCAGCAGCAACAACATCGCCGTGTTTGTGACGCGATCGGATATACCGGCACCGACACCCTTGGCGCTGATCGGTCTGGGTATCCTGGTCTGGGCCGGCGCCCGCGGACGCACGCGGGGCGCAAAGACGGCGTGACATCGGTTGGGGCGGCACGACGCCGCCCCAGTCGCTCTTGCGACTTGAGACCCCCGTCCCCGACGGGGGTTTTTCGTTCTGTAGTGGCGAGCTCCTGCCACGGCATGTCGGGCTGGACGCCCCGCCCACAGCACGGCAGCCGAGCCGCCCGCGGCCCGTGGGAGCGGCTTTACCATGAAAGTCGCGCGCGGCGCGCTCCTTAATCTCCCTCTCCCTCTGGGAGAGGGCCGGGGTGAGGGCAACGGCCATGGCGAGCGGCGCCTTTCATCCTGCGGGGTGGCGCTGGTCGCCATGGCCGTTAGCCGCGATCCGGCCCCGCTGGCGCTACACAAGGTTGCGTTGTCGACGCGTAGCAAGTCATGGGCGCCGGGCTCACGCTGTCGCGGCTAAAGCCGCCCCCACAGCGCGGCTTTAGCCGCGACGGCGACCGGCATGCCAAGCGCTAGCAGCGGCCAGAGCAATCGGCTATGTTGGCACCAAGTAGATCGGGACAAGCGATGCAGTTGCCGCGGTGTGGGGTTCGGCGGCCGTGGCGGGCGCTTGTTCCATTACGAGTGATCGTTCCAGAGTCAACGCTGGTCTATGGATTTTAGTGCCCACTGCCGGCAGATGCTCAATGAGCGGGGAATCGCTCTCGAGTGGG
Source organism: Thiohalocapsa sp. ML1 (assembly GCF_001469165.1). GTDB lineage: Bacteria > Pseudomonadota > Gammaproteobacteria > Chromatiales > Chromatiaceae > Thiohalocapsa. Next base: position 37,215 of record NZ_JABX01000047.1, on the reverse strand, counting down.
CAGAACGAGCAGTGAGTGATCCGATCGAACAGAGGACCGGCCAGACGGTACCCGCCATTATCTCAAGCAAATCCCTGAGCATGGCCATCGATGGCTGCGCGTCGTCATCAGTGATGCCGGCAGCTATCAGACTTGCGTGACGGTGTTTTTCGATCGCAGACTGAGGAAATCGCGATGAAAGTCAAGCTCGACAAAGACGACGATGCACTCTACTTCCGCCTCCAATCCGGCGCGATCATTGAGTCCGAAGAAGTCCGGCCCGGCGTCATTCTGGACTTCGACGAGAACGATCGCGTTATCGGCGTCGAGTTCTTACGGGTTTCCGAGCGCGCCAGCAGCGAAGACCTCACGGTGTTGCAATTCGAGCATGACTGAGGTGGGATTTTCGCCGTTTCCCCGGTAAGGCCCGGCTTCGCATTCATCGTTCCAGCCACCACGGTCCGGTCCGCTGTGCGGACCGCTTGCGTTTGGCGTGCGACGTGGCGGCTAGAGCGCCGTGGGGTCCGCTGTGCGGACCGCTTTGCGTGTGGCATGCGACCTGGCCGGCACAATGATCAAAGCCATCGCATCAGCCGGTCAGCCGAAAACCCTGCGCGACGCACCGAGCCCCGTGGGAGCGGCTTTAGCCGCGACCGAGCCGCGCAGCTTGCGTTGGCGATTCTGAACCACGGCAGCCAACACGCTCACGCCATCGGGGCTGGAAGCCCCTCCCACAGCGCGGCAGCCGAGCCGCGCGCGCGGCCCGTGGGAGCGGCTTTAGCCGCGATCGCCGCGAACCAGCGGCGCAACTCTTGCCGGTGGTGCGTTGTACCTCGCGGTTTACGCGCTCGCGCAGTCGGGGCTGAAGCCCCTCCCACAGCGCCTGCGCCGGGCCGCGCGCGTGGCCCGTGGGAGCGGCTTTAGCCGCGATCGCCGCGAACCAGCGGCGCAACTCCTGTCGGAGGTGCGTTGTACCTCGCGGTTGACGCACTCACGCTGTGGGGGCTAGAGCCCCTCCCACAGCGCGGCAGTCGCGCCGCGCGCGGGGCCCGTGGGAGCGGCTTTAGCCGCGATCGAGCCGTGCAGCTTGCGGCGGCGGTGCGTCGTACCTCGTGGTTGACGCACTCACGCTGTCGGGGCTAAAGCCCCTCCCACAGCGCGGCAGTCGCGCCGCGCGCGGGGCCTCGTGGGAGCGGCTTTAGCCGCGATAGAGCAGTGCAGCTTGCGTTGTCGGTGCGTTTTAGCTCGCGGCGAACGCGCTCACTCTGTGGGGTCGTATAGCACGCCTGCGAAGTGTGGATGCAAGCAGTGCCGGCAGCCGGCGCCCGGTACGCGAAGCACTGGCCGCGGTAGATTTAATCGACTATCTTGGACAGAGGTACGAAGCCCGCAAGCTGCTCGATATGCTCTGATCAGCGTGGCAACCGACGCTCGATTGGGGCGCATTCGTCGGCCCGCAGCACTTAAGGCCGGAGCTATTGCGGGGTTAATTCTAACGCTTCAACGCTGGGTCGCGCATGATTAGCCGCCGGACGTTACGCACAATTGCCATGGAAACCCTCGCCGATGCCGAGGTGTTGCTTCGTCATCAAAGATGGAAAGGCGCGTACTATCTGTGCGGTTACGTCGTCGAGATCGCGTTGAAAGAGCGCATCTGTGAGACGCTGGACTGGTTGGAGTATCCTGAGACGAATAGGGAATTCGAGGCCTTGTCTTCATTTCGAACGCATGATCTAGACATGTTGCTTCGTCTCTCTGGAATTGAGCGCCAAGTTCGCGAACAGATGACCGGAACCTGGGCCGGGATACGGGATTGGAATCCGAAGTTACGCTACGGTGCTCCCGACGTGCAGTCAGAGGACAAAGCCCGAACCATGCTGACACGAACCAAGGTCTTCCTGGAGGCACTATGGATAAACAAACCCTAGAGCATTTCCAGCAATTGGAACAACAGCTTTCCAAGCAATATGGTCCGTTCAGGCTGTTCGGTCTTTTCCATTTCCCGGATAGACTGTGGAGCTGGGATCTGTTGGTATCCGCGCCTTGGCTCGCTGAGCGACCAGCCGACGCGTACGAAATCTTGGCGGATGCGCTGAGCAATGGCGCGGGCGGCTATCTCGCGGACCTCATTGGCGGGCCGCGGGTACTCGACGAGGGTGATCCCATGCTTGATCACCTCCTCGACAGGCTAAGCCTGGAACATGATCTGCATGTGATGCACGATATGGAGTTGTTACAGTATGAAGCTGATCAAGCTTACGTGATTACCTGCCAGCGCCTACACGTCGAAGCTGCCGCGTGAGGGCACTCGGATGATGGCGCCGATCATAAGTCGGCTAGATCATTCCGTGCCCAATCGTCATGTGCGGACCACTTGCGTGTGGCGTGGGACGTGTCCGGCACAATGATCAAGGCTTTCGCATCAGCCGGTCAGCCGAAAACCCTGCGCGACGCACCTAGCCCCGTGGGAGCGGCTTTAGCCGCGACCGAGCCGCGCAGGCCGCGGTCCGCTCGTGACACCGCTCCTGCGGTGTCACGGCCTCTTGGCGCTCTGCGCCGCTCCACAGAGGCAACTTTTGGTGTCCGCCTCAAGCTCGGTGGGCGCAGAGCGCCGCAGACCGCGTGACACCGCGGGAGCGGTGTCACGAGGGGTGTTGACGCCGCGGGCGGTGTGACGGGCACGCTATCGAGGGTACGGTAGGAGCGAATCGGGAAATCGCCTAAGTCCGCCTCCAATCCGGCGTGATCATCGAGCCAGAAGAAGTCCGGCCCGGCGTCATTCTGGACTTCGACGAGAACGATTGCGTCATCGGCGTGCACCGAGCCCCGTGGGAGCGGCTTTACCATGAAAGTCGCGCGTAGCGCGCTCCTTAATCTCCCTCTCCCTCTGGGAGAGGGCCGGGGTGAGGGAAACGGCCATGGCGAGCAGCGCCTTTCATCTTGCGGGGTGGCGCTGGTCGCCATGGCCGTTAGCCGCGACCGAGCCGCGCAGCTTGCGTTGGCGATTCTGAACCACGGCAGCCAACACGCTCACGCCATCGGGGCTGGAAGCCCCTCCCACAGCGCCGCAGCAGTCACCAGAACTTACCGGCCGCGATAATCAGCGCACCGACCGACGTAATGAAGCCAATCAGCCACAGAAAATGCCGGTCGTGGCGCCGGATCATCTCGTCGAACCGGCTGTCCACCTGCTCGAAGCGCTTGTCGACCCGCTCAAAGCCCTGCTGCATCAGCTCGCGCTGGTGCTTCAGCTCTTCCTCCACACGCACCATCCGCTCGCGCAGCTCAGTCTCATAGACCGCGGCGGGCTTGCCCAAGCTCTGCTCGGTCAGCCACTCGGCCATGTGCGTCTTGATGAACGCGATGTCTTCCTGCGAAAGGGCCACGGCAGCTCCGGATCGTTGCGTCCTCGGCAGTATAGCAACTGCGTTACGTGTTGCAAAAAGGCGTGCCGCGCACAGCCCGTGGGAGCGGCTTTAGCCGCGATGGGGCCGCGCTGGAGCTACACAAGCCTTGCGTTGTCGACGCGTCGCAAGTCACGGGCGCCGGGCTCACGCTGTCGCGGCTAAAGCCGCTCCCACAGCGCTGGCGTCGGGCCGCGCGCGTGGCCCGTGGGAGCGGCTTTAGCCGCGACCGAGCCGGGCCGTATCGTCTGCGGTCACCAGAACTTACCGGCCGCGATAATCAGCGCACCGACCGACGTAATGAAGCCAATCAGCCACAGAAAATGGCGGTCGTGGCGCCGGATCATCTCGTCGAACCGGCTGTCGACCTGCTCGAAGCGCCTGTCGATCTGCTCCAAGCGCTTGTCAATCTGCTCGAAGCGCTTGTCGACCTGATCGAAGCGCTTGTCGATCTGCTCCAAGCGGCGCTCGACCTGCGCAAAGCCCTCCCGCATCAGCTCGCGCTGGTGCTTCAGCTCTTCCTCCACACGCACCATCCGCTCGCGCAGCTCGATCTCATAGACCGCGGCGGGCTTGCCCAAGCTCTGCTCGGTCAGCCACTCGGCCATGTGCGTCTTGATGAACGCGATGTCTTCCTGCGTAAGGGCCACGGCAGCTCCGGGTGGGTTGCTTCCTCGGCAGTATAGCAACTGCGTTACGTGTTGAAAAAAGGCGTGCCGGGCACGGCCCGTGGGAGCGGCTTTAGCCGCGATCCGGCCGTGATGGCGCTACACAAGCTTGCGTTGTCGACGCGTCGCAAGCCACGGGCGCCGGGCTCACGCTGTCGCGGCTAAAGCCGCTCCCACAGCGCCGGCGCCGGGCCGCGTGCGTGGCCCGTGGGAGCGGCTTTAGCCGCGATCCGGCCGTGATGGCGCTACACAAGCTTGCGTTGTCGAAGCGTCGCAAGTCACGGGCGCCGGGCTCACGCTGTCGCGGCTAAAGCCGCTCCCACAGCGCTGGCGCCGGGCCGCGCGCGTGGCCCGTGGGAGCGGCTTTAGCCGCGATGCGGCCGCGCTGGCGCTGCACAAGCTTGTGTTGTTGACGCGTCGCAAGTTGCGGGCGCCGGGCTCACGCTGTCGCGGCTAAAGCCGCTCCCACAGCGCTGGCGTTGGGCCGGGCACGGTCCGTGGGAGCGGCTTTAGCCGCGATCCGGCCGCGCTGGCGCTACACAAGCTTGCGTTGTCGAAGCATCGCAAGTCACGGGCGCCGGGCGCACGCTGTCGCGGCTAGAGCCGCTCCCGCAGCGCCGGCGCCGGGCCGGGCGCGTGGCCCGTGGGAGCGGCTTTAGCCGCGACCCAGCCGGAACCCAGCCACGCAGCTCGCGTCGACGGCTCTTCTGAACCTCGTCGGCCAACGCCCTCAAGCCCTCGGGGCTGGAAGCCCCTCCCACACGGCGCGCCCAACCCCATCGGCGCACCCCAGCGGAAATCCCGCAACCGGCATCACAGTTTCAGCCACGGCCAGAACAATACGCCCGGCGCTGTGACAGCGTTCGCAGCGGTGACTCCTGTTTCCCGCGACCCTAAGAACATCCCCTACACTGGGACACTCTGAAAGGACCAGACCGCTAGACGGGAGAAACCAGATGAACGCGCAGCGCAAACCGATCGCCCAGACACTTCTGGGATTATTCTCCTTCATGTTGTGCACCGGAGTCGCCCTCGCCGGCGACACCGCAGCAGCAGACGCGGCGGCAGACAGAGCTGCCCGGCTAGAGGCCCTGCACGACGCCGTCGAGCAGACCGGTAACGTCCGCGTCATCGTCCAATTGGCCGGTGACGACGCCCTGGCGCCGCTGGAGCGCGCCCTCGCGGCCCGCGACCGCGCGCGCCGTGGCCAGCCCGCGAGCAGAAGCAGCGTATTGGCCGCCCGACGCAGCGCCGTCGCGCGGGCGCAGGACGCCTTCATGCTGCGCCACAACCTCGGGCAGAATCTAGCGGAGCGCTTCACCTACTTCCCGTTCGTCACCATCGACGCCGACGCCGCCATGCTCGACGAGCTGGCGGCATCCCCCGCGGTGGCGGACATCGCCATCGACGACTTCAACGAGACCACCTTGGCCTCGACCCTGCCGGTGATCGGCGCAAACATCGCCCATCAGCTCGGCTGGGACGGCGCGGGCTACGACATCGCCATCATCGACACCGGCGTGGACACGGATCATCCCATGCTCGCCGGCCGCGTGGCAGCAGACACCGCCGCGTGTTTCTCCGACCCCTACTACGCCAACGACCATTCCCTGTGCCCGACCGGGCTGCCCAAGTGCACCACGGCGAACGGCGCGCAGATCTCGGACTCCGCCTGCGGCGTCGGTGCCGCCGAGCCCTGTGGCTCCAAGTGCGCGCACGGCACGCATGTCGCGGGCATCGCCGCCGGCAACGGCGCCGAGATCGGCGTCGCCCCCGGTGCCAACATCATCCCCATCAACGTCTTCATCGGCGTGGACTACAGCAACCCGCGCGACGGCATTTACGACGCGGTCGGCGCCTACGACTCCGACATCATCCGCGGCCTGGAGCACGTGCTCAAGCTGTCCACGACCCGCGACATCGCCGCCGTCAACATGAGCCTCGGCGGCGGCATGTACACCACAACCGCCCAATGCGACAGCGCGAAGGGGTCCATCAAGCTCGTCGTCGACGACCTGCGCGCCGTCGGCATCGCCACCGTCGTCGCCGCCGGCAACAACGGCAGCTCCACCGGCATGAGCGCCCCGGGCTGCATCTCCACGGTCATCAGCGTCGGCTCCACGAACGACAACGACCAGATCTCCAGCTTCTCCAACGAGACGCCCGCCATGACCCTGCACGCACCGGGCGCGAGCGTCCGCTCCGCGATGCCCGGCGGCGGCCTGGGCTGGATGAGCGGGACCTCGATGGCCGCGCCGCATGTGGCCGGTGCCGTGGCGCTGCTCCGCGAGAAGGCCGATGCACTCGGCATTCAGGTCGGCGTAGAGAGCATTATTGCTGCGCTGCAGCGCACCGGTATGCCGGTGACAGGCGCAGACCACGACGTCGGTCGGATCATGGTTGACGCGGCTCTTCGGTCCTTGGAACCGGAGGCTCCCATTCGGGTGCTCGTAGACACCGACGTGCCGTCGTTGGGGGGAGCCTCAAACCTGCCGACCGCGACGAGCTGCGAGGCCGCAAGTTCGTCAGTTTCGGTGGTCAGTGGATCATTCGCGCTGATCTCCGACACATCTGCGTACGGGGGACGGGCACATTCCGCAATGGCGGTCGGCGGTGATAAGCGAGTCTGCTTCAAGCCCGTATTCCCGCGCCCAGGTTTCTATGACGTCTACGCGTACTCGCCTGTGGCAACGAGTGTCGAGGTCAGCATGCACAGCGGCAGCGGCACGGCGACGGATTTCCAATTCGTTGCCGCAGACTCATGGCAATGGATCGGAACGCACGTCTTCGACGCCGGACAGTCCGGCTACGTTGCGATCGGTGACAATGCCGGGGGAGCCGTGATCGTCGATGCGCTCCGCTTCGATTACATGGGTCCTGCGCAGGTTGAGGCGACGACCTTGGGCCTGCCGTCAGGAAATGTGGGGAGGCCCTACTTCGCGCAGCTCGCGTCGATTGGGGGGCAGCCTCCGTGCGGCTGGGAGATTACGCAAGGCGCGCTTCCCGATGGGCTGTTGCTCGACGGTGCGACCGGGGTCATTGCGGGCGAGCCGACGGCCGAGGGCGAGTTCCCCCTTACCGCGGAAATCACCTGTGCAACAGGGCTCGCCGACACGACAGTTCCCTTGCTCATCTCGGTCGGTGCGTACACCCCTATCATGCTGGACGCCGATTTCGCGAGCGGGTCTCTCGTGGGTTGGACCGTCGTAGACCAAGGTATCGAGTTTGGCCCGTCGCGATGGGCGGTCGAGTCCGGGGTCGTGACGCAGCGCAGCACCATCCGCACGCAAGGCCAGTTCCCGGTCAACCCGGGCACCTTCCTGCGCTATGACGGCGGTTATGGCTGGGGCGATTATCGGCTCTCGGCGCGCATCCGCTCGGATCACAGCAATCCGCTGGGTCTGCTGTTCCGGCTGCAGAATGACGACAACTATTACCAGTTCATGTGGGCCGGATCGGCGGCGTTGCAGCGGATCACGAAGGTGGTGAACGGCGTCGGCACGGTGCTGGCGCAGCGCAATAATGTGGCCTATGAGGCGGGGCGCTGGTACGACATCGAGATCCGCGTACAGGGTGAGCAAATCGATGTCTTCGTGGACGACGTGAACGTGCTCAGTGCAACCGACGGGGCGCTCGATGGTGGCACGGTGGCGCTGTACTCCTTCTCCAACAACCCGGGCTTCTACGACGACGTGCAGGTGGAGCTGCTCGGCGGCGGCGAGTACCAAGCGCCGGTGATCAGCAGTGTGACCGCGACGCCGGCCGAGCTCTCGAACGGAGAGACAAGCCAGCTCGCCGTGGTGCTGGCGACGGTCCCCTCGCTGGCGTCGAGTGATCAGTTGAGTTTTCAATGGTCGGTCGGTGCCGGCGACGGCAGTCTCAGCGATGCAAGCTCGCCGACCCCCGTCTACACGGCCCCCGCGGTGAGCAGCACGCGCACGGTGACGCTCGCCGTGACGGTATCGGACGGCACAAGCAACGTAGTCGGGAGCGTCGACCTGATCGTCAGTCCGGCGGCAACGCTGACAGACGACTTCAACGACGGGAGCTTCGACGGCTGGACCGTCGTAGACCAAGGTATCGAGTATGGCCCGTCGCAATGGGCGGTTGAGTCCGGGGTCGTGACGCAGCGCAGCACCATCCGCACGCAAGGCCAGTTCCCGGTCAACCCGGGCACCTTCCTGCGCTATGACGGCGGTTATGGCTGGGGCGATTATCGGCTCTCGGCGCGCATCCGCTCGGATCACAGCAATCCGCTGGGTCTGCTGTTCCGGCTGCAGAATGACGACAACTATTACCAGTTCATGTGGGCCGGATCGGCGGCGTTGCAGCGGATCACGAAGGTGGTGAACGGCGTCGGCACGGTGCTGGCGCAGCGCGACAATGTGGCCTATGAGGCGGGGCGCTGGTACGACATCGAGATCCGCGTACAGGGTGAGCAAATCGATGTCTTCGTGGACGACGTGAACGTGCTCAGTGCAACCGACGGGGCGCTCGATGGTGGCACGGTGGCGCTGTACTCCTTCTCCAACAACCCGGGCTTCTACGACGACGTGCAGGTGAGTGGGCTCTGAGCAGAAGCCGAGCCCACCGCGACTTCCCGGGCGGCTGCAACGCCCGGGAGGCTTGCTGCCGGCGCCACGCGAACGTGCCGAATCGCCGCGCCTGTGTGCTCGGCCGTCCCTTCCGCCGGCCGCCGTCGCGAGGCGCGAACATGCATCGTCTCGCGGGACGCAGCAAAAGCGGGCAGCACTCGGCGTCGGCCGCCGGGGCTTCCGTCGGGCGTGAGGGGCGCGTAAGCTCGCTGGCTGGTTCCCTTCGCGTCTTGGCCCTGAAACGTGCATCAGTTCCCCGATATCGCCCCCATCGCGGCCCGACTGCGAGACTATCGGGCGCGTGGGCTATCCGTCTTCGCATCGTCGTCGTTTCAATCCCAAAGCGTCCCTCTGCTGCACATCCTGAGCGGGATCGCTCCGCGCATACCCGTGTACTTCATGGATACGGGCTATCTGTTCCCGGAGACGCTCGCGTTCCGCGATCATCTTGCCGATCTGTTCGGGCTTGACGTTGTCACCGTGCGTCCCGCCACGCCGAAGATCCGTCAGCTTGGCGCGGACGGCCATCTGTTGTTCGCCAGCGATCCGGATAGCTGTTGCCATCTCAACAAGGTGCTGCCAATGGAGCCGATAGTGGCCCGCCATGATGTCTGGGTCAGCGGCATCCGCGCGGATCAGACCGCGGTCCGCAAGGCGATGCTGGCGGAGCAGCAAGGCCCGTATGGCGTGCTGCGCTATCACCCTCTATTGCATTGGACCGCCGCGGACATCGAGGCTTACAGCGGCTTGCACGCCCTGCCGAGCCACCCGCTGGATGCCTCCGGTTATCGCAGCATCGGCTGTGAACCATGCACGCGGCGCCCGCAAGACCGCGACCATGCCCGCGGAGGTCGCTGGCAAGGCTTGGAGAAGAAAGAATGCGGGCTGCATACAGACTTGGCGGCAGCGCCGCCGGGCGCCGGGTTGGGCGCCAAGTTCAAGCGTCTCGCGGCGATCGCAGGAGATTCAGCATGCGAGTCATGATCACCGGCGGCGCCGGTTACGTCGGGCTTGATTTCGTGCGGCGGCTGTCCGCCCAGCCGGAAATCGAAGAGATCCTGGTCTACGACAACCTCAGTCGAGGCAACCACAACATCCTGCTGTTCCCGGGCCCGGCGAATGCAGTTCCGATCCGCCTCATTCGCGGCGATATACTCGATCTGCGGCGGCTGCGCATGGCCCTGGCCGGCGTCGACGTCGTGTGCCATTTGGCCGCGCGCGTCACCACGCCATACTCGGACGAGGGCGTGCACATCTTCGAGCAGGTCAACCATTGGGGCACAGCGGAACTGGTGGCCGCGCTGGAAGATACGGGGGTCGGGCATCTGATCTTTCTCAGCAGTGCGGCCGTCTACGGCTATGCGGATGCGCCGGTTACCGAGCACACTCCACCGAACCCGAAGTCCTACTACGGGGCGAGCAAGCTGCGCGCGGAAGGGCAGTGCCGCAGGCTGATGGAACGCATGGCGGTCTCCATCCTGCGTTGCGGCAACGTTTATGGCTTTGGCGCCGCGATGCGATTCGATGCAGTGATCAATCGCATGCTGGTTGCCGCGCACCTAGGCGAGCCCTTGACCATCGAAGGCGATGGTGATCAGGTGCGTGCCTTTATCCACATAGGAACCCTAATCGAGACCCTAAGCCGATTAGTCCTGACTCCCACCCCGGGTGTTTACAATCTTGCGGAGGTCAACGCGAGCATTGGCCAGGTCGAGACGGAGATCCGAAAGCTTTACCCGCACTGTCAAACGCTCCGCCTGAATCAGCACATTGAGCCTCGCCACCTTTCCATTGCCCTTGGCAGCACACTGAACAACCGGCTGAACCTGCCGACAACCGATCTTGCGGCAGGGCTAGGCGATATCAGCGCACGCCTCGCACTGACTGCGCGCTAAAGCGGACAAGTGGCGCAGCTCCCGCGGATACCGGTTACTTGGTGCCGTCGCCACCGGGCTTGCGGACCACGACGATGTAGAGCCACGTAAAGGACTCATCGCGCAGTATCCCTGATCTAGTCGTGCGCAGAGGCCGGTGCCGGCACGCACCAGCAAGTCCACGATCGGACGTACAAGGCCTCGCCGAAAGCGTTGCAGATAATATCCCGTCTCGGCGCTGAAGGTTGTAAGGAAACCGGATAGGGCGGTGATTTCCTTGATATCGAAACCGACTTTCCCGAACAGATGCTCCAGACCGAAGCGCGTATAGCGGAAAAAGTCGCGCGGAGCCTCGTGCACGTGCCAGAACAGCGGTACCGTGTACATCGCCACACCGCCGGGCTTCAGCACACGATAGGCCTCCGCCAAGGCGTCCGCGGGTTCTTCCAGATGTTCCAGCACGGCCGTGCATAAGATGCAGTCGAAGCTGTCGTCAGGCACCGGTATGTCATAGGCCGTCCCGAACAGATCAACGTCGGTCTGCTCGTGCTGCGAATCCTTGTGATCGAGGCCCACGTACTCGCTCACCAGGTCGCCGAGCAGCAGCGCCTTGCTCTTGTTGCCGCAGCCGATGTCAAGCAGACGACCGGAGAAGAGTTGTTCGCCGTGCGCCCGCAGTGCGCGCGCGCTGATCTTGCGTGCCTGCCAGGCTGGGTGAGAACGCGGGAAAAGATCAAGGTAGCTTCGATAGCTTCGATTGACAGGCGAAGTCGGTGACCTGGCAAACATTCGGAACCTCACGTGCATGCTGCTGAACCTAGGACTCATCCTTCACGCCACTGTGGTGAGAACGATGGGCAAGCTTAAAGGCGCGAGCTGAAACGAGAGTGATACGTACCCAAGGCGTAGGAGCGCGGGGCCAGTCACATCTTGCGGCTAGATCACTGTTTGGCGATGCGTCGAATCAACGCGCGTACGCGATGACCAAGCTTGGTCAGCAATGCGTGGCTGCGGGAGCGCCATGACGGTAACAGACCACCGAGTCCCTGTTCCCCGAGCCATTCCCTGGTTGCTTCTAAGGCGGCCCTGTTGGTGCATAGCGGCCAGCGGGATTCAACGCGGCGAAAAGCGGAAACGGCTGCGTCCGTATTTCCCTTGTGTAAACTCAGACGCACGACGGTCAAAGACACGATCAATGCCCCTTCGGCATCCCCCAACGCGGCGAGACGGGAACTTGCTTGAGCGATAAGCGTCTCGGCCTCGGCAAGCGTAACCTGATCAAAAAGCGGAATTCTTGCCACGTCGTCTGCATTGATGGGCTGGGCGAGACGGAAACTCACGGTGTTGCTCGACAACAGATGGACGATCTCGATCTTTTCGCCGATGATCTCCAATATCGCCGGGATCCAATAGGCCGCCCAGTCCTTGTAATCCTGCATCACGAGCAACGTTGTGCCGGGCAACAGGCTGCGAGCGAATTCGGCCAATACGTATCGAAAACCATCCCATGACTTGGCGCCATCAATAAAGAGTATCTCGACGGGCAATTCGCGCGTCCAGCTTATTAATGGCAGGGTCGGGTGTGTATCCCGATTGGTCTTGGCCCAGTGATCCTGGTGATTGACGTCGTCCGGGATCGATACCCGATGGACCGATAGTAGCTCCGCGTAATCCTGCAGATTCGCCCGGAAATACGCCTCAAACGAAGCGCCGTTCTCAAGCGTGATGGGTGCGCGCTGAGCCATGAACGGCCGCCAGATGAAGTTGTCAAAACAGTGGAGGCGATGGTTGCCGCGATGGCGATTGGCAGCCATGCCTGTGGCGAGGCAGTAACTGCTGCCGCCTAGCCATGGGCCAAGCTCCACGATTGCGCCTGCTCCCGTCCAGTAGCACGAGCCGAGCCAGTTGAGGTACTGCTGCTCTTCCTCCGAAATCATCGTGGGAATGCCGTGGGCGACGCGGAGCTCGGGTCGGCTCCAGGCTGGTGGCGCGCGACGGTGGGTGGCGTTTCTCGGCAACATGCTGAATGGTTACTCGGAAGTCGAAAGTGAAAGCAAGCACTTGCCAGAGGTTGCGGCGTCCGCCGTGCACGGCCCGAAATCCCAGGGCGATGCTTCCGGCCTTGATGAACACTCAGTTGGCGAGTGTGCCGGTGCCAGGAATTGCTTTCCGCGCCCGCTCCTTGTGAGCGCGGATTCGCCTCAAGAGCGCAAACAAGGTTCGCCCCTCGATGATGGATATGAGCAGCACGTACGCGATGAGGCCGAGGGCCACGCTTGCACCAAGTTGAGCTGCGGGTATCCAGGAGTCTGACTGCGTTGCTTGTAAGTGCTGGACAGCCCACGCCATGATCGCGCCTGCGGTTGCGGCGCGCAAAATGGCGTCGAAGTAGGGGCGCATAGGCAGTCGAATCAACCGCCATCGTATCCAGATACCGATGGGGAACATCACGAGCGCAATCGCCAGCGTGACCGCCCAAGCCGCGCCCACGGCACCGAACAGGATACCGATCGGAACGGCGACGGTGAACAACGTCAGTCGCAACACGTTCATGGCAAAACTGATGTCCGCGCGGCCGAGCGCAATCAGCAAGCTGCCGAAGGGGCTGCCGATGCTGTAGAACATGCCGAGCACGGCGAAAGCCCGCAGCAGCGGTGACGCGCCGTGCCATTGCGGACCGAGCAGCGCGAACAACTGGTCTGCCGTCACGAACAGGCCGAAGTAGACGGGCAGCATTACGATCGCGGTAATGCGAACAAGGTCGACAAATGCATTGCGCACGCGGGCCGGGTCGTTCTGTATCTCTGCAAATGCCGGAAACGCAACGCGCGTGACCACGGCGTTGAACAGCGCGTAGGGTACGGACATGAGGCGATAGGCGACGTTGTAAATGCCAAGCGCATGGCTGCCGAGCAAACCCCCAACGAGGATCTTGTCTAAGTTCGTCGTGAGCAGGCCCAGGAGCTGTTCGGCCCACTGGAATGCACCGAATCGCCAATAGCCGCGGAGATCTCGCAGGCGGAAATGCAGGCGCGGTGGCCAGCGCCGCCAACCGATGCGGACGAGCCAAACCGTGCGCAAGACGTTGCCGGCGAGCGCAGCAAATACCAGCGCATAGACGCCGGCACCGGCCAAGGCCGCAACAACCGCCAGCAGCAAGCCCAAGCCGGCCGTGGCGATCTCGATGCGCGCCAGGGTTGAGAAGTCCATTTCCTTTTGCAGCAGAACCGCGAACTGCTGGCCGAACGGCGAGAACAGCAAGGCCAGCGCGGACCAGCGAAGAACCGGACCGAGCTTGGGCTCCCGGAACAGCTCTGCAATGATCCCGGCGCATGTAAGCACGGCCAGAAACAGCACCAACCCGAGTGCTGCGGTTAAGACGTAGAGCGTCGAAAGCCGGTCTGGGTCCGCCTCTTGCTTGTAGATCAGCGCGTTGCTGATGCCGGCGTTCGCGAGCGTTCCGCCGGCTTGCATCACGACCGCCGCGAGGGCGATCAGGCCAAAGTCGGTCGGATCCAGCAAGCGGGCCATGATCAGCAGCTGTGCGACTTGCAGCACGCCGAGGATTCCGGCCGACAGGCTGGTCCACTTCACGCCGACGGCGGCGCGCCGGAACAGGGTCACGGTCGCGGGGTGGGCTTGGCCGGCCCTCCGTCGGCCCTGCCATATGTGCGCTTGAAGACAACCGCGGCCGGGTCGCCCTTGGCAATTACGTCGCGGGGCACCCGTCCGCCGACACGCACAACGCTGTTCGGGCCGACCCAGCTATCCCGTCCGACGTGCGCACCCGGCAGCACGATGACGTTGGAAGCGATGCCTGCGCCATTCTCCAGACGCACCATGCCGCGCAGGACGCATTGCTCCTCCGGCCGGGCGCCCTGCGAGTACTTGTAGATCCGGTTTGGGTCCGACCCCTTATGGTGATACGACTCGGACAGGACGACAGAACCGGGGCCGACACCGCACTTCTCGCCGATGCGCACGCCGCCATAGGCGAGCAGCAGTGCGGCAAAGGCGATGCGCGAATCGTTGCCGACCACGAGCTGGGGCTCTCCCGCAGCGGGCGATGGACCGACACACCGGATATCCCGGGGGTCGTCCCGGGCCCCGCTGCCCGCGTGGAGGATCGCATTTTCGCGGATCATTACATTATCGCCAAACGCCATCTGATCCAGCCCGGTCAATACGACACCGGGCAGGATCGTGAGATCCCGTCCGCACGACGCAAACCTAGGCGTGTAGTAGGCTCGGCGCAGCAGGACGCCGGCCTCTGCCGGCAGATGCGTGAGGACGAGTTGGAACATCGCGCCCGGCAGCAGCCGCAGCACCCGGAGCAAGACCCTAGGCTCCATCGGGGGCTCAGTCGCCGTTGATGCGGGCTACAATGAGATTGACGGTGTTGATGGCGTCGATCTCCGCGTCAGGAACAGAGACCCCGTAGCGCTCCTGAATGGCGAGGAAAATGGTTGCGACGTCCAGCGAATCGATGCCGAGGTCGGACAGGGTACGGTCATAATCTCCCGCGCCGACGTGGGCGGACGTGCCGCTGTCGTTGATCAATGCCGCAATATCGGCAGCCGTGACATTCATGCAGAGTTCTCCTTGGATTGAGGAACACGTTCGAGGAGGCAGGTGGCCCATGACAGACCGACGCCGAAGCCCGAGAGCAGAACTCGCTGCAGCCCGGGCCGGAACAGCAAAGGAGCCAGCAGCAATGGCAGGGATGAGGATACAGTGTTGCCTTGATCGGCTAGATTCGAAGGCACCCGTTCCGGCGGAAGGCCGACGCGCCGCGTCAGCGTGTCGACAATGTACTTGCTGCCCTGATGAAATAGGAATATGTCGACATCATCCGTGGCCAAGCCAGCACCCGTGAGCACCTGCTGAACCTGCTTGGGGACCTCTACGGCGGAAAAGTTGAAGACGGCGCGGCCGTTCATGCGCAGCGTGCCGGCGTCATTCACCAGGCAGGCCCCTTCACTGCCCCGGGTGGCAAAACGGAAGCCGTGCGGCACCCACATTTGCGGCGCGGTGCGCGCCTTGAGCAAGGTCACCGTTGCGGCATCGCCGAACAGCAGCGCCGTACTCTTGTCCGCGGGATCCAAGATCTTGGAATAGGGGTCCGCCGTAAAGAAGAGGCCGGTGCTGAGCCCGTTCGCGGCCATGAACGCCTGGCAAATGGACAAGCCATAAACGTACCCGGAACAGCCGAGCGCGATGTCGAAGCAGGCGCAGGTGTCCGGGGCGCCGATGCGGCCCTGGACGACGGCTGCGCTGTGCGGTATTCCGTGTCCGTCGGGGTTCTGAGTGCAGACGACGATGAGCTCGACGGATGCGGGCGGCAACGCAACTTGTTCCATGAGTCGGGAATATGCCGCGACGCACAAGTCGGCGGTGTCCTCAGTGGCACCCATGCGGGAAACGCGGACGACCCCAAGCTTGTCGCGGATGAACGCCTCATCGATACCGAAGCGTTCCCGCTTGTCGAGGTTTGATTCTCGTCCGGCGGGGACGTAGCTCGCGATTGTGGCAATGCCGATGGCCATTTTTGCCCCCTAGACGCGGGAAAAGAAGATATCACCCAGCACATCGTCACCGACGCGAATGGCCGAGCGAGTCAGGCGATTGTTGAGATTCTGGAGCAGTTGGATCTCGACGGGGTGGACGTCGTCGTCCCTGAAGATGCGCCTCAGAGATAAGCGCGAAAAGATCCAGCGCCTTTCCTGCGGCGGCAGGAGGTGGTTGTGAAGGGCCTTGGTCATTGCGACCGCGATCTCGATCGGGCTGAACGGCGGTGGGCTGTTCGTGCAAATCCGTTCGCCGTCCAGCGCACAACACGCGATGATGGCCTCTTCCGGATAGGGACGGCGGCAGTCGACCGCAGTTTCGGTTTCCTCAAGCCAACCGCGCAGCGGGGTTTCAGCACCTAGTTTAAAAGTCGCGATAACATTAGTCGGAGGACTCTTGTTTGCATCGATGACCAGGTTCAATTGATGCCTGGCAAATGCATGGATGCCGATTTGAAGCGGCAGGCTCGATATTTTCGGTCCGACAACCGGCCGCAAAGCGGCCGTCACTGCGGCATACATGTCGGTACCGTGCAAATAATCGCGCTCACCCTTGTAGCAGAGTTGGAGTGTTTGTTGCATGGATTCTACCTGCACTGGCCGGCACCTCAGAATTGGCCCACGATCCGGCGGGTCGCTGCAATCACGCGGTCCACGTCGCTCTCTTGTAGGTGGGGAGACAAGGGTAAGCTCACCGTTTGGCGACCGATCCGCATCGCGTGTGGATAATCCTCGGGCTGCCAGCCGAACGCGTCGCGATAGTACGGGTGCTCGGGAATGCTCGTATAGTGTACGCCGACACCGATCCGTGCGGCGGTCATGGCGTCGAGAAAACCATCTCGGCTGATGCCGCAGCGTTCCGCGTCGATGAGGATCGTATATAGATGACGTCCGTGCCGGGTGCCGTGGGCGGGCTTGGGCGGCAAGACAAGGGGCAGGTCGGCAAAGGCGGTGTTGTACGCGTTCCAGACAGCTTCGCGCCGTATGAGCCAGGCTTCGACGCGGGCAAGCTGATGGATGCCGATCGCCGCCTGAATGTCCATCATGTTGTACTTGAACCCGCACTCGGTGACCTGGTAGTGGCGGTAGCCGGCATCGCTGAAGCGCCGCCAAGCGTCTTTTGACATGCCGTGCAGCGCGAGAACCTTGATGCGCGCGATGTCCTTCTCCCGCTTCGCGATGACCATGCCGCCCTCGCCGGTGACCACGTTCTTGGTCACGTAGAACGAGAAGCAGCCGAAGTCGCCGAAGGTGCCTGCCTTGCGGCCCTTGTACTCGGTCTCGATGGCGTGGGCGCAGTCTTCGATGACTGTGAGCTGGTGACGGGCGGCGATGTCCATGATCGCGTCCATGTCGCAGGGCCGCCCGGCGAAGTGCACGGGCACGATGCCGCGGGTGCGCGATGTGATACGCCGCTCGATGTCCGCCGGGTCGATATTCATTGTAGCGGGGTCCACGTCGGCCAGCACCGGTGTCGCTCCGGCGTGGATGATGGCGTTGACGGTGGCGCAGAAGGTCTGGGCACTGGTGATGACCTCGTCCCCGGGGCCAAGGCCGGCGGCGAGCATGCTCAGATGCAGCGCGGCTGTGCACGAGTTGACCGCGGCGGTGTGCTCGACGCCCTTATAAGCGGCGAACGCGCGCTCGAAGCGCGCCACTTTGGGCCCGGTGCCGAGCCAGCCGGATCGCAGGGAGTCGACAACCTCGTCGACCTCCGCGGCTTCGATGAGCGGGGAGCCGAAGACGAGAAAGGGCCGGTCGGATTGTGAAGTTGCCATGGGTGGGACGCTGGGCGAGCAGTGTCGGAAGTATACCGGACCAAGCGGGAACCGGGCTGAATGCGGCATCCCGCGGGCACCGCTTTGCACCGGACTAGGCCGCCGATGGAGCCGTGCCTAAGGGTTAAGGAGACACTGGCGCGCCAAGCATGGCGCGCTGAGGTCTAGAGCCGAGCCCGAGCGCGGCAAGCAGTCCAGAATACGGCCGATCGGCGCGCAGCGCGAGTCTGTCGTCCCGATCGTACCCTGGGGTTTTCATCTGGGGTTCGCACAGACCTCTTCGTACAAAGCCCTGAGCTGCTTGGCGTTATCCTTGACGTCGAAGGCGGCTTCGACGTGGGTCCTGGCCGCATGTGCGAATCGATCATACTCGACCTGGTCCATGTCATAGAAGCGCCGGATATAGGCCGCGAGGGTGTCCACATCGCGCTCGGCGGACAAGAGGCCTGTCGTCCCGTGCACCACTTCTCCCGGGATGTCGCAGTGGCGCGTGGCGATCACGGGCATTCCGCTTGCC
This sequence comes from Thiohalocapsa sp. ML1, assembly GCF_001469165.1. Taxonomy (GTDB): domain Bacteria; phylum Pseudomonadota; class Gammaproteobacteria; order Chromatiales; family Chromatiaceae; genus Thiohalocapsa. The sequence goes on along the minus strand of NZ_JABX01000047.1, from coordinate 18,833 downwards.
TGGGCGTCAAGCAGCACAATGGGTGCGCCGCCTTCGCAATCGCGATCTCGGCTGTAGGTGCTGGGGTGAATAAAGACGTGAAAGTCCGAAAACAACTCGTAGAGCGCCTCATAGGGTACGGCGGGCGCAAAGCTGACTCGATCCGAGATTCCGGCGCTTACCGACTCGCGTCGCAAAGACTCCATGATCTCGGCACCTTCGGCGTCGCGCGCTGAACCGACGAAAACGAGCTGCATGCCCGGGCACTCGCGACACGCCATCGCGAAGGCGCGCAGGGCGTAAATATGCCCCTTCTTCTCTACATAGGTGGCAACCTGCAACAATTTGAGCGCGGCGCGGTCCTTCTTCCGTCTGACGGGTACAATTCGCTCTGGCAGGATACCTAATGGACAGACCCGAACTTTCTTGGCGGGCGCACCAAGCGAGCACAACGCTTTCGCACCATGTTCGCCTTCGCAGAGGAACATGTCCGCTTGCTCGAATATGATGCGGTAGCGATCTCTCCAAGCGGGGTGGCTTTGCGGCACCTTTTCGTAGTCATACCCATAGAATGAAACGACGTGGCGAGCCCCGAGTGCTTGCGCGAATTGACGAAAGTTCCAACCCGCTGTGGCGAAGTGGCTGTGCAGGATGTCGACGTCGCCGATACGGGCTTTGAGCAAGCGAGGATATGCCAGGCGTCGGGCGAGGCGCACCCCCCGGTCGGCTAACGCAGCGAACCGTGAGGTGCTGTTCCATTCGCCTTCGCGCAAAGGAAACTCCACGTATGTAATGTTCGAGAAGAAGAAATTTGTCTTGAGGAAACGGGCGGCTGCGACGAAGAGCTCCGCAGCGGGGGTGTGGGTGATGATGTTGCCGGCCCAGTTCATCGTGGCCGGGAGGTAGTCGTTGAAGGCGTGTAGGATTCGCATGCGGTAGGGGCGGTGGCGGTGGTGCTGGAAATCGGTGCCGACGCAGGGGCGTGAGCGGCGGCGGACTCGCTGCGCAGCCTATGGCGTTCACTGTCCCGGCTTGCGTTTGCGGCTGATGCCGGGCGTTGGGTGCCCGCAAGGCCGGCTCACTCGGTCGTTTGGGCTCGCGACGGATCCCGGGAGGCGATAGCGGAGATCTCGGCCAGGACTCGCGGGTAGTTGAGGGCGGCGTTAAAGTGTTCTCTGATGAATTGTTTCGAGCGCGCTCGGAACTGCATCCGGTCGGCATTGGTCCGGAGACTGAGCAGCGCGTCGCCGATGACCTGGGCACAAGCGTCCGGCGCGATGAGTGCGCCGCTACCTGAGACAACGAGTGACGATACGCCGCCCACGTCCGGCGCGACGGCGGGCACGCCGTAGCCCATGGCCTCCATGATGGAGACGGGTACGCCCTCGGATTCGCTGGTATTGACGAAGACATCCACGGGGTGCTCCTCGTAGAGCTGCCGCACCGCTGCATTTGCTTGGTGGCCGAGGAACGCAAACTCAACATTGGCCAGCGGGCCAAGGCATCGGGCGGCGGCTGATCGCATTTCATCACAGAGGGGGCCGTCGCCGATGTGAGTCCAGTGTATCGACAATTGCGGGTGTGTTGCAGCTAGATGTGCTAGGGCCGCAATAATCCGGTCCATGCGCTTGACTGGTACGCAGAAGGATACGGAGAGGACATGCAGTTGGCCGGGCGGACTCACGTCGCAGGTTTGTCGCGGTATGGAAACACCGAGCGGCGCGATGGCGAGCTGTGCTGCGCTTGCGCCATAACGGCTTAGGAAGTAATTGCACGCCTCATTCGACAGCACGAAGATGCGGTCGAAGTATGCGAGAAACTGGCGTTTCAATGGCATGTAACGGCCACGAGCTCGCTCTTCGTACAGATCCACGCCGTGCGCGCGAGAAACGACTCGTCGGCACAAGCCGCGCTGCTTGGCCAGGCAACAGGCATAGGCCATGCTGTCGTTCCAGTAGCAGTAGGCGATGTCCACCGCCCCATTGCGCTTGCAGAATCTCGCGATCTGCGCCGCTCCCAGTAGCGTGTTTCGGGTCTCGAAAAGGGCGCTCAGTGCGCGTTGAACGCTAAACCGATTCGCCGAGACCAGGCTCTTGATCTCTCTGAAGAAAACCGCGGACAGCAGGGCTGGTACCAAGTAGGCGATGCGGATGGCCTTGCTTGGCTGGCGCAGGGCAAGGTCGAGTGTAATGCCTTGGGGGAGCGGGCGAGGCGTTCCTTCTGTGTTGCGCGGCAGAATATAGACGTCGCCGAAATCCGCGGTGGGCCAATACGGCGCCTCAGCTTCCAGGAATTGCTCTCCCGGCGGGTAGGGATAGGAGGCGGTAATGATGGCGATGCTTGGTTTGGCCATGGAGAATCGCCGGTTTTAGTGCTGCATCCGCGAAGGCGGCAGCAGCTTGTTGCGAAGCCCACGCAGCTTGATCGCGAACCAGTACGTGATACACATCGGGGCGACCCTAAGCAGGACGGGATCGCGCGAGCGTCTTGCGGTGCGGCAAAGGTTGACATAATGGCGCTGGTACAGCTTTTGCCCGATGCGCGGGCGCCAGTCTTTGAGCACGCGAAAGCAGTCATCATGATGACGGTGGCGACGGGGCTGCTCCCAGTCCACGTGAACGGTAATGTCTTGCTTGAACGTTGTCTTGTAGCTGCGAGCGAAGCGGGCCTTGAAATCGTAATCTTGGTGTCTGCACAGGCTGACATCCCACATGATGTCCAATGCCGTGTCCGTGCGGACGAGGAGTGATGGTGTGGGGGCCGCTTGGTAATTGAGGCAGTAAGCTTCCATCGATCCGTATGGATGCCAATCGCCGGCGACACGCTGCTCTATCCTGGCGTTTGGGTGGTGGACCGTCATGCCCGAGTAAATGAGATCCGCATTATCACGTGCGAGAATTGAGAGAGAACTGCGGAGATGGGCGGGGCACCACCAATCGTCGGCGTCGAGATAGGCGACATATGGGGTCTTGGCGAGGGCGGTCCCAAGGTTTCTCGCGACGTTGGCATTGCGGCAGCCGGGCACGTAGAGAAAACGTACGGGCTGATTCGCGTATTGTTGTGCAGTCTCGGTCAGCAGGGCGTGTGAAACCCGGTTGTTTGCGAGAACGAAGACTGCCTGCGGCCGCAGGTCTTGGCTGAGGGCCGAACCGATGGCGCGGGTTATCGCGACCGCCGGTGTACCCCAAGGAATCACCACGCTCACGCTGAGATTTGGCTCGTCGTCTAGGGTCGCCACCGTACGGATAGCCTCTAACGGGGTTGCTGCCGGGGATTGAATCCGCCGGTATGGCCTGGATTGTCGGCGGTCGGGCCAAGTTTCATTGCGCGAATGGCCTCGAAAAAGCATCGCTGCGAGCGCAAGCTTGCTGAAATGCCGGAAACGTGGCGCATTTTAGGGGCATCTCGGATAAAGGTGGGCAGCCGGGGCATTGGCCCGTTTACCGCAAGGTTAGGATCGCCAAATGTCGTAGCGGCTATCACGGTGGTCGGAGTCGTGATCAAGACGCTCCGGGTTTGCGGTGCGCCGGGTACTACTCACAATATCCAGCGGGCGACGCTGTGAGCGAGTGCGCGGGTCGTGGTCCACTTGCCGCCGAACACCGTGATCAGGCGGTCGTGTCGCTCCAGTGTGTAATCCCGTGACAGCTTGCTGGGGTGTGCCGCGGAGCGCACCAGCGGCCGTACCCCAGCAAACGAGGCCGCGATGTCTGCGACCGACTTGGCGCGACGAAAGTGGGCATTGTAAGCGGTGAGGAGGTAGTGCGCCTCACTTTCGTGGCAGGCGGGGGGCCAATCTTGGGCGTTGTGGCGCTCTTCGGTGGTGCCCACCAGTGTTCGGCCTTGGTACGGGATGACGAAGAAGACGCGGCTGTCCTGCGGAGCTTGCAGGCAGTAGCCATGGTCAAGGGGTTCGTCGAACAGAATGTGACTGCCCCGAATGAGCTCGAGCCGGCAGCGTGATCGCAGGCCGCTTTGCTGGAGGAGCGCTTCGGCCCAGGGGCCGGCGACGTTGATCACGCGGTCGAAGTGCCTGGTCTCGCCGTTGAAGGTCACCATGCCGCTGGTGGATACCCTAGACACAGCGGCGCCTTCCAGCAGGCGGGCGCCGGCCTGACGGGCTTGGTCGGCGACCCAGAGCCCAAGTGCGAGATCGTCCATCTGGCCATCGAAGAAGCGGAAGCCGCCACGCAAGCCGGCAGGCCGAAGCTCTGGTGCTTGGGCGATGAAGCCGGCTCGGTCCAGTCGCGCATGTGGTGCGATGTTGGTCTTTCCGGCGAGCCGGTCGTAGAGCCAGAGTCCGGTCCGAATGCGCCATGCCGCGCGCGCGCTGGCGGCGTAGACAGGCAGGTATAGGGCTAAGGGCTGCGTCAGTGAAGGTACCTGCGCCAGCCACCACGCGCGCTCGCGTAGGGCTTCTCGCACCAGGCGGATCTGCCCGGTTTCGAGATAGCGCAGCCCGCCGTGCAGCAGCTTGGTGGAGGCGCTGCTGGTTTGGGACATGAGTTGGTCGCGCTCGAACAACGTGACCTGATGAGCCTGTTCCGCCAGCACCCAGGCGATGCAGAGGCCGTTGATGCCGCCGCCGACGATGGCGATCTCGAGGCTGGTGTCGGGCATGGTCTTGGGCGCTGGGGCTGCGTTCCGGCGGCGGCGCTTGGGCCGCCGCCGGCTATTAGCGGTGCATCTCGCGCCGGCGCTCCTAAGGGATTGGGCGGAGTGCGTTGACGATACGGGCCTGGTCGTTGGCGCCGAGGTCGGCGTGCATCGGCAGGCTCATGACCTGCTGGGAGATCCCGGCGGCGATGGGGGTGCAGTCTGGGCAGCAGAGATGGGCGTAGGCGGGCTGCTGGTTCAGCGGGATCGGATAGTGCACGGCGGTCGGGATGCCAGCGGCGTGCAGGCGTTCTTGGACGGCGGGCCGATCCTGCACCAGCAGGGTGTATTGGGCGAAGACGCTGGTGCGGTCGTCGGTGGGCCAGGGCAGCGGCATGATGGGAGCGTCGGCGGCGCCGGCTGCGCTTGCGCTCGTCGCTGGGGTGTCTTGGCGCGCAGTGATCAAATCGTGATAACGCCGGGCGACGGCTTGGCGCTGTCCGACCTCGTGGTCGAAGCGCTGGAGCTTGGCAAGCACGATGGCGGCCTGCAGGGTGTCCATGCGGCCGCCGACACCGATGCGGGTGTGAACGTAGCGTTTGCTCTGGCCGTGGACGCGGATCTCGCGGCAGGCCTGGGCGAGGGCGTCGTCACTGGTGAAGATGGCGCCACCGTCGCCATAGCAGCCGAGCGGCTTGCTCGGGAAGAAGCTGGTGCAGCCGAAGGTGCTCAGGTTGCAGCTTCGTTTGCCCTTGTACATGGCGCCGAAGCTCTGCGCGGCGTCTTCGATGACGGGCAGGTTGCCGTGCCGCGCGGCGATGGCGTTGATGGCGTCCATGTCGGCGGGTTGGCCGTAGAGGCTGACGGGCATGATGGCCTTGGTGCGCGCGGTGATCTTTGCCTCGATCAGGGCGGCGTCAATGTTGCAGGTGTCGGGCTCGATATCGACGAACACGGGCGTCGCACCGAGCAGCACGATGACCTCCGCGGTCGCAACGAAGGTAAATGGCGTGGTGATGACCTCGTCGCCTGGGCCGATGCCGAGTGCCATGAGGCTGATGAGCAGGGCGTCGGTGCCGCTTGAGACGCTGATGCAGTGCTGGGCGCCGGTGAAGGTCGCGAGGCGTCGTTCGAGCTCGCCCACCTCGGGACCAAGGATGTATTGGCCGTGGTGGAGGACGCGGTGGATACCGCTCTCCAGCGAGGGACGAATACTGTCCTGCTGGGCGTTTAAGTCGACGAACGCGATGGAATTGGCAACTGCCTGCTTGCTGCTGTCAATAAAACATTCCGGCGTCGTCGCCCGTTCGCCTGCGCGTTCGAGCATCGGTTTGTCACGGGTAAGAACTGTCGCAGAACCAGAAGGGAATCGATCCAGAGCGCGGATGATCTGTTCATCTTCAGGATCATGACTGCCAAACACATCACCTTCGCTTGCTAGAGCGGCCAACCATTGAAATTCGGCCGTGTGTTGCTGCAATAAAAACCGCGCCCTTGCTCTGGACAGTGCTCTTGAAATAGGGCTGCCTTTATACTCAGCCTGACGAAATAATTCATCGGCAACGACGTATTCCAGGGTTTGAATTGACCCAACATAGACCCAGCATGTCGATCCTATATTTCTCGCCAATGCCACTGAGAACCGACTATTTGCTGATCCAGCCCGATCGACACACAAATCCACAACAACATTGACATCCAACAATACATGTCTCATGCAGGTCGCCCTTGCTCGCGTCGGAGGGCATTGCGAAGCTCAAATGCCCGTGTGCGCTGCTCTTGCTCTCCGGAGTCTTTTTCATTCACGCACGCGGGCAGCGGCATTTTTGATGCCATCTCATTGATCGCCTGCATTCGGGCAACTTCGCGGCGGATTTCTTCGGGAAACGCATTAAGATCGTAGGTTGGAAGCGTCTCTGCCGTGTCGGTCACGATGTCTTCATCGGGGACTTCCACCAGCAGGGTTAAGCGATCACGCTTGAGTTGTATGGGGCGGGTAAACTCGAGTCGCCCGTTTTCATAAATTGCTTTTACTTGCACTGGTTTAACTCTCGTGAAAAATGAGCTTGGTAACGTTTTCTCCTGCACCCATCCGTGATATTCGTGGCTAATACTCCAACGGCAGTGAGATGGTACCGCCGTCACGCGCCGAGAGATAGGCGGCGATGAGCAGTTCGAGGGACTTGAGCCCTTCGCGGCCGTCGGTCTCGGGCTCGGCCTGGCCACGGAGGCTGTCAATGACGTTCTTGTAGTACAGCGGATGGCCAAAGCCGTAGACGCTAGTGGTCTCGTAGTTGGCGGACTTGACCTCTGTGTCGTAGTCGCGCGGCTCGGCAAAGTCCCAGAGCTGGATGTCGTTGACCGCGACGCCGCCCACGCGCACGCTGCCGGTCTCGCCGAGGATGGTGATAGAGCCTTCCAAGTTCTTGGGGTAGGTCAGCATGGTCACGCTCATGGAGCCGAGCGCGCCGTTGCGCCAGCGCACGTTGAGCACGCCGGTGTCTTCGACCTCGATGTCGCGGGCGGTGCTGACCATGGCCTGCACCTTCTCGACCGGGCCGATGAGCCAGTCCAGCAGGTCTACATAGTGGCTGGCTTGGTTCATGAAGGCGCCGCCGTCGAACTCCCAGGTGCCGCGCCAGCGGGCTTGATCATAGTAGGCCTGCGGCCGGGTCCAGAAGACGTTGAGGTGCACCAGGTGGATCCGGCCGAAGCGCTTCTCCTCCACTGCGCGCTTGAGCAGTTGCAGGGTGGCATTGCGTCGGTTCTGCTTGACCACGAAGAGGTGGACGCCGGCCTCGTCGCAGGCCTTGACCATGTGCACGCCATCCTGCCAGCGGGTGGCCATGGGCTTCTCCGTCATCACGTGCACGCCGTGCGCAGCCGCGGTGATGGTCTGCTCGGGATGGAGGCCGCTGGGGGTACAGAGCGCGACCAGATCGGGCTCAGCCGTGCGCAGCAACTCCGCCAGGTGCCGGTAGCCGCGCACGCCATAGCGGTCGGTGTGCTCGGCTAGTGCGGCGGGGTTGGTGTCGCAGACGGCGGCAAGCTCCAGGTCTTCGGCGTGCCGCTCGATGGCGCCGAAGTGGTTCTTGGCGATGCGCCCGCAACCGACGACGGCAATGCGGATCTTGCGCTGCGTGATGGGCTCGGGCATGGGCGTGGTCAGGCCTCGATCGGGTGTTGGCGGGCTTCTGAATACCCGCCGCGGGCGTAGATGATCAACGTTGGCTGCGTTCCGATCAAGTCGCTGCGCAGGGCGGGTGCGCCGCTGCCGAATGCCCGGCACCCGACGGGGCTGCGCAGCCGCCGGGACTATCGATCCAGCGGTTGCACGGCGCCGTCGGTGCAGCGATAGCGCTGCCCGGTGACGGGGCAGGCCGCCTCTGCGCTGCCCGAAAGGGGCAGATCGAGCCGCTCGCCATGCCGACTCATCCAGCCGATGTGACGCGCCGGTACGCCGGCCATGAGGGCATAGGGCTTGACGTCGCGGGTGATTACAGCGCCGGCCGCGATGAACGCAAATTCGCCGAGCGTGACACCACAGACGATGGTTGCGTTGGCGCCGATGGTGGCGCCGCGCTTCACCAGGGTGCGGCGATATTCATCTTTCCGCGTCACCGCCGAGCGTGGGTTGTAGACATTGGTGAACACCATGCTCGGGCCGCAGAAGACATCGTCCTCCAACGTGACGGCGTCATAGATGCTGACGTTGTTTTGCACCTTGCAGTTGTCGCCGATCAGCACGTCGTTGCCGACGAAGACGTTCTGCCCGAACGAGCAATCAGCGCCGATGCGAGCACCGCCGCAGATGTGGACCCAGTGCCAAATGCGGGTGCCGGCGCCGATCTGCGCGCCGGCGTCGATGATGGCTGTGTCATGTGCCGTGAATTCCACGGGTGCATGTCTCCGAAAAATGGAAAAACTGGAGAGCGTCAGCTGCTGAGAAGGCGGACAATCTCCGCTGCTGCGGTACCGGTTCCAAAGAGCTCCCTATCCCAGCAACGTGCTGCGGATACGAAACTCTTGAATGCCGCGACGATCCGTTCCCGGTCCGCGCCAACAAGACAATTGTAGCCGTATTCTACCAACTCTCCCCATTCGGTCTCATCGCGCAGCGTTATGCAGGGCGTGCGAAAGAAAAACGCTTCCTTCTGAACTCCGCCGGAATCCGTCACAACGGCCTTCGCGTGCTTCTCCAAGATGGTCATGTCGCGGTAACCGACGGGTTCAATCACCAGTAGCGACTGACGCACGGCCTCAAGGAGCCCGAGTCGCTCGATCGCTCTGCGAGTGCGAGGATGGAGGGGAAACACTACGGGTAGCAGCTCGGAGAGATCCGTCAAACCACCAATAATGCTGGAGAGTCGGTCGACGCAGTCGGTGTTCTCTGCGCGGTGCACTGTGGCGAGAATGAAGCCTTCACTGCGCAAGCCCAGCTTATCGAGTAGCAGCAGACTATGCGACTCACCCCGCCCAGCGTAGTACAGAGCCGCGTCGAACATTACATCGCCGACTTGGTGGATCGCCGCCGCCGGTATTCCCTCGTGGATAAGTTGACGTGTCGCGCCTACCGTGGGCGCAAAAAGAAGATCCGAGATGTGGTCTGTTATGATGCGATTGATCTCCTCAGGCATTACTCGATTAAACGAACGCAGGCCAGCCTCGACGTGCGCGACGGGTATTCGCAGTTTCGCGGCCGCAAGGGCGCCAGCTAGGGTCGAATTGGTGTCGCCGTAAACAAGAACACGATCCGGGCTCTCCTTCAAGAGAACGTCCTCTATACGGATTAGCATCTCGCCCGTCTGGCGGCCCTGACTTGCAGAGCCGACGCCGAGGTTGTAGTGGGGCGTCGGGATGTCGAGCTCGCTGAAGAAAACGTCCGACATGCCGTAGTCATAGTGCTGTCCGGTGTGGACTAGACGCTCGGCAATGTCGGTACGTTCTTTGATTAGCCTAGAGACCGTAGCCGCCTTGACGAACTGTGGACGCGCTCCGACAATAGTCAGTATCTTGAGTGACATAGGCTAGCTCCAACAAAAAGCACAGTGGGCGTTAGGATCTGCCAATCAAGCAACCTCTGAGTTGCGATCGGGGCGGCGGGCTTGTGGTCCGTTCGTCGGATCGCTTCACAGATCAAATCATAGCCTGGCGCGAAAATTGTGTCACAGGGTTGCGAGTCGAGTGATGCGTCATGATTGGCCTGCCCCGCCGTTCCAGCAATGCAAGTAGCTCTGCATGACAGTCCGACGAGTAAACGCCGCGCCGACCTCGATGGCCTGTTGAGTCGCCGCTTCCCACGCAGGCCGCGCTGCAAGTTCCTTCGCTGAGACATTAAACGTTTTCTTGATCGGGTCATACACGAAGCCGCACTTGTGCTCGCGCACGAAATCGGCCAGTTCTGCAAGCTCGTTGCTGACTATCAACGGTACGCCGCGGGAGAGCGCTTCTGATGCCTTGGTCGAAAAGAGGTTGCATCGTAGCTGAAATCTGTGAAAGTAGCTGCGCTGCTCTGACCGAGATAGTCCGGGTACGATCAAGGCGAGAAGCCCATCGTAATAAGCGTGCATTTCGGAATAGGGCCAGGTTTCGCAAGAGAACTCTGCGAATTGGGGGCGTGCTGCGGTCGCGAAGTGTCCGACCGTGTCGGGAATTGCTCTGCATATCTCCGCCAGCAGTGCGGGGCTGTGCCAGGGTTCTACACTCCCGGAAAAGCCGAGCGCGCGGCGCTGCCACCGCCGGTCGAAATCGACCGTCCAATCGGGGTCACGGTCGAATCCTTGAATCCTGATCAGATCCACTGTGATTCCGCTTTCCTGTCGGATGCGGTCAGCAGCAAACTGTACCGGCAAGAATGCATAGTCCGAATCCTCAAGCAGTTTCAGCTCCCATTCTTTGAGGGAGGCAAAGAGTAGTCGTCCGAGAAGCGGCTTCTGCATTGCGACTTCCTCTGGAAAGATGCTGCGCATGTCGAATGAAACCGGAATCTTATGGTTCTTCGCCGCATTCCGGATACGAAGCGCCAAGTCGGTCGCAAAATAGCTTCGCGCATGAAGAATGACGGGGGCGGACAGATCGTGCTCGTGTCGCAAGCTTTTGTACGCGCTGCCGGCGGCGGCGCCTAGAAAGAGCCGACGGAAAACGGGGAGCAGCAACAACGTGCGCGGTGCGGGGGGAAGCCAGACGATAGAAAGCGGGATGCTGGACTCGGCGCAACGCCTTTTGACCTGTTTGAGGTCGGCGTTGCGCTTGCGGATAGCGGCCGGGTTGAGCGTGACAGGGATCCCGGCGATCCAGGAAACCAGCACGCCCTCCCGCCTCAGGGCAATCGCCGTTTCAAGTACCTGCGAGGCCATGAGTCCTCGCGGCGCAGGTATGGCGGGCGCCGTCACGAATACAACTCGAAAGGGGAGGGTTGTCATGTTCTTAGCGGCCATCTGGAGGACAGGCATCGGACCGGACGGCTTGGTTTGGATAACAGTCGTTCTCAGCCGGATTGCAGCGGAACTGGCACGTGACCGCACCTCGACGCCGACATCCGCATTGCATCACTTTCGCGATGCTCTGGGCTTGCCGGTTTGTGCCGCGCCTATGATGGCCTCTGCCAGGAGTGGATAGCCGCTGCGCAAACTGTATTGCTGCGCAACCGTCGCGCGCCCAGTGATGGAAAATTGCTTACGCAGGTGTTCATGCTCGAGCAGCAGACGCAGCTTCTGTTCCCATTCGGAGATGTCCGTTGCGAGAAAGCCGTTCTCGCCATCGGCAACGATTGTAGTATTGACGCCGACGCGGGACGCGACCGTAGGGATTGCGCATGCCATGTACTGTAACAGTTTGAACCCGCATTTTCCTCGCTCCCATGGACCGTCACGTAGCGGCATGATGCCGATGTCAAAGGCGCGCAGCGCTTCCAGTTCACCGTCTGTGGTCCACCGTGTCCAGCGATAGGTTACACCCGGCAACTTCGGTGGACGGGGGAGCGGGTTACAAACTATTGAGAGGCCAACTTGATAATCCTGCTGCAAGCGGCGAATGACGGGCGCCAACTCTTCCAGGTATGCAAGATTGCCTGACGTACCGATCCAGCCTATCACTAGGGGCGTCCTCGCCGCTACGGTCTCTGGCGCGGGTGTGTAGTGGTCCGTGTCGACGACCGTTGGTACCACCCTGACGCGAGAGTTGAATTGCCGAGCGTAAGTCGCGAGGTACTCGTTGCCTGCGACGACGCATGATACTGCGCTGATAATGCGCGCGGTGCTGTTTTTGTATTCAAACAAGCGATAAAGCCATGAAGCGCGTGCGTTATCCGACGCATGATGGTAGACAAACACGGCATCGTCGAAGTCGAAAATGGAATGCCGGGTGAACTTGACAAAAGCAAGTTCGAGTAGTGGGTAGAAGCGACCCGGGAATAGCGGCTTCTGGATATAGACTACGTCGTAGAAAGGGGTGCGTACGAGGTCTCGTATCCTGGTGAGAAACATCAGCGCAAGTCCGACAGGAATTGCCATTGCGCCAAGAGCCCGGTGCTTCTTGAAAAAAGGGCGGTCATAGAAATACTTTGCAGGTAGCGAGGCGGAAATACGAAAACTTAGGCGAGCATCGGCGGTGAGCTGTGGCGCGTATGCATAAACGCGGAAGCGGCTGCTTGGGGCAAGTCCGCGCACAGGCTCTCCTGCGACGAGAAAGAGCACACGAATGGATTTCTGGGTAGGCAGCATATGGTTGTGAGATTTTGTGCGGAAGTGCGGCCGCGTCGTCGGAGTCGATTCGTGTTGTGCCTGCTGCGCCATAGTGTCGTTACGCGGGTCCCGGTGTGGAGTTGGCGCTGCGTGGTTGGACCGTTGGTCCTTCCGGTGCGCCAGCAGCAGCAAGAAGGCTGGAACGGCGATCTTTTATTGCCTTGTCAGACTGTCTGCAATAGAAGCGAAGCGTTGCGAACTGCGCTAGCACTGGGCGCAGGCGTAGGGGTCCGTGTTGTGGCTTCAGCGGACACTGCTGGCCGAGAGGGGCTGTGTTGAGGCGGGCGCTGACGCCAAGGCAATATACTCGCCGACCATGCGGTCGAGCGAGAAGCGGCTTACGGCGCTCTGCCGTGCGGCGCTGACCATGCTTTTCCAAAGATTCTCGTCGGCGGCAAGCCTATTGGCGGCCGCTGCGAAGGCGGCGACATCATCTACCGGGCAGAGCATGCCGGTCCGGAGGTGATCGACGGCCTCCGGCAGTGATGACGTGTTCGCCGCGATGACCGGGGTGCCGCAGGCGAGCGCCTCCATAACCGTGCGGGCCAGTCCTTCCAGGCGGCTTGGAAAGAGCAGGGCATCGGCGCCGCGGTAGGCCTCGCGGACCTCTTCTAGGGACAGCTTGCCCAGACAGCGCATATTGGCGGGCAGATTGTCGTACGCGGTGCCGAGCCTGCCGCTCGTAAAGGCGAGCTCGAAACCCTGGCCGAGCCGGCGCATGATCTCGATGATCAGGTCGGCGCCCTTGCGGCGAGTGAAGTTGCCGACGAACAGCATGCGGAAGGGGCGGGCCGCCCTATCGTCGAGTCGTGCATCGTGCGGGGCCGGGGTGAAGAAGGTCGTGTCGACGGCGTTTAGGATGGTTTGCGGCCGCGCGACACGCAGGTTTTTGGCGACGGCCTCTGCGGTGTAATCGCTCACGGCAACGCAGACATCCGCCGTTGCGATGCTGCGGCGCAGGAAATGACGCACGAGCGTCTGGTGGAAGATGGTCTGTGCGAGGCTTCGGTAGGGGCCGTAGGCGGGGTCGAGCACGAACAGCCGTTCCACCGTGATGTTGACTAAGCCCCTGCGGTGGAATGCAAAGCCGTTCCAGCTATTGGAAATAATCACGTCGGTGCCGGCGGGCGGGCGCGCCGCTCGCAGCAGCCATGGCGCGTACTGATACTTGTGCGCATAGGCCTGTGCCGTGGCGTCATGACCGGCTTGGCGCAGCCCCTGCGCGAGAAACGCGATGGAGACGTCCGCGCCGCTGCCGCCGCGTGTGTAAGGTAGCCAGAATTTCATGACCCGACGTGGATCGCAGAAACAGCGTCATCGCGCAAACGCCGCGCCCTGCCGGGAATCCCCGGCCCGCAGTTCGGACTTGCCCAATGGCGTTGATGTTGCGCAACGTCCCTGGATTGGCCTGGGTGGTAGCGTTTCCGCCGCGAGCTCAACGCGGCCAGGCAAGGCACAAGGCGTGCTTGAGCACGTGGAAAGCTGTTTTGGTAAAGGCGCAGATGCTGGACCCGTTGCGCTTTGCCGCAGAAGCGGCGCGCCGAGCTCGACGGCTTGCCATGATCGTCTTCATTGATCATTACAGCGTATCGTGCGGCTGGCGGTGGCTTATTACTTCGTGGCCGAGAATACCATTTGGTGCGCATGCTTCGCATCAACCCGCTCTAATATAGGCTGCAGAAAACGCGGGAACGGGTAAACGCCGAACCCGCGGCCCGCTACCGACCGGAACCCGGTCGAGATGAGAAACTGCCGCAGTTCCACGTAACTGAAAACGATGAGGTGCCTGTGCAGTGGCGTGTCGCCTTCAATTGCACCATGATCCTTGAGCGACGTGAGCTTGCGGGAACGGAGCATATCGCTCGAATCCGGGTGGGGCCCGGATGAGGGCATACGTCCGGCAAGGATAAGTGCAGCAGTGAAATAGGTTGCAATATTGGGTGTCAAAAGAACGAGCTTCCCGTCGGGCTTCAGTACGCGATAGCATTCGTGCACAAAATGACAGGGATACAACAGGTGCTCCAATACTGATAGGCCCACGACCGCGGAGAACGTGTTCTCCGCGAAAGGCAGAGGCTTGTTGAGGTCAGCTTGCTCAACACTAAGCCCTTTGCTCTGCGCCGATTCGACACTGGCGCTGTCCCATTCCAGTCCACGGTAGTTTCGAGCCGTCAGATCGAAGTGCTTGCGCAGCTTGGCAAAGGTATTTCCTGATCCAGCGCCGCAGTCGAGCAGTAAGGCATCTTCATGCATGACTTCTGCTAGTGACTGGTAGGCGGTCGCATAGGCTTCCGTCATTGTTCTTGTGTATAGACTTTTCAAGTAATTCTTGAACGCTGGCATTGGTCAGTTTCCTTGGGCCTGGGGGGTATACGAAAAGCCTGGGAAGCGCGGAGTTTGGTTCTTGCTGTAATCGGCTGCTTGGCCGGGAGGTTCCGCGCTTAGCTGCCGCCTGGCCAATTGCATATTATCCATTGCGCTCGCGGTGCGCGATATCGGCAGAAGCGTGACGGCGCTTGGTATTGAGGTCGATCGCGGTCATGAGGGCGTCTGTCAGCCGGCTGCGGTGGGGCTTGAGGCGCGGGTATCCGCTGACTGGGTGTTCGCAGCGAGCGAGCAGAAAAGGGCCTAGAACTGTTCTGCGCCGGTCCTCGCGGGAGAGGCTGGACGCGAGGCTGGACGGAAGTCGACGTTCGACATGCCAGGGATCATGAGATGCGCAGGTCATTGCGGCAGAGCAAAAAAGTTTGTGGATCGCGGAGCGTCGGCAAGCTCCGACATGACATCGCTTTCAGGGTCATAGACCATCGCGCTGTAGCCGGCTTGGCTGAGTATTGCGTGACATTCGTCGTACGAGCTGGATCGTTCGATGAGCAGAAGGGGCCGATGCTGTATGAGCGTCTCGCGCATACCTTGCAGTACTCTGGGCTCGGCTCCTTCGACGTCGATTTTGATGATTTGCGGAGCGAGATTGAGGCTGTCGAACGGGCGTAGCTGGATTCGTATTTCAGCAACCGTCAGGCGTCGGTGGTATTGGGGCTGAATGTGGGCGATGAGCTCCGAGACGACGGACTCGTGCGTTGATGCCCTCGCCAGCAATGGCAAGTCACCCAGTTTGGGAACATAGAGCGTCGCGACAGCCTCCTGGTCGGACAACCCGAACATGCTGTAGCTGTAACGCTTGCCGAGCAGGCGCTTCGCGAAACGCAAGGATGGCTCAAGCTGAGTGTACGGCTCGAAGCTGTGAATTCGGTATGTGCTGTTGAACAGGGCGAAGGAGATGGCGCTTTGGCCGCTGTTCGCGCCGACATCTATGAACAGGCCTTCTTGCCCATTCAGCCGGCGAAAGTATTTGAAGTCCTGCTCATGGGCGCGACGTGAGACATACATCGCGAGCAACTGGGCACGGCGGACGTGATGATACGCGGACTCCGTCGTGATCAGTCGGCGCGCGATCCGGGTGCTGAGAGAGCCCTTACTGCTGGAAGACATTTTGTGGCAACTGTGCGATGTGGGTCGGTGGTTGCTCAGGCCGAGACGTCGATCGATGCGATGTCTTCCTGGTACACACGGACGGTTTCGGAGGCTACGCGGTGCCAAGAGTAGCGAGCCGCGACGGCTGCGATAGCGGTTTCTGCGTACTCGGCGCGGTGCGCCGGGGACCAAGCCTGAATGGCGCTGATGCGCTGCTGCCACTCTGACACATCGTTTTCGGAAACAAGGAAGCCGGTCTTGCCATCGACGATGGCGTCCGTGATTCCCTCGATGTTTGAGGCAATGATGGGGATTCCATCCCGAGCGGCTTCCAGCGCCGCGATGCCGAACCCTTCGACATCGGTCTGATCGCGGCTGCTGCGGTTTGGCATGACTACTGCCAGACATCCAGCGCGCTCGCGATCCAGGCCGGGCTGATCAAGATAGCCGAGTAACTGGACGCGCGGGTTCGCTTGCAGTGCGCTTGTCTCTTTTTGATCCCATGGCTTGCCGACGATATGGAGGGTCAGTGGCGGCGGCAGTTGCGGCAGTACCTGGCTCGCAAACCAGGCGGCGCCCTTGCGAGGGACTAGCCGGCCAACGAACAGGATGTACGCAGGCTCCTTAGGTGGGGACAGCCGCGGCGGAGCATGACGGAGGCGCACGCCCAAAGGCACGGCAGTTACCGGCGCTAAGCCGGTTTCCTGTGCGATGCGGGCGGTGTTGCGACTGTTCGCGATATAGCAATCGACTGCGCGGCTGCTGCGGTGGCATGCCCAGTTCAAGAAGCGGCGGTACAGGGCCGGGCCCAAACCGCGGCGATGACCATAGAGCAGATCCAGGCCGTGAACGGTAATCACGCGCCGAGCCTTGCGGTGGCGCTGCGCATGCAACCAAGCCAGCGGAAAGAGCACGAGATCGCCGAAGTGAACGACGTCGTAGCGACCGCCGCGCAGGAGCAGACTGGCCGCTGTGGAGACAATGAAATACAGCAAGCTGCCAAGATGCGGTGGATAACCGTTGGCTCGGCCCGGTAGAACGCGCTTGCTCAAGGTGACGAGCTGTGACAACTCCGCGCAGAGCTCGGCACTGTAGGTTTCCATGCCTCCAACCGCGGGCGGCCATTTGCGGCTGACGAAGAGCACGCGAAGCGGCAGTTGCGGGTTGGTGGTTTGGTCCATGTGCGGGGGGCTCGTCAGTCTGCGGCTTAGTCAAACCACATTGGTCAGGAAGCGCAGCCTTTCGCGGATCGCCGGCGGGATGGTCACAGCAGCACGCCCTCGTCCAGCGCGATGTCGTGAATCGGCAACCGGCGGAGGTTTGGTGCAAGCAGCACGATATCCACTTGGCGGCCGTGCATGGCGCGCGAGATGCGGGCCGAGAGACCGGCGGCAAGTTGTGCCGGGTGCTCGACGGCCTCGGGCAGTTCCACGAGCAGATCCAGGTCGCCGCCGCGGGCGTCGTCGCGCACGCGCGAGCCGAAGACGCGGACCCGTGCAGTCGGCCCCGCGATGCTGCCGACGCTGTCGCGGATCGCCTGGATGTGTTCTTGACTAAGGCGCATCGTGGTTACGGAGAAGATGGGTCCGCACCGTCCTCGGCCCGCCTGTGCACCGCGTCGGAGCCCAGGGTGGCGTCGCTGCCGAAATGATCCAGCTCGAGTCTGCGGACACGTTCGAGCGTCATTTCCAGCAATTGCCGATTGAATGAGATGAGGTCGGCGACCAGGCCGATCATGAACGTGATGAAACCGAGGATGACCAGCACGCTGCCGAGCAGCAGGGACTGGATGTGGCCCGCGCCGGTGCCGACAAAGTAAAAGAACAAAAACCGGATGATCGGCAGGGCGCCGATGAGGGTCAGCGCCGCACCGAGTATGAAAAACACCCGCAGCGGCTGGTACATGGCGTACATGCGTACCATGGTGCCGAGGGAGTTCTGGACGAAGTGCGGGATGCTCTTGAAGAGGCGCGAGTCGCGGGTCTTGGGGTTGGTGCGGATCGGTACGGAGTCAACATAAAGCTGGCGTTTGCCGGCCTGGATGACGGTTTCGATGGTGTAGCTGAAGCTGGACACCACGTTGAGGCGGATGGCGGCTTCGCGCGAGAAGGCGCGGAAACCGCTGACCGTGTCCGGTACCCAGATGCCGGCGAGCTTGCGCACGACGCCGCTGCCGAGATGTTGCAGGAACTTCTTGAGCGGCGAGAAGTGCGGGATTTTGTCGGTCTCGCGGTCGCCGATGACCATGTCGGCGCGGCCTTCGAGGATGGGCTGCACCAGCTTGGGGATGTCGGCGCCGGCGTACTGGTTGTCGCCGTCGGTGTTGACGATGATGTCGGCGCCACGCACGAGGCAGGCGTCGAGCCCTTTGCGGAAGCTGCGGGCGAGGCCGACGTTGCGCTTGTTGCGGATGACGTGGTCGACGCCGATCTCGCGGGCGACGTCGACGGTGCGGTCGCGGCTGCCGTCGTCGATGACGAGGATCTCGACCGTGTCGATGCCGTCGATCTGCCGCGGGATGTCGGCGACCGTTTCCGGCAGCGTCTGCTCTTCGTTGAAGCAGGGGATTTGAACGATGAGCTTCACGGTGCGGGTCTGCGCGGTGGGTTCGGCGGCGTGGGGGATGCGCGGCGGGGATTATAGCCGTTCTGGCGGTTGGGCTGGGGGCGAGACTTCGACGCGGAGGGGCGAGGGCCGAGGGCCGAGGAGGGCTGCGACCGGTGCGCGGGGCCGCGGAGCGGAGTATCTACGGAGCTAAGCCTGCCGGTCAGCGCTCGCGGAGCGCTTGCACCGCCGTTTCCGACAAGCCCGACGCTGCGGCAATCTGCTCGTCGGTCAACAGGTTCATTGCGATGAGGTTGCGTGCTGTCTCGTTGCGGGCTTCCTCGCGGCCTTCCTTGCGGCCTTCCTTGCGGCCTTCCTCGCGGCCTTCCTTGCGGCCTTCCTTGCGGCCTTCGTCGCGGCCTTCCCGCTTAGCCTCGTTCAAGAAGGACACTTCATCGTGCAAGGCTCGCTCGCGCACGAATGCCAGGCGGCGCGCTT
>NZ_JABX01000046.1 GCF_001469165.1 Thiohalocapsa sp. ML1 | reverse complement strand
CACCATCTATCGCGTCTGCGCGCTCGGCCCGCTCGCCGAAGCGCTCACCACGGGACATGAGTGCGCAATGAGCAATTGCGGCCCGGGTACGCCTTTCGGCGTGATGACACGTCACCGTACCTGGATCACGGGAATCGGCACATCGATCGAAGCACTCACCCAGGTGCACCACGCGGAGGACGTTCTCGGAGATGAATTCCCGGTGCCTCGCGGCGCGAACAGGCATGCGTTGGAGGTACGCATCCGTGACGGCGAGGTTGTCGTGCCCTATCGGCTGCCCGGCGGCACGCCGCTCTGGCGACGCAATATGTCGCGATTGCGCAGGCTGCTGCCTGCGGAGCATCTGCTGGAATGGAGATTCCATGGCACCGAGATATTTGCGATACGCGCCGCGGATGTCACCAATGGGCTCATTGCCGCTGCGCAACGCGGCGAGACGATTTATGAGCCGCCGAAGTAGCATTGAGCACGAGATCGCACGACGTCGGATAGGGTTCTGTACCACAGTTGCTGCCCCGTCCTGGCTCGCTGCGCGTAACCGTTTAGCCCCCACTCAACATCCGTAACCGATTGAATCGCATTGGCGTATGTCTGCAACAAAGCCGGGGCCGGTACCCCACAGATGCTGATCGCCAACCAAGAAACAACGAGTTACGAATGCGGGAGCAGGAGACCGCACGTTCTTCACTCCTGTAACCTATTGATAAGCAAGGCTCTAGGGGGGCTAAACGGTTACCGCTGCGCAGCCCTACCAGGGCAATCTGTCGCTTATCGTGTTCGACGCACTGCGCAGGACCGCCTGCACCGCCGACCCTTGGAGCGCCGGATAATCCCGAACGGCGAAGTCGGCAGCGCCGATATCGCCGTGCGCGGACCAGTCCCCGAATGTCTTCACCTCGAAACGATCCGTATGGTCGGCCAAATAGGCGCAGACGTGTTCAAACCGCTGCTGGATCAAGCGGTTGATTAGCATCCGCTTGGTCCTCTCAGGCGTAGGATTGTCGCGCGACGATGCGCGCACAAACTCGAACGGATGCGTGAGCAGTACCACGTCCGTCATGCCCAGCGCCTGTGCCTGATCCAACATCGCCGTCAACTCCGACGCGGAGCAGGCGGTGATCTGCAAGGGACGAAATCTGGGCGATCGCCCCGGATGCCGGTCGAGGAAACAGGTAGCCGGCGACTCCCACACCCCCTCCGCCCGAATCCAGCCGCACGGGCGGCGGTATTCGGGCTCTTTTGGCTCGCTGATGCCGACGCAGATATTCGAGGACAACGGAATCCCGCAATTCGCCATGGCGCGAAACACGCTGCGACCACAGGAAAAGGTCCCCGTGCGCAGTGCGAAGGGGGCTCTGCCCGTCCAGCCGCGAAAGATCTCGACGCACTGCCCGAACAGATCCGTCAGTTCTGCTTCCGTGTAGTCGGCGCAGTCATCGGACATGCGCTCGGCAGGGTCCGGACTCGGCGGACCGTCGCGGAAATTGAACCAGGCGGGATGCACATGCAGTTGCACGTCTTGGCCGGCGCTGAGCAGCTCCTCGACATAGCGACCCATCGGCTCTGCGCCGAAATACTGCGTCTGCGCCGCCTCGACGAAAAAGGTTGCCGTCTGACCATAGCGGGACAGTGTACGCAGCAGGAACCCGAGGCCCTCACTGCGCCCGCCGACGTCGCAGGCAACAAAAGAATCGAGCAGCGGCCTAAAGCCGTCGGCGTAGCGATGGATCGAGCGCGCCACCGAGGCTTCGACATCAACGGTTATATAGACTCTTGTCTTCATCTGGACAGTTCCGACACGAATGATTGTGATCAGCGCCGCAGGATAACGCCGATTGGTGGGCGACTTCCCGCCCCGGTGGCGCGCGGGCTCGCCGCCGTCATCGGCCGCACGGTTGTCGCAACGTCAACGCGCCGCGGGTAAGTCCGGGCGAACCCCAGAGGCTACGGTTGCTTGCTCCTGGATCACCGGTGTTTCAGCGCAGACTCGGATCGCAGGCGATCGAGTAGCGCCGCCGCCTGGCCCTCGGGGTCGGGGAAGCGGGCGATGTAGGTCTCGGCCCAGCGGATGGCGGCGGCGGTGTCGCCGCGCTCGGCGTTCAGGGTCACCAGCGCGAGCGCGATGTCGCGGTCGTTCGGATGCCGCAGGGCGGCCTCCGCCAGGGACGCGAGCGCCGCATCCATCGCGCCCGCACCTTGCTGCGCCAGTGCGTGCACATAGGCATAGCGCGGCTGCTCCGGGGCCAGCGCCGCGGCCCTGCCCAACGCGGCGACGGCCGCCGGCAGCCGCTTCGCGCGGACCTCCAGGAGCCCCAGCGCGTGCAGGAGGTCCGCATCGTCCGGGCTGCCGGCGAGGGCTGCTTCCAGCACCTGCCGGGCCGATCCGTCATCGCCGCGGGCGCGATGGAGGTCCGCAAGGTTCACCGCCGCCGGGGTGAAGTCGGGCTCCAGTTTCAGCGCTTGGCGATAGTCCTGCTCCGCCGCCTCATTGTCGCCGAGCCTGACCGCGAGTAGGCCCAGGTTGAGCCAGGCCTCGGCGCGCTCGGCGTTGGCCTGCTGCGCGGCGCGGTACTCGGCCAGCGCCGGCGCCAGTGCGCGACGCAGCGGTGATTCGCGCCCGGGGATGCTCGCCTCCAGCCGCGCGAAGGTCGCGAGCGCCTGCGCCGCGTCGATGCGCACGAGCCGCACTGGGTCGTCCAGCAGCCCGAGCCCGATGCGCACGGCGGCGTCGGGGCGCAGCCGCTCCAGCGCGCGGGCCGCGGCGGCGCGCAGCAGCGGTTCGTCGCTGTTGGCAAGGCGGGTCAGCAGTTCCGGGTCCAGCGGCATGGGCTGCTCGGCCAGCAGCTCCACGGCGGTGGCGCGGGCGATGGCCGGCGCGGCGGCGTCTGCGGCCAAGGCCGCGAGCAGCCCCGGGGCCGCCGGTGCGCGCTCGCGTCCGGCCTGCAGCGCCGTCGCGTAATGCGGGGGCCGCAGCGGCTGGCCGTACCAGGCGGTCACCTGATCAGCCGCCCAGTCGGCGCTCTGCTCGGTATGGCAGCCGTTGCACGCGTTGGGCGTGCCGAGCTGCACGCTCAGGTCCGGTCGCGGGATGCGCAGGCTGTGGTCGGCGCGGGGGTCGACTACCATGTACATCTGCTCCGGCATGTGACAGTCCACGCACGCCGTGCCGCTGCCCTTGCGCCCGGCATCGTCGCCGTCGCCGTCGCCGTCGCCGACAGGATGGTGATGGTGCTCAACGGTTGCGTAGCGCGCCGGCGCATGGCAGCGGGCGCAGACGGCGTTGCCCGGCGCGCGAAGCTGCAGCGAGTGCGGGTCGTGGCAGTCGCCGCAGCTAACGCCGGCCTGGTGCATGCGGCTCTGGATGAAGGAGCCGTGCACGAAAACCTCGTCCAGGATCTGCCCGTCGGCGTGGTAAAGCCCTTGCGACAGCAGCGCGAGCCGGTGCGTGTCCGCGAGCGGCGCATCCGGCCCGTAATCGGCGTGAATCTGCCCGCGGCGGGCGTGGCAGCGGGAACAGGTGTTGAGCTCGGCATGGCTGGTGCGCGGCGGCTGCCGACGCGGCAGGCCGGTGGTTGGATCCTGCAGCCAGCTCGCGCTGCCGGCCGCGAGGTCAACGGCCAGCCCCTTGCCCGCGCTCCACGCGTCGGCGTCGTCGGCGTCGTCGGCGGTGGCGGCCTCGGCTTGGGCGACATGGTCGGCGCCGGGTCCATGACAGGCCTCGCAGGCGACGTCGATCTCGGCCCACGTGGTGTCATAGCGGTCGGCCTCGGCGTCGTAGCCCTTGGCTAGGCCCGTGGAATGGCACTCGGCGCACTGGTAGTTCCAGGTCTGGTCGCGGCCGGTCCAGTGCAGCGGGTGGCGGTGGTCGTACGCGTCCTCGTCCGGATAGAGATGGAACCAGCGCTGCCCGCCCTGCTCCGCCGGGCGCGTATCCCAGGCAATCCCAAGTGCCTGCACCCGCCCGTCCGGAAAGCGGACCAGGTATTGCTGCAGTGGCGTCCAGCCGAAGGTGTAGTGGATGCGGAAGTCGGCCGGCGCCCCGTCCGGGCCGTCGGTGCGTACCCGGTAGTCGCCGTCTTTGCGATAGAAGCGACTCGTGACACCGTGGGCGGTGAAGCTCGCATCGTCGAAGTCGCCCAGCACCGTCTCCGGCGTCGCCGCGGCCATGGCGAGGTCGTGATGGGAGCCACGCCAGGCCGCAAGCTCATCGGCATGGCAGGCGCCGCAGCGCTCGGCACCGACGTAGCCGTTTCCAGCGGCGAGGCCGGTTGCCCACAGTGCGAGCCAGGCCAAAGCCAGCCAGCGCAGCCGACGGCGTGCGCCAGCGTCAGGAGTCGGGCACATTCAGCTTCTCATCCGGCCGGCAGCGGCTGTAGGCAAAGGGCGTCTTGAACACGCCGCCGCAGCCGACCCCGTGCTGCCCATGCGCACCGCCGGCAGACCGGTCACGCGGCTGCCGCTCCGGGCATTGCAAAGCGATTCGGGCATCTTGGCTTTGTTTCTCGAGTATCGGCGATCGGCACAGCTTACCGCGGTCAAGCCACGTGCGGTTCACCGCGATGGGAAGGGCCGAGGGCTGAGGGCCAAGGCGGGCTTCCTCGGCCCTCGGCCCGCGGGCTTTTTGCCCCGGCGCATGTCCTGACTCGCTCCGAACGCTGGTGCAAGCAGGCCCGCGGCTGGCATCATCGCCCGCACCGGCCGGCGCCCTGATGCCCGGACCGCCCCACCACCGGGAGAACATCCTTGAGCAAGGCTTTGGCCGACGAGCTTGGGCTCGACGAGGGGCTGATTTATCTCAACCACGCGGCCATCGCGCCCTGGCCCCGGCGCACGGTGGCGGCGGTGCAGGGCTTTGCGGCGGCGCTCGGCAGCTCGGGCTCTCGCGCCTATCCAGAGTGGGTCGCGACCGAGCAGCGCCTGCGCGCGCACCTAGCCGCGCTGATCGGTGCCGAGGCGCCTGCGGACATCGCGCTGGCCAAGAGCACGTCGGAGGCGCTGTCGTTCGTGGCCCAGGGGCTGGACTGGCAGCCGGGGGACAACATCGTCGGCATTCGCCAGGAATTCCCGTCCAACCGCATCGTCTGGGAGGCGCTCGCGGAGCGCGGCGTCGCTTACCGCACACTCGATCTGGACACCAGCAGCGACCTGGAGGCGGACCTGCTCGCGCTCTGCGACGCCCGCACCCGGCTCTGCGCCGTGAGCTGGATTCAGTACGCACGCGGTTTGCGGCTCGACTTGGTTCGGCTCGGCGCCGGGCTGCGCGAGCGCGGTGTGCTGTTCTGCGTGGACGGCATCCAGGGCCTCGGCGCCCTACCCTTTTCGCTGGCGGAGGTCCCGGCGGACTTCATCGCCGCCGACGGGCACAAGTGGATGCTGGGGCCGGAGGGGCTCGCGCTGTTCTGGGTGCGCCCGGCGCTGCGCGAAAAGCTGCGCCTGACGCAGCACGGCTGGCACATGGTCGAGGACGCGGGGGACTTCGACCGCAAGGACTGGCGGCCCGCGGACAGCGCCCGGCGCTTCGAGGCCGGCAGCCCCAACATGCTCGGCATCCATGCCCTGGAGGCGAGCCTGTCGCTGCTGCTGGAGGTGGGGCTCGAGGCCGTCGCCGCGGCCGTGGCCGAGCGCGCGGACCGGCTCATCGAGCTCATCGACCGACACGGCCTGGAGCTGCTTTCGCCGCGCGAGCCGGTGCGGCGCGCCGGCATCATGACCTTCCGCGTACCGGGCACCGACAGCCAGGCGCTCTACCAGGCGCTGATGGCGGCGGGCGTCATGTGTGCGAGCCGCGGCGGCGGGATACGCTTCTCGCCGCATGCCTGGACGCCGCCGGAGCAGTTGGAGCGGGCCATCGAGCTGACGCTGGCAGCGGCGCGGCGTAATGGGCGGCCGGCTTAGTGAAGAGTCAACAATAGCCGGTACACTCGTCGCAGCGGAACCCAACGTTGGGCTATGGCTATCGCCATCGCCATCGCCATCGCCATCGCCATCGCCATCGCCATCGACGGTGAACGACATTTGGACGCCACAAGTGTTTACAACTTCGACGCGGATTGAGCCGAATGCGGTTAGGGGTAGAATTTCGATTTGGATGTCGATTTCGATCCCGACCCCGATTTCGATAACGAATGGCTCATCTCAGTCTGCTTAGGTCGCAGACAGCCGACCCGGCAAGCACCAACCACAACCGCCGGGGCGCCCCAGGGCGCCCGGCGCACTCGCGAGGAGCCAGCATGTTCGAAGCCACCAAGGTCGGCCGCAGCGTCGGCAAAGACGAGTTCAAGGACCAGCGCGACGAGCTCCGCACGCAGCTCCTGGAGGCCCAGCGGCGGCTGCGGGAGAGCAACATCCCGGTCATCGTCATCGTCTCGGGGGTCGAGGCCGCCGGCAAGGGCGAGGTGGTGAACCGCCTCAACGAATGGCTCGACACCCGCGGCGTGCAGACCTTCGCGTTCTGGGAGCAGAGCGACGAGGAGCGCGAGCGCCCGCGCTGGTGGCGCTTCTGGCGCACGCTGCCGCCGCGCGGCGAAATCGGCATCCTGTTCGGCGGCTGGTACCTGGACCCCATCGAGCATCGCTTCCAGGGCCACTGCGACGATGCGGCGCTCGACGCCGAGCTCTCGCGCATCGTAGACTTCGAGCGCATGCTCACGCAGGACAACGCGCTTATCATCAAGTTCTGGTTTCATCTGAGCGAACCGGACCAGAAGCGGCGCTTAAAGGAGCTCTCCCGCGACGACCGCAGCCGCTGGAAGATGCTGCCGCAGAAGTCCAAGTTCTCCGAGCAGTACGCGCTGTTTGAGCACGTCGCCGAGCGCGTCATCCGCCAGACCGACCGCGGCATCGCGCCCTGGTACCTCGTGGAGGCGGAAGACACCCGCTATCGCGATCTCACCGTCGGCAAGACGCTGCTCCAAGCCATTAACGCCAGGCTGAGCCAGCAGGTAGTCACCGAGCCACCCACGGCGGCGGACCCGCTGCAGTTGCCGGAGTCGGCGAGTGCGCAGATTACGATCCTGGACCAACTGGACCTCACCCAGACCCTGCCCAAGGACGACTACAAGGAAGCGCTGAGGCAGCTCCAGCAGGACGTGAACGAGCTCGCGTGGACCGCCTACAAGGCGCGCCGCTCCACGGTGCTGGTGTTCGAGGGCGTCGACGCGGGGGGCAAGGGCGGTGCCATCCGCCGCATCACCAGCGCCGTGGACGCTCGGCTCTATCGCACCATGTCCGTCGCCGCACCAACCGACGAAGAAAAGGCCCATCACTACCTATGGCGCTTCTGGCGGCACGTCCCGCGCGCCGGGCACATGATCATGTACGACCGCTCCTGGTACGGGCGCGTGCTGGTGGAGCGCGTGGAGGGCTACGCCAGCGACTCCGCCTGGCGCCGCGCCTACAGCGAGATCAACGATTTTGAAGAGCAACTGGTCGAGAACGGCGCCATCCTGATGAAGTTCTGGCTCCAGGTCAGCGACGCCGAGCAGCTTGAGCGCTTCAAGGACCGCGAGAACACCCCCTACAAGCGCTACAAGATCACCGACGAGGACTGGCGCAACCGCGAGAAGTGGCCGCAATACAAGGCCGCCGTGAACGAGATGGTCGCCCGCACCAGCACCGAGTACGCTCCCTGGACCTTGGTGGAGGGCGACGACAAACAGTTTGCGCGCATCAAGGTGCTGCGCACCGTCTGCGACGGCCTGCGCGCCAGCCTCGCCAAGCCCAAAGGCGAGCTCGGCACCGGTGTCGTGCGCTGCGGCGACATGCTGCGGACCGACGACGGCGCAACCTGAGCAGCGGCGTCGGGCGGAGCGTACTCGACCAAGTGGCCAAGGGCTAAGGGCTAAGGGCTAAGGGCTAAGGGCTAAGGGCTAAGGGCTAAGCAGCGTGCGGCCTCGACATGATGTCGAAACCCGCTGCGATGCGGCGAGTAAAGGCTCGCGCAGAAGGACGATAAGAAGAAGCTGGCGCAGAGACGCAGAGACGCAAAGGAAGAAAGCGCATTGGTTGATGTTCCCACTGCGCTGCTTTTCTCCTGCTCTTCTTCTCTGCGCCTTTGCGTCTCTGCGCGAGATCTCTTTTTCTTGACCCTGGTTTCTTGACCCTGGTTACCAAGCTCCAGCTTGGTAACCCCAGCCCGGGAAGCTCCAGCTTCGCGTTTTCTTGTGTCGTCTGCGCGACATGGCGCCATCTGATGGACATCATGCAGAGGCCGCACCAGCGAAACCCAACGTTAGGGCGTCGAAATCGAAATCGGGATCGCAATCGCAATCGCAATCGAATCGGGATCGACACGACCTGCCACTGGGCCACGAGAAGCTCGACGTCTACCGTCTCGTGATCGGTTACGTCGCCCAAGTTCGGCGCTGCAATGTGCCGCCATTCAAGAAGTGCTGGTTGTCGGCAAAGCCCTGGACAAGACGCACCGATTTCGATCGCGATACCGATTTCGATTTCGATACCGATTTTGCTTGTTTTTGTAGCGTTCCAAAGGGCTAAGGGACAAGGGAGCGCTCCTCGGCCCTCAGCACGGGGTTTACCCCTTCGTCGGCATGCAGATCCGCGTCACGAGTTGGTCGTCGCTTGCCGCCTGATCCGGCCCGCGTTCATAGACCTCCAGCGCCGGCCGGAAGCGATCCCATTGCCGCTTGGACAGGCGCAGATGCCCCATGGCCGCATGCCAGGCGAGCTCCATGAAATCGTAGCTGCCATGCACTTCGGTCACTTGGCAAGGGCCGCCGACGAAGAACTTGCCGGCGAATTCGCCGGGGTCCGCGCCCGCCGGCACCGGTAGCGCCATGTCGCAGCGCAAGCGCCCGGACTTGGGGTCGCCCATGTGGTAGGCGGCGAACGGCGCCCCGACCGGCTCGATGCCGCGCTCGGCGGCGGCGCGCAAGAGCCGGTCGAACCCCTCCTGCATCGCCGGCTTGATGTCGGCCTTGCCGCCGTCGAACGGGATGGTCCAGGCGTTCTGCGCCGGCAGCTCCGCGACGCCAGGAAAGCGCAGATCCAGCCGCGGCGCCCCCGGCTCCAGCCGCGCGCGCAGCCGCACCAAGCCCAGCTCGAAGTCCTTGCCAATGAGCCCGCTCATGGTCGGCGCAATGAAGCGCATCAAAAACGGCATGCGCCCGCGCATGAGCCAATACACGCGCGTGGCGGGCGCACCGTCCTCTTCGATGGCCGCGAACTCCCAGCTCACCGCCGCCGTCAGCTTGAACGGGCGCTTGAATTCGATACGCTGCTCGATGCGCTCCAAGGGGTGCAGCGCCACCTGCGTGATGCGCCCGGCACCGATGAGCTTGCCATCCCAGGCGTACCAGCCGCGCTCGGCGGCGGCGGCGTCGCTGAAGGTCAGCACCGCGTCCGGCTCGTGCAGGAGCCAGGGGCTCCAGTCCGGCCAACTGCGCAGGTCGCGGACCAGATCGAAGGCCACCTCCGGCGCACAGCGGATGACGGTGGAGCGGCGCACGGCGATGTCGCCGGACTGCAGCGCCAAGTAGATGAGCACCACGGCGATGACGACGATCGGAAACACGAGCACGTAGAGCATGGCACTGCCTCTGGCGGTGAAACCTGGCGGCGCAGTCTAGCGATATCGTCAAGCCTGAAAAAGGCGGCACCATCCGGTGCCGCCAAGTTGGGCCGTTGCGGCCCCGTGGGAGCAGTCCACGTTCAGTAGGTCAGCGTGCAGCCTTCCGCAAAGTGCACGACGATGCCATAGTCGTTCTGACCGTCGCGGGTGTACCGGCTGCCAAAGGCGAAACGCAGCGTGGCCGACGCCCCCGCGGCAATGACCCGTCGTGACTCGGCCCCATACCAACCGCCGCTGACATCCACGCTCGTCGGACTCAGGCTGCCGCGCCAGATGTCCACGCCGTTGAGCCGAAGCTTGGTCAGCTTGCCCTGCGGGCTCGGCCAGATCAGCTCGACACGCGTGATGGTCACCGGCGCCGTACCGTCATTGCTGAGCTGCCAGTCCGTGGTCTTGGCCTCGAGCGTCAGACTGCCGGCGCCGCTGACGATGCAGCTCGCCGGTGGCGCGGCCGTCGTCGCACCCGCCGCATCGGCCCAGGGCGACGCACCGCCGGTGCCGAGCGCGCGCACCCGGTACAGGTAGAAGGTTGCCGCGGCAAGGCCGGTGTCGGTGAGATCGGTGCTGTCGGCGGGCGGCGTGGCGATCAGGCTCCAGCTATTGCCGCCGTCGCTGCTGCGCTCCACCTCGAAGCCGGTCTCGTCCGCCGCGTTGTCGGTCCAGCCGAGCGCGATCTCGGTCGCGGACAGCGCGGTGGCGACGAGGCCGGTCGGGGCGGCCGGCGGCAGCGCGGGCTCGGCGTCGGTCACGGCCGTGACGATGCTGCTCCAGTCGGACGGCCCGCCCGCGTTCAGCGCGCGCACCCGGTAGCCGTAGCCGCTGCTCGCCGCGAGGCCTTGGTCGCTGTAGGCGGTCACGTCGGCGCCTAAGCTCGCGAGCAGGCTCCAGCTCGCGCCGCCGTCGCTGCTGCGCGCAAGCTCGAAGCCGGACTCGTCGACGGCGTTGTCGGTCCAGCCCAGCACGATCTCGGTGTGCGACAGCACCGTCGCCGCGAGCCCCGTCGGTGCCGCCGGCGGCAGCACCGGCGCCGCGTCGGTGGTCGCCCAGGCGTCGTTGGACGCGGCCGAGACACCGCCGCCGTTGAAGGCGCGGGCGCGATAGTAATAGGTGGTCTCCGGCGCCAAGGGCTCGTCGGCGAAGCTCGTGCTATCCGCCGGCAGCGTCGCGACCAGATCCCAGGTCGCGGCATCAAGGGAGCGCTCGAGCTGATAGCCGTCCTCGCCCGTCGCCAGGTCGGTCCAGCCGAGCTCGATGCGCTCGTGCGAGACCGCCGTCGCGGCGAGGTCCGCCGGCGCCACCGGCGCGTCGGGCACGACGCTCGCGCGCCAGGTCGCGACCACCGGGACGGTATCCGCCAGCGCCAGCGCGTTGTCCGCGTAATTGACCTGGCCCGTCGGCGCACCGGCGTAGCTGACCTCGGGGTTCGAGAAGTGCTGCACCCGCGTGCAGCCGAGCGGACAGGTGTAGGCCATCACGGTGCGGAAGGCGCCGGCCGGGTCCTGCCAGCCGTAGCTGTAGGCGTAGAGCCCGGACGTGGCGTTGGCGTGGTCGTGGCTCAGGCCCAGGTTGTGGCCGACCTCGTGCCCGAAGGAGTAGTAGCCGGTGGCGCAGTCGGTCTTGACGACGTTGAACGCGTACTCGGCATAGGCCGGGTCCAGCACGCCCATCTGCCAGGCGAGGCCGCAGTAGCCGCCGGCATCCACGATCAGGCTCACCACGTCGGCGCCGAGCTGCTCGCGCAGCGCCAGCACGTCGTCCAGGGCGCCGTCGCCGGGGATGGTCAGCGCCATCAGGTCCGCGTTCATGTCGCCGGTGTCGTGATAACCGGTCTCCACCGCCCCGACGAGGCGTAGCTGCGCCGGCGCCTGGCTGTTCAGGTAGGCCTGATTGGTCTCCACCACCGCGAGCGCGATGAGCGCCTCGATGCCGTCCACACTGCCGTAGGCCGCGCGCGCCTCGGGCGTGTAGGCCACCAGCACGTCGACGATGCTCGCGCCGTCGCCCGCGGACTGCGTCGCGGTGTCCCCGCTGCCGTCGCCGGCCGTGTCCGCCAGGGACTCGGGCGCGATGTCCGGGATCATCTCGAAGGGCGGATGCGGCAGCGGGTCGTGCGGAGACACCTCCTCCAGCCGCGCGGCACCGCCCGCACCAGGCGTCAGCTTGTACAGCCGCCCGCGATGCCGGATCGTGCCTGCCACGGCCTCGCCGCGGCTCACCAGCAGCACCTCGCTGTCGGCGTCGCCGTCGATGCGGCCGATCCAGGCCCGGCCGCCCGTGGCCTGCTGCTCGACGCGCTCGCGCACCGCTTCCAGGTCCGGCCCAACGCCCAGGTTGAGCCGCAGCCGGCCGCGCCCGAGCGCCGCCGGGTCAACCCGCACCGCACGGCTCTTGCCGCGCAGCGCGGTCGGCCCCGGCCGGGCCGCGGCGCCCGGCACGGCCTGGAACAGCCCGTCGGCGACAGCCGGCGGCGCGGCGT
Source organism: Thiohalocapsa sp. ML1 (assembly GCF_001469165.1). Classification (GTDB taxonomy): domain Bacteria; phylum Pseudomonadota; class Gammaproteobacteria; order Chromatiales; family Chromatiaceae; genus Thiohalocapsa. The sequence continues at coordinate 32,194 of NZ_JABX01000046.1, read as the reverse complement.
TGGCGGTGGTCGGAAGAGCGGCGGCGGCGGCCATCGCGACGGCCGCGATCAGAGATGCGTTCCACATGGCTGGCTCCCACGGTCTGTTGTTCTGCTTGCTCGGGCCGAGGCCCGCACGGAAGCCGGGCTTCCGTCGGCAGCAAGGGTCGGCCGTGGGCGGCCAAGAAAGCGTGACCGCCGTCGCCCGGCACGGAGCAGCGGCGGGCCGGGATCACAAAACCACGTAAAGGCTCGGTGAAAGCGTGACGCCGGTCCGCGTCAGGCGGGCGCCGGCGGCGGTGCGCCGGCCATCGCGAGCGTCCGGCGTCAGGACGCCGCCGGCTCCGCCAGCAGCTTCTCGATGCTCTGCACCAGCTTCTTGCTGCTCGGCGAGGTCATGCTGCTGTAGACGTCCACGACCTTGCCGTTGCGGTCGATGAGGTACTTGTAGAAGTTCCACTTGGGATAGACGCCGGTCTGCTGCGCCAGATACTGGTAGAAGGGGTCGGCCTTGCCGCGCTTGACGCTGACCTTCTCGAACATCGGGAACTGCACCGAGTAGGTGAGGCGGCAGAAGTCGGCGATCTGCGTCTCGCTGCCCGGCTCCTGGTTGCCGAAGTCGTTGGACGGGAAGCCGATGACGACGAGCCCCTGCTCGCGGTACTTGTCGTACAGGGCCTCCAGGCCCTCGTACTGGCCGGTAAAGCCGCACTTGCTCGCGGTGTTGACGACCAGCACGACCTTGCCCTGGTAGGCGTCGCAGAGGCGCACGGTCTCGTCGCCCGCGAGGCGGCGCTTTTCGAAGTCGAGCGCGGGCGGACAGTTGGCGGTGGCGGTGTTGGTCATGAAGAGACCTCCGATGAGTGGCAAAAGCAGGATCAGATGGCGGGGGCGGATCATCTCGGTGCTCCGTTCGCTTAGGTTAAACAAAACCTGGACAGCGCCGATATGGAGCGGACGCCGCCGATCACAACGCCCGGCACCCGGCGCCCAAGGAGCCCTGCGACGGAGCGCCGCCATTGTCCAACCTTTGAAATGCCGGGTCTGTGAACCAAGCTTGCGAGACTGATTGCAACCCGAGGAACAGCACCGATGGCCGAATGGCTCGAAGGCACGATTGCCGGCAAACGACACTGGTCGCAGGCCCTGTACAGCCTGCAAATCGACGCACCGCTGCCGGCGTTCATCGCCGGGCAATACATCAAGGTCGCGCTCGACCTGGACGGCGAGCGCGTGGGCCGCCCCTACTCCCTGGTCAACGCCCCGGCCGAGCGCCCGCTGGAGATCTACTTCAACGAGATCCCGGAAGGCCCGCTGACGCCGAAGCTCTCGGACCTGCAGGTCGGCGACCGCGTCTGGGTCGCAGACAAGGCGTCCGGCGTGTTCACGCTGGACAACGTCGTCTCGCGCCGGCACCTGTGGATGCTGGCCACCGGCACCGCGCTCGGCGTCTATCTGTCCATGCTGAAAACGCCGGACGCCTGGGAGCGCTTCGAGCGCGTCATCCTGGTACACGGCGCCCGCAACACCGGTGAGCTGAGCTACGGCGAGACCATCGCCGAGCTCCAGGCCGCGCACGAGGACAGCTTCACCTTCATCACGGCGCTGACCCGCGACAGCAGCGAGACCGCACTGCAAGGGCGCATCACGAGCCTGCTTGAGAACGGCGCGCTCCAGGCCGCTGCCGGCGCGGACATCACGCCGGAGGACAGCCACCTGATGCTGTGCGGCAACTCGGCGATGATTACGGACGTGCGCGCCTGGCTGGAGGCCCACGGCATGCGCCGCCACAAACGCCACGAGCCCGGCCACTACACCACCGAGCAGTACCACTGAGCCCGCGCCCCCGCGCCCGCGATGCTGACCGTCCGCGACCTGGCCGTGGCGTCCGCGACCCTGGCGGCGACCCGCAGCCGCACGGCCAAGGTCGGCCGGCTCGCGGCGCTGCTGCGGGCCGCGGGGGCGGCGGAGATCGGCATCGCGGCGCGCTGGTGCACCGGCCAGGCGGCACCGGAGCCGCTGGGCATCGGCCCGGCGCAGGTTGAAGCGGCGCTCGCGACCCCGCCCGCGGCCGACTCGACGCTAACGCCGACGCGCACGATGCAGCAGCTATCGGCGCTCGCCGCCATCGCCGGCAGCGGTGCCAAGGCGCGGCGCGCCGCAGCGCTGGCCGATCTATTCGCACAAGCATCGGCGGACGAGCAGCGCTGGCTCGCGCGGCTCCTGCTCGGCGAGCTGCGCCAGGGCGCGCTGGAGTCGCTGGTGCTGGACGCCCTCGCCGTGGCCTTCGACATCCCCATCGCGAGCGTGCGCCGCGCGCACATGCTGCGCGGCGACATCGCCGAGATCGCAACCATCGCCCGCGCCGAGGGCCGCGCCGGGCTCGACGCGCTCAAGCTCCAGCTCTTTCGCCCGCTCATGCCGATGCTGGCGCAGCCGGCGGCGGACCTGGACGACGCCCTCGCGCAGATGCCCCAACCCATCCTGGAGTACAAGCTCGACGGCGCCCGCGTGCAGATCCACAAGCAGGGCGAGACGGTGCGCGTCTACAGCCGCCAGGGCAACGAGGTAACCGCCGCGGTGCCGGAGGTCGTCGCCGCCGCCGCGGCGCTGCCCGCCCGCGAGCTGGTGCTGGACGGCGAGACGCTGGCGCTCGCGGCGGACGGCCGCCCGCTGCCCTTTCAGGTGACGATGCGCCGCTTCGGCCGCCACAGCGACGATGCCGAGCTGCGCGCGGCGCTGCCGCTCGCGGTGTTCTGCTTCGACTGTCTGGCGCTCGACGGCGAGACGCTCCTCGACGCACCGACCCGCGAGCGCCATCGCGCGCTCGCCGACCGCCTGCCGCCCGGGCTCATCATCCCGCGGCTCCCGGACGCGGACGCCAACCGCGCCGAGGCCTTCTTGCAGCAGGCCTTCGCCGCTGGCCACGAGGGGCTGATGGCCAAGCACCCGGACGCGCCCTACGCCGCCGGCGGGCGCGGCAGCCACTGGCTCAAGGTGAAGCAGGCGCACACGCTGGACTTGGTGGTGCTCGCGGCGGAATGGGGCAGCGGGCGGCGCTCGGGCCTGCTCAGCAACCTGCACCTGGGCTGCCGCGACGGCGTCGGCGGCTTTGTGATGCTCGGCAAGACCTTCAAGGGCCTCACGGACCGGCTGCTCGCCTGGCAGACCGAGCAGCTCGGCGCCCGCGCGCTCGCCCATGATAGCCACGTCGTGCACGTCCGCCCGGAGCTGGTGGTGGAGGTCGCCTTCAACGAGCTGCAACAGAGCCGCCAGTACCCCGCGGGGCTCGCGCTGCGCTTCGCGCGAGTCAAGGGCTATCGCGCGGACAAGACCGCCGCCGAGGCCGACGACATCCAGCGCGTGCGCGAGCTGTTCGCGCGCCAGCTCGCCTACCAGCCGGCAGCGACCGGCGCGAGCGCCCCCCCCCCACGGCCAACCCATGAGCACCGACGCCGGCCAGGTCCGCCGCCTGCTGCTGGTGCTGGGCGACCAGTTGAACCGCGACAGCGCGCTGTTCGACGGCGCCGACCCGGCGCAGGACCTGGTCTGGATGTGCGAGGCGCCCGGCGAGGCGACCCATGTGCCCTCGCACAAGGCGCGCACGGTGCTGTTTCTGGCCGCGATGCGCCACTGCCGGGATGCGCTGCGCGCGGACGGCTGGCGCGTGCGCTATCTGGCGCTGGACGACCACGAGCACGCAGAGCTCGACGCGGCGCTGGAAGCGGACCTGCGGTTGCTCGCGCCGGCGCGCGTCGAGGTCGTCCAGCCCGGCGAGCACCGCGTGCTGGCCGGCATCGAGCGCGCCGCTGCCGCCGCCGGCGTGCCGCTCGCGGTGCTCGAAGACCGGCACTTTCTCTGCTCGATCGGCGATTTCGACCGCTGGGCGAAGGGCCGCCGGGAGCTGCGGCTGGAGTATTTCTATCGTTTTCTGCGCAAGCGCCACGATCTGCTGATGGACGACGGCGGGCCCGTCGGCGGCGCCTGGAACTTCGACAAGGACAACCGCCGGTCCTTCGGCAAGCGGGGTCCGGGCCTGGTGCCGCGGCCCGCGGGCTTCCCGCCGGACGCGACGACGCGCGCGGTGATGGCCCTGGTGGAGCGGCGCTTTCCGGACGCCCCGGGCAGGCTCGACGACTTCGACTGGCCGGTGACGCCGGCGCAGGCCGCCGCCGCGCTGAAGGACTTCGTCGCGCATCGGCTCGCGGCCTTCGGGCCCTATCAGGACGCGCTCTGGAGCGGCGAGCCCTATCTCTATCACGCCCGCCTGTCGGCGGCGCTGAACCTCAAGCTGCTCGACCCGCGCCGGGCCATCGACGCGGCGATCAGCGCCTACCGCAGCGGCAGCGCGCCCATCGCCTCGGCGGAGGGCTTCGTGCGGCAGGTGCTGGGCTGGCGCGAGTACGTGCGCGGCATCTACTGGCGCGAGGGGCCGGGCTATCTGGCGCGCAACGCGCTCGCCGCCCATGCGCCGCTACCCGCCTTCTACTGGACCGGCGAGACGGACTGCGCCTGCCTGCGCGCCAGCATCGGGCAGGTGTTGGCGCTGGGTTACGGCCATCACATCCAGCGGCTGATGGTCACGGGGCTGTTCGCGCTGCTGCTCGGGGTCGAGCCGCGGCAGGTGCACGCCTGGTATCTCGCGATGTTCGTCGACGCCGTGGAATGGGTGGAGGCGCCGAACACCCTGGGCATGAGCCAGTATGCGGACGGCGGCCTGCTCGCGAGCAAGCCCTATGCCGCGAGCGGGGCCTACATCCGGCGCATGAGCAACTATTGCGACGGCTGCCGCTATGATCCGAAGCAGGCCGTGGGCGCCGCTGCCTGCCCGTTCACAACGCTGTTCTGGGACTTCCTGGCCCGCCACCGCGAGCGCTTCGCGCGGCATCCGCGCATGCCGCTGATGTGGCGGAGCCTGGAGCGGCTGCCGCCGGAGCGCGTCGTGGCCATCCAGGCACAGGCCAGCACGCTGCGCGCGGCGCTGGCCGGCTGAGGCGCGCACGGGCGCCCTCGGCCCTCGGCCCTCGGCCCTTCCCCCAAGGTCTCTCTGTGAAACTCGACTCCACCGCACACACCTGGAGGATGCGATGCAAGCACAAGTTGACGTGCTGATCATCGGCGCCGGCCTGTCCGGCCTCGCCTGCGCGCTGCGGTTGCAGCGCGACGGCCTGCGCCCGCTGCTGCTGGAGGCGGCGGACCGCGTCGGCGGGCGCATCGCCACCGATGTGCGCGACGGCTTCCGCCTGGACCGCGGCTTTCAGGTGCTCCAAACCTGGTACCCGGCGGCACGGCGCCTGCTCGACTACGACGCGCTGGAGCTGAAACCCTTCTACCCCGGCGCGCTCGTGCGGCTCGACGACGGCTGCCACCGCGTCAGCGACGTCTGGCGCCGGCCCTGGCGGCTGCCGGAGATGCTGGTCTCCCCGATCGGCACACTCGGCGACAAGCTCCGGCTGCTCAAGCTCCGCCACCGTGCGCTGAGCGGCGATATCGCCTCGCTGTATGCCCGCCCGGAGCAGCCGGCGCCGGCGCTGCTGGCGGACCTCGGGTTTTCCGAGCGCATCCGCGAGCGCTTCTTCCGGCCCTTCTTCTCCGGTGTCTTCTTCGAGCCCGAGCTGGCGGTATCGAGCCGAGCCTTCGAGTTTGTCTTTCGCGCCTTCGCCTGCGGCGACACGGCGCTGCCGGCGCGCGGCATGGAGGAGATCCCGTTGCAGCTCGCCGGCCGGCTCGCGCCCGGAACGCTGCGACTCGAGGCGCCGGTCGAGCGGATCGAGGACGACGGCGTGCGGCTCGCGGACGGCACCAGGCTCACCGCCAAGGCCACGGTCATCGCCACCGACGGACCCGCCGCCGCGCGGCTGCTCGGCCGCGCGGCGCCCGCCACCCGCGGCACCACGTGCTTCTATTTCGCCGCGCCCGAGGCGCCCTTCGCCGGCCCCTATCTGGTGCTGAACGGCACCGGCAGCGGCCCCATCAACAGCCTGCTCTGCCCGAGCAACCTGTCGCCGCACTACGCGCCGGACCGGCGGGCGCTGGTTAGCGTCAACGTCTTCGGCGCGCAGCACAACCCGGATGCGCTGGAAACGGCGGTGCGCCGGCAGCTCGGCGCCTGGTACGGACGCCAGGTAGACGGCTGGGAGCGGCTCGCCGTCTACCGGCTGCCGCAGGCGCTACCGGTGCAGGCGGCCGGCGTGGCGGCGCCCACGGCACCGCTGCGGCTCTCGGAGCGGCTCTGGGCCTGCGGCGAGACGGCGGCGCCGCCGTCCATCCACTGGGCGCTCGCGAGCGGCGAGGACACCGGCGCCGCCATTAGCCGCCTGCTCCACTCCGGCAGCCACGGACCCCAGCCGCGCCTGAGCGCATGACAGTCGCTGCCCCGCTGCCGCCGTCCGGCGCGCCGACGGTCGGCATCGACGGCTGTCGCGCCGGCTGGGTCTGGTGCCGGCGCGCCGCGTCCGGCTGGGACGGCGGCGTCGCGGCGAGCATCGATGCGCTCACGCCCGTGCTCGACACCGCCGCGCTCGCGCTCATCGACATGCCCATCGGCCTCGTCAGCCAGGGTCCGGACGAGCGCGCCTGCGACCGCGCCGCGCGGGCGCTGCTCGGCCGCCCGCGGGCGAGCAGCGTGTTCAGACCGCCCTGCCGCGCGGCCCTCGCGGCGGGCGACTATGTAGGCGCCTGCGCCATCAACCGCCGCTGCACCGGCGTGGCGCTGTCGCAGCAGACCTGGAACATCGCCGCAAAGATCCGCGAGCTGGACCACGCCCTCGCCGCCGCACCCGGTTTGTGCGAGCGGTTGCTGGAGGCGCACCCGGAGCTGTGCTTCTGGGGACTCGCGGGCGGACGGCCGATGGCCCAGAACAAGCGCACGCCCCAGGGCCAGGCCGAGCGCGTGCAGGTGCTGCAAGCGCTGGCGCCCGCTTGCGTGGCGCAGATCGCGGCGCTCCGCGGCGAGCATCCGCGCGCCGCGCTGGCGACGGACGACATCGTCGATGCCGCGGTGCTGGCCGTCACGGCCGCCGCGGCGCTGGGCGCGGACGCCTGCCGCCGACGGCTGCCGACGGTGCCGGAGCACGACGCCTTGGGGCTGCCGATGGCGCTCCTGTACGTACACATCTGAACCCGCGGCCTGCTGGAATAGAGCCGGCCACAAACCCCCAATACGCCGCGCGGTTGCAGCAGACCAACCGATCTTCTATGTTACCGGCCGCCGGAGGGCCGCTGAGGTCTCCGGCCGGGACGATGCCCGACGGAGAACCGGGTGCGCCCGACCCGTGCAGCCGGGCCCCGCTTGGGGCCTTGCCGACGCGGCCACAAACCCTTCGACAACTACGACGTGGCGGCGTCACGGTGCGCACCGCAGCACCGCGGCCCAAGCGGGCTGGCCCGAGCCTGGGCCGTCCGATGACCCGTCAGGACTGCTGGAGCGTCTGCCCATGGTCTCGATACGCCCGTTTTCTGCGCGCATAAGCGCGCTGACCTGTCTGCTTTGCCTCCTGCTCGCGGCACCACTCGCCTTCGCCGCCGACGACGAGGACGACGCCGTCGACCTGCTGGACATGCAGCCCGACCGGCAAGCCGGCGAGGTCATGTACCGCCAATGTGCGCTCTGCCACGGCAAGTCCGGCCAGGGCATCCTCGGGGGCAAGTACCCGCGCATCGCCGGGCTGCCCGAGTATTACCTGATCAACGCGCTGCAGGACTATCAATCCGGCGCGCGCGGCTACGACGCCATGCTCGTGGTCGGCTCGCTCAAGACCGCCGAGGACCAGGACCTCGTGAACCTCTCGGCCTACGTGTCGGACCTCGAGATCGACCTCGACGTGCCGGGGCCCGAGGACGGCAACGCGCGCAAGGGTGGGCGCATGTACAGGTTCGATTGCAGGACCTGTCACGGCCGTGCCGGCGAGGGCAAGCGACGCAAGGAGTCGCCGCCGCTGCGCGGCCAATATCACGAGTACCTGCTGCGCCAGATCGACATGTTCAAGAACAAGGAGCGCATCCACGCCGACGACCCCGAGGACGAGACCTTCGTGGACTACGAGGACGACGATCTGCTCGACATCCTCGCGTTCATCGCGACCCTCGACGATAAGAAAGAAGAAGACGACAAGAAATGACCGCCGGGCAAGCCTCAGCGCGTCCCCGCCGCCAACCCGGCGCTCCACCGAAGGAGTCAACCACGATGACCTCAGCCACGATGACCTCAGCCACGATGACCTCAGCAGCGCTTTCCCGCCTCGCGGCTTGCCTGCTGCTCGGCACCTTGTCGGCGGTCGCCATCGCCGCCGACCCGGCCCCGGCGCCGGAAGTGAACATGTACGAGATCGGCCAGACGGTGCTCAAGATCGGCCTCGCCGAGGGCGTGACACCGGAGGACGCCATCGACGCGATGAACTCCAAGGCCGTCGAGCTCAACATGAAGCTGGTCGGCCACCAGAACGTCAGCGCCGAGCTCGAGGCGCGCGGGCTGGAGTCGCCGCGGCTGGAGATCTTCCAGTTCTGCCGCCCCGAGGACGCCATCAAGATGGTGCGCTTCAACACCATCTACGCGGCCTACATGCCCTGCAGCATCGCACTGGTGCAGGACAACGACGGCCGCTACTGGCTCGAAATGCTGAACCTGGACATGATCATCAACGCCTATGAGCTGCCGGCGGAGCTCCAGGCCATCGCCATCAGCATCAACGGCGAGATGCTGTCCATCATCACCGCCGGTGCCACCGGCGTCTTCTGAGCCCGCGCCGCCGGCCAGGAGGCCGGCGCGGGTGGCCGGCGGGGGCGCCCCGGACGCGACCGCGCAGTACACTTCGGCCCGATGTCCCGCAACCCCGTTTCAGGAGGCGCATCGGCGAATGAACCAATCCCGCATCCAGGCCCTGGCCGGCACGCTGTTGCTGGCTGCAACAAGCCTCGTCTGCGCAGAGGTCTACAAGGGGGTGGACGAGGACGGCAACGTCGTCTACTCGTCCTCGCCGCTGGTGGGCGCGGACCCCGAGCGCGTCCAGAGCATCCGCATCGATCCGCCGCCGAACGACGCGGACGTGAACGCCGCCGACCAGCGCGTGCAGAGCATGCAGCCGCGCGGCGGCGGCGGCCAGCGACCACCGCCGGCCGCCGGCACCGCCCCCGAGCCACCCCAGGCGGCAGAGCAGCAGGCCGCGGGCGCGACCAAGCGACCGCCGATCAATTGGCAGGAGGACGAGGCGGTGCGCCGTGCCCGCTCCCCGGACCGCGTCTCGCAGGGCGCAGGCGGCTTTGCCGGGGAGTCCCGCGCACGCGGTGGCGGCTCGCTGCCGAGCGAGCGCAGCACCCGCTGAGCGCCCGGCGCGCGTCAGCTCGCGTCGGACTGGGCGGCGTCGCGGCGCGCCGAGAGCCCACCCTTGAGCATGATCCAGTCATGCAGCTCGCAGAGCAGAAAGTGCCGATTGGCGGGCTGGCGCAAACTTGCCACCGTGGACTGGTGGCCGTCCTGATAGCGGCGGGCCGCGGTGCGGAACGTGTCCGGCAGCCGCAGGTTGAACAGCGAGGGCCGCACCAGGAGGCGCATCACCTGCTCGAACAACAGCGCATAGCGCTCATCGTCGGGCGCCCGGTAGAGCTCGCCTAGGTCACCACCGTACTGGCTGAAGAGTTGCAGGTAGTCCTGCAGGTCTGGCTTGGTCAGCGTCATGGGCGCGTCATCGAATGGCTGCGGTCACCCGTGGGGGCCGCGGTGGATGTGAAACCTGATCTGGAGCAAGCAAAAGCAAGTAACGGGCCAGCTAGCCGAGAGCCAAGGACCTTAGGCCAAGGGAGCCTCCTCGGCCCTTGGCCTTGCGCGTAACGCCCTCCCCGGCCGTATCAAACCCAGGCCCACATCCCGAGGCGCGGCCATGCGCATGCCCCGGCAGGCCTGTCGGGGATGCGACGCTCGGGCGGATCTGCGACAGCTTGGGGGGAAGGGGCCGAGGGCCGAGGGCCGAGGAAGCGGCTCTGCCTTGATGGGGATCGCCCGACGTTGGCCTCCGCTGCGACGATTGTACGAGTCTTCTCTCAGCCCTCGTCGGTGCCGCGTCGGCGCAGCAGATAGGTGTCCATGAGCCAGCCCTTCTGCTCGCGCAGCGCCGCCTTGAGGCGCAGCAGCTCGTCGTGCACGTCATCGAGCCGCCCGGCGACCAGCACCTCGTCCGGCGCGCCGAGATACCCGCCCCAGTAGATATCCATGTCCTGCCCGACGAAGCGCCGGAAAGACGCGTTGTAATCGAGCATGACGACGGTGTTGTGCACGCTCGCCGGGTCCACCTGCTCCGCCTCCCGGCCGGTGATGATACTGACCGACTCCCCGACGCGATTCAGCGGGATGCGGTGCCGTGCACAGAGCACCTGCACCGCGCTGATGCCGGGGATCACGCTGAGCCCCAGGGGCTCCGGCAGTTCCTGCACCACCCGGGTCAACATGCTGATGGTCTGGTCATAGAGCGTCGGGTCGCCCCAGAGCATGAGCCCCGCCGCCTCGCCGTCGGCCAGCTCCCGCTCCAGCACGCCCCGGAACAGGCGCCGCTTCTCCGCGTGCCAGGCGTCGACAACGGCATGGTAGGCGGCGGCGTCCTGGTCCACCGCGCGCGGGCGCGCCGGGCTCGGCACGCTGAGCTCCCGGTAGCCGCCATCCGGGCGCACACGCTGGAGGATGTCGTGGCGGAGCGCCGTCAGTTCGTCCTTGCCACGGCCCTCCTTCTCGAGGATCAGGAACAAGTCCACACAACGTAGCGCGTTAAGCCCTTCGAGGGTCAGGAAATCCGGATGCCCGGGGCCGATGCCGATCAGGTAGCAGTGCTTCATCGAGGCCATCTTGCAAAGCCAAGTGTCCAGCCAGCTTGACACCGGTCAAAGGAATCGCGGAATGACACTTCTGTTGCTGGCGATGGGCGCCCGGCGCAGTACCATCCCGAGCAGACGAGTCGGACAGTGGCCATCGGCCGGCACGGCGCGTGCCGGCCGGGCCAACCGACGCACCGACCGACACATCGATAGACCGGGCTCAATGACGCGGCCGGCCAGGTTGCCGACACTCCGCAACAGAGACCCAAGCTGGCACTGCCGGGCGAAACCGCCCCGCCGCTGCCGATCACCCGCAGTCGCCGGTGCCTGTCCGCGACCGCCGCTCACCGACACGGAGCCGATTCATGCGCATTCTCTTCGTCCATCCCAACTACAGCGCCGGCGCCGCCGATATCGCCGGCAACTGGTCGCCGGCCTGGGTCACCTACATCGCCGGCTACCTCAAGGCCGGCGGCTACAACGACTATGTGTTCGTCGATGCCCTGGTGGACGGCCTGAATGACGAGCAGTTGCGCATCGCCATCCGCGAGGCCGGGGCCGACGTGGTCGCCACCACGGCCATGACGCCGATGATCTACGTCGCGCAGCGGGTGCTCAAGATCGCCAAGGAGGAGTGCCCGAACGCCGTCACCGTCCTCGGCGGCATCCACCCGACCTTCATGTTCAAGCAGGTGCTCGGCGAGGCGCCCTGGATCGACGTCATCGTCCGCGGCGAAGGCGAGGCGGTCACGCTGAACCTGGTGCGCGCCATCGACGAGGGGCGTTGGCCGAACGAGCGCGACCAGATCAACGGCATCGCCTTCCTGGGCAACGACGGCGCCGTGGTCGCGACCCCGGCCGAGCCTTCCATCAAGGACATCGACAGCATCCGGGCGGACTGGGGTCTGCTGGACTGGAAAAAGTACACCTACATCCCGCTCGGCGTGCCGGTGGCCACCCCGAACATGGCCCGCGGCTGCCCCTTCACCTGCAGCTTCTGCTCGCAATGGAAGTTTTGGCGCGACTACCGCGTGCGCAGCCCCAAGGCCATGGTGGACGAGATCGAGGAGCTGGTGAAGGTGCACGGCGTCGGCTTCTTCATCCTCGCCGACGAGGAGCCCACCATCAACCGCGCCAAGTTCATCGAGTTCTGCCAGGAGCTCATCGACCGCGACCTGGGCATCCATTGGGGCATCAACACCCGCGTGACGGACGTCATGCGCGACGAGGAGCTGCTGCCCTTCTATCGCAAGGCCGGGCTCGTGCACATCTCGCTCGGCACCGAGGCGGCGGCGCAGCTCAACCTCGACCGCTTCGTCAAGGAAACCACCGTTGCGCAGAACAAGCGCGCCATCGAGCTCCTGCAGCAAAACGGCATCGTCACCGAGGCGCAGTTCATCGTCGGCCTCGAGAACGAGACGCGCGAGACCCTGGAAGAGACCTACCAGTTGGTCATGGACTGGGGCGCCGACATGGCCAACTGGTCCATGTTCACCCCCTGGCCCTTCTCCGACATGTTCACGGAGCTGGGCGAGAAGGTCGAGGTGTTCGACTACTCCAAGTACAACTTCGTCTCGCCCATCATGAAGCCGGACAACATCGACCGCGCCGAGCTGCTCGATGGCGTTATGGCCAATTATCGGCGCTTCTACATGAAGCGCATGCTGTTCCAGTACCCCTGGGTGAAGGATCCCTTCCGCCGCCGCTATCTCATCGGCTGCATCAAGGCCTTCTTCCAGAGCGCCCTCCAGCGCAAGTTCTACCAGCTCGGCCAGCAGAACTACTGGGGGCCGATGTTCAAGAAGCTGATCCGCTTCGACTACGACAAGTCCGCGTCCAAGATCGAGGAACCAGATCACAACGCCTGGAAGCAGGCACCGGCGGCCAAACGCCCACTGGAAGGCACGGTCAAGCCCGAGGTCGTGAGACGGCCGGCTGCAATGATCCAGCCCAGCGGCGTCATGGCCTCCATCAAGGCCTGCGGCGGTGCCGAGCCGGCCCATGCCGCCATGGCCTGCGGCGGCGGCAACCAGCAGATGACCGACGAACAGATCGCCCAGTACAACGGCCCGGGCGAGGTCGCCGTGCCCATCTCCGCCATCGGCAGGCCGAAGGAGAAGGCCGCCGTCGCCGAGCAGGCCTAGCCCCCTGCCCGCCTCAGGGGCCGGCACCGCCGGCCCCTGGCCCAACCGCAAGAACGCCCCCGACCGGGGGCGTTTTCATGTGTGCGCGTGCCCAGGCGTCCGCCTCGGCACGCCGTCTCCGCGGCTCCGCCGCACGCTCCCGGCGCCGAAGGCATAGCTGCCAAACGTTAGTAGCGAGGCGCAAGCCCGGGTTGCTTGCAGAGCCCGTGCGTCTGCGGGCGCTCCGCGCCCGAACCGCGCACATGCAAGCAGGTAGCAGAACGCCTCGCGCTCGCCGGGGTGGGCGGATCATCCAAATCGGCCATGGACCGGCCCGCCGTTCGTCGGGATCGAATTCGATGCCCTTAAGGTCGGGTTTCGCTGCCAAACAAGACAATCTCGCGCTCAGTTGGCCGCTACCCGGCGGCGGCACCGGCTCCGGGCGCATTCGCCCATCCCGGTCCTGAGCCAGGCGGCGTCGGCAGCAACCGCCGCGCCCTGGCCCCGTGCTTGCAAACCAGTTGGGCGAGTTGTGGCCGCGTGCTGCGGCCTCCCTGCCACGCAACAACCACGAGGAGCACAATCATGATCAACGAGCAATCGAAGCATGCCGCCGCCCTGTCCCGGATGTCCGCCGTTGCGGCCGCCGCCGCGCTTGGTGCCGCCTGCCTGTGGACCGGCGTCACGGTCGCGCAGACCGGGGCCGGCGCCCCGACCGGCCAGCAGCAGAGGCAGCCGATGGCGGCTCAGCAAGGCCAGCAGGGCGGCGGAACGGACCAGCCGCTGACCAAGCAGCTCCCGGGCCGCTATCAGGTCAGCAACTGGCTGGACAAGTCGGTACAAAACCGCGACGGCAAGGAGCTCGGTTCCGTCAAGGAGCTGGTGATGGACGATATGGGCCGGCTGCGCTTCGTGATCCTGCAGAGCCAACTGCTCGCCGACAACAAGGCGGGGGACCAGGTGGCCGTGCCGGTGGGTCATTTCGTCTACCCGCTAGCGCGCGAGGAGCACCTGGTGTTCGATGTGTCGCCCGATCAGGTGCAAAAGGCCCCGGCCTTCGGTGCCACCGGCGGCGCGCCGAACATGGGCCAACCGCAGGTGAGCCGCATCATCATCGCCTACTGGTTGCCCGAGGATGTCCGGCAGCAGGCACAGGCCGATGAACAGGGTCAGCAGCAGGACCCGCAAGCCCAGCAGCAGGGCGCCCAGCAGGCGCAGCAGCAGGCCGGGCCGCAAGGGCAGCAGGCAGGCACGGGCATGTTCGACCCGAACCGCGATATGGTCTACCTGCCGCCCGAGAAGACCCGGCTGTTCGAGCGTCTGGACCGGAACAACGACGGCGTCATCAGCCGCGAGGAGGCCCAGCAGCACGATGAGCTGGAGCAACGCTTCGAGGAGGTGGACAGCTACGGCAACGAGCGCATCACGCGCTCCGAGTTTGCCGCCTTCGAGATCCAGGACGACAGCGGCATGACCGGCCAACAGGGCGAGCGCAACCCGCGCCGAGAGCAGGAGTCGCAGGAGCAGGAGTCGCAGGAGCAGGAGTCGCAGGAGCAGGAGTCGCAGGAGCAGGAGTCGCAGGAGCAGGAGTCGCAGTAGCGCCGGGAGGACCAGGCGTCCAAGTAGACCAGGCGTCGCAGTAACGGCCGGCGTGCATGCGCGGGCTCCGCGCCATCGTCTCGGCAAGGATGCCGACCCCCTTTGATGCTTTGACCATCCTTACGACGACCATCCTTACGACGACCATCCTTGCGACGACCATCCTTCCGACGACCATCCTTACGACGACCATCCTTCCGACGGCTGCCGTCGGTCGGGACCGAGCCACGCCCACCGCCGCCCGATGACCGCAATCCTGTCCCTGCTGCTGGTGGTGAGCCTTTCGATCCTGGTCACCCGCATCGCCGCCGTTTCCGCGAGCTGACCCAGCGCCGCGCCGGCGATGAAACCAGCCACCGCCAGGCCAAGGCCGAGCACGACCGCGTCGCCAAGCGCGAGCGCCGGGCACCGGGCAGCCTGCCGAAACCGAGCGCTGACCTCGCATCAGGGCGCGCGCACCGATCCAAGCCCACCGCCCCGTGGGGCAAAGCCCCCTGCCAGCGGCGGATCTGCACCGGCCGAGCGTGCGCTCACGCCGATCGACGCGCCGCACTGCCCGTGCTGGGTTGCGGACCATTTTTTGCTGAGCACCGGCAGGAACGCGCGCAGCCAGGCGCGGCGTCGCCGGCGCCGCAAGCCCGACGCGCGGCCCGGCAGCCGCAGCGACCGATCCCCTGCTGTGGAACTGAACCAGCGCCGACAAATCTCGCGTAGCGACGTGATTGGACACCTCGCCCGGGCGCGCGGCCGGCTGCCCCACTCATCCCATGGAGACCCGAACCATGACTAGACGCAAAAGCCGCCGCAGCAGTCGCCTCACCCCCGCCGATCTCGGGCGCGACGCCCAGTCGCCGCTGCAGATCCCACGGCGCGGCTGGTGGAACATCCTGCAGCGGGTCACGCAGCGCTTCATGGGCGAGAACCTGAGCCTGGTCGCCGCGGGCGTCGGCTTCTACGCCCTGCTCGGCCTGTTTCCGGCCATCGCCGCGCTGGTGACGACCTACGGTCTGTTGTTCGACCCGGCCCAGATCCAGCAGCAGTTCAACGAGCTGCGCGGCATCATGCCGGCGCAGGTGCATGAGCTGATCTCGAACCAGCTCGAAAGCGCCGGCGCCGGCGCGGACCCCGCGCTGGGCCTAGGCCTTGCCGGCGCCGTGATCCTGGCCCTATGGGGCGCGACCCGCGGCACCCGGGCGCTCATCATCGCGCTCAACATCGCCTACGACGAGCGCGAGAAGCGCGGCTTCTTCACGCTCAATCTGGTCGCCTTCGGTCTCACGCTGTTCCTGGTGCTGGTGCTAATGGCGGGCATCGTCGCCACCGTCGCCGTGCCCATCGTGCTGAACGTGCTCAACCTGGGCGGCCCGTCGGCGACGCTCGCCAACTGGCTGCGCTGGCCGGTGCTCGCGCTGGTGGCCCTGCTCGCGCTCGCCATCTTTTACCGCTATGGCCCGTCGCGGCGCGAGGCGCGCTGGCGCTGGCTGCCGCTCGGCTCCGTCGTGGCGGGCGTACTGTGGCTCGTCGCCTCCGCGCTGTTCTCGTTCTACGTGGCCAACTTCGGCGCCTACAACGCGACCTACGGTTCCCTCGGTGCCGTGATCGTGCTGCTGCTCTGGCTCTACCTGTCGGCGGCGTCCGTGATCATCGGCGCCGGCATCAACGCCGAGACGGAGCGCCAGACGGCGCGCGACAGCACCATCGGCACCGCACGGCCGCGTGGGCAGCGCGGTGCGGAGGTGGCCGACCGCCTGCCCGGCGAGGCGCCTGCCCCCGGCCGCGGCCGGGAGGCTCAGGGCTCCCTCGCCGACTGATGCGCGACGGCAGTGCAGCCCTGCGCCGGTCGTCGTTGTCGGACTGTCGATCGAGTCCACAACGACAACGACAACGACAACGACACCTTGATCCATCCGGCACTACCGCGCCAACCGGCCGGCACCGCCCAGCCAACCCGCACGACAGGAGAAGCAATCCGTGGCCCGCGACCACCACAGCGCCGCTCCGCAGGAGGCCGCCACCCGCGAGCCCAATCAGCGACAGCTCCGCGACGCCTGGCGGCGTCCGCAGCAGTGGGCGCTGGACCTGGCCGGCTCGCGCATCGGCCTGTGGCTTATCGGCGTTGCGTCCTTCCTGGAGACCATCATTGTGCCGATCCCCAAACAGGCCCAGCACCTCCCGGTGCCGAGCCTGACAATGCGCGTAACCCTCACGGGTCCCGCGCCATCACCGGCTTACATGCCAGCGCCGCTGCCCTGCTGGTTGCGCTGCTGATAATCCTGGCCGGGCATCGTGCCCTGCCGACCCGTCGTGCCCTGCTGGCCTGGGGTCATGCCCTGCTGGCCGCGCTCGAACGCGGCGAACTCGGAGCGCTCGATCTCCACCTTGTCGGAGTCCGACAGCTTCTCGTAGTCGTCCTCCTTGTCCTTCCACGCGGGCTGACGCTCCAGTGCGTCCTTCGATGCCATGTCCTGTGGCAGCACGATCTTGTCCTCCTGCATGCTGAGACGGTCCAACGGCACCAGCACGTCCTTGTCGCCCATGCCCAGGAAGCCGCCGACCGAGATCACGGCATGCGCCTTCGCCTCGTCGTCGTCGGACTTGCGGACGATCTCGTCGATATCGCCGATCTGCTCACCCTGGCGGTTGACGACATCCGTGCCGGTGAGGTCGGAGACTTTCACCTCCTTCTTCTCGCCCTGCTGCCCGGCCCGCAGGCCGGTCTGCTGCTGGCTGCCCTGCTGCGTGCCCTGCTGCATGCCCTGCTGCTCGGCGAAGGCTGCGGGGCCGGCGACACCCAGGGCGAGAGCGACGACGCTGGCGGCGGCGATGGGATGCTTCATAGAAGATCTCCTCGATGTGGTTGCTTGATCACACGCCGGGGCGAATTGCGCCTCGGTCGCCTGTTGATTGCAGCCTATGTGCCAACGCGCTCCGCCCCGCCCCGCGCGGGCGCCGGACCTGCGACGCGCCTTCGACGCGCGTGATGGAGGGCCCGCGCAAGGTGCTTTTCGCGCGTCGCTTGTGGTAATTCCCCAGCGGGGTTGGACCTAGCCTGGTTGAGGCGCCAAGCGCGGAGGGCCGAGGGCCAAGGGCCAAGGAAGACCTCCTCGGCCCTCGGCCCTTGCTTCATAGCGCCAGGTGGCAGGTGGGCCGACAGCGCGGCCCCCTCGCTCAATCACCGGCCGTGGCAGGGACCGGTGCCGCCGCGACGCCGCCGGGCTTGTCTCCGGCCAGCAGTTGCGCCGCGGTGCCCGGCGCAAGGTCGAACTCCTCCTCCACCATCGCGTTCCAGGCCTCGCGCTTGAAGGTCTGCTCGCTCGGCACCTTGCGGTGCACCAGGTTCATGTGGCAGTCAATACAGCTCTTGCCCTCGGTCTCTTCCTGGTGGATGGCGGCGGTGTGGGCACGGGTGCCCTGGATGGCCTCCAGGGTGTGGCAGCGCAGGCAGGTGGCGGAATCGCGCTTGCGGAACCAGTCCCGCGCGGCGAAGGCGGCTTCCGGCAGGTGCAGCAGGTTCACCACCGGGTCGTCGTAGTCGGCACCGAACATCTGCTTGATCAGGTCCTTGGTGCCGATGGCGTGGTCGTAGGTGGCCATGATGACCCCCTCGGACACGTGGCAGTCGCCGCAGCTCGCGCGCACGCCGGAGGCGGAGTTGTAGTGCGCGGACTGGCGATACTCCACCTCCGCGTAGGTCATGGAGTGGCAAGTGGTGCAGAACTCGTTGGAGCTGGTGTAGTGGTCGAACTCCAGCAGGAAGAACATGAACGCGATGCCACCGAGGCCGCCCACCACCAGCGCGAACAGCACATGACGCGTGATGAAGGCCGGCGGGTCGAGCTTGATCATTGCCCGCCCTCCTTCGCCGCGGCGACGCTCGCGTCGGCAGCGGGCGGTGCAGCGGCCTCACCAGCGGCCGGTGCCTCGGTGGGCGGCGCTGCATCCATCTCCGGGGGCGCGTCCGCCGCCGGCTCCGCGACGGGCGCTGGCGGCGGCGCCGGCGGCATCCAGCCGAGAATCGAGCTGGCCTCACCCGTGCGGGCCAGCCAGGCATGCCCGGCGGCGCCCTCGATGTGCACGTCCACCAGCTCCGCCGCGCGCTCGCCAGCCGCGGCCCGGGCCTCCGGCAGGAAGCGGCTGTAGAAGTTGCGGCCCACCAAGTACATGCCCTCCCACCAGGCGTGGTTCGGGCTCATCATCGAGGCGCCGTGACGGGCACGGGCGCCCTCGTCGTGCCACAGCTCCCAGTAGGTGAACTCGATGGGCTCATCGAAGGGCAGCGGCGTCAGCAGACCCGCGTCGTAGAGGCTGGCCATGATGGCCGCCGCGGGCTCGCCGAACTTCTCGTTGTAGAGCTTCACGACGTTGTCGAACTGGGTCATAAAGCCATCGGTCATGCTTTTGGCGTGGCATTCCAGGCAGACCGTGGACATCACCTGCCGGCGCCGCTCCGGTGCGGCGACGACCTTCACCTTGCCGACGGTGCCATCGGCCTTGGTGAGCTCGGCACCGCGCTTCGGGGGTTTCGCATCGGCGGGCAGCTCCAGCTTCGAGCCGTCCTCCAGCACCACCAGGTACTGCTGTTTCGACACCGGCGTGTTGAGATTCCAGGCGTTGCGCAAGCCGACGTCGTGGGTCGCCGGCACCTTGCCGGCGGCGCCCATGTGGCAGGTGACGCAGGTGGGGGCGGCGGTGTAGTCCTTGCCGGCGACCCAGGTGTCGGCGTCGAGGTTCATCGCCTCGCGCTGAGCAGCGTAGAGCATGCCGTGCTTGGAGGCCTCGAAGACCTCCTTGTCCGGCGAATCCGGCCCCGAATGGCAGCGCACGCAGGCCTCGGGCTCGCGCGCCTGCGCCTTTGAGAACGCATGGCGGCCGTGGCAGGAGGAGCAACTGCCCTTGGAGCCGTCCGGGTTGATGCGGCCGATGCCGGAGTTGGGCCAGGTGGCCGGGTCCAGCGTGCCGTCGCCGCGCACCTTGACCTGGGAGCCGTGGCACTGATCGCAGCCCGCTGCCTGCATCTCGGCGCCCGTCATATTGTGTGCGAGCGCCGGCACCCGGTCCTTGATGATGGCGTAGGCCTCCGCGTGCACGGAGCCCGCCTGCTCCTGATACTCCTTCTCATGACAGCGTCCGCAGTCCTTCGGCGAGACGATGGTCGCGATGACCTGGCCCTCGTGCTCGATGGCATCGGCGTCGGCCGCGTCCGCCTGGTGGCAGTCCATGCAGTTGACCCCGGCGATCTTGTGTGCGCTTTGGTGCCATTGCTCGGCGATGCCGGGGGACGCCTTCTCGTGACAGCTCGCGCACTTCTCGCCGGCCGCGTGGCCCCACTCGCTCGGGTCCAGCTTGACCTTGTCTGCCGCGGCGGGCAGCGCCAGCGTGAGTGCTGCGCCGACGAGCAGCGCGCGCATCGGCGCGCGGCGCCGCGCACGCGCGGGCGAGGGGTATCTCGATGAAGTCATGGGGTCTTTGCCTACTGCCTGCGGTTGGTGGAATGATCGCCGAGGGCCGTGCAAAGCACTGCACCCATCCGTCCGAATAAGCGATCGATACCGCTTGTCGTGAGTCTCTCGCCGACCACAAAGGTGCAGTCATGGCCTGCCGAGGCAACATCCGAGCGCTTCACTGCTGGAATAGATCAGCAAGCGCGAATATCAGCTATTGCTTATTTAATGATTATGGTCCGGGCGCCTGTCCCTGCACCGTCCCGCGCCCGGATCGGTGGAATTACAGCAAGAAGGATGGCCGGCGGCAATGTAAGGATATTGACCGCGCGCATGTGAAGCAGCCGGCTGTGAATCAACAATGGCGTCGCTGCATCCTGCACAACCGAATAACCAAAGGAGGAGTAGGTGAAATTGCCCCGTTTACCACGTCACGGCCTCGCCTCGGCTGCCATCGCGACCTTCGGCCTGGTCGGCCTAGTCGGTCTGACCGCGCTCGGCGCCACAGCGCAGGCGGAAGAGTCCATCCACCACGTGTCCTCGGAGGTCTGCGCCAGTTGCCACGAAGAGATCTTCAAGCAGTGGCAGGGCTCGATGCACGCCAACAGCACGGCGCTGAAGGACCCGATCCACGGCACCTTCTACGAGATGGAGGTCGGCCCGCCCACGGAGGAAGGGCAGATCCACAAGAAGTCCGGCAAATATCCGATCTGTCTGCAGTGCCACGCGCCCAACGCGGCCAAGGACAAGACCACCAAGCTCGACGCCATGGCCGCCTACAGCGAGGGCGTCAACTGCGTCGCCTGTCACACGCTCAAGACGTACAAGGGCATCAAGGGCGAGGACGGCAAGCTCCGGCTCGGCCTGATGTCCTACGAGGTCGCAGACACGCTGCAGGCGCCGCAGGGCATCAACAACGCGCTGGCGCAGCTTGCCTCCGCCAGCGATGACCTGTTCGGCGGCGCCGGTGTCGGCGGCGCGGACTCACAGAAGCCGAACCCGCACTTGGGCGAGCCGGTGGAGATCGACGGCAAGGAGATCCCGGCCCTGCCGATGGAGGGCAACCCGCTCCTGATGAAGAGCTCCGATGCCTGCATGGGCTGCCATGACCAGCGCGACAACCCCCACGGCGTGCCGCTGTGCCAGACCGGCAACGAATACGTCGACAGCCAGTCCAAAGTGAACTGCCTGTCCTGCCACATGCCGGTGGCGGGCGGTCTCGCGGACCACAGCATGGGCGGCGGCCACGACCAGTCGATGCTCAAGCGCTCCGTGCTGTTCCACGTCGACACGGTCAAGGACGGGGACGTGCTAAAGGCCAAAGTCCTGATCCGGAACCAGCAGCCGCACTCGTTGCCCACCGGCGCGCCCTTCCGCAATATCTACCTCAAGCTCACCGCCTACGACGAGTCGGGCGAGCCGGTCTGGCAGAACGCCGAGGGCCACCCGTCGAAGGATGACCCGCAGGCGTACATGTCCTATGCGCTGGCAGACGACGAGGGCATGCCGGCCCCGCCGCCGACGGCAACGCAGGCGGGCAACGACACGCGCCTCAAGCCCCATGAGGAGCGGGTGCTGGAGTACGAGATCCCGGCCGAGGGCGTGGTCCTGGTGCGCGGCGAGCTGTTCTACAACCTGCTGTGGCCGGGCCTGGTGGAGAAGTTCAGCCATCTGCCGGACGATGTGAAGGAGCCGGTGCTGATGGCCGAGTCCGAGCAGATGATGACCGACTAGCGAGCCCATGGACGTCGCCGCCGCTGCGCGGCGACCCTGTTTCTCGCGGCATCCGCGGCCTACCGGCCCGGGTGCCGCTTTTTTTTGGCCGGTTGACTGGAGTGTTGACCTCCAGGTCAATACAGCAACAGACCGGGATGCACTGATGTCCCGAGTTGGAGGGTGCGGCCTCCGCATAATGTCCATCCAATGGTGCTATGTCGCGCAGACGACACAAGAAAAATAGATCTCGCGCAGAGACGCAAAGACGCAAAGACGCAGAGAAAGAGAAGACGAGCGAAGAGCGAAGCGACGCGAGTACAAGCAGTGCAATGGGCATAGTGCTGGTGAATCGATCGTTCGCTTTCTTCCCTTTGCGTCTCTGCGTCTTTCCGCGAGCTTCTTCATCTTCACTTGCTCGCGTGCTTGCACCCTGAAAGCCCATGCGGCGGTCGTCGCGGCTAAAGCCGCTCCCACGGGCGTCGCGGCTAAAGCCGCTCCCACGGGCTTCGCGGCTGGAGCCGCTCCCACGGGGGTTGCGGCTGGAGCTCCGGCTACCAGCAGTCCTCCGCCGAGGCGTCACCGCTGGCGCCGCGCCGGCCCGCCTGGTCCAGCGACAAAGTCCCGCAGCGAGCGTCGGCTGCTGCCTGCTGACCGAGGGGGACCGCCTCCAGCGTGTAAGTCGTCTGCTCGGGATCGGCGACGAATCCGAACTCATAGCGCTCGGCAAGATCCGCATCCAGCACGGCCCAGCTCGGGCTGGCGTCGATGGCGCAGCTATTGCCTGGCGGCTCGGTGCCGGCATAGCTCATGGCGCCCGTGAAGCGCCGCTCCATGCCCTGGGCCATTTCCTCCAGACAGGCGATCGCCTGGGTCCGCCAACTGCGCGCCACCTGCACCTGGTAAGACGGATAGGCGATGCTGGCGAGGATGCCCACGATCGCGACGACCACCAACAGCTCGATCAGCGTCACGCCGCCCTGGCGCCGGGGCGTGCGGATGCTCATCGCAGTTGCCGCCAGGACTGCCGGCCGGAGCCGAGATCCGCGCGGTTGTCCACATCCAGCAGCAGACCGCTCGACAAGCTCGAGTACTTGACGTCCTTGTAGCCGACGGTGATGAACGCGGGCGCCTTCGCAATGGCCGGAATAAAGATGCCGGAGACGGCGACGGCCATATCGGTGGTGGTGCCGGAGCTCGTCGGCGGCGTCACCTTGATGTTGATAAAGTCGTCGAGGCCAAAGTACTCGTCGTCATTGAGATCGAAGGCGGAGTACGCGAGCCGCTGGCCGGTGGTGAAATCAAGCTCCATCAGCCAGCTATTGCCGCCGGAGGAGCATTCATCGTCGTTCGGAATCAGCGTCGTGAACACGATGCGATCCGTTCGCATGATGGGCGCGTCGATGACCCGTTCCCCGTCTACGGCGCCTACATAGCTGAAATCCAGGAACCAGCCGTCCTGCTGCGACCAGTCCACCGGCTCGTTGGTCGTGATGCGCACGTCGTTGCGGATGTCCGGGTTGCCGGAGGCGCCCTGATACATGATCGACTGCTCCCGTAGCGCCGTTGCCCGCGGACCCACGGGCGCGCCATGGTCCCAGATGCCGTAGAAGCTCTGCACCTGGGTGCTCGCGTCCACGACGTTATCCTCCGCCGAGAAGAACTTACCGGTGCCGAACAGCACCAGTACACCGCCGTTCGGGTGCCGCGCCACCGCCGGGCGGTGCGTGATGGGCTGCCCGGTCAGGGACTTGTCCGTGGCCGTGAACAGCGGCTTATTCTCATAGGCAACGCTCCAATCGTCTGGGCTCGCGCCGGTGAGGTCGAACTTCCACAGATTGCCTTGCAGATCCCCTGCATAGACGTAGTCGGTAATACGGTCGAAGTCGATGTCCACCGGTGTCGGGCTCGCCAAGCCATTAGGATGCGCGCCATCGCCGACCCCGGTGTCCAGGCGCTTGAGGATCGCGCCGCTGGCGAGGTCGATGACGAAGAGCTGCGCCCTTGCCGAGGCGCTGTTGTAGCCGTTGCCCACCAGCGCGACCCAACGGTCGTCGGCGGCGATTCTGGCGATGGTGGCCTGGCCAATGGTCACGCCGAGCTCGTCGTCGGTGACCTCCCACAGCACCTGCTCCGGCCCGAAGGTTTCCGGGTCGGTCACGTCGAGCGCGAAAACGGCCCGCCCGCCGGCGCCGGTGGTGCCCACCAGCACCGTACGCCAGACGCTTTGATCGTTCACCTCGATGAACGCATCCACGGCCCAGGGCGAGCCGTCCACGTAGTAGCGATGCTCGTAGTCGAGGGCGGTGAGCTCGGCGATGTGATGGAAGGCCTCGTGCGGCATGTAGGCAAACAGCTCAAGGCCGGTATTGCCGTCGAACGCGTGCAGCAGGCCGTCGTTGGCGCCGACATAGAGCACCGGACGGCGGCCGGCGCCATCGTTCGCCGCCACGAGCGTCGCACGGAAGGCGTCGTAGCTGGCCTCGGGGCCGGCTAACGCCAGGGACTCGAACGCATAGTCCTTCATGTCCACGAGGAACGGGTTCGAATGCACGATGTCGCCGAGCAGCCGGTGGCGGTCGCGCAGCACGCCGGTGATCTCCTCGGCATCGTCGCCGCGCAGCCACTCGAGCCGCTTGCGGGCAAGGTCCGTATTCAGGGTCGCCACGGCATCCAGGTCGGCGCAGGTGCCATTTGCCGCATTGGCGCCGAGCGCGGTCAGCACGGCGGGCAGGTCCATGCCGAGGAGCCCGCCGCATTGGGTCAGCGACAGCTCGTCCCAATTCGCCGTCAGCAGCTCCACGCCGGCTTCGCCGTTATAGGTGTAGATGCGCCGCGCATCGGCGCTCGCGAACTGGCCAGGCGCGTTCGTATTCCATTTCATGCCGCCAAGGGAGCCGTCGCCGTTGACCTCCATGGCGCGGATCTCGCCACTCCAGTCGTCCGGGTCGAAGCGCGCCTGATACACCAGCGTGTCGTCGCGCAACAGCGTCGAGTTGGTGGCCGCCGCCGAGGCGGACGAGATAAGCCCCAGAATCTCGTAGAACGCGCTGTCGAGCTGCTTCTCCAGGTGGGTGGCGTTGGTGACCAGGAAGTAGTTGTTGGATGCCTCCCCCTCCGCCAGCCGATCGCTGTCGGCGGTGCCGTATTTCGCCGCGTACCAGAGCGGGCTGTTCAGCAGCGTTGCGCCGGTGGCGGCGCCGCTCGGCGTGAAGACGCGCGTAGTTTGCAGGGGCAAGTGCGGGTCGCACTCGCTGGGCGGCGAGTTCGACGAGCAGGCGCCGGGTAGCAGATTTGGTGGCGTGTCCAGAAAATAGGCAACATCGTAAATGGAGTATTTACTCGGCGTGTCTTTATCGATCACTTCCAGATACACGCCATCGGCCGTGGTGCCGGAGATCACGTAGCCTAGGTGATGGACGATGTCGCCCCAGGCGTACTCCGACAGCAGGCTCACGGTGAGCGTGTCATCGGCGTTGGCGCGCAGCTCGTAGACAATGATGGCGTCCATGTCGTGATCTGCGCCCTGCTCCACATCCTCGAAGTTGATGCGGAACTTCACGTACGGACGCCCGTCGTTGATGCTCGGGTCCGCATCCAAGCCGTTCGAGGCGATGTTGGCGAAGGTGTCGACAAAGAAGTCGACAATGGTATTGGTGGGCTGGAAGGCGCCGCGGTCGAGGACGATGTTCCGATCTTTGCCGCCGACCGACTTCGCAAAAGGCACGACCGTAACGGTGGTGCCGCCCACCGGGATCTCGATCTTCGGCAGCGGCGAAGCCAGCGCCACCACCACGGTATTGAGATTCTGCGTGCCCCGCAGGTCCGGGCGCAGATCGGTCTCGAACGCGAACTTGGACACCGCGGCGGAGTAATAGCCGCCCTCCTTCGTGGGCTCCTCCGGGGCCAGGCCGCGCACGTCGCCGAGCCCCGAGACCGTCTTCTCGGTTGGCGCACCGTCGTAGTCGCTGCCCACTTGGCCGATGAAGTGCTGGCGCGACACGCTGCCGTGCTCGGCCACCCAGATGGCGTCTGCCTCGGCGGCGCAGTTGAGACCCGTCACATCGCCGGCGAAGTCGCTGAATGCGGAGCCCGGGACCGAGTCCGTGTCGTACGAGGGGTAGAGGTCGCTGATGACCAAGAGCGCACCCGCGGAGCACCAGGCCGTGGTCGAGTCGGCCTCATCGAGCGGGTCTTTCCAGTCGGGCAGCGGCAGCTGCATCGTGCTGCTGCCGATGTAATCGCGCAGTGTGATGGACTCCATTTCGTTGCTTCGGCTGGGCATGAACTCCGGCGTCGGCGACTGCTTGCCGGCGAAATAGCGCACGCCCTCGTAGAGCATCTCGCCGATGGGGTTGCCCCAGTCGGGAAACTTCTTGTCGGCGCTGGCGGACATGGGCGCCGTGGTGAGCCAGCCGCCCGCGTACTCGAAGTTGCGGCCCTGGTCGAAGTCCACCACGCGCATGCGGTCGATGCTGCGGATGATGCCGACGGCGTCGGTCCAGGCGCCGCTGTGCAGGTCGACCTCGTCCGTGATGCTGCCCATGTTCTTGCGCACCACGCCGCCCTGCATGTTGTAGGGGTGCGTGTAGGAGCCGGAGAGGAGCCCGAACAGCATCTGGTCGTCCTCGCCATGCTTCTGCAGTAGCCCCGTGGGCTTGTAGCCGCCGGCGGGGTAGACGCGGCAGTTGGACTCCAGACCGACGGCCGGGTCGCAGACCTTGGCGCGGACGAAGTAGTCCGTCATCGTCGACGCCGGGCGGTTCTTCCACCAGCGCAGGTAGTACACATCTCCACCTTCCCACTCTTGATGGCGGAACCGCACCTGATGCGTGCCCGGGAGTAGAAAGACCTCTCCGGTGTAGGAATTGCAGCGGCAAGTGTCGCTGCTGCACGGGCCGTGGCCGCCGTACCAAGCGGCCACGACGTTGCCGCCGATGCTGAATTCGACGGCATCGTCGCCATCCACTGCGAAGGTGTAGTAACCGGCGTTGGCAACCGTCAGCGTGCCCGTGAAGAGGTTAATGTATTTATCGTTCTTGCAGTTGTTGATGCCGGCGAAGGGATTGCCGCCCCCGTCCACCTCGGTCACCTGCTTGGAGCCGCAGAAGTTCGACGAAATGGCGTTCCACGCCTCCAGCACGTCGAAATCGGTCTTGTTGCGCGGATAGTTGCCACCGGACTTGGAGCCAGTTTGGGTGATGCGGTAGGTCTCCTGCGTGAGCTGCATGCCCGGGACGATCTCGCAGGTGCTGCTGCCGGCGTCCTCGCAGTTGCGCCTGTCGCCGCTGTCCTTGCACTCGCTGCCGGCCACCGGACGCTCGATGGCAACCCACTCCCAGATCCGATAGCTGGAGTGGCTCAGCACCCGGAGCCTGGGCTCCATGTTGCCGGTCTTGAGCAGCGTGGTGTTGGCGAACAGGTGCCGGGTGCCCTCCACGGGCAGATTCAGCGGCGCATAGTCGCGGATGTCGTAGCCGTCCTCGACGAAGCCGTGATACTCCTTGCCCCAGCTATGGGCATCCTGCGGGATGTAGCTGCGCTCCAGCACGACCAGGTCGTTGGTGTCCACCACACGGGTGCCGCCGTAGAGCACCTTGCGCAGCGCATCGATGCGCGAGGTGGTGAGGTAATTCAGAAAATCGCCGCTCCACTGGCCCGAGCATTTCTTGTTCGAGGTCCGGGCGACGGGCTCGAAGCGGCCCAAGCCGTCTCGGTACGTGTAGCACTTGCGCGAGTCGAAATAGCCAAAATAGTCGATCTCGTCCGGCTTGTACGTGGTATCCAGCACGCCGTCGCCGTTGAGGTCCGAGGCGTCGTTGTAGGCCTCGTAGTAGAGCCGATGGTCGCGGCCCAGCACCAGCATGTTGAGCGGCGCCGCCGAGCCGCCGAGATAGAGCGGCTCGCTAGCGATGTTGACGGCAGCATCGGCGCCACCTGCCAGCAGGAACACCAGGGCGCACGCCCCGCTTGCATTGAGGGTCTTGGAGAACGCCGGTCCGTTCATGCTCGCCTGCCTGCTGTCTGCACTAGTCTGCACCACCGAGCCCGCGCCGCGTGACTTGCGGCTGCGTGCTCATGGCCGAAAGGTTGATTGCAGCACCACCACCGAGTCCTGCGTGCCGCCCACGGCGCGCACGGTGATGCGGTACAGCGGCGCGCTCGCCATGGCTTCGTCGGCGGCGAGGCTGCCGTAGTTGCCGGCGCGCAGCCGCTCCATGCGGTATTCGGGAACCGCATCAATGCCCCAGGCGGCGGTGTCTACCGCAT
This sequence comes from Thiohalocapsa sp. ML1, assembly GCF_001469165.1. GTDB lineage: Bacteria > Pseudomonadota > Gammaproteobacteria > Chromatiales > Chromatiaceae > Thiohalocapsa. Next base: position 4,269 of record NZ_JABX01000046.1, on the reverse strand, counting down.
GCTCGACGGCCGGCGGGCAGCCCGTCGCGGTGCCGGCGGTGGGGTCGGCTGCCCAGCAGTCCTCCCAAAAGCCGAGGTCGCCGGGGTCGGCCACCGCCAAAGAACCGGCGCTGGTGCCGGCGACGAGGATCGCCTCCGCCGCCCGGAGCGCCGACTCCGCGCTCTGAAACGCAAGGTTGCGATCGCGCAGGTTGCTGGCCATGCGCTCCTGCATGCCGGTGCCGCGCAGCCCGCCGACGCTGAGCAGCGTGATGACCATGAGCAGCACCAGCCCGATGACCAGCACGGCACCGCGCTGCCGGCGGACGCAGCAACGTCCCTTGCCCAGGATGTCGGTGCGCGCGCTCATCACCCCACCCGATTGCGCGCGGCAACGGTGGTGGAAAAGAACCGATACACGCGCCGGTCCGGCGGCACGAAGCGCAGCTCGCCGGCCTCCCCGTCCGGGTCCGCCTCGACCTCGGCGCCGGTGAAGTCCCAGATGGTCTCGTCGAAGGGCACCGCGTAGACCTCGTCATTGCGCGCCTCCGCGGTGCCCTCGCCGCTGTAGGCGAGGACGCTGAGCCGAACCGACACGATTTGGGTCCAATCGTCGGCGCCGAGCGCCGCCGCGCGGCGATACTCATCGGCGCCGCCGTTGCCGCTGCGGTCCAGGCCGTACTGCACGCGCAGGTCGTAGACGCCCTCCAGCAGCTCCTCGTCCGGCGGCGCCCCGGCCACGCGCTCGCCCATGCGAATGCGCCGCAGGCTGCTGGTGTTGGTGGCGTTCCCGGCCGCGTCCTCGCGGAAGCCGATGTAATACACGTTGCTCTGCGCCAGCATCAGCTCGCTGGCGGCGGCTGGATAGAGCCGGCTCAAAAAGTGCAGCGCCGGGTCGAGGTTGCCCGGGCCGCCGCCGGCAAAGGTGGCATTGCGCTCCAGGCGGTCCGTCGGCGGCAGGTCGTCCGTGGTCACCTGGAACAGGTCGCCGCCGCCGGTGCAGTCGCTGAGCAGCACCAGACTGCCCACCGGCACGTGCATGGCAGTGGTGAGCTGCGCGAAGGTCTCGTTGGCCTCCACGTTCGCGGCCAGCCGGGCCCCGAACGGCGTCGCCGCGTTCTTCACCACCAGCACATCGCCCCGTGCGTAGCGGGTGGCAAAGCTGGCGGGCAGCGTGCCGGGCGGGATGCTCGCCACGTCCGCCTCGTTCCAGCCGAAGAACGGCAGGTTGAAGTCGTAGACGGCATCGCTGTAGCCGCTGCCGCTGCGATCGAGCAAGCTGTTGATCGCGCCGAAGGCGCAGCCGCGGTAGCCCGCCATGCGCAGGTCGCGCTCCAGCATCAACAGCGCGAGCCGACCGGACTCCTGCACCCGCGACAGGGCGTCGAAGGTGCCGCTGGTGCGCGAGGTCGCCTGCACCATCGCGAGCGTCGCCGAGATCAGCAACAGCCCCAAGACCATGGCAATGAGCAGCTCCACCAGCGTCACGCCGCGCTGGCGGCGGGCGGGCGGCTGGGTTTCGGGGTGCCGGGTCATGTCATAGCTCCGTGACCACGGTGAAGGTCTCATAGAGGTTGCTGCGGGCGCCCTCGCGCTCCTCGCGCAGCCGGTCGCGCCAGCGCAGCGTCACGGTCACGCGTGTGCCGCTGCGTTGGATGCCCGCCTGCCCGTCGTAGGGGCGCATAGCGTTCTCCGTGCTGATGAGCCAAGCCCGCAGGTCCGCCGCCGCAACGGAGCTAGCGGCGTGCGCTGCGCTCGGGATCGGGTCCGCCAGCGAGCGATCGTAGGCCCCGGCCAGCGCCTGGCCGCGGTTGGCCCGCATCGCGTCCAGTACCCGATAGCTCAGCGCCACCGACTGCGAGCGCAGATAGGCGCTGTGGTTGAGCTTCAGTGCCGTCAGTTGCAGGTCGGTCATCGCCGTGATGCCCAAGGTCAGCAGCACCAGGGCCACCAGCACCTCCACGAGCGTCGCGCCGCGCTGGCGCATCACGCCCAGTTCGGCTGCTGGCTGGACGGCTCCCTGTCGTGCGCGCTGCGGTCCGTGGGGCACCGGCTGGACAGGGTTCATCATCCGCCCTCGCTACAGCGACTCCAGCGATACGCGCCCGGATGGCATCAGCTCCAGGCGGCGCTGCCGGAGCGCCGCGTTGGCGGCGTCGCCGATGTTGAAGGCCACGCTCGTGGCCGACACGCAGGCCGGGAACCCGGCGGCGCCGAGCGCATCGAAGCTCACCCATGGCGCCCCACTCTGCTCCGCGGGCCCGATGCCGCCGGCCACGGCGTTCTGCACACGCACGACATCGCCCGTCGCCGCCGGCAGCACGAGCCAGCCGACGCTCCAGTCCGCGTGGCAGTCGTTGGGGTTCACGATGTCGCAGTCGACGCCGTCGCTGCTGGCACAGACCCGCATGGTCGCCCCGCGGCGGATGGCCTCCGAGCGCGCCAGCGTGAGCGCAAGCGTGAGATCATTCGCGGTGATGGCGACGCGGTTGTTGTGGATCACCGACGTCATGCTCGGCACGCCGATGGTCGTCATGATGACGAGCACGCTCAGCGTGATCATTAGCTCGACGAGGGTGACGCCGCCGCACCGGTGGTGCGGCGGGCGTCCCTCGGCTCGGCCGGGCAGCGGACGGGTGCGGTAAGCGGGCATTGTGGTGTTGGATCGCCGTGTATTGAAATCACTGTCTCGACTCTAGTCCCGGGCCGCCGGGGGGGCAGTGATTGCAATCACAGAACCATGGGGAGCGGAGATGATCGGTCACAAATCGGCGATTGAGGGGCACCAAACCCTGCTCGCCGCGTGTATCCAAACCGATTTCGGCGGCGGTAGCGAGCCGATCCGCGCCGATCTCGAGGCACGGCTCCAGGCCGCCGCCGCCGCCGGCTGCCGCCTCGCGCTGCTGCCGGAGCTGCACGGCGGGCCCTACTTCTGTCAGCGCGAGCAGACCGGCGCCTTCGATCTTGCCGAGCCCGTGCCGGGGCCCGGCACGGCTTGGCTGAGCAGGCTCGCGCGCGAGACGGGGCTCGTCATCGTCGGCTCGCTGTTCGAGCGGCGCGCCGCCGGCGTGTATCACAACACCGCCGTCGTGCTCGACAGCGACGGGCGCCTCGCCGGCGTCTATCGCAAGATGCACATCCCGGATGATCCGGGCTACTACGAGAAGTTCTACTTCACGCCGGGCGACCTCGGCTTCACACCCGTGGACACCGCCGTCGGCCGCCTCGGCGTGCTCGTGTGCTGGGACCAGTGGTTTCCGGAGGCCGCCAGGCTCATGGCGCTGGCGGGCGCGGAGCTGCTGCTCTATCCCACCGCCATCGGCTGGGACCCGAATGATCCGGACGACGAGCGCCGCCGCCAGCTCGACGCCTGGCGCACCGTGCAGCGCGGCCACGCGGTCGCCAACGGCCTGCCCGTACTCGCCTGCAACCGCGTCGGCTTCGAGCCGGCGCCGGACGCCACCGGCCCCGCGGACGGCATCGCCTTTTGGGGCAGCAGCTTCGTCTGCGGGCCGCAGGGCGAGATCCTGGCCAGCGCATCAGAGACAGCGCCCGAGACGCTCATCGTGGACATCGACCTCGCCCGTGCCGAGACCGTGCGCCGCATCTGGCCCTTCTTCCGCGACCGGCGCATCGACGCCTACGGCGATCTGCTGCGGCGCTGGCGGGATTGAGCCGGCGCGGGCGCTGGGCGGTTGTCCATGCCGCGCCGCCGGGCGGACGACTGCGCATGTGCTCTCTGATCGGCGCCGACGCCGCGGACTGGGACCGCCGGCTTTCAGCCGGCTTCGCGTGCCGGGGGCTCGATGCCCCCGGCGCGCGATGTGCGGCGCGGGCCCCGGGCGGTTGTCCATGCCGCGCCGCCGGGCGGACGACTGCGCATGTGCCCTCTGATCGGCTCAGACGCCGCCGACGCGGCATCGAGCCGCGTCGGCGGCGAGCCGGCTGGAAAGCCGGCGATCCCGGTCAGCGTCGGCGCCGAGCCGGCTGGAAAGCCGGCGGTCCCGGCCAGCGCCAGCGCCGAGCCGGCTCGGACTGGGACCGCCGGCTTTCAGCCGGCTTCGCGTGCCGGGGGCTCGATGCCCCCGGCGCGCGATCTGCGGCGCGGGCCCCGGGCGGTTGTCCATGCCGCGCCGCCGGGCGGACGACTGCGCATGTGCTCTCTGATCGGCCCAGACGCCGCCGACGCGGCATCGAGCCGCGTCGGCGCCGAGCCGGCTGGAAAGCCGGCGATCCCGGTCAGCGCCAGCGCCGAGCCGGCTGGAAAGCCGGCGGTCCCAGTGAGCCGCG